>DASXIN010000168.1:0-28557 GCA_036497945.1 Streptosporangiaceae bacterium | reverse complement strand
GTTCAATGACACGGGCCGCGGCATCGAGGTCCTAGAGCGAGGCCGGCGCGGAACCCCGAGCATGAGCTAGGGCACCGATCTCTCACAGCTTTCTCACAGACTGAACGGACAGCACCGGACTCAGACGCGCGGGATGGACATCCGGTGGACCTTGACCTGCGGCTGCGGACTCTGGAGCACTGGCCGGACACATGGCATTGATCTACGGATCAGATCGCCATCTGGCCCTCGTGCAGCACGTCCGCCAAGGTCAGAGAGACCCGTCACAGGACCCGGCCTACAGATCGACTAGCTACAGGCCAGCTGCCCACTCCGGAGACTAGGTTTACCGGCCGAGAGGCCGAGCGGGTACAGGCGGCGTGGAACGGATCGTGGAACGAGTGACCGCGAAATTCCAGTGGAATCAGTGCATGCAGCGCTATCCGCCGGGCTGTTTGTGCAGGTAGCAGCTGGGCGGCGTACTCACGTGCCTCTCGTAATGCGTAGGTCATCGGTTCGATTCCGATAGGCGGCTCCCACGTCAGAGGTCCTTCCGATCTTGGAAGAGGCCTACTTCCACCTGACGCACATCCCGAGCACCGACAGCGCGCACACCTTCTTCCTGACGGTGGGATGCGGCGACGGCGGCAGCGATGACGAGGTGGGCGATGCGGATGTCCGCCCTGCTGATGGCGCGGATCCTGGCGGGAGGGTCGCGGTGCGGCCATGCTGGGAAGGCGCGGCGCCGCCTGCGGCAAGCGAGCCGCTTCGGCCGCTTCGACTGCTTCGATTGCTTCGCCTGCTGTCCACTGGGCCACTGCTGGGGGTTGGGGCGTGGTCGTGGCTGGTGCCCGCCGTGACTTGGGGGGTGGCCACAGCGGGCGAGGGCCGCGAGCGGTTCGGGTGCCGCACCGGCCCGGCCGAGATCAGCACCGCGACGACCACGGCGGCGGTGGCGGCGGCGGCGATCGGGATGGCCTTGCGCCACCCAGGCACCAGCAGCGACAACCGCACCGCAGGCGGGATCTTGTGGCCGCGCAGGGCACGGAGGGCGCGGCGGGCGGCGATACGCCGCTGCCGGTTGGTGACCGACTCGGCCGATGACCGCCACACCACCACCTGCTGCTCGGACGGCACCGCGATCGCGCGCAGGCCCTCGGCGAACGGGGCGGCCGGGATCAGCCGGACCCCGGTCCCGGTGTCCTCGTCGGCTTGCACGGCGGCGGCGATGTCCCGCCAGATGGCCTGCGCGTCGGTGCTCTCGGTGCCGAGAACGACGGCGACGTCCCGGCCGCTGGCGGTCACCAGGACGGGTTCCCCTGACCAGCGGGGGCCGCATATCGCCCGGGTGAGCTTATGTGGAATGCCCACCGGGTCGGTTTGGATATTCTCGCGCCGATCCTCGTAGCGCCGGCGCAACCGGTCATTCTCTGCTTCGACGTTCCTGTCCTGGTTGCAGTTCCAGGGCGGCCGCATGTGGGAATCCCCTTCCACCCCGTGGCGGAAACGTGTCGCGGCGCGCGACGCTACTCGTCGGTAACCGAACGTGTCAAATCCAGGCGGACAACCAGGGGGAGCGCGGTGGCCCGGGGACACCCGGCGCTTCAGGGCGCGGTGTTGGGTGTCACGCCCACCGGTGATTCACCGTCCCGGCGTTTCCACTCCCTGGCTAGTGCCCACCGGCGGCTCCTAGGCCACGCTCCTGTTCGTGCTGGTGGGTGGTCATCAGAGCGTGTCGATCCAGCGGTTGAGACGACGCGCTTCACGGGCGAGGATGTCCGGATCGCGGAACGTGTTGGTAAGCAGCGCGCTTCCTTCATACGAAGCCATCAGGCTTACCGCGAGATCATGGGCGTCGCGCTGACCCAGTGCCCGGAACTGCTCCTCAGCCCACTCGATGGGGACGCGCATCAGGTCCACCTGCGCGAAGTCGGGGCGGCCGGGGCGCTTGTCCAGCTCCGAGCACAGGCTGCCATATGGGCATCCGTATAGCGCGATGAGCTCTCCTTGACCTGCCAGCTCGCCGACGAGGGCCTTCAGCCGGCTCTTGGCCGAGCGGTGACTGCTCTCGATGGAGGCGAGTGCCGCTTTGGACTGCTGGACGTGGGCTTCGATCACGGCCGCGATGATGTCGTCTTTGGTCTTGTAGTAGTAGTAGACGTTGCCCACTGGCACGTCCGCGGCTTGTGCGATGTCAGCCAGCGTTGTCTTTTCGGTTCCCTGCTGGTGCAGCAGCTGGCTGGCGGCGGCGATGAGCCGCTGTCGCTTCCCGGGCGGCTTAGCTGCGGCTTCCGGATTTCGTTCTGCTGAGTTAGTCATCTCACTATCAGGATATTGCCTGCCGGTCAGCGGCGAACCTGCTGCGCAGCCGTCTCGGTGTTCACCAGGACCAGTGGCGCCTCGGCGCGGGTATTACTGATCCGCAGGGCGATAACGGCGGCGGCTGCCATCAGGAGGCTGCCGACCAGGAGGGCCCGGTGGTACCCGGCGTCCAGCGCGACGATGGGGGATGCCTTGGCCGCGATCAGATCGCTGGTCCGGGTGATCGCCAGGACGGACAGGATGGCCAGGCCGAGGGCACTGCCGACCTGCTGGGATGCGTTGAGCAGTCCCGCGGCCAGGCCCGCCTTGTCCCCGGGGACGCCCGCATTGGCGGCGGCGGCGATCGAGACGAACACCGATCCGGCGCCCAGCGACATGACCAGGAACCCGGGGAGCAGATCGGTGACGTATGAGCCGTGCAACGGCAGACGGGACAGGTAGTAGATCCCGGCCGCCGCGATCAGGCAGCCCGCGACGACCACCGGGCGGGAGCCGATGCGGGTAATCAGCTGAGAGGCGATACCCCCGGCAACCACAAAACCAGCCGTGATGGGGAGGTAGGCGGCACCCGCCTCAAGGGGTGAGTAGTGCAAGACCTCCTGCATGTACAGGGTGACGAAGAAAAACATCGACAGGAAACCGGCGAAGGCGATCAGCTGGGTCACGTCCGCGGCCACCAGTCCCTTCACCCGCAGGATGGCGAACGGGATCAGGGGATTGCGGCTACGCCGCTCGTTCACGGCGAACGCGGCGGCCAGGATGGCCGATCCGGTCAGCGTCAAGATGGTCTGGACCGAGCCCCACCCCACAGCCGGCGCGCGGACCAGCGAGTAAACCAGGAGCAGCGTGCTCCCGGTGATCAGCACCGCGCCTTGGGTGTCGAACGTCGCGGCCCGGTCGCGGACTCCAGGGTAATCTGCGAGCAGCGCCAGCGTGCCGACGAGCACGAGGACACAGATCGGCGGGTTCACGAAGAAGACCCACCGCCATCCGGGGCCCTGGGACAACAGACCGCCGAAGAAGACGCCGGCTGCGGCGGCCGCCCCGCTGACGGCTCCCCATGCCCCGAGCGCGGTGTTGCGGTCCTTGCCCTCCCGGAAGGTGGTCGTGAGCGTGGACAGGGCCGCCGGTGCCATGAGCGCGGCGCCGGCGCCCTGGACGAGCCGGGCGGCGACGAGCAGGCCCGAGGTGTTGGCCAGACCGGCGGCCAGCGAGGCCAGGGCGAACACGGTGAGTCCGGTGATCAGCATGCGCCGACGGCCGAGCAGGTCGCCGAGGCGCCCCCCGAGCAGCAAGAACCCCCCGTAGGTGAGGAGGTAGCCGCTGGCAACCCACTGCAGGTTCTGCTGGGAGAAGTGCAGGCTGTGCTGGATCGACGGCAATGCGACGTTGACGATCGACGCGTCGACGATGTCGAGGAACTGAACAGCGCACAGCAGTAGCAGCGTGAGCGCGCCCAGTCGCGAGCGCAGCGGGAGGCGCGAGTCGGCGGCCGGCCCGATCTGCCCGTTCGGTGATGACACGACCCGTCCCTGCGGTGATTCCATGCCGGGACACCTTCCTGATATAAGTCAGTTAACTAACTTGGTATCAGGAGCCAGCTCGCGACGTCAAGTGAGTTAACTAACTTACTTGGATGTCCGGAACACGCGAGCCGCCGGGAACGACGCGGTGGACCGGCGCGTGGGCGGCTCCCGGAGAACGCCAGGCGTGTCAGGGCGCGGTGTTGGGGGTAACGCCCACGTCCACCGTCACCCAGCCGCGAACCATCAGGCTGAACACATATGAATCAAAAATGAACATCTCTACGCCGTCTGCACGCGTTCTGCATCGCTCCTCCACACGCGCGAGTTGAGCCTGGAAGTTATGTATGCCGAGGCTCACGGGGATGGGTGCCGTGGTTCAGCGCACCGGGGAGCTTCAGGCAGCAGCCCGGCATCAGCCTGGCGAAGCGATTAGGGGGAGCAAAATGACGACGACGCAGACCAAGTCGCTGTACGACCGGCTCGGCGGTCTCGATGTGATCAATGCGCTGACGGAATCTTGGGTGGCCCGCGTGGGAGGCGATGACCGGGCCAACGGGAAGTTCGTGCGGACCGACATCCCGCGGCTGAAGAAGGAGATCATCGACCAGTTGTGCGAGGCCACCGGCGGTCCCTGCACGTACACCGGGCGGAGCATGCGGGAAACGCACGACGGGATGGAAGTCACCGCAGGCGAGTTCGATGTAGCAATGCAGCATCTGGGGGCAGCGCTCGACGAGCTCAATATCCCGAAGACAGAGCAGGACGAGCTAGTCGATCTGCTGAGGCCGATGCGCAGTGACATTGTCGAGGTCGAGTCGGCAGAGACGGGGACGCCGCTTCCGGACAGCTACCAGGCCGCGCCTCCACTGACCTGATGAGCCTGGTCGCCGCCTGACCATCGCTACGCAGCAACGCGGCAGCCACCCGGTCACAAGCGCACCGTTGACGGCTGTGCCGGAGTGTGATGGGCTGAATCGCGCCTGGGCTGGCTGGGGCGCCGGTGCGGGGGCACCGGTCCGGGGGACGGGCCGGGGAGCACTGAGAACTTGGGGGGATCGACATGGATTACGTCGCGCTGCTGAAATTCCGCTCATCGGTGTCAGGGGCAGAACGCGATGCCGCACTGATGCGCCGGGCTTCGTGGGAGTACCCGAAGGGCATCCGGGTGATGGCCGAATACTGGCCTGTGTCATCGGCACTCCAGGTGGTGAGTATCTTCTCGGCCGACAGCTTCGAGCCGGTCATGGAGGTCGAACTGGAGTGGAGCGATGTGTTCGACATCGACATCTACCCGGCGGTCGGAGCGGACGAGGGGCTGCGGATCGGCGCGGACGTCGTCGGCCGCCTGTCCCGGCTGCAGCCGTAGACCTGACACCGGGCAGGGTGGCGCGGATGCGTCAGCCTGCCCGGCGTCGCCCCCCGGGATCAGCCGCCCTGGCCGGGCGGCCGGAAGGCCGAGGTCAGCTCCCGCGCCTGGGTCAGTGCGCCGGTGAGCTGGTCCTGGGTGAGCAGTTCCCGGGTCTCGTTGTGCTTGAAGGCCCCGCTGCTGGTCACCGTCAGGCTCACCGCGGCGGCGCTGACCGAATCCGGCGCGTCCACGATGGCCAGCCCGTCACGATCCCCGAGCATCCAGTAGATGGATTCGAGCGTCCCGCCCACCGACTCGACCGCGTGCCGGGCCATGGCCACCCGGTCCTCCGGATGGTTGATCAGCCGTGCCCAGGTTTCGCTGGTGTAGGAGAAGAACATCACGTACTTAGCCATAGGGCCCCCCCGATTGTGTAACCCCTCTGTCAGCCATTACTCACGCTACTAACCTCGGCCATGATCGTCTAGTGGGCCGGCTGGCCCGCCCCTGGAACGGGAGCTGACGGCGGGCGGCTAGGGTCGAGCTGACCGCACCCGAGCGCGGGTACCCCCAGCTAACCGGTTGGAATGGCTCATGAGCGTGTACGACTTCCAGGTAAAGACGGCCGACGGCGGCAGCCAGGATCTGCGTGATTACGCGGGCCAGCCACTGCTGATCGTCAACGTGGCCAGCAAGTGCGGACTGACCCCGCAGTACGCGGGCCTGGAGACGCTGTACCGCGACACCAAGGACCGTGGCCTGCGGGTTCTTGGCTTCCCGTGCAACCAGTTCGGCGGCCAGGAACCCGGCACCGACGCAGAAATCCAGGAGTTCTGCAGCACCAACTATGCGGTCAGCTTCCCGGTGTTCGGCAAGATCGACGTCAACGGTGACCAGGCTGACCCGCTGTACGCCTACCTGCGCGCCGCGGCCCCCGGCGACTTCGGCCCGGACTATGGCGGGCTCTACGAGCACGTCAAGAACACCCGGCCCGAGGCGGTCGGCACCGATGAGATCAAATGGAACTTCACCAAGTTCCTTATCGACCGGGATGGGAACGTGATCCGCCGGTACGAGCCCAGCGTCACCCCGGAGGAAATCCGCGCCGATCTGGATGAATACCTAAACGGATGAACGCCCGCTGGTAAACGGGACGCACCGGCAAAGTTGCCGTCAGTCGAATGCTTGATTACAGCCGGGTGAATGCAGCAGAAGGCCACGCAGGCGGTGCTCCGTGACAGATTGCAGATTGCCCGGCAGACTGTAAATCAGCACGTCACGGAGCCGGGCTGGACAATGCCCGGACCGGGGGCGCCCTGGGTTCACTCAGGGCCGGGGGAGCGTGAATCCGGTTGACTGAACGACCGAACGACAGCACCGATTCGCCTGATGTCGCTGGGCTGACCGCGGTGGCGGCGGCGCTGACCGGGGAGACGGCCGAGGAGACCAGGCTCCGCGAAGCGCGGGCCGGTGTGCCGTGGCGTGCCTGGGGGCCCTACCTCAGTGAACGCCAGTGGGGCACGGTCCGGGAGGACTACAGCGATAATGGCGACGCCTGGTCCTATTTCAGCCACGATCAGGCGCGGTCCCGGGCCTACCGGTGGGGTGAGGACGGCCTGGCTGGGATCAGCGATGACCAACAGCGGCTATGCCTGGCCCTGGCCTTGTGGAACGGGCGGGACCCCATCCTGAAAGAGCGTCTGTTCGGCCTGACGAACTCCGAGGGCAACCACGGCGAGGACGTCAAGGAGTATTACTTCTACCTCGACAACCTGCCGACACACAGCTATCAGCGCTGGCTGTACAAGTACCCGCAGCAGGAGTTTCCCTATAACGACCTGGTGGCGGTGAACCGGGCCCGCAGCCGGCAGGACTTCGAGTACGAACTGCTGGATACCGGCATCTTCGACGAGAACCGCTATTTTGACGTCGAGGTGGAGCACGCCAAGGCCGGGCCGGAAGACATCCTGTGCCGGATCACCGTGCACAACCGGTCCGCCGAGGACGCCGAGCTGCACGTGCTGCCCACGCTGTGGTTCCGCAACACCTGGTCCTGGGAGGCGGAGCCCAGCCGGCCCCGGCCCCGGCTGTCCGCGGACCGATCCGGGCACCCGGTCATCCGGGCCGAGCATCACCGGCTCGGCGCGTTCTACCTGCATGCCGAGCGCCAAGCGGACCTGCTGTTCTGCGAGAACGAGACGAACACGGCCCGGTTGTGGGGAGCCCAGCCCGCGACGCCATTTCCCAAGGACGGCATCGGCGATCACCTGCTGCACGGCGCGGACACGGTCAACCCGGCGGAAGAGGGAACCAAGGCGGCGGCGCACGTCCGGCTGATGGTGCCGGCCGGCGGCCAGTCCGCCGTGCTGGTCCGGCTCACCCGGGAAGGCCCGGACCGGCTCGCCACGCCGTTCGCGGGGGCCGATGTCCTGTTCACGGAGCGCCGGGCCGAAGCGGACGAGTTCTACGACGCGATCACGCCGCCCGTGGTGAGCGACGACGCCAAGGCCGTCATGCGCCAGGCCCTGGCCGGGATGCTCTGGTCCAAGCAGTGCTACTACTTCGACGTCGACATGTGGCTGCGCGAGCGCAAGGCTCACCCGCTGCGTGCGCCGCTGCACCGGGGCACCCGCAACGAGTCGTGGTTCCACATGCTCAACCACGACGTGGTATCCATGCCGGATAAGTGGGAGTACCCGTGGTACGCGGCCTGGGATCTGGCCTTCCACTGCATTCCGCTGTCCATGGTCGACCCTGACTTCGCCAAGAGTCAGATCGACCTCATGCTGTCCCAGGCCTACCTGCACCCGACCGGACAGATG
Source organism: Streptosporangiaceae bacterium (assembly GCA_036497945.1). Classification (GTDB taxonomy): domain Bacteria; phylum Actinomycetota; class Actinomycetes; order Streptosporangiales; family Streptosporangiaceae; genus RYN-230. Next base: position 20,560 of record DASXIN010000168.1, on the reverse strand, counting down.
CCCGCCTACGAGTGGAACTTCGGCGACGTGAACCCGCCGGTGCACGCCTTCGCCACCCTGTTCATGGAGTACCTGGGAGAAAGCCGTGGCGAAGCGGACCTGCCGTTTCTCCGGGAGTGCTTCGCCCGGCTGGTGCTGAACTTCACCTGGTGGGTAAACCGGAAGGACCCCAGCGGCCACAACGTGTTCGAGGGTGGCTTCCTCGGCCTGGACAACATCGGGGTATTCGACCGGAGCGCCGCGCTGCCCGCGGGTGGCCGGCTGGAACAGGCGGACGGCACCGCCTGGATGGCCATGTTCAGCCAGAACATGCTCGAGCTGGCCCTGGCTCTGCTGCGGCACGACCAGACGTACGAAGAATTCGTGCTCAAGTTCGTCGAGCGTTTCTTCTGGATCGCCGCGGCCATGGACCCGATCGGCGAGCATCCCGACGAGATGTGGGACGAGGAAGACGGCTTCTTCTACGACGTACTGCGGCTGCCCGACGGCACCGGCACGCGGATCAAGGTGCGCTCACTGGTGGGCCTGCTCCCACTCTGCGCGACCACCGTGATCGAACAGGACGTGATCGAGCGCTTCCCGAAGATCGCCGGCCAGGTCGGCGCGTTCCTGGAGCGCAACCGGGACCTGCTGGCCAACATCGCCGACCCGCTGGTGCCCGGCGCGCACGGCCGTCGGCTGCTGTCCCTGGTCAACGAGGACAAACTGCGCCGCATCCTGGCCCGGATGCTCGACGAGGACCGCTTCCTGGGCCCGCACGGCATCCGCTCGATATCCCGCTGGCACCAGGATCATCCGTACACCTTCGACGCGGGCGGGGGAACGCAGGAGGTGCGCTACGAGCCGGCCGAGTCGGCCAGCGGCATGTTCGGCGGCAACTCCAACTGGCGCGGGCCAGTTTGGTTCCCGGTGAACCTGCTGTTGATCCGCGCCCTGCTGCAGCACTACCGGTACTACGGCAACGACCTCAAGATCGAATGCCCGACCGGGTCCGGCACGATGATGACGCTCTTCGAGGTAGCCCAGGAGCTGTCCCGCCGCCTGGTCAGCACCTTCCTGAGGGACGGCGCCGGACAGCGCCCGGTCTACGGCGGGAGCAAGCTGTTCCAGGAGGACCCGCGCTGGCGCGATCACGTCCTGTTCTACGAGTATTTCCACGGCGACAACGGAGCTGGGCTGGGCGCCTCGCACCAGACCGGCTGGACCGGGCTGGTGGCCCGGCTGATCCAGACCCTCGGCCAGTTCGACGCGGCCGCCGTGCTGGATGACCCGCACTGGCCGATGGCCCGCCCCTACCGCCGCCTGGTCACCGGCCCAGCGCCGCGTTCCTTATCGACCGGGATGGGAACGTAATCCGGCGGTACGAACCCAGCGTCACACCCGAGGAGATCCGGGCCGACGTGGATGAACTGCTAAACCCCTGAACAACTAGCCCAACGCTCGCGCCTGGTCCGGGGATGAACCCACCCGGACCAGCCTGCGCGGCTGGCAACCCGCACTGGCGGGACCATCGAGCAGGTGGCCCGCTGGGTCGCGAAGGCTAACGAAGTGCGGCGATCAGTTCCGCGTACGCCTGGACGTAGCGGTCGACGTCGGCGTGGCTGGCGGGCACGGGCACGGTCGGTCCCGCGCCCGGCAGTGCTTCCCAGATGCCGCGGTTGGCTAGCCAGATCCGGATGAGCCGGGTGAGCTCACCGTCGGTGAGCGCGTGCGCCTCGGCGCCGGTGCGCGGCTGCGGCCCGTACCACTGACCCGAGCGGGGGCCGAACCGGATCACGGTCCAGGGCAGAGCGGCCGACCTGATGGCGGCCTCGATCCCATCGGCGAGTTCTGCCCCGAGGGCAGAGGTGTGCGCATAGGCCTCCGGGCGCAGAACCCGGATCAGCGCGGCCTGGGCTGCCGCCGCTGACAGCGGGTTGCCGAACAGCGTGCCGCCGGTCGCCACGTTGCGCGACACGTCGAGTTCCGCCCCCAGCTCGGCCGTAACCCCGTAGGCGCCCATAGGCACCCCACCGGCCACCGCCTTGCCGATCGTGACGATGTCCGGTTCCAGCTGCCACCGTCCGGTCGCCCCGCCCAGTCCCACGACGTGCGTGTGCGTCTCGTCAATGGCCAGCAAGGTGCCGGATTCCCGGGTCAGGGCGCGCAGGCTGACGTGCCAGTCCGGCTCGGGCAGCAGCATGTGCACGGTGTTCGTCATGGCTGGCTCGGTCAGCACGAGGGCCACGTCGCCCGGCTCCAGCGCCTGGCGCAGCGTGTCAGGATCGTTGAACTGGGCGATCCGCACCCGGCCGGTCACGCCCCGGGACAGCCCACGCTGCGTCGCCATGGCCTGCCCGTCCTCGATGTCGACCAGGCCTTCCTCGAAGTGACCGTGATAGTGGCCCTGGAACAAGACGATCACTTGGCGGCCGGTGACCGCCCGGGCCAGCCGGATGGCCTCGGTGTTGGCCTGCGTGGCCGACAGGGTGAACTGCCACTGCCCGACCGGGTAGCGCAGGGAAAGCTCCTCGGCCACCTCCAGCGAAGCCTCGGTCGGCAGCAGGAACATGGTGGACCGGGCCGCCTGGGCGCTGATCGCAGCCACGATGTCCGGGTTCCCGTGCCCGCAGAACATGGCCATGTCCGAGGCGTTGAAGTCCAGATAGCTGAACCCGTCGACGTCGCTGAAGGACGCCCCAGCGCCGCGATCGACGTAGACCGGCTGCTCGTTGTCGGAGGCCATCCAGGCCATGGGCAACCCGTTGGGCATGTGCGCACGGGCCCGCTCGATCAGGGCCAGCGTCCGGGGTCGGCCCGCCCGGAACCGGGCCAGCTCCCGCGCGTGCAGGTCGGCGATCTGGGCACGGTCCAGATCCCCCTTCGCTGTCACACTTGGATGCTATCCCGGTGATCAGGCGCGGACGCGGTGGTGGGTGGGGCCGCACCGGTCCGGGCCGGCCCGGCGGGGCAGCTAGCCGGGCCGGCCCGGGATCGATACATTCGTCTCCATGTTCGAACCGGCCGGCCTGCTCGACGGGCTGAACGAAGATCAGTGCAAAGCCGTCACCCACCAGGGCGGGCCGCTGCTGGTGCTGGCCGGGGCGGGTACCGGCAAGACGCGGACACTGGTCGCCCGGGCCGCCTGGCTGCGCGCCCAGGGCGTGCCGGCCAGCCGGATCCTGCTGCTGACGTTCACCCGGCGGGCGGCCGACGACATGCTGGCCCGGGTCACCCCGGCCGGGTCGGCCGCGGCCGACCGGGTGTGTGGCGGCACGTTCCACGCCGTCGCGCATCAGATCATCCGGGCGCACGCCGAGTCGTTCTCGCTGCCGCCCGCATTCAGCGTGATCGACCCGCCCGATGTGACCGACCTGATGGACGCGGCCCGGGCCGAGCACGGCCTGGTCGGCACCCAGCGGCGGGCGCCACGGGCCGCCACCTGCGCGGACATCTACACCCGGTGCGTCAACACGTACGCCAGCGTCCAGCAGGTCATCAAGGCCAGCTTCCCCTGGTGCGCGGACTACGAGACGCAGCTGGGCAGCCTGTTCCGCGGGTACGTGGCGCACAAGCGGCAGCACGGCCTGGTCGACTTCGACGACCTGCTGCTGCTGTGGCGGGCCGCGCTGGCCGACCCGGCGGCCGGGCCGGTGCTGCGCGGCATGTTCGACGCCGTGCTGGTGGACGAATACCAGGACGTCAACGCGGTGCAGGCGGACATCGTCCGGCTGCTCCGGCCGGACGGCGACGGGCTGACCTGCGTGGGCGACGACGCGCAGGCGATCTACGCGTTCCGAGGCGCGGACCCGGCCCACCTACGCGAGCTCGGTGAGCACTACCCCGGCTTGGAGCTGGTCCGGCTGGCCCGCAACTACCGGTCCAAGGACGCGGTGCTGACCCTGGCCAACACGGTCCGGCCGCAGTCGCCCGGCCTGGAGCTCGCCCTCACCGCGGACCGCAGCCCGGGCAGCCGCCCGCAGCTGGTCCGCTGCCACGACGAGGCCACCCAGGCCCGGGAGATCTGCGCCCGGGTGCTGGCCGCCCACGAGGCCGGGGCCGGCCTGCGCGACCAGGCCGTGCTGATGCGCGCGGCCGGGCACAGCGACGTGCTGGAGGTGGAGCTGTCGGTGCGCGGCATCCCGTTCATCAAGTACGGCGGGCTGCGCTTCACTGAGGCGGCGCACGTGAAGGACTTCCTGGCCGCGGCCCGGGTGGTGGCCAACCCGGCCGACGACATCGCCTGGTTCCGGGTGTTCCGGCTGCACGAGGGGGTCGGGCCGGTGCACGCGGGGCGGGCCGTCGAGGCCCTGCAGCTGGCCGGGCCAGACCCGCTCGGCCGCTGGGCCGAGGCGGCGGCCGCGATGCCGCCCAAGTCCCGCGCCGCGGTGACCGCCACCCTGTCGGCGCTGGCTGGAGCGGCGGCGCTGGACCGGACGGCGGACCGGGCGACCGCGATCCTGGCGGCCCTGGACGCCCCGCTGCGCGGCAGATACCCGGATGCCGGCGTTAGGCTAAATGATCTTGAGCGGCTGGCCGATGCCGCGGCCACCCGGCCGTCGTTGCATGATGCGCTCGTCGAGTTGGCCCTCGACCCGCCGGTGTCGGCGTCGGACCTGGCCGGGCCGCCGCGGCTGGACGATGATTACCTGATCCTGTCCACGATCCATTCAGCCAAGGGGCTGGAGTGGCCGGTGGTGCATCTGATGCACCTGGTGGATGGGGCGGTGCCAAGCGACATGGCCCTGGGCAGCCCGGAGGGGCTGGCCGAGGAGCGGCGGCTGTTCTATGTGGCGGTCACCCGGGCCCGGGACGAGCTGTACCTGTACGCGCCGCTGCGGATGCACCTGCACCGGATGGCCGCCGACGACCGGCACGTGTACGCCCAGCTGACCCGGTTCCTCACCCCGGCCGCGCAGGCCGTGTGCGAGCCGGTGCAGGCCACCCCACCAGAGCCGGTGGTGCCGAAGATCGGGCCGCTGGCCGCCACCATCGACGCGGCGCTCGACTCGCTGTTCGGCCCGGCCTAGATGTCCGCGGCGTCCCAGCCCTTGATCATCAGGCCGTGCAGGTAGGCGGCCTGGCCGGCGTGCTGCAGGTCATCCGAGATCACGCTGACCAGCCGGACGCCCAGGGTGACCGGCGGATCCCAGGCCCGGTCCACCACGCGGTCCAGCTCGGGCTCGGTCAGGCCCTGGACGAACTTGACCGTGTTGCGGTACACCGCGTCGTGGTATCCGGTGAGCAGCTCGGCCGGGGCCCGGCAGGCCGCCACCTGCTCGCTGCTGTGCCCGTAGCCGTGGTCCGTGACCGGGTACGGCAGCCCGAACCGGTCCGCCCAGCCCTCCGCCATCCAGGCCTGCTCGGTACCCGCCACGGCGGCCACATGGTCGTCCTGGATCCGGGTCAGGTGCCAGACCAGCCAGGCGATCGAGTTGGCCTGCCCGGCGGGCTGGAAGGCAAGCTGATCCTCGGTCAGGCCACGGCTGACGTCGTGCACCACACCGCGGATCCGGCCGAACGCGTCCGTCAGCAGATCACCAAGGGTCATCCGGTTTCCTCGCTTTCTCGGTACCGAACCTACGACAGCCCGCTCAGCAGGCGGCGCGGCCGGGCCAGCCCGTACCGGTGCCGGGCCATCCCCGCCCACGGGTCGCCCGAGCTGGCCAGCTGGTCCAGCCGGGCCGCGATGGTCCGGATGGTCACGCCGCGCGGGCTGAGCCCCGGGTCGGTGACCTCGTCCCAGTGCAGCGGCACCGCGACCGGGGCGCCTGGGCGGGCCCGGACCGAGTACGGCGCGACCGCCGTCTGCGCGTACCCGTTGCGCATGATGTCCGCGTAGATGCGGTCGCCGCGGGCGGCCTTGCGTGGTTCGACCGTGACCAGGTCCGGCTCGGCCGCGACCAGCACCAAGGCCACCTGGCGGGCGAACTCGCGTACGGTGTCGAAGTCCTCCTGGGCGTTCAGCACGACCAGGACGTGCAGCCCTCTGCTCCCGGTCGTCTTCACGAACGAGGTCAGCCCCAGGTCATCGGCCAGGATGGCGCGCAGCCGCAGCGCCACCGTGCGCACGTCGCCGAACCGGTCCTCGCTGGGCGGGTCCAGATCGAAGATCAGCTGGTCCGGCTCGTGCAGCGAACCGGTCCGGCTGAGCAGCGCGTGCAGCTCGATGCAGGCCTGGTTGGCCAGGTACACCAGGTCGGCTGGCTTCTCGGCGAGCACCTGGCACAGCTCGCCGCCGGCCTTGTCCACCTCGGCCCGCGGGATCCAGTCCGGGAAGTGCCGGCCGACGTTCTTCTGGAAGATCCGCTCGCCGGTGATCCCCTCCGGGTAGCGGGCCAGGGACAGTGGCCGGTCCCGCAGGTAGGGCAGCATCACCGCGGCGATGTCCCGGTAGTACCGGATCAGGTCGCCCTTGGTGATGCCCCCGGCGGGGAAGAGCACCTTGCCGGTGTTGGACAGCGGGACGGTCTGCCGTCCCACCCGCAACTGCTCGCGAGCCGCGGTGTCAGCCATCGTCTTGCGGCACCTCCCTGATCACCTCGTGCGGGCTCTTGTCCCGGCGCAGCCCCTGGAACCGGGGGTGGCGCAGCTCTCCGGCGGTGGTCCACTCGCTGAACCCGACCTGGCCGACCAGTTGCGGCTCGGCCCAGTGCACGCCGTGTGGGCGGGGCAGCTCGCCCCGGCTGAACGGCGGGGTGTCCCGCTCCAGCTTGGTCAGCTCGCCGTGCAGCATGCGCAGCGTGGCGGTGTTGAAACCGGTGCCCACCTTGCCCGCGTAAACCAGCTGCCCGTCGCTGTCGTAGTAGCCGATCAGCAGCGCACCCAGGCCGATCCGGGTGCCCTGCGGGTCGGTCCACCCGCCGATCACGAACTCCTGGTTGTTCTCGCATTTGAACTTCAGCCAGTCCTTGGTGCGGCCGGCCCGGTACGGCGCGTCGGCCCGCTTGGCGATCAGGCCTTCCCAGCCCAGCCGGCAGGCTTCCAGGTAGTACTGCTCACCGTCGCGCACCCGGTGCTCGGTGTACTGCAGTGGGCCGCCCCAGGACAGCACGTCGCGCAGATGCTGCTTGCGTTCCAGCAGCGGCAGCGGGCGCAAATCGGTGCCGTCCGCCCACAGCACGTCGAAGATGTAGTACGTCACCGGCACTTCCCGGAGCAGCTCAGGTGTGGGGTGGCCGACCCCCAGCCGCTGCTGCAGCTCGGCGAACCGGGTCTGCCCGTGGTCGAACGCGACCACCTCGCCGTCCAGGATGAAGTCGCTGGCCTGCTGGGCGGCCAGCGCCTCGGCCAGCTCCGGGTAGGTGCCGCTGACCACCTTTTCGTTCCGGGTCATCAGCCGGAGGTCCGCGCCGTCCCGGAACGTCAGGCAGCGCTCGCCGTCCAGCTTGCGCTCATAGATCCAGGCCGGGTCGGAGAACCGCTCCCTGGTCAGCGTGGCCAGCTCGGGATCCACCCAGTCCGGCTGCCGGTCCGGTCCGCCCATCCGCGCCACCTCCGAGCGTTGCGTGTCTAAGGACAGCGTCTCATCCGGGAAATGGGGCCTGGTCAACTGGCCACGCGGGAGGTAAAACCACGGTAAAACTAAGCGTGCTGCGGGACCGGATCACCCCCGAGCCGGTCCCGCAGCACCCGGTAGGGCTCATGACTCAATGCGAGTCGCGGGTGACCTCGTGTCCGGTGGCGCCGGTCAGGAAGTCCAGGTCGGCGCCACGGTCGGCCTGCATGACATGGTCGATGTACAGGCGTTCCCAGCCGCGCCGCGGCGCGGGCAGCGCGGCGATCATCCCTTCCGCCGGTGACCGGCTGGCCAGTTCGGTCGCGGGCAGGTCGATGTCCAGCCGCCGGCCAGGCACGTCGAGCACGATCGGGTCGCCGTCCCGGACCAGCGCGAGCGGCCCGCCCGCCGCACCCTCCGGCACCACGTGCAGCACGACCGTGCCATACGCGGTCCCGCTCATCCGGGCATCACTCACCCGCACCATGTCGCGCACGCCGCGGGCGAGCAGCCTAGCGGGCAGCGGCATGTTGCCCACCTCGGGCATGCCCGGGTAGCCGCGCGGCCCGCAGCCGCGGAGCACCAGCACGCTGGACTCGTCCACGTCCAGGGCCGGGTCGTCCACCCGGTGCCGCAGGTCCTCGATGCTGTCGAACACCACCGCCCGGCCGCGGTGCCGGAGCAGTTCCGGCGAGGCGGCCGCGGGCTTGATGACGGCGCCGCCCGGGGCCAGCGTGCCGCGCAGCACCGCGATGCCCGCCTGATCGAGCAGCGGGTCGGTACGCGGCCGGATCACCGTGTCATCCCAGATCCTGGCCTCGCCGAACTGCTCGGTGAGCGGCCGCCCGGTCACCGTGACCGCCGAGGAATCGAGCAGGTCGGCCACCTCACGCAGCACCGCGAGCAGCCCACCGGCCCTGAAGAAGTCATCCATCAGGTGCTTGCCCGCCGGGGCCAGATCGAGCAGCAGCGGCACCGCCGAGCCGATCTTGTCGAAGTCATCCAGTGTCAGGTCGACACCGGCCCGGCCGGCGATAGCCAGCAGATGCACCACCGCATTCGTCGAGCCGCCGATGGCGGCCAGCGCGACGATAGCGTTATGAAAAGAAGCCCGGGTCAGCACGGTGGACGGGCAGCGGCCGGCCTGCACCAGCTCAACGGCGAGCTGCCCGGAGCGGTGCGCGGCCTCCAGCAGCCGGCTGTCCGGGGCCGGGGTGCCGGCCACGCCGGGCAGCGTCATGCCCAGCGCCTCGGCCATGCAGGCCATGGTGGACGCGGTGCCCATCGTGTTGCAGTGCCCCTTGCTGCGGATCATGGCCGACTCCGAGGCCAGGAAGTCTTCCTCGGACAGCGTGCCCGCGCGGACCTCCTCGGACAGCCGCCACACGTCGGTGCCGCAGCCCAGCGGGGTGCCGCGGAAGTGGCCGGTCAGCATCGGGCCGCCCGGCACCACCACGGCGGGCAGGTCCACCGAGGCGGCCGCCATCAGCAGCGCCGGGATGGTCTTGTCGCAGCCGCCGAGCAGCACCACGCCGTCCACCTGGTTGGCCCGGATCATTTCCTCGGCGGCCATCGCGGCCAGGTTGCGCCAGAGCATCGCGGTGGGCCGGACCTGGGTCTCGCCCAGCGACATGACCGGCATGTCGTGCGGGATGCCGCCCGCCGCCCAGACGCCCGCCTGCACGCTGGCCGACACCTCGTTCAGGTGCTTGTTGCACGGGCTGAGGTCGGAGGCGGTGTTGGCGATGGCGATGTGCGGGCGTCCGGTGAACGCCTCGCCGGGCAGGCCGCGGCGCATCCAGGCGCGGTGGAGGTACGAGCCGCGGTCCGGGCCCGCGTACCACTGGGCATTTCGGTATTGGGGCATGATCGGCAGGCTAACCCGCGGCAGCCGGGCCGGACTACGCCGAAGGCGTAGTACTACCTGGCCGCGGCTGCGCAGCGGATGCAGGTGCGGGCGGCCGGGCGGGCAGCCAGCCGGGCCGGGGCGATCGGCCGGCCGCACCGCTCGCAGATTCCGTAGCTGCCCTCGGCCAGCCGGGCCAGCGCCTGGTCCAGGTCGGCCAGGTGCTGCTGGGCCTGGTCGAGCAGCGCGGCCAGCTGGGCTCGCTCGAACGCGATGGTGGCGCCCTCCGGGTCGTGCTCGTCGTCCGCACCGACCAGCGCGGACGAGTCGACGATGCCCTCGAAGTCGCGGCGCAGCGCGGCTATCCGGTCCTGGGCCGCGGCCCGTTCGGCGGCTAGCGTGGCCCGGATCCCGGCCTCCGGCTGGTCACTCATGTGACCGGGGCGGGTCCGGTGCTGGCCTGGGCGGTGCCGGCCGGGGCCGCGGCGGCCGGGGCCGGCCCGGCCGGGGGCTGCTGGGCCGCGGCGCTCTGCCGCAGATCATCGAGGGCCTGCGCGGTGCGCAGCGACGTGTCCAGGGCTAGCGAGCGGGGTTCTTCCGCGCCGCGCAGCACGGCCTGGATGTGCCGGATGGCCGCGGTGAACGGCTGCTCCGAGGCGGCCGCCGGGTAACTGCGCGGCGGCTTCCCGGCTGTGCAGACCTGGAACGTGTCCTCGGCCCGGGGGTGATAGGGGGCGGTGATATTGATCTGCCCACGGCTGCCCAGCAGCCGCGCGAACGTGTCATCCGCGCGGCGGAACCCGCAGGATAGCAGCAGCCGCTTGCCGCCCGGGAAGCCCAGGCTGCCCTGGGTTTCCACGTCCACCCCGTCACCGCCCTCGATGGACACCGCCCAGGCCGACTCGTGCGGGGCGGTGATCAGCTCACCGGCCAGCCGGACCGGGTAGCAGCCGACGTCGTTGAGCGCGCCACCGGCCAGGTCTCGGCGCAGCCGGATGTCATCCGGATTGGTCAGCAGGAAGTGGAAGTTGGCCTGGATCTCGCGCAGCTCGCCGATCGCGCCATCGGCCAGCATGCTGCGCAGCTGCCCCATCTGCGCCTGGAACGGGAAGACGAACGCCTCCCAGAGCAGCGTGCCGGTCTGCTGGGCGACCGCGAGCACCTGCCGGGTCTCGGCCAGCGTGCCGCACAGCGGCTTCTCGCAGAGCACCGGCTGGCCGGCGCGCAGCGCCTTGATCGTCCATTCGGCGTGCAGGCTGTTCGGCAGCGGCAGGTAGATCGCGTCCACCCCGGGGTCGTCGAGCAGCGCCTGGTAGCCCTGGACGGCCCGCCCGATACCCTGGCTGGCCGCGTAGTCCTGGGCCCGGGCCAGGTCCCGGCCGGCCACCACCGCGGCGATCCCACCCGCCTCCCGCATCGCGGGCAGGAACTGCTTCCGCGCGATGCCGGCCGTGCCCATGATGCCCCAGCGAATCTCACCCGTCCCTGGCATCTCTTCACCGTAGACCGCACGGTGGGCTCTCGCCTGCGGCAGGGCAGCCACGTAGCCTGAAGGCTCGGGTGCCGGAAAACGGCCCGCTGGCTTTCCGGAGTGAGGCAGACCATGGCGGTGGTATTCGGTGGCGTGGGCGTGGCCCTGGTCACGCTGTTCGGCGCGGACGGCGAGATCGATCCGGTCGCGACCGGCAAGCACGCGGCCGACCTGGCCAGCCGCGGGGTGACCGGGGTGCTGGTGTGCGGCACCACCGCGGAGGCGGCCACGCTGACCGAGGCGGAGCGGGTGATGCTGACCGAGGCGGTGCGCGCGGCGCTGCCGGACAGTGTGCCGGTGATCGCCGGCACCGGCGCCCCGTCTGCCCGGCAGGCCGTCACGCTGACCAAGACCGCGGTGGCCGCGGGCGCCGATGCCATGCTGACCTGGTGCCCGGTCAGCGCGGCCGGCCCGGTCAGCCCGGCCGCGCTGGCCGGCTTCTACGCCGAGATCGCCGACGCGGCCGAGGACCGTCCGGTGCTGGCGTACCACAACCCGTTCATCACCTGCGCGGACATCCCGGTGGCCGATCTCGGCGCGCTGCCGGTGGCCGGGGTCAAGGATTCCTCGGGCCGCCCGGACCGGCTGCTGGACGAGCTGACCAGCTACGCCGGTGACACCTACGTCGGCTCGGCCGGCTTCCTGGCCCTAGCCGGGCCGATGGGCGCGGCCGGAGGGCTGCTGGCCCTGGCCAACCTGGCGCCGGAGGCGTGCCTGGCCGCGTTCGGCGGGGACGTCACCGCGCAGCGTGACCTGGCCGGGTCGCATCTGGCCGTGTCCCGGGGCGGCATCCCGCAGCTCAAGCGGATGCTGGCCGAAGCAGCCGGGCTGTCGCCGGTCTGCCGGATCTGGTAGCAGCCGGTCGTGACGCAAGGGCCGACCGGGCTGCGCCGCGGGCTGGCAGTGCCCTGCTTCACCGCCGACCCGGCCGACATCATCGGCCTCGGGCTGGCCGCCGAGCGGGGCGGCTTCGACGGCTTCTTCCTGTGGGACCACCTGGTGCACGACGACACGGGCGACGGCCCGCTGGTGCTGGACCCGTGGCCGCTGCTGGCCGTGCTGGCCAGCCAGACGTCGCAGATCCGGCTGGGCACGCTGATCACCCCGGTGCCGCGGCGGCGGCCGTGGCAGCTGGCCAAGGAGACGGTCACCGTGGACCGGCTGAGCAACGGCCGGCTGATCCTCGGCGTGGGCATCGGCTCGCCCGCCCATTCCGACTTCGGCATCTTCCACGAGCCCACCAGCAGCCGGGTCCGGGCCGAACTGCTCGACGAAGGACTCGAGGTACTGACCGGGCTGTGGACCGGGCAACGGTTCGCGTTCCGCGGTGAGCACTTCACCGTGGAGCCGGTCCGGTTCCGCCCGGTGCCGGTGCAGCAGCCGCGCATCCCGATCTGGGTCGGCGGGGTGCTGCCCGCGGCTGGGCCGGTGCGCCGCGCCACCCGCTGGGACGGGATGGTGCCGCTGGTCCGGCACGATGACGGGCTGGGCCGGCCGTCCCCCGACGACATCGCCGCGGTCCGCGACCAGGTCCAGCTGGCCCGGGGCAGCGCGGCCGGATTCGACCTGGTGGTCTGGGCCGACCTGGAGCAGGAGCCGGGCGAGGTGGCCGGGCTGGCCCCGGACTACACAGCGGTCGGCGCCACCTGGTGGGTAGAAAGCGCGCGGTCCCACCCAGACTGGCTGGACCAGGCCACCGAGCGCGTCTCCCGCGGCCGTTGATCTGCCTGGGCAGGGGATTTGTATATCGGCTGGTCAAATCGGGTATACCTGAGGTTTGCCCGGCGGTAACGGGCGCGTTTCGCAGGACGGCTGGTCAGCGCCGGGGCCCAGGAGGTGACCAATGGGTCCGGAACGGGCGATTGGCCCAGCCGCCCAGGTCGGCTTCGGCGCGGAGTGGCGATCCGGAGGTTCCGGCGGGTGGACTCCCCGGGCCAGCACCGGCGGGCGGGTCGGGCTGGTGCTGGGGGCGGGGGGCGTGGTCGGGGCGGCCTGGATGACGGGCGCGCTGAGCGCCGTCCAGGACCGGCTGCCCCGGGCGATCAACGACATCGACCTGATCGTGGGCACGAGTGCGGGCAGCGTGCTGGCGGCCGCGCTGCGCTGCGGGGTCGGCCTAGACGAGATGATCGCGCTGCAGCGCGGTGACGAGGTCCGCTGGCTGCGCGAGGCGGGCGTGGGCGACCTGGACGAGGGACCACTGCCGCCGCGGCCACAGTGGCGGGCCGGCTCGCCCCGGCTGATCCTGCACACGCTGCGGGCCCCGCACCGGGTGCATCCGGGGGTGGGCGCCAGCGCGTGGCTGCCCCGGGGCCGGGCCCGGCATGAGACGTTGCACGCGATGGTGCAGGCGCTGCAGCAGCACGCGCCGCGGCCAGTGGACGGCTGGGCGGACACCCCGACCTGGATCGTGGCCGTGGACTACGACTCCGGCCGACGCGTCATCTTCGGCCGGGACCGCGCCCCGGAGGCCGGACTGGCCGAGGCCGTAGTGGCCTCGTGCTCGATCCCGGGCTGGTACGCGCCGCGGGAGATCGGCGGGCGGCGCTATGTGGACGGCGGTGTCCGCTCGCCCACCTCGCTGGCCGTGCTGGCCCGGGCCGGCGTGGCCGAGGCGTACGTACTGGCCCCGATGGCCAGTCTGGTCACCGACCGGCCGGCCACCCGGCTGGAACGGCTGGAGCGGCGGCTGCGCGGGCTGGTCACCCGGTCGCTGCTGCGCGAAGCCCAGGCTCTGCGGGCTCAGGGCATCCGGGTCACGCTGCTCACTCCCGGGCCGGAGGACCTGGCCGCGATGGGAGTGAACCTGATGGATCCCACCCGCCGCGCGGCCACCCTCGAGACGTCGCTGCGCACCACGGCTGCGGCCTTCGCGGCCAGCCAGGACCAGGTGGCCTGACTCGGCCCAGCCCGGCCCGGCCCGGTCTAGCCTGGGTCGCCGGGCGGCAGCGCGCACGGGATGAGCTGGTACTCAGCCAGGCTGACACGCCGGGTGGCCTGCCGGAAGCCGCGTACCGACCCGGGCCAGAGCGTCGGGTTCCGCCCGTCGCCGGCCAGGTACCAACTGGTGCACCCGCCGGTGGTCCACACGGTGGACGACATCCGCCGGTCGATGCCCGCGGCCCAGCGCTGGTGCGCGTCCGGCCTGGTGTCCAGCGCGACCGCGCCTGTCCGGTCCAGCTGCGCCAGGTAGTCCAGGATGTAGTCGAGCTGGGCCTCGATGATGTGGATAAGTGAGTTGTGCCCGAGGCCGGTGTTCGGCCCGATGACCAGGCACAGGTTGGGAAAGCCAGGCACCGTGGTACCGCGCAGCGCGGTCATCCCGGGCCGCCACGCCTCGGCCAGCCTCACCCCGGCGGCCCCGTACACCCAGGCGGCCGGGCCTCGCTGACCTCCGTGCCGAAGTGGAGATGACTGGCCAGTTGGTGGCGTTGGGAAAGATGGGTCAGGTAGGAGCGGATCTCGGGCTGCCGGGAGAAGCTGTGCGACCAGGCGGGATTGGGCGCGAACGAGAACGAGTACAGGTGCGACGGGATGTCGCAGGTGCAGCCGGGGTAGGTGTTGTCCCGCCAGGTGCCGCCGACCGACGCGGCCCGTTCCAGGATGACGAAATCGGTCCGGCCGGCCTGGCGTAGCCGGATGCCCGCGCCCAGCCCGCTGAAGCCGGCCCCGATGACCGCGATCCGCACGTGCTCCGGCAGCGGGGCAGGGGCCGCCCCGGTCACCTGCTCCCTTTCGGCCCGGCCGCGCGCTCGCCGGTGCGCAGCGTGAGCAGCGGCCGCCCGCTGGGCACCTGCGCGTTCGGGTCGGGCCGGATGCCGGCCTCGTGCAGCACGCCGGTCAGCGCGGACCAGATCAGCTGGCTGACGTACTCGGTGACGTAGGCGCGGCTCATCGAGCGCCGTTCCAGCCACCATTCCGCGGTGGACCGGACCAGCCCGGTGATGCCGTATCCCCACGGTTCGGCGGCCCCGGAGTCCAGGCCGAACGCGCGCAGGTAGTCGCCGTAGATCGCGGTCAGCGTGGTGGCGATCGACTCGCGCAGCCGGGTGACCGCGCTGGAGTCCCAGGCGCCTTCGGTGTTGCCCTGCCGGATGATCAGCCGGTACAGCTCGGGGTTCTCGTCTACGAACGCGAAGTAGGCGCCGACGCCGCCGCGGACCCGGGCCATGGCCGGGCCGTCGGCCAGGATGGGCGGGATCACCCGCTCCTTGATCATGACCAGGCCGTGCTCGGCCAGTGCCTCGACCAGGGCGGCCTTGTCGGCGAAGTAGCGGTACAGCACCGGCTTGGTCACGCCGGCCTCGGCGGCCACGGCGTCCATCAGCAGGTCCGGGCCATCGGTGCGGAGCACCCGGAGGCCGGCCGCGACGAACTCGGCGCGGCGCCGTTCCCGGTGCGCGTCCCACCTGTCCTTCCGGCCGTCGCTCATCTCACCCTTAAGCTTGACACCTCCGGCCACAAGCCTGCATGCTACCGAAAGTAACTGTTACCTCAAGTCATACCAAGATTGGCATGAGGCAGCAGGGACACCTGCGTGCTGGGGCGGGTGACTGCCGTGCAGGCATCCGCCAGCCAGGTTGCCCCACCGCCGCGGTGGTGCCCGGGGGACTGGGCACCGGGGAGCCGGGGCGGTGGGCGCGTGAGGGACCTGGCCCGGCCCGCCGGAGGGAGGACAATTCCGGGGCTGGTGCCCGCCGCCGGGTACCGCTTCGCCCGGAGGCGGAAGCCCGGATACCCGGGAGAGGCCATCCACTGATCGGCGTCGCTGGGGAAGGAACAGCGCACCTTCCCCAGCGGCGCTTTCGACGTCTCCGCGGGCGGCACCGGCCCATCGCGTTGGTGTGATCTCATCGGTGAGATATCGTGGGGGTATGGACGTGACTGGCGAGGCTGAACCAACTGTGCAGGAGCAGCGGCCGCTGCCGATGCTGCCCGGGTTCCGCGACATGGCGCTGCGCCGGATGGCCGGCGAGCGCCGGCGGCTGGTGGCCGAACTGGCCGCGCAGCGGCAGTCGGCCGGGCTGTCGCAGACCCAGGTGGCCGCGCGGATGGGTACCTCCCAGTCGGCGGTTGCCCGGATCGAGGCGGGCGACGCCGACGTGCGGGCCTCCACGCTGGAGCGGTACGCCGCGGCGGTGGGCAGTCACCTGAGCTGGCGGTTGCAGGCCGGCATGCCGGATCAGCCAGCCGGAGGGTCAGGAGGTAGCCGATGAGAGTCCCGCGCACTGGTTCGTTCCCCGGACGCCCTGGCCCCGGTGCGCCCGGCTGGCCGGGCCAGCCGGGCCAGCCGGGCCGTCCCAGCGAAGTGCCGCCGCCGGGGGTACCCGGCTGGCCGCTGCCGCCCCGCCCGTCCGGGCCGCCCGGGCCGCCGCCGGCCTACCTGCCGCCCGCCCCGGCCCGCGGCTGGACCGACCAGGGCGACTGGCCGGGCCGGATCTACCAGCGGCTGCTGGAGCAGCGCATCGTGCTGGCCTCCGGGCACCTGGACGGCGAGGCGGCCACCGTGCTGTGCGCCCAGTTGCTCACCCTGGATGCCGAGGGCGACGGGCCGGTCCGGCTGGAGCTCCAGGGTCTGGACGCCGAGCTGCCGGCCACGCTGACCGTGATGGGCGTGCTCGACGTGCTGCGCGTGCCGGTCACCGGGTACGTGGCCGGCCAGCTCGGCGGCGCGGTCATCGGCGTGCTGGCCGCCTGCACGCACCGGCTGGCCTACCCGAGTGCGGTGCTCTCGCTGGCCGAACCCAGGCTCAACCTGGACGGCACCGCCACCGAGGTGTCCGCGCAGCAGGAGCAGGTGGCGGCCATGCTGGACACGCTGTACATCCGGCTGGCCGAGGTGACCGGCCGCGAGGTGGACGAGATCCGCGGCGATGCCCGGCGCGGGCGCTTCTTCACCGTGGCCGAGGCGGTCAGCTACGGCTTGATCGAGGCCGAGGCCACCGCTGAGGCCCGGCGCCCCGGACGCTGACCAGGACCCCGATGACCAGGACCTCTGCCGCCGGACGGGCCGAGCAGGCCGGGCCGGCCGGGCGGGTCGCGGCCGAATCCGCGTTCATCCGGGCCAACACCACGCTCGCCGCGCCACCGCTGCTCCCGGAGATCCGGATCTACCGGGCCCGCGACGCGATCGAGCTGTGGGAGCGGACCGAACAGCAGGCCGACGCGCCGGACGGGGCCGCCCCGCCGCAGCTGCCGCCGCCGTTCTGGGCCTTCCCGTGGGCCGGCGGTCAGGCACTGGCCCGGTACCTGCTGGACCACCCGGGCCGGGTGCGCGGCCGGACCGTGCTGGACTTCGCCGCAGGCTCCGGGCTGGTCGCCATCGCGGCGGCGCAGGCCGGCGCGGCCCCGGTCCGCGCGGCCGAGACCGACCCGCTGGCCATCGCGGCCATCCAGCTCAACGCGGCGGTGAACCGCGTCCGGGTGGACGCCGCGCTGGCCGACCTGCTGGACGGCCCGGCCCCGGCGGTGGACCTGCTGCTGGCGGGCGACGTGTTCTACGAGCGGGCGTTCGCCGAGCGGCTGCTGCCCTGGCTGGCCCGGGCCCGGGCGGCCGGCGTCGAGGTGCTGGTCGGCGACCCGGGCCGGGCCTACCTGCCCCGGGACCGCTGCACCGAGCTGGCCGCGTATGAGATCCCGGTGCCGCGCGCCCTGGAAGACGCCGACGTCAAGCACACCACGGTCTGGCAGCTCCGCTGAATTGCCTCAGCGCGGTGACTTATGCCCCGCCCGCGGGGCACAACTCACCGCGCTAACAGCCTGGCCGGGTCAGCGGGCCCGGTCGCGGGCGGCGGCCACCACGGCCTGGCCCAGGCTGATCCCGCCGTCGTTGGGCGGCACCCGGGAGTGGGTCAGCACCCGGAACCCGGCCCCTTCCAGCAGGCCGGTCACGGTGCCAAGCAGCAGCAGGTTCTGGAACACGCCGCCGGACAGCGCGACCGTGCCCAGCCCGGACGACTCGCGCAGCAGGTCGCACCCAGCCACGATCAGGTCGGCCACGCCGCGGTGGAACCGGGCGCTGATGACGTCCGGCGGCTGCCCGGCCAGCAGGTCCTCGGCCGCCGCCCGGACCAGGTCGGAACCGGCCACGGTGAACGGGGGACCGGGGGTGATCCGGGCCGGGTAGCCGGACGGCATCCCGGCCACCCGGGCGAGTTGCTCCAGTTCCACCGCGGCCTGGCCCTCATAGTTGATCGTGTCGCGCACCCCGAGCAGCGCGGCGACCGCGTCGAACAGCCGCCCGGCGCTGGACGTGAGCGGTGAGTTGACCCCGCGCCGGGCCATCGCGAGCAGATCAGCCCAGGACGCGGAGTTGCGCGCGGCCACGGCCAGGCCGTCGGGCAGCGCACCGGGGAAGGCCGCGTCCAGATACACCGCCGCCATCCGCCACGGCTGCCGGATCGCGGCCGCCCCGCCGGGCATGGGCAGCCCACCGAGACAGCCCGCACGCTCGGCAGAGGCCAGGTCGGCGAGCAGGAACTCACCACCCCAGATCGTGCCGTCCGGGCCGAACCCGGTGCCGTCGAACGCGACCCCGATGACCGGGCCGTCCTCGTCGTTGTCGGCCAGGCAGGACGCGACGTGCGCGTGGTGGTGCTGCACACCGACCAGGTCGGCGCCCGGCAGGTCCAGTGCGTACTTGGTGGACAGGTACTCCGGGTGCAGGTCGTGCGCGACCAGTTCCGGGGTGACGTCGAACAGCCGCTGGAAGTGCTCGATGCCCTCGGTGAACGAGCGCAGCGTCTCGTAGTTCTCCAGGTCGCCGATGTGCTGCGAAAGGAAGGCATGCTGCTCGCGGCCCAGGCAGAACGTGTTCTTCAGCTCAGCGCCGCAGGCCAGCACCGGCCGGGCGAACCGGCTGCGCACGGCGAGCGGTTCCGGCGCGTAACCCCGGGACCGGCGCAGCACGGCCGGCCGGCCGCGGAACGGGCGGACCACCGAATCGTCGGTCCGGATATGGATCGGCCGGTCGTGGATGAGGAACCCGTCGGCCAGCCCGCCGAGCCGGGCCAGCGCGTCGTCGTCGCGGTAGGCGATCGGCTCGTCGGAGACGTTCCCGCTGGTCAGCACCATAGGGTGCGGGAAGCCGCGGAGCAGCAGGTGATGCAGCGGGGTGTACGGGAGCATGATGCCGAGCTGCCGGTTGCCCGGTGCCACCGCGTCGGCGATCTCGCTCGCGGCGCCGGCCCGCCTGGGCAGCAGCACGATCGGCCGCCGCGCGCTGGTCAGCAGGGACTCGGCCAGCTCATCGACCTGGCACAGGTCCCGGGCCGCGGCCAGGTCCGGCACCATGACCGCGAACGGCTTGTCCTCGCGGTGCTTGGCCGCGCGCAACCGGGCCGCGGCCGCCTGGCTTCGCGCATCGACCGCCAGGTGATACCCACCCAGCCCCTTGACCGCCAGCACCTGCCCGTTCTGCAAGACCTGCACCGCCCCAGCCAGCGGACTATCAGCATGCCCAACGCCGGTGCCCGGCTGGTGGGGTGGACGCTGGCGGCCCGGGTCGGGGTGGGCGGACGGGACGCCTGGCTGGTGGGGTGGACGGTGCCCGCCCGGGTCGGGGTGGGCGGACGGGACGCCCGGCCGGTGGGGTGGACGCTGGCGGCCCGGGTCGGGGTGGGCGGGCGGTGACTCGGCGGCCGGTGTGACCAGGTCGGTGCCGGTGGCGTCGACTAGCCGGAGCCGCGGGCCGCAGGCCGGGCAGCAGACCGGCTGGGCGTGGAACCGGCGGTTGGCCGGGTCGTCGTACTCGGCACGGCACGCATCGCACATCGCGAAGCCCGCCATCGTGGTCAGCGGCCGGTCGTACGGCACGTCGCAGACGATGGTGAACCGCGGCCCGCAGTTGGTGCAGTTGATGAACGGGTAACCGAACCGCCGGTCCGCTGGGTCGGCCAGTTCCCGCAGGCAGTCCGCACACGTCGCGGTGTCCGCGGAGACGAGCGTGCGGCGGCGGCCGACCGGGTCGCTGGGCACCGGTTGGCTGGAAACAATGGCGAACCCGGCCCGGCCGTCCGGCGCGATCGGCTGCGCGGTGACCCGCTCGACCTGGGCCAGCGGCGGCGCGTCCCGGACCAGCGCGGCCAGGAAGTCCTGTACCCCGGCCGCGGGCCCCTCCACCTCGGCGAACACGCCGTCGGCGTCGTTACCCACCCAGCCGGCCAGGCCCAGCCTGGTAGCCAGGGAGTAGACGAACGGGCGGAACCCGACCCCCTGGACCACGCCCTCTACCCGGACGGACGTCCGGACCTTGCCGGTCACGGACCCAGTGTGCCCGGTTTCCCGGCCCGGCTGCAGCAGCCAGGCCGGCCGGCCGGCGGCAGTGCGCAGGCACTGGCGTTCAGAAAAATGATCGTTTGTTATTAGCTTATTTACATCGGCCTAATACCGCGGGGGCGATCTTACCGGAGAGTGAGAGCCTTTTTACTTTCCTTAAGGTAAGGGTCACCTGACAGGAGACCGAATTTGCCCGGTGCGGAATTACTTATGGTCTTCTGGACCTAGCACGATCTCACCCGGTAACGGCAGAGTGGTGGGAGCGATTCGGGGTTCTACCGCACCCTGATGGGAGAGGTGCCATGTTCGGCAGTAGCCCGTCCGCCGTTCGCGCGGCACCGGACACCGCCACCATGGTACTGCCCGCCTGGCTGCGTGGCGTCCCCGCGGACATCCGGCCAGCAGGCACGATCGCCCAGCTAGCTGGGCA
>DASXIN010000167.1:0-10600 GCA_036497945.1 Streptosporangiaceae bacterium | reverse complement strand
GGACAAGGATTTCACCACCAAGGCCGCCGGGGTGCTGGAGACTGAGCTGACCGCCGCCGGTATCCCACATAACCTGAAGGTCTACCCGGGGACCAAGCACGCTTTCTTCAACGACCAGTGGCGCGCCTACCACCCGGCTGCGGCAGCGGACTCCTGGCAGCGGGTCCTGGCCTTTTTCGCCGAGCATGTCCAAGGAGGCCCGCCGTGATCGGGCTAATGCTCGGACCGGGTTACGGGCCGGGCCGCGGTGTTCTCCAGATATCGCTTCATGCTGGTCCATATCGTCTGCTCCTGGCGGCTGCCCATCCAGGTGATCAGCGGCGCGGGCAGCTGGACGGCTCCCTTGGGCCGTACCTGCCACGACCAGCGCATCCGGGTGCCGGACGGGGCGGGCTCGAAGGTGAGGGTCCCGTCCATGTCGGCCTGGCGCATGATCGTGTGGGAAGCCAGCCGAGATGGCCTGTCGTAGCCGGTCAGTTCGATGCGCATCTCGGCGGTGCGCCCCATAGACCTGGCCGCCGACTGGAACACCGTCCCCTTGCCCACCGGGCCTTCGGTGATCTTCGCGGCGCGGACCATGCGCGGGTTGTACTGCGGCTCGTTTCGCTGGTCGGCGACGAAATCGAACACTGCCTCGACGGGCCGGTCGATCAGGATCTCGCCCTCAATCTGAGCCATGTCGCACCTCCAGGTGCTGTTTGGCGCCGCGCTGGTTCGGCGGCGCAGATCCCGGCGCGGCAAGTGTCCTGTCGCGGCATCGGACTGCGGCTGTCACCGTGGCGCGAGCGCAAGCTGCTGGGCGATGCTCTCTGCCCATTGCCGGATCTCGGTCCAGTCGCGGAAGTCTCCGTTCAGGCCGCGGAACACCAGCAGCGATGCCCGCTGGGGAAAGCTCAGAACTTTCCGGTCGAGCTTGCCAGCGAACCTCCGGTGATCCCGCGCGTGCGTGGCTTCGAGCATTCCGGGAAGATCGGCGGGATCTTGGTCCATCGACTGGGCCAGCTTGCTTGACGGATTCCCGACCGGGCCACTGGAAAACAGCCACACCGGACGGTCGGTGAGGGCGTCATGGAACCGGTTCACCAGCTCTTTCGCCGAGTCGAGCCAGTGACCCATATACACCGCGCTGCCGATGATCACCGCGTCATACCCGTCGAGGTTACGAACTTCCCCAGGCGGGATCACCGTGACGGTGAGGCCCTGCTCCGCCAGCGCCTGCCCGATCGCCTGCGCAATCTCGGCGGTTGCCCCGTGCCGCGAGGCCGCCGAGACCAGCACCCTCCGATTGTTTGCGCGATCCGGTGCTTCTGCGTCCCCGGCCGTCATCGTTGCCACCTCCCTGGTCCTGCGGCGTGCCGGGTCACATCGGACTGGCACGGCGGCTGGCAGGCGACCTCCCCGCGGCGAGCGCGCGTTCTCAATCAGCGCGCAGCCTGGTCGTGCTGGCCGGGCCAGTTCGGCTGACCCTAATGCCAGGCTTTCCACCGCTACCCGGCGAGGCCAGGGCAATTTGGCCTGCGCCTAAGGGACCCAGGTCCTGCGAGTGTCATAGTGGTCACGGCACTGTTCGTGGCCAGCCGGGCGGTCCACTGGGCATCGTTCAGTCCTAGCCATCCACCTGATCGACGCCAAAGTGTCTGGCTCAACCGGCTGCGGCAGGCCTGCCAGTGCTGCGCAGAGGGCAAGGATGTCGCCAGGCCGCACAACGACAGGCGCTGCTGCGCGATCGGTCGCTGTTGCCAGGACCGGCTCTCCGACCGCACTGTCAGGGGCGTGCGGGACACGCTCCGGGCCGCGCTTGGCAACGCGGTGCTCGGCCTGCGCCGCGGTGAGGTCCTCGGCTTCACCTGGAACGACGTCCACTTTGACACTGCAGAGGTCGCAATCACCTGCCAGCTGCAGCGGTCCCGGAACAAGATCAGCACAGGGGTGTTCCACCTGGTGGGCGATACTGGGATCGAACCAGTGACCTCCTCGGTGTGAACGAGGCGCTCTCCCGCTGAGCCAATCGCCCTGGATGGCGCCCCCCAGCTGGCCGGGCCGTTGTGCGGCCGACCGCTGGCGGGCGAACACAGACTAGCGTATCCGTGGGCGTCCCGGGTCAGCCGCCGCCCCGGCTGCCGCAGGCCGCCAGACGGCTGGACGCTTACCCGGCCCGCCGCCGGACCGCAAACCCCAACCGCCACCGGCCGGTCATCTGGTTGTCCCATTCAATACGGATATTCGTTACTCATGAGATAAGTCCGTTATTGTCGTGATTGCGCCTGGTGTTGCGAGAAAGTAGAGCTGGCTGGGTAGTGCGGGCTCGCGCTAAGCCTGTAAGCTTCCCCATCGGACAAAGCACGACTGTTCGCTATCTGAACGCATAACCGGAGGGGTCCACGGGATGCGCAGCCAAATTTCTGCCGCAACGCTACTGAGACCGAGATCACAGCGTGTTGTTCCTGGTCACAGGAACAGGGCTGGGACATGATTGCGTTGCGTCTCAAGAAGCGTTTGCCCTGGTCACGGCCGGTTTGGTGCGTGGTGACCGAGGTTAGTAGCGGCAGCGTTCGCGGAATCCTCCTGGAGAAGACTTCGTGGCTGCGTGCCCTGTCACCCTGTGAGACGGCAGCGCTGGATGGATGAAGCCCGGCGTTCCCGGGATCAGACAAGGCAAAGGTTTGGCGAGGCAATGAACAGCAGCAACACCGTCGCAGCCGAGCTCGGCCTCAGACTCGTGGTTCCAGAACACGATGGCGTTCCGCTCACGGCGAGTCTTCATTACCGTGCCGAGGACCCGTACGCCATCCGCATGGCCTTTCATGTCGGCATGGACGAGCCGGTTGAGTGGATCTTCGCCCGCGATCTGCTGGCGGGCGGGATGACCGAGCCTGCGGGCGACGGCGACGTGCGGGTGTGGCCCGCGGACACGCCCACCGGGCAGCGGGTGCTCAACATTTCGCTGTCCTCACCGTTCGGCCAAGCGCACTTCGAGGCTCCGCTGACCGCGTTGGCCGGGTTCCTGCTGCGCACCTTCCAGGTCATCCCGGCGGGCCGGGAAGGCGAGTTCGTCAACCTGGACGGCGAGCTGGACGCCCTCCTCCGCCGCGACTGACCAGGGTCCCGCCGTCAGGGGTCCGGGGAGTCGGCGGAGCGCGCAGCGAAGATCTCAGCCGCCTTGCGGGTCAGCGGGCCGGGCATGGCGGGCAGCGGCACCCCATCCACCAGCCGGATCGGCTGGACATCACGCGTCGTCCCGGTCAGGAACGCCTCCTCCGCGCTGGCCAGCGCGGCCAGCGGCAGGTCTTCCTCGGCCACCCCGGCCCACTCGACGACCAGCGCCCGGGTGACCCCGGCCAGGCAGCCAGCCGACAGTGGCGGGGTGACCAGCCGGCCGCCGGTCACCACGAACACGTTCGTCCCGGTGCCCTCGCACAGGTTCCCGGCCAGGTTGCCGAAGATCGCCTCGGCCGCGCCGCGCTCCCGGGCGTGGGCCAGCGCCCGCACGTTCTCCGCGTACGAGGTGGTCTTCACCCCGGCCAGCACGCCGCGCTCGTTGCGCGGCCAGGGCACGACCGCCACGTCGCAGCTGGCCGGGGCCTGGGCCAGCTCGCCGAGCGCGATGATCGTGGTCAGCCCGGCGGTGGTCAGGCCGTCCGGCCGGGCTGAGCCGAGCACCGACTCCCCCGCGGTCACCGTGATCCGGATCCGGGCCCGGTCCGGCCGCCCGGCCGCCGTCAGCACCGCGGCCACCCCGGCCCGGATCTGGTCCAGGTCGGGCTCGGGCAGGCCGAGGCCGGCCGCCGAGGCGCGCAGCCGGGCCAGGTGCCTGGTCAGCGCGAACGGCACCCCGCCCGTTACCTTGGCCGCCTCGAAAATGCCGTCGCCCGTGGTCAGCCCGTGATCCCGCACGGACACCCGGGCCTCATCCGCCGGGACGAGGGTCCCGTTGAGCCACACCGTCACGGCTCGACGCTAACGCAACGGCCCGCACGCGGCATTGGCCGTGGCGACCAGGGTGGGCAGCAAGCTGTCCAGCACGGAAAGCTGTTCCGCGACCTCGCGGTCCACCAGCATCATCGGGACCTCGGCGCGGATGGCCGCGTGCACGGTGCGCAGCGGCTCGCTGGGTGCGGCGATTTCCGCCCGAAGGTCGATGCCCTGGGCGGCGCAGACCACCTCGACGGCCAGGCAGGTGCGCACGTTCGCGACCACCTCGCGCAGTTTGCGGACCGCGCCCCAGCCCATCGACACGTGGTCTTCCTGCTTCCCCGAGGTGGGGATGGTGTCCACGCTGGCCGGGTGGGCCAGTACCTTGTTCTCGCTGACCAGCGACGCGGCGGTGTACTGGGCCAGCATGAAGCCGGAGTTGGTGCCCGCCTCCGGGGCCAGGAACGGCGGCAGGCCGCGGGAGAACGCCGGGTCCAGCATCCGGTCCACCCGGCGCTCGCTGATGCTGGCCAGCTCGGCCAGGGCCATGGCCAGCATGTCCGCGGCGAAGGCGAGCGGCTCGCCGTGGAAGTTCCCGGTGGTCATCACCTCGCCGTCGGGCACCACGACCGGGTTGTCCACCACCGCGCCCAGCTCGATGTCGATGACCCGGCGGGCGTACGCCAGCACGTCCCGGACCGCGCCGTGCACCTGCGGCGCGCAGCGCAGGCAGTACGCGTCCTGCACCGCGTGCCGGCTGTGCCGGTGGCTGGCCAGCAGCGGCGAGCCGGCCAGCAGCGCGCGCAGGTTGGCCGCGCTGTCCAGCTGGCCCGGGTACGGCCGGAGCACCTGGACCCGCTCGTCGTAGGGCCGGTCGGTGCCGAGCAGCGCCTCGATGGACAGCGCGCAGGCCAGGTCGGCCGCCTGCACCAGCATCAGCGCGTCGTGGATCGAGAAGGCGAGCAGCGCCTGCATCGGCTCGGTCCCGTTGACCAGGGACAGGCCCTCCTTCGGGGCCAGCTGGAGCGGCACGATGCCGTGCTCGGCCAGCACTTCGGCGCTGGGCCGGCCGGGCGCCGGGTCGCCCGGGCCACGCAGCCGGCCCTCGCCGATCAGCGGCTGGGCCAGGTGGGCGAGCTGGGCCAGGTCGCCGGACGCGCCGACCGAGCCCTTGCCCGGGATGACCGGGAGCAGGCCCAGGCTGAGCAGCTCGAGCAGGCGGCGGGGCAGGTCATCGCGGACGCCGGAGTAGCCGGCCGCCAGCGTGCGGGCGCGCAGCAGCAGCAGCGCGCGCACGGTGGCATCGTCCAGCGGCGTCCCGGTGGCGGCCGCGTGCGAGCGGATGATGGCGCCCTGCAGCCGGGTCAGGTCCTGCTCGCCGACCCGGGTGTCGGCCAGCGCGCCGAATCCGGTGTTGACCCCGTAGACGGGCGCGTCGCCCGCGATGGCCTCGGCCACCACGGTCCGGCTGGGCTGCATGACGGCGGCTACGTCGGCGCCGAGTTCGGCTCGCGCGTCGCCGCGGGCGACGTCGATGACGTCGTCCAGGGTGAGGGCGTCACCGGTGACGATCACAGTTCGCATGGCTGACAGCCTGCCATCCCCTGGTCAGTGCTGTGACAACCGTCCTGGCTGGGGATCACGCGCCAGCCTGGCTGAGGATCTCGGCCAGCACCGCGACCGCCTCGTCCACCACCCGGTCGCTCAGGTTGCGTCCGCGCTGGCCCGGGGCCGGACTCGCAGGTGCGCCCGCTCCCCCTGGCGGCCGAACAGGCAGAGGAACTCGACCGGTTCCGGGTCCGCGGTGCCGAACCAGTGCGGCACCCGGGTGTCGAACTCGGCCGCCTCGCCGGGCACCAGCACCAGGTCCTGCTCGCCGAGCACCAGCCGGAGCCGCCCGTTCAGCACGTACAGCCACTCGTACCCCTCGTGCACCCTGGGGTCCGGATGCCGGCCCCGGCTGGGCGAGAGGACCAGCTTGTAGGCCTGCACGCCACCCGGCCGGCGGGTCAGCGGGACGAACGTCTCGCCGTCGGCGGCGGCGAACGGCCGCAGGTGGATCCGCGGGTCCCCGGTGGGCGGCGCGCCGACCAGGTCATCCAGCGGGACCCCGTAGGCCTGGGCCAGCGGTAGCAGCAGGTCCAGGTTCGGCCGCCGCTGGCCCGATTCGAGCCGGGACAGCGTGCTGGCCGAGATGCCGGTGGCCGCGGACAGGTCGCCCAGCGTGCGGCCGCGCTCCAGGCGCAGTGCGCGCAGCCGGGGGCCGACCGAGGCCAGCACCGTGTCCAGATCGTCCATCCGCCCAGTTTGCCAGACCGGCAACAGAGTTTGCGCATGGCGCGGGCCAGCGGGCATGCTGACGGTGACGACAGCTATGGCTCTGCTGGAGGTGGTTGTGGTGACCGGGCACGATGAGGCCGGCCTGGCCGAGATGTTCAGCGCGGCGTTCTGGGACGAGCGCTACCGCACCCGCGATGCGCTGTGGAGCGGCCAGCCGAACCCCACCCTGGTGGCGGAGGTCAGCGGGCTCTCCCCCGGCCGGGCACTGGACGCGGGCTGCGGCGAAGGCGCGGACACCATCTGGCTGGCCCGCCAGGGCTGGCAGGTCACCGGAATCGACATATCGACGGTTGCCCTGGACCGGGCGGCCGGGCACGCCGCCGCGGCCGGGCCGGAGATCGCCGGGCGGATCACCTGGCAGCAGGCCGACCTGCTCGACTGGGCGCCCGGCCGGGACCGGTACGACCTGGCCACCGCGCACTACATGCACTTCCCGCCGGGGTCGCGGGACGGTGCGTTCCGCCGCCTGGCCGCCGCGGTCCGGCCCGGCGGCACCCTGCTCATCGTCGGCCACCACGCGTCGGACATCGGCGTGGTGCCCCGGCCGCCGATCCCGGAGCTGTTCTTCTCCGGCGATGACATCGCTGCCCTGCTCGACCTGGCTGACTGGGATGTGCTCACCAACGCGGCGCCAGGCCGCGAGGCCACCCACCCGGAGCACGGGCACACCGTGACGATCCACGACTCCGTGCTGCGCGCCCAGCGGCACCCGGACCCGCAGGACGGGTGATGTTCGCCCGCGTGATCACGGCCCAGGCCGCGCCCGGCCAGCTGGACGGAGCCATCGCCCTGGCCCGGGACCAGCTGCCGGCGGCCGCCCAGCGGCGCGGGTTCCGCGGCTTCTACCTGCTGACCGACGCCGAAACCGGCCGGGTCATGACGATCTCGCTGTGGGACACCCAGGAGCAGCTCGACGCGGTCGAGGCCGAGGAGGCCGAGATCCGGCGGGAGGAGGCGCCGTCGCTGGGCGCCCCGTCGATGTCGGTGGAGACCTACGAGGTCACGCTGACCGCCTGACGGCGCGCGGCCAGGGCCCGGGATACGTCTAGTTCCCAGGACGGCCACTCGTCCAGCACCTCGAAACCGAGCTGGGCGTTGATCGCGATCATGTGCTGATTCGCGTCGGCGTTCCCGGTGATGACCTGGGTCAGCTGCGGCTCCCGCCCGGCCAGCAGTTCGAGCATGGCCACCTTGACCAGCAGCCCCAGCCGGTGGCCGCGGTGCGGCCGGGCTACTGCGGTCAGCTCCTGGAGGCCCCAGGACGGCTCGGCCGGGTCCACCGCCAGCTGGGTGAACGCGGCGAGTTCCGCGCTGGCCAGCGACCGGGCGGCCACCGTGTACCAGCGCAGTCCCTGGGCGGCGATGCGGCGCTCATCGAGGCGCACCCGCGTCTCGTCCCAGCGCTGCGCCTCCTGCCCGGCATCCCGCGGCATGTCGGCGAAGGCCGACGTGTTGATCGCGGTCAGGCCGCCGACCAGCTGCTCCGGCGCCGGGCCGTCCCAGGACAGCAGGGCGTACCCGCGGGCGGCCGGCTCGGCCTGCGCGCGCAGGGCAGCCAGCCGCCCAGCGGGCAGGTCGCGCAGCCGGAGCACCCGGCCGACCTGGGTGATGCCCGGCCGCGCGCCAATCGCGGCGGCGAAGGCCGAGCCCGGCGAGCCGCCCCGGGCCCATCCGGACAGCACGGTCCGGCCGGACTGGCGGGCCCGGCCGGCCGCGTGCCGGACCAGCGCGCAACCCAGGCCGGTGCGGCGGTGCGCCGGGTGCACCGTGGGCCAGAGCATGGCCAGGTGCTGGTTCTCCCGGTGCGGCAGGCCCAGCAGGTAGCAGCCGCGCGGGCCGCCCTGGCTGTCCCGGGCCAGCCACACTTCCTGCGGGTCTTCGGTCCAGCCCAGCGTGAGCCAGCCGGCGAAGTACCGGGCGGACATCGGCGGGCCATACGGGTCGTCAATCGGATGGCCGGCCAGATAGATCTCGTGACAGGCGCGGACCTCGGCCGCACCTGCCGCGGGGTCGAACTGCTCCAGCCTCATCCCCCCAGCTAACTGAG
Organism: Streptosporangiaceae bacterium; assembly: GCA_036497945.1. GTDB lineage: Bacteria > Actinomycetota > Actinomycetes > Streptosporangiales > Streptosporangiaceae > RYN-230. Next base: position 2,301 of record DASXIN010000167.1, on the reverse strand, counting down.
CGGACGCGGTCAGCGCCAACGGTTTTCCCGGCGCGGCGGTTCGCGCAGCACGCCCCAGACGACCGTGGTCACCACGTAGCGTGGGCGCATGCCTACTCTACCGCCGGAGCGCGCGGCACTGTCGGAACGCGAGTCGCACCAGGCGCGGGAGGTGGCCGAGTCGTTCGGCTCGGACGCCAAGCGCTACGACCGGGCCCGGCCCAGCTACCCGGCTGCCCTGGTGGACCGGATCATCGCCGCCAGCCCCGGGCCGGACGTGCTCGACGTCGGCTGCGGTACCGGCATCGCCGCCCGGCTGTTCCAGGCGGCCGGCGGCCAGGTGCTCGGCGTGGACCCCGACGCGCGCATGGCCGACCTGGCCCGGCGCCGCGGACTCGAGGTCGAGGTGGCCACGTTCGAGGACTGGGACCCGGCCGGCCGGACGTTCGACACGGTCGTGGCCGGGCAGGCCTGGCACTGGGTGGACCCGGTGGCCGGCGCGGCCCAGGCGGCCCGGGTGCTGCGCCCCGGCGGCCGGCTGGCCGTGTTCTGGAACTCGATCCAGCCCCCGGCTGAGCTGACTGAAGCGTTCGCCGGGGTGTACCGCCGGGTCTTCGCCGAGGCACCGCTGTTCCGGATGCCGGCACTCGGCGCGGACGCCTACGCAGCGCTCTGCCGCAAGGCGGCGGACGGCATGCAGCAGGCACTGGCGTTCAGTAAATCGGAAGAGTGGCGGTTCGAATGGGACCGTTTCTACACCCGCGATGAGTTCCTGGATCAAGTGCCTACCTCTGGCTTCACCAACCAGCTGGCGCCGGCCACGCTGCGCGAGCTGGTGGCGGGCATCGGCGCGGCCATCGACGAGGTGGGCGGCGAGTTCACCATGGGCTACACCACGGTGGCGGTCACCGCGGCGCGCACGGTCACGCCTCCGACCGGTCCAGATCAATAAGCGCAACGCCAATACCTGGCTGCATCACCTTGCGCAGCTCCGCGGGGGCCTCGGTCACAATGACCTCCAGGGTGGGGAAGACCTGGCCCGCGATGAGGTGGCCACCCCGGGTGGTGCCGTCGGACAAGCCGAGCACGACGTGCAGGTTCAGGCTCGGGCCGTCCTGGCTCTCCGCGACATCGCCGATCAGCGAGAGCACCTCGGTGGGCTCGTCGATGGGGATGTGCCGGAACCGCTTGGCCGCCCGGTCGAACCAGCCGACGGTGGCGCGCTCGAAGCCGCCGACGGCGGTGACCTGCGACGCTTCCAGGCGCTCGGCCCTGGCGAACTGCTGCAATGCGGCGACCGCCTCGTCCCCTGCGTCGCACACCACGACGTAGGTGACGACGTCGGCGTCCTCGATGACCTTGAATTTCATGTCGGTAGCCTCCTTCGCCGGTCTCCCTGCCCAGTCCGATGGGAGGAACACCCCTCGTCCGGCGCCCGCCGGGCCGTCCTGGGCGCGGCGGCGCGGCGTGGTGCCGAGTTTGCTCGCGGGCCAGGATCGGCTACAGTTCTGAACGCACACCCGCCCCGGCGGGAGTGCTGCAGCCCGGCTCTGACCGGGCATGCGGACGTAGCGCAGCTGGTAGCGCATCACCTTGCCAAGGTGAGGGTCGCGGGTTCGAATCCCGTCGTCCGCTCGGAGGCGCCGGAAGCCGTTCTGCAGGGTCGCTGGCCCGCCGCGGTCGTCGGCTGGTTTTCCACGCCCCGGGTCCCGGATCGGGAGCCGGGCGTTGGCGGAGTGGCCGAGTGGCTTAGGCAAGGGCCTGCAAAGCCCTGTACACGGGTTCGATTCCCGTCTCCGCCTCGCGGGCGGTTAGCTCAGTGGGAGAGCGCTTCGTTGACACCGAAGAGGTCACTGGTTCAATCCCAGTATCGCCCACCACGTTAGTGCAGGTCAGAGGCCGGTTCCCTTGATCGGGAACCGGCCTTCTTGATCGTTTGACATCAGTTTGACATCAAGACACGCCGGTGTTTTGCTGTGCGATCCCGGTAGATGCTGGACACCTTGGTTCCGGTTCCTGGGCGACAGGTTGCGGACGCGGTTCCGGCTGGTGGGCGACAGTAGTTCCGGTAGGTAGGCGACACTCCGTGCTGATTCCCGGCTTTTGGGCTTCCTGGGCGCGTCGCTGCGATCAATTGGCTGATCGCAGCGGAGGGGGCCGGGTGTGCTGGTGGAGCTGGGAGTGGTCGAGCAGCGGTACCGGGCGGTGCTGGAAGTCCTGGACGAGGGTGCCTCAGTAACCGACGTGGCGCGGCGGTATGGGGTGGCCCGCCAGACGGTGCATGAGTGGCTGCACCGCTATGCCAATCACGGCGGCCTGGGC
>DASXIN010000166.1:0-67783 GCA_036497945.1 Streptosporangiaceae bacterium | reverse complement strand
CGGCCGCTGGCGGCTGTTACTGGCCAGTTGACCCGCGGGTAAGTTTGCCAAGCTCAGCCGGGCCTGCCCGGCACCCGGCGGCCCGCCCCGACGCTACGGGCCAGTAACCAATACAACGCGGTGACTTATGCCCCGCGGGTGGGGCATAAGTCACCGCGTTGTATTGGTCGGGCGCCGCCGCGGGGGAGGGGTGGCGGGGCTGGTGGGTGGCGGAGCGGAACGGCTGTGGGGTGCGCGGGCGGCGGGGGGCGAGGGGTGGGGTGGTGGGCCGGCCGACGCTCTGGCATAGTTGCGGGCTTCGAAACATTGTCCGGGGCCGGCTCCAGCCGGGTGCGACGCGGCCTGGGGCAAGCAACTGAATATGACATTAGCGTCAGCTAATGCACAGCGGCGAGTGTGGCCAGTCGGGCACAACGCCGCGGTCCGGGCCGGCCCCGGCGGCCGCCCAGGCATTGCGTTCAGTAACCGTCCCCATGCAGCGGGAAGCGACTGGCGGATAGCATCCGGATATCGACGATTTGAATCCAGTTCGTAACCCACTCGAAACATATCCAGACCACCCTGTCAATAATGCAAATCCCCAACCTGAGCTGGGATGACGTCAGCCGGGACGGGTCTGGGTGGATGGCGGCGCAAAACTCACCGGTAGCCACGTGGCGGCGCGTTGCGAATGGCTGGAGCAATGTGCTATGAGGAACCGGGTCCGACCCGATAGTGAGGGTGCTGCCGGGGCCGTGCATAATGAAGGGGCGCTGTTCTGGCGTGCCTTGTGCGGGACCAGGCCACGGTGCTCCGCTGATCTGCGACACCGGTGTCAGGTGACGCCCATGTCATTGTTTGCATTTGCATGGCAAGTGTGCGGAGATAGCTACTGTGAGCAAGGGCGTAGCAGGATTGGGCGAGCCACCCGGGCCGGCCACCGTCCAGCCGACCGCTGAGCAGATCGGGGCCGCGGCCGGGGCCAAGGCGTCCGGGGAGAACTTCCCGGTTGCGTTGCGGCTGCTGCCTGCCCGGTACCGGCGGCATCTGCAAGCGGTCTACGGCTACGCGCGCGCGGTGGACGACATGGGCGACGAGGCGCCACCCGGCGAACGGGCCCGCCTCCTCGACGACCTGGAAGCCGACCTTGGTCGGCTTTACCGCTTCCAGGGCACCGATTCCGCCGAGCCGCCCCGGCTCGGCGTGGTCCGCGCGCTGGCCCCGGTGCTGGCCGAGTGTGCCGTCCCGCAGCAGCCGTTCCTCGACCTGATCCAGGCCAACCGGCAGGACCAGGTGGTCACCCGGTACGCCACGTTCGGCGACCTGGTCGGCTACTGCGAGCTGTCCGCCAACCCGGTGGGCCAGATCGTGCTGTACGTGTTCGGCGCGGTCAGCCCGGACCGGCTGGTGCTGTCCGACCGGGTGTGCACCGCGCTCCAGCTGGCCGAGCACTGGCAGGACGTGGCCGAGGATCTCCGGGCCGGCCGGGTCTACCTGCCCGCCGAGGACCTGGCCCGGTTCGGCGTCAGCGAAGCCGATCTGGCCGCCGCTACCGCATCCCCGCAGGTCCGGGAGCTGATGGCGTTCCAGGTGCGGCGGGCGCGGGAACTGCTCGACCAAGGCGCACCGCTCATCGGGAATTTGCGCGGCGCGGCCCGGGTTGCCGTGGCCGGTTATGTCGCCGGTGGCCGGGCCGCTCTCGCGGCCATCGCCGGCGCCGGGCACGATGTGCTGCGCGCGACACCGAAGCCGCGCCGCGGCCGGCTGGTACGGGAAGTGCTGACGGCTTATGCGACCGGGAGGTGATCGGATGGACGTGTCTGCCGCGTACCGGCACTGTGAGGAGATCACCCGGTCCCAGGCCCGCAACTTCTCCTACGGCATCCGGCTGCTGCCGCCGCCCAAGCGGCGCGCGCTATCCGCGGTGTACGCGTTCGCCCGGCGCATCGACGACATCGGCGACGGCTCACTGCCGGCCGACGAGAAGCTGGCCGCGCTCGGCCAGGCGCGGGCCGAGGTAATGGCTTTGGCCGCGGAAACTGAGTCGCCCTCCGGCACCCGCCAGGTGCAGGATGACGCTCTGCACCAAGACGCTCTGCACCAAGACGCTCTGCACCAAGACCCAGTGCTGATCGCCCTGGCTGACGCGGGCCGCCGGTTCCCCATTCCGCTGGCCGCGTTCGGCGAGCTCATCGACGGGTGCGAGGCCGACGTGCGGGGCACCAGCTACGCCACGTTCGACGACCTGCACCAGTACTGCCGGTGCGTGGCGGGCTCCATCGGGCGGCTGTCGCTGGGCGTGTTCGGCACCCGGGACGTGGCCACCGCCGCTCCGCTGGCCGACGCGCTGGGCGTGGCCCTGCAGCTGACCAACATCCTGCGGGACATCCGCGAGGACTACGGGACCGGGCGGGTCTACCTGCCGGCCGAGGACTTCAAGCGGTTCGGCGCCGAGCTGCGGCGCAGCGGGTCAGGCGGGCCGGCCGCCGACCCCAAGCTGGTCGAGCTGGTCGTGTTCGAGGCGGACCGGGCCCGCGACTGGTACGCGCAGGGGCTGCAGCTGATGCCGATGCTGGACCGGCGCAGCGCGGCCTGCACCGGCGCCATGGCCGGCATCTACTACCGGCTGCTGCAGAGCATCTCGGCCAGCCCGGACGCCGTGCTGCACCGCCGGGTTTCGCTGTCGGCCGGGCAGAAGGCCACGGTCGCGGCCAAGGCGCTGGCCGGCGCGACGCTGCGGGCGGGAGCGCACTAATGAGCCCTGAGACCAGGACTGCTTCGGCCGGCCGCCAGGTAATAGTCGTTGGCGGTGGGCTGGCCGGGATTACCGCGGCGATCGCGCTGCGCGAGGCCGGGGTGCCGGTCACGCTGCTCGAGGCGCGGCCCCGGCTGGGCGGCGCCACCTGCTCGTTCAGCCGGGACGGCCTGATCGTGGACAACGGGCAGCATGTCTTCCTGGGCTGCTGCACCGCCTACCGGGAACTGATCGCCCGGCTCGGCATGACCGGCTCGGTGTCGCTGCAGGACCGGTTCGACGTCACCGTGCTCAGCCCGGGCGGCCAGGCCCGGCTGCGCCGCACCGCGCTGCCCGGCCCGCTGCAGATGGGCCAGGCGCTGGCCGGCTACCGGCTGCTGTCGCCCGCCGAGCGGCTGAAGGTGAGCCGCGCCGCTCTGCCGATGCGCTTCCTCGACCCGGCTGACCCGGCGCTGGACGGGCAGCGGCTGGGCGACTGGCTGGCCGCCCACGGGCAGAGCCAGCGGGCCCGCCGGGCGCTCTGGGACCTGTTCACCGTGTCCGCGCTCAACATCCACGGCGACGACGCCAACCTGGCGCTGGCCGCCACGGTGGTCAAGACCGCGCTACTCGGCCACCGGGACGCGGCCGACATCGGCACGCCCGGCATCCCGCTGGGCGACCTACACGGCCAGGCCGGCGCGCGGAAGCTGGCCGAGCTGGGCGCCGGCGTCCGGCTGAGCGCGAAGGTCGCCGGAATAACGCCCCTGCCTGGTGGCCGGTTCCGGGTCGAACTGGCCGGCCGGGGCGCGCCTGCGGCGGAGGCTATCGAGGCCGACGGCGTGCTGCTCGCGGTGCCGCCGGAGGCGGCCGCCCGGCTGCTGCCGCCCGGCGCGGCCGGGCCGGGACCGGGCCCGGAGCAGTGGCGTGAGCTGGGCGCCTCGCCCATCGTCAACGTGCATATCGTCTATGACCGGCGGGTCACCCGGCTGCCGTTCGCGGCCGCGGTGGACTCGCCGGTGCAGTGGGTATTCGACCGGACCGGGCCGTCCGGGCTCACCGCCGGCCAGTACCTGGCCATCTCGGTGTCGGCCGCGGACGACGTGGTGGACACCCCGGCCGCGGTGCTGCGCGAGCGCTTCCTGCCCGCGATGGCCCAGCTCTTCCCCGCTGCGCGGGACGCGCAGATCATAGATTTCTTCGTCACCAGGGAGCGCCGGGCCACGTTCCGGCAGGTTCCCGGGTGTGCCGAGCGGCGCCCGGCCGCCGGGACCGGGCTGGCCGGCCTGGTACTCGCGGGCGCCTGGACCGATACCGGGTGGCCGGACACGATGGAGGGAGCCGTGCGAAGCGGACTTATCGCAGCCCGCGAGCTGCGACGCGAGATGGCCCAATCACCCCGCGGCGTGCCTGCGGGCCGCCAGGCGGCGGCGGTCGCCGGAGCGTCGTCGTGACCGCCGTCATGCCGGCCGGCGTGGAGACGGCCCGCGACCTGGTCGGGCCCGCGGTGGCCGCGGCCGTGGGCCGGCTCAGCCCCGAGGTGCGCACGGTAGCCGCGTATCACCTGGGCCTGGACGGCGGCGGCGGCACGGGCAAGGCGTTGCGGCCCGCGCTGGCCCTGCTGTCCGCGCGCGCGGCCGGGGCCGCCCCGGACCGCGGCGTGCCCGCGGCGGTCGCGGTCGAGCTGGTGCACAACTTCTCGCTGCTGCACGACGACATCATGGACGGCGACACCGAGCGGCGGCACCGGCCGACCGCGTGGACGGTGCACGGCGTGGGCGCGGCCATCCTGGCCGGTGACGCGCTGCTCGCGCTGGCCCAGGACATCCTGCTGGAGGACTCCGCCGCGCAGGGCGTCTGGGCGGCCCGCTGCCTGTCCGCCGCGGTGCTCCGGCTGATCGCCGGGCAGGGCGCCGACCTCGCCTTCGAGCAGCGCGACGACGTCACGCTGGCCGAGTGCCAGACGATGGCGGGCGACAAGACCGCGGCGCTGATGGCCTGTGCCTGCAGCATCGGGGCCATCCATGTGGGTGCGGCGCCCGGACTGGCCATGGGGCTGGCCGGCTTCGGCGCTCATGCCGGGCAGGCCTTCCAGCTGACCGACGACCTGCTCGGCATCTGGGGCGCCCCGGAGGTGACCGGCAAGCCGGTCCGCGCCGACCTGCGGGCCCGGAAGAAGTCGCTGCCCGTGGTGGCCGCGCTGACCAGCGGCTCGGCGGCGGGCGAGGAACTGGCCGGGCTGCTGGCCCAGCCGGGCGAGCTGACCGAGGACGACCTGGCCCGCGCCGCGCGCCTGGTCGAGGAGGCCGGCGGCAAGAGCTGGACTGAGAACGAGGCCGCGGATCAGCTGGCCGCGGCGGAGAAGTGCCTGAACGAGACCGGCATGCCCGACGACGTGCGGGCCGAGTTCGCCGGGATCGCCGAGTTCATCACGGCGCGGCAATGGTGAGGAGCCAGGCCAGGGGGTGATCGGGCCCGGCGGAGGACGGGCCGTCCCGGTGTTGGTGCGGGGGCTGTGTGGTGATGGTGAGGAGAGACGATGACAGTGACGCACGCGCGATCCGGTAGGTCTTCTGCGCTCTCCGGCGCAGAGTCCGCGCTGGCTAGCGCCCGCGATCACCTGCTCAGCCGCCAGCACGACGAGGGCTGGTGGCAGGGCGAGCTGGAGACCAACGTCACGATGGACGCCGAGGACCTGCTGCTCCGCCAGTTCCTCGGCGTACGCACCGAGGAGGAGACCGCCGCGGCGGCGCGGTGGATCGCGTCCCAGCAGCGCGACGACGGGACCTGGGCCAACTTCTACGGCGGCCCCGGCGACCTGTCCACCACAGTCGAGGCGTACGTGGCGCTGCGGCTGGCCGGGCACCCGCCGGAGGCTGCGCACATGGCCCGGGCGGCCAGCTGGATCCGCGCCGCGGGCGGTATCCCGGCCGCCCGGGTGTTCACCCGGATCTGGCTGGCCCTGTTCGGCCAGTGGTCCTGGGATGACCTTCCGGTCATGCCACCCGAAATGGTGTACCTGCCGGCCTGGTTCCCCCTTAATGTGTACGACTGGGCCTGCTTGGCTCGGCAGACGATCGTTCCGCTGACCGTAGTGGGCTCGTTCCGGCCGGTCCGGTCCCTCCCCTTCGGCCTAGACGAGATCCGGCTGGCACAGCCCCCGGGCCAGCCGGCCCGCAAGTCGGCTCAGGCCGCGGACCGGACCGGCTGGGCACTGGCGTTTGGCCAGCTGGACCGCGCGCTGCAGGTCTATGAGAAGCGCGGCCGGCGGGCCCGGCCGGTGCGGGCGGTGCGCCGCGCCGCGCTGCGCCGCTGCGCGGAGTGGATCATCGCCCGGCAGGAGCGGGACGGCTGCTGGGGCGGGATCCAGCCGCCGTGGGTGTACTCGCTGATCGCGCTGAACCTGCTGGGCTACGAGCTCAACCATCCGGTGCTGCAGCGCGGGCTGGCCGGCCTGGACCGGTTCACCATCTGGGAGGACACCCCGGACGGCAAGATCCGGCGGCTGGAAGCCTGCCAGTCGCCGGTGTGGGACACGGTGCTGGCCGTCATCGCGCTGGCCGACGCGGGCCTGCCGCCGGACCACCCGGCGCTGCGCAAGTCGGCCGACTGGCTGCTGAGCGAGGAGATCCCCGGCCCGGGGGACTGGCAGGTTCGCCGGCCGGACCTGGCCCCCGGGGGCTGGGCGTTCGAGTTCGACAACGACGGGTACCCGGACATCGACGACACCGCGGAAGCCGTGCTGGCGCTGCGCCGCACCGCGCCTGGCCTGGCCGGCCCGGGTGGCCGGCACCCGGCCATCGGCCGCGGGCTGCGCTGGATCACCGGCATGCAGTCCGCCGACGGCGGCTGGGGCGCGTTCGACGCGGACAACACCTCCACGCTGGTCACCAAGCTGCCCTTCTGTGACTTCGGCGCGGTCATCGACCCGCCGTCGGCCGACGTCACCGCGCACGTGGTCGAGGCGCTGGCCGCCGAGGGCCAGGCGGGCAGCCGGGCGGTCCGGCGCGGGGTGGTCTGGCTGCTCCGGGCGCAGGAGCCGGACGGATCCTGGTTCGGCCGGTGGGGCGCGAACTACGTGTACGGCACCGGCGCGGTAGTGCCCGCGCTCATCGCGGCGGGCGTGCCCGCGTCCAAGCCGGCCATCCAGCGGGCGGTGCGCTGGCTCGAGGAGCACCAGAACCCGGACGGCGGCTGGGGCGAGGACCTGCGCTCCTACGACGACCCCGGGCTGGCCGGGCAGGGCACCTCCACCGCGTCGCAGACCGCGTGGGCGCTGCTCGCCCTGCTGGCCGCGGGACCGCCGGGCCCGGCCGCGGAAGCGGGCATCCGCTGGCTCACCGAGCATCAGCGGCCGGACGGCACCTGGGACGAGCCGCAATACACCGGGACCGGCTTCCCCGGCGACTTCTACATCAACTACCACCTGTACCGGCTGGTGTTCCCGGTCAGCGCGCTCGGCCGTTACCTGGCAGGCCGGCCATGACCCGGCCGATGCTGGCCAGCCCGCGGACCCGGCCGCCCGTGGTGGAGCAGGCCGGCCTGCTGGTCTGCGCGCCACTGCGGCTGGAAGCCCGGGCGATGCGGCGCGGACTGGACGGCACCGCCGCTGCGGTGGTGGCCACCGGGTACGGCCCGCGCCGGGCCGCGGCCCGGGCCGCCACGCTGGGCCCGCTGTCGTTCGGTGCGCTGGCCGTCGCGGGCACCGCCGGCGGGCTGGCCGATGACCTCGTCCCCGGCGACCTGGTGGTGGCCAGCGAGGTCAGCGACGGGCAGACGGTCACCCCGATCCCGACGGCGGAACTGCTGGCCGGCGAGCTGCGCCGGGCCGGGCTGCGGGTGCGCACCGGCCGGGTGGTCACGGTCGATCACCTGTTCCGGCCGGGCCAGCGGGACCGGCTGGCGGCCGACGGCGCGATCGCCGTGGACATGGAATCGTCCGAGCTGATCAAGGCGGCCCGGGGGCGGCCGGTGGCCGTGGTCCGGGCCATCTCGGACACGCCCGGCCGGCCGCTGCTGCGGCCGGCCGCGCTGGGCGGCGGGCTGGCCGCGCTCCGCTCACTGCGGGCGGCCGGGCCGGCCCTGGGCCGGTGGGCCGCAGCGACTGGGCAGCGTCAGGTGCTACTGGCCGGACCGCGGTCGTTCTGCGCGGGGGTCGAGCGGGCCATCGAGATCGTGGAGAAGATCCTCGAGCAGCACGGCCCCCCGGTTTACGTGCGCAAGCAGATCGTGCACAACTCGCACGTGGTGTCCGAGCTGGAAGCCCGCGGCGCGATCTTCGTGGACGAGCTGAGCGAGGTGCCGGACGGGGCCCGGGTGGTGTTCTCCGCGCACGGCGTGTCGCCCGCGGTCCGCACCGAGGCCGACGACCGCGGGCTGACCGCGGTGGACGCGACCTGCCCGCTGGTGGCCAAGGTGCACGCCGAGGCGCGCCGGTTTGCGGCCGACGGCTACCTGGTCGCGCTGATCGGGCACGCCGGGCACGAGGAGGTCGAGGGCACGCTGGGCGAGGCGCCGGACTCGGTGGCCCTGGTGGAGACGGCCGAGGACGTCGGCCGGCTGAGCCCGGCCGACCCCAGCAAAGTCGCCTACCTGATGCAGACCACGCTGGCCATGGACGAGGCGGCGGACATCGCCGACGCGCTGCGCGAGCGGTTCCCGGCGTCCCGCGCGCCGGGCAGCGACGACATCTGCTACGCCACCACCAACCGGCAGCGTGCCGCCCGGGCGGTGGCGGCCGAGTCCGATCTGGTGCTGGTGGCCGGGTCGGCCAACTCCTCCAACTCTGTGCGGCTGGTGGAAACCGCGCAGCGGGCGGGTACCCCCGCCCATCTGATCGACGGCCCGTCCGACATCGAGCTGGGCTGGCTGGCCGGGGTGTCCACCATCGGCCTGACCGCGGGTGCGTCCGCGCCCCCGGCGGTGGTCGAGGACATCATCACCGCGCTCGGCGGCCTCGGCTCCGTCGAGGTCAGCGAGCGTGTGATCACTACTGAGAACATCCGATTCAGCCTGCCCAAGGAGGTTAGGCAGTCATGAGCGTGTCCATGCGCCAGAGCCTGCGCATCGGCTCTTACCTGATGCGTCAGAAGCTGACCGGGAAGAAGAAGTTCCCGCTGCTGGTGGAGCTGGAGCCGCTGTTCGCCTGCAACCTGAAGTGCGCCGGCTGCGGGAAGATCCAGCAGCCGCACACGCTGCTCAAGCAGCGGATGCCGGTGGAGCAGGCGCTGGCCGCGATCGACGAGTGCGGCGCTCCCATGGTGTCCATCGCGGGTGGCGAGCCGCTCATGCATCCGCAGATCGACGTGCTGGTGGCCGAGCTGATCAAGCGGAAGAAGTTTGTCTTCCTGTGCACCAACGCGCTGCTCATGCCGAAGAAGATCGACAAGTTCAAGCCGTCGCCGTACTTCGCCTGGGTGGTGCATATCGACGGGCTGCGCGAGCGGCATGACGAATCCGTCTGCAAGGAAGGCGTGTTCGACGACGCCGTCGCGGCCATCAAGATGGCCAAGGAGCGCGGGTTCAAGGTCAACACGAACACCACGTTCTTCAACACCGACACCCCGCAGACCGTGATCGACGTGCTGAGCTACCTGAACGACGATCTCGGCATCGACGAGATGCAGATCTCCCCGGCCTACGCCTACGAGAAGGCGCCGGACCAGGAGCACTTCCTGGGGGTCACGGAGACCCGGGAACTGTTCCGCAAGGCGTTCGACCATGGCAACCGGAAGCGGTGGCGGCTCAACCACACCCCGCTGTTCCTGGACTTCCTGGAGGGCAAGACCGACTTCGGCTGCACCGCGTGGGGCATCCCGTCCTACTCGCTGCTCGGCTGGCAGAAGCCCTGTTACCTGATGGCCGACGGCTACGTGAAGACGTATAAGGAGCTGATCGAGACCACGGACTGGGACTCCTACGGCCGGGGCAAGGACCCACGCTGCGCCAACTGCATGGCGCATTGCGGTTACGAGCCGTCGGCCGTGCTGGCCACGACCAACTCGCTGCGCGAGTCGCTGCGGGCGATGCGGAACACCTGAGTCACGCCAGCTGGCCATTTTTTCCTCAGTACAGCCAAATTGCTCCCGGTAAGCGTCAAAGAGTGGAGGATGGCGGCAAATCGCCCACCGGGGTGACATAGGGTGCAGGAAATCGCCAGAATTCCGGCCCTCGGAGTGCTGTCGCACACCGCGTTGCCCGGGTACGACAGCACTAGGGTGGGACGGTACGTTGCACGGTTCTGGGGGCCCGGCCGTCATTGACGGGCGCGGCGGGACAGGCAGTAGCGGCCATCCCGCACCGGCGCAACCCCCGGGGCATGCCGGGCTGAGCGGGGTCTGGCTGCCATTACTGCCCGCGGCGGTCACCCTGCTGGCTGGCCTGTACCGGATCTCCGGGCCGTCGTTCTCCAAGGACGAGACGGCCACCCTGGCCGCGGTGCACCGCAGCTTCCCGCAACTGGTCCGGATGCTCGGCAACGTGGACGTGGTACACGGCGCCTACTACGTGCTCATCTGGGTGGTCGTCCGGCTGTTCGGCGGCAGCAGTGAGCTGATCGTCCGGCTGCCGTCGGTGCTGGCCATGGCGGCCGCGGCTTACGTGATCACGCTGCTGGGCCGCAGGCTGGTGTCCGGCTGGGCCGGGCTGGCCGCCGGGCTGACGTTCGCCATCCTGCCCTCGGTCAGCTCGTACGCCCAGGATGCCCGGGAAGGTGCGCTGCTGGTCGCGCTGGCCGCCACGGTCAGCTACTGCCTGGTGCGGGCGATGGACGCCGGCCGGCCCGGCAGCCGGCGTGGCTGGCTGGCCGGGTACGGGGTCACCCTGGCCCTGCTCGGCTTCGGCAACCTGTTCGCCTTGCTGCTGGTGCTGGCGCACGCCGTCACCCTGCTAGCCCGGGGGGACGACCCCCCGGAACCCCCCGATCGCCGCTCCGCGCCGAGCGGCGGCCAGCCGCCGCGGACGTGGGGGGACGACCCCCCGGAACCCCCCGATCGCCGCTTCGCGCCGAGCGGCGGCCAGCCGCCGCGGCTGGGGCAGGGCCTGTGGCCAGGCTGGCTGATCGCGGTGGGCGCGGCGGTCATCGCGGTGAGCCCGGTGGCGGTGGTCGGCTACAGCCAGCTGCACCAGATCACCTGGATCCAGCCGCCTGGCCTCGAGGACGTGCTTACCGTGCAGCGGCTGCTCGGCCGGACCTCGCTGGTGCTGGCCATCGTGGTCGTGGTGGCGGTCGCGGTGGCCGGCCGGCTGGCCCGCGGCCGGCCGCTGGGCGGCTGCTGGCCGGGCCGGCTGGTCGCGCTGTGCCTGCCCTGGCTGATTCTGCCGCCGGTCATCCTGCTCACCGCATCCCTGGCGCATCCGGTGTACACGTTCCGGTACATCGTGTTCTGCATCCCGGCGGCCGCGCTGCTCATCGGACCTGCGCTGGTCGCGCTCGGCCGGTACGCCGGGCCGGCCGCCCTGATCGCGCTGCTGGTGATCGGGCTGCCCACCCAGAGCTTCCAGCGCAGCGCGGTCGGGCATGGCATCAACATCCGCCGGGTGGACCGGATCGTGGCCCGCAACCGCGAGCCGGGCGACGCGCTGGTGAACGTCAGCTCGCGGCGCGGGCCGGACAAGGGCACCGGGGAACGCACCCTGGAGGTGGCCTACCCGTACGGCCTGGCCCGGCTGCGCGACATCAGCTCCGAGCTGTCCCCGCAGCAGTCCGGCACGCTGGCCGGCAGCTACGCGCCGGCCCAGGTGATCCGGGACCGAGCGGCCACGGTGCGCCGGATGTGGGTGGTGCAGTGGGCCTCGCCGCGCCCGGTGCTGCTGCTGGACGGGCTGGACTTCCGGCTGGTCCGCCGCTGGGACATCCAGGGGCTGTGGCTCCGGCTCTACGTCCGCGACGCCAGCCGGTAATCATTCCCGAATCCGGGATCACGGCTTTCCCGTAGCGGCCCTGGAGCGATCTTTCAGGAATGGCCGCCAGTATCTAGCTGGCGCATCACCGCGCCGGGCGCGCCGTTGCCTGGCGTGCCAGCGCCGCGCCGCCATTCCAGCAGCAGGATCCGCCCGCCGGGCTGATGCGGGCATTCCCGGAGGAGTCTTCATGTTCTTCACCTATCTGCGGCGTGAATTGCGCCGGCGGATGCGCCAGGCAATTTTCATAGCCCTTGGCCTAGCGCTGGGAATTGGTCTGGTCATCACCGTTACGGCGGCGTCTTCCGGGGTCAAGGACGCGCAGGCCCAGGTGCTGCACTCGCTGTACGGGGTGGGCACCGACGTGACCGTCACGCAGACCCCTAAGGCAGGCTCGTTCACCCCCGGCCCGTTCGGGTTCCACGGCCAGGTCGGCAGCAAGTCGCGCCCCGCGGCCGGTACGAAGATCAACATTGACAACCTGACCAGCGCCGGGCTGGGCACGCTGACCACCTCGTCGGTGGCCAGCATCGGCAAGCTGCACGACGTGTCCGCGGCGGCCGGCGCGCTGAGCCTCACCGACGTGGTCATCACCGGGAAGATCCCGGCCATCAACTCCAGCAGCGGCCCCAGCACGGGCTTCGGTGGCGGGTCCAGCGGGAGCGGCTCGAGCCACTTCCATGGCAGCTTCACGCCCAGTACTTTCTCGGTCAGCGGGGTGGACCTGAACCACGGGGCGCTGGGCCCGCTCAGCTCGGCCAAGCTCACCTCGGGCCGCACGTTCGCGGCCAGCGACGCCACGTCCAACGTGGCCGTGGTCAACGCCAACTACGCGAGCCAGAAGAAACTGAAGGTCGGGTCCACTGTCACGGTGTCCAAGACCAGGTTCAAGGTGGTCGGCATCGTGTCGGCCGGGTCCAGCGCGTCCAACGTGTTCATCCCGCTGGCCCGCGCGCAGCAGCTGGCCAGCCTGACCGGCAAGGTCAACACGGTCTATGTGTCGGCCAACAGCGCGGCCAACATCGCCACGGTGGCCAAGGAGATCTCCGGCCTGCTGCCCAAGGCGACGGTGACCACCTCGGCCAGCCTGGCCAACGAGGTGACCGGGTCGCTGTCCAGCGCGGCCAGCCTGGCCAACAACCTCGGCAAGTGGCTGGCCATCGCCGTGCTGGTGGCCGCGTTCCTGCTGGCCAGCCTGCTGACCATGGCCGCGGTGACCCGCCGGGTGCGGGAGTTCGGCACGCTCAAGGCGTTCGGCTGGCGGGGCCGCCGGATCATCGGCCAGGTGATGGGGGAGTCCATCGCCATCGGCATCATCGGCGGGGTGGTCGGGGTGGCCCTTGGTTTCGCGGGCGCGGCGCTGGTGCAGAAGCTCGCCGGGCCGCTGACCGCCTCGCTCGGGGCGAGCACCGGCTCGGCCACCCCGGGCGGGGCGCAGACGGCCGGCGGCGGCCGGTTCCCCGCCGGGGGCGGCCCCGGCGGCTTCCGTCAGGCGGCGGCGGACACGGTGCACAACGTGGCCGTCCACCTCACCGCGCCGGTCACCCTGGCTGCGGTGATCCTGGCCGTGGTGCTGGCCATCGCCGGCGGCCTCATCGCCGGCTCCTTCGGCGGCTGGCGGGCCGCACGGCTCCGCCCGGCCGCGGCATTGTCCAGGGTCGAGTAAGCACAGCCGAATGAGCACGGTCGAATGAGCACAGCCGAATGAGCACGGTCGAGTGTGAGAGGAAACCATGTACAAGCTGACGGGCGTCACCAAGCGGTACCAGAAAGGCCGGGCCACGGTGGACGCGCTGGCCGGCGTTGATCTCGTCATCGAGGACGGGGAATGGCTGGCCATCCAGGGCCCGACCGGGCACGGGAAGACCACCCTGCTGCAGATCCTGGGCGGCCTGGACCGGCCTACCTCCGGCGTGGTCGATTTCGACGGCCATGATCTGGCCGCCATGCGGGAAGCTCAGCTGACCCGGGTCCGGGCCGAGTCCATCGGGTTCATCTTCCAGACCTTCAACCTGATCCCCACGCTGAGCGCGCGGGAGAACGTGGAGGTCGCCCTGGTCCCGCTGGGCACCGGGGCGGCCGACCGGTCGGCCCGGGCCAGCCAGGCGCTAGCCAGCGTCGGCCTGGCCGAGCGGGAGCGGCACCTGCCGTCCGAGCTGTCCGGCGGGCAGCAGCAGCGGGTGGCCATCGCCCGGGCCCTGGTCAAGAGCCCCAAGGTGCTGCTGGCCGACGAGCCGACCGGCAATCTGGACGAGGACACCCGGGACGACCTCATGGGCCTGCTGGAGAAGCTCTGGCAGGAGGTCGGGCTGACCCTCGTCCTGGTCACCCACGACACCTCGGTGGCCCGCCGGGCGCAGCGGATCGGCATCATGCAGCACGGCAAGCTGTCCATCCGGGCTGACACCCGGGGTGCGGCCACCTGACCCGCGGCGCGGAACCTTAGCCGGGCTCACAGCTCGGTCCGGGCCCCGGCTAAGTCCGTGCCGCCGTCGTCGTCTGGCTTGGCCGGGATGGCGTGCTCGCACCAGACGATCTTGCCGTCCCGGGTGCGCCGGGCACCCCACCGCTGGGCCAGCTGGCTGACCACTTCCAGGCCGCGGCCGCACTCCTCGTCGCGGCCCGCGTGGCGCAGCCGGGGCAGGGCCGAAGAGTTGTCGAGCACCTCGCAGACCAGGGAACCGTCCAGCACCAGGCGGATGGTGACCTCGCCGGTGGCGTACCGGATCGCGTTGGTGACCAGCTCAGATACCAGCAGCTCGGTGGTGGGCATCAGCTCGTCCAGCCCCCACCGGGCCAGCGGCTCGCGGATCAGGTGCCGGGCCTTGGCCGCGGAGGTCAGCTCCGGGGGCAGCGACCAGCTGGCGTGGTGATCGGCCGGGATCTTGCTCAGCCGGGCGATCAGGATCGCGATGTCGTCGCGTTGCTGGTGCGCGTACACGCCGGCCAGCGCGGCGCGGCACAGGTCGTCCAGCGGCCGCTCGCACGCGTCGCCGTCGAACACCTCGCGGAGGAAGTTGAGGCCGTCGTCGATGTCCCGGTGCCGGTCCTCGACCAGCCCGTCCGTGTACAGCACGAGCAGGCTGCCGTCCTCGATCTCGATGGTGCGGCTCTCGATGGGCAGCTCACCCACGCCGAGCGGCGGGGCCGGGTAGGTGTCCAGGAACTCGCTGCTGCCGTCCGGCCGGACCAGCAGCGGCGGGAGATGGCCCGCCGAGGCGATCTCGCAGCTGCCGGTGACCGCGTCGTACAGCGCGTAGGCGCAGGTGGCGAAGTGCGGCTCGCGCTCACCCAGCGAGGTCATCAGCTCGTTCAGCTGGGCCAGCGACTCGTCGGGCGGCAGTTCCAGGGTGGCCAGCGTGTGGATCGCGGTGCGCAGCCGGCCCATGGTCACCGCGGCCCGCACGCCGTGCCCGGCCACGTCGCCGACCACCAGCGCGGCCCGCGCGCCAGGCAGCGCGATCGACTCGTACCAGTCCCCGCCGACCTCGATCAGCTTGCTGCCCGGCAGGTAGCGATGCTTGACGTCCACCGAGGACGGCGCGGACAACCCGGTGGGCAGCAGGCTGCGCTGCAAGGTGAGCGCGGTGGTGCGTTCCCGGTTGTACTGGCGGGCGTTGTCGATGAAGATCGCGGCCCGGGAGGCGAACTCCATGCCGATCTCGGAGTCGTAGTCGTCGTACGGGCGGTAACCCGCCTTCCGGGTGCACACGAAGAAGCCGAGCGAGGTGTCCTTGGTGGCCAGCGGGAGCAGCAGCATGGAAGTGCCGGAGAGCAGTTTGGCCACCGGCCGGCGCAGCCACGATTCGGCGATGCTGACCGCCTTGGCGCTGTCCATCGCGGTGATCCGCACCGGCTTGCCGGTGTCCATGCACTCCACGTACGGCGTGTCCGGCGGGTAGAGCAGCACCTCACCGGTCGGGAACGCGGCGTCCCAGCCGGGGGAGCCGTCGTCGGTGGCCACCGCGAGGCGGCGCATCAGCTGGGAGCCGTCCGGCGGGTTGACCGGGAACTCGTCGCCCGCGGCCACGCTCTCCAGCACCAGCAGCCCGGCCGCAGTACAGAAGTGCGGCACCAGGATGTTGATCAGGCCGCGGGCCACCTGGTCCAGGTCCAGCGTCGCGCCGATCTGGCGGAACGTGTCGTCCAGCAGCGAGTGCCGCATCAGCGCGGGGTCGACGAACCGCTCGGCCCGGGTGGGTGGCATGCGCAGCACGGCCAGCGCGGTCAGCCCCGGGCTGTCCCCGTTGCCGAGCATCGGCTGCACGCTGGCCACCGTCTCCACCCGGCGCCCTTCCCGGGTGCTGATGGGCAGCACGGCGGTGGCTTCGCGGCCCGCCTTGACCGCCTCGAGCAGCTGGGTCAGCGCCGGCTCAGCCGTGCTCCGCCCGGCCACCAGGTCGCCCAGGTGCGCGCCGACCAGCGAATCCGGATCCAGCGGCAGGATCTCGGGCGCGTTGCGGTCATGCTGAATAATCCGTCCGTCCTCATCGATGCCCAGGATGAGGGTTCGCACGGATACGTTGGATAGCAGAGAGGTGATTTTCCCCACCGTACCTGATGTCGGGTAATGCGTCCTGGCTGTGCACTCTTCCGGGTCTCCAGCTATTTGCTTAATTTATGCCCCATCGGCGTCGCGCAGACCACCTATTCGCGCGCACTCGTGCCGGCCGCCGGGCCGTCCCGGCGACCGGCGCGTGATCGCAGCCAGAAATGGCCACCTGAGGCCCGGGCTGGCCGCGATCATGGAAGCCGGTGCGATGAGGGAGAGCGGATGCCGCGGGTGACGGTGCTGGGCAGCCTGAACATGGACATATCGGTCAGCGTGCCGCGGCTGGCCGGCCCGGGGGAGACCGTGCTCGGCTCCGACGCCCGGCTGCAGCCCGGCGGCAAGGGCGCCAACCAGGCGCTGGCCGCGGCCCGGCTCGGCGCGTCGGTGCGGATGGTGGGCTGCTGCGGTGCCGATGACTTCGGGGTAGCCTGCCGGGCCGCGCTGCGCGACGGCGCGGTCGACGTCACCGCAGTCCGGGTCATCGAGCAGGCCAGCACCGGGCTCGCGCTGATCAGCGTGGACCAGGCAGGCGAGAATTCGATCATCGTGGCGCCGGGGGCGAACGGCCTGGCCGGGTCGGCCGAGGCGGCCGCGGCGCTGGCCGCGCCGGGCGACGCCCTGGTGCTGTCGGCCGAGATCCCGGTGGCCGTGCTGGCCGAGGCGCTGCGCCGGGCCCGCGCCGCCGGGGTGCTGACGGTGCTCAACCTGGCACCGGTGCCTCCCGGGTCCGGCCCACTGCTGGCCGCCGGGGTGGACTGGCTGGTGGTCAACGCGCCCGAGGCAGGCGTGCTGCTGGGGCAGCCGGTGACCGGCCCGGACGGGGCCCGGTCGGCGGCCGTGGCGCTGGCCGGGCTCGGCCCGCGGCACGTGGTGATCACCCTGGGCCCAGCCGGGGCGGTGCTCGGCGGGGCGGCGGGCACGCACACCGTGCCCGGGTTCAGCGTGGCCAGCGTGGACAGCGTGGGGGCCGGGGACGCGTTCGTCGCCGCGCTAGGCGTGGCCGCCGCCGCGGGGGTGCCGCCGGCCGAAGCGGTCCGGCTGGCCTGCGCGGTGGGCGCCACCGCGGTCACCCGGCCCGGCGCCCAGGACGGCCTGCCGGCCGCGGCCGACGTGCTGGCCGCCACCGGCGTGCGCTGGCCCGGAGCCTGACTGGCCCGGAGCATAAAACAGCGCCGAGGCCCGCGGAGCGGACTCCGCGGGCCTCAGCGCTAAGCGCTGGTGTGCGGTCGCCTCTCGGCGAGTGGCACGACGCGGCTCCAGCCGAACGGTATTCCGCGAAGGCAGATGAGTTGCGGCCCGGGGGACACGAACACACCAGCGATGGCTAGTAACGTGCCGCCCCGGTCGGCTATTCCGCCCCGCCCGATTTTGTTGCCCGCCCGCGGCTGGGGGGCGGCTCGGGGTGAGTGGGGGTGCTCGACCCAGCCACCCGCGGCGTGGGGCGGCCGGGGGTGAGCCGGGGGTACTGGCGTTGGGAAATAACTGCTCGCTGGGAGCGGTGCGGGGGTGGAGCCGCTGGACAGTGCGGACCGGGCCGAACTGGGCGCGCTGGCCGGCCGCCTGCCGGTCTTCGTCTAGCTGGCCCGGCGCCGATATCCGATTGATGCGGTTCTGGCTGCCGGGCAAGCCCATCCAGGCTGGCTGGGGGTCTAGTGTGAAGTCGTTAAACCGGGGTGATTACGAGGAGTTGCGCGGGTGCCTGGGGAGCCCTCCCTGATCGGCAGCATCGGTGTGCTGATCATCGCCACCCGCGGACAGGCGGGGCCGGGCGAGGTGCTGCTCAAGATCCGTGGTGGTACTGAGGCCTATATCGCCTGGTCCGCTGAGCCGATTCCCAGGGGCAGGACCGTTCTGGTCATCGAATCGCGCGGCACGCGGACGGTGGATGTTAGTGAGTGGACCGATCCGCTCGACCCTTTCCCGGAACCGTTACCGCATTCTGCTGTCTGAAGGAGCTTGATCATGCTTGGCTACCGTGTCCCAGCACCCGATGAGGCCATGCTGGTCTCCGGGGGAAGATATGGCCGCAACGGCGCCCCGTTCCGGGTGGTCACCGGCCACGGGGCGTTCATCCTCCCGTTCTTCCGCAAGGTCCGCTACCTGACCCTGGCCATGAACGAGGCGGAGGTGTCCGAGCAGTGCGTGACCAAGCAGGGCATCACGCTGAACGTCCGCTCCGTGATCGCGTTCAAGGTCGGCAATGACGAGGAGAGCATCGTCAACGCCGGCCAGCGCTTCCTGTCCGACCAGGACCAGATGTCCACCCTGACCGGCCGGATCTTCGCCGGCCACCTGCGCTCCATCATCGGCTCGATGACGGTGGAGGAGATCGTTACCGAACGCCAGAAGCTGGCCACTGAGGTGCTCGACGGCTCGAAGGCCGAGATGGCCAAGATCGGCCTGTCCGTGGACTCGCTGCAGATCCAGTCCATCGACGACATGAACTCGGGCTACATCGACGCGATGGCCGCCCCGCACAACGCGGCCATCCAGCGCCAGGCGCAGATCTCCCAGTCCCAGGCCCGCCAGGCGGCCGCCCAGGCCGAGCAGGAGTCACAGCGTAAGCAGGCCGAGTACGCGCGGCAGACCGCCGTGGTGCAGGCCCAGTACAAGGCCGAGATCGACCGGGCGCAGGCCGAGGCGGGGCAGGCCGGGCCGCTGATGCAGGCGCAGACCCAGATCGGGGTCATCAACGCCCAGTCAGATCTGGCCCAGCGTCAGGCCGAGCTGCGCCAGCGCCAGCTGGTGGCCGAGGTGGTCCGGCCGGCCGAGGCGGAAGCGGAGAAGACGCGCATCCTGGCCAAGGCCGACGCGGAGCGGATGACGATCCAGGCCGAGGCGGCCGCCTCGAACAACCGGGTCGCCCTGGACCGGATGCTCATCGACCAGCTCCCGCAGATCGTCAAGGAGGCCGCGAGCGGCCTGGCTGGGGCGAACGTCAACGTGCTGAACGGGGCCGAGGGGCTCAGCGAGATCGCCGCGGGCCTGGTCGGCCAGGGGCTGACCATCCTCGACTCGATCAAGAAGAACCTGGCCACCGGGCCTGAGGCCACCGCCGACGTGGTCCGCCTCCCGGAGGGCCCGCAGGACGGCCGCCCGCGCGGCTGACCGGTTCTCCGTTCGTGATCAAACGTGTGGTGTCGTGATAGCGACACCACACGTTTGATCACGTCGGGCGGGCGGGCTCTAGGCTTGGCGGATGCCTGTGCTGGCCGGGGTGGCCCTGCTCGCCGCGATCGCGTGGGTCTACCTGCTGGCCGGGCACGGCGGGTTCTGGCGCACCGATCAGCGGCTGCCGGCCGGCGACCCGCAGTGGCAGCCGGAACGCTGGCCCAGCGTGCTGGCCGTGGTGCCCGCCCGGGACGAGGCGGCCATCCTGCCGCTCACCCTGCCCAGCCTGCTGGCCCAGGAGTACCCGGGCGAGTTCTCGGTGCTGCTGGTGGACGACGGCAGCACCGACGGGACCGCGGACACCGCCGTTGCCCTCGGCGCCGCCGCTGGCGCGGCCGGGCTGGCCGCCGTGCGGGTCGTGCCGGCCGGGCCGACGCCGCCGGGCTGGGCGGGCAAGGTGCACGCAATGGCGGCCGGCCTGCGGGCCGCGGGCGAGTGCGACTACGTGCTGTTCACCGACGCGGACATCGCTTACGCGCCGGGCACGCTGACCGCGCTGGTCCGCGCGGCCGTGCCCGGGGACCGTGCGCTGGTCTCGCAGATGGCGCTGCTCCGCGCGGACACCGGCTGGGAGCGGCTCATCGTGCCGGCCTTCGTCTACTTCTTCGCCCAGCTGTACCCGTTCCGCTGGGTGAACCGGCCAGCTTCGCGGACGGCTGCCGCGGCCGGTGGCTGCATGCTGGTCCACCGGGCCACGCTGGCCGCGGCGGGCGGCCTGGCCCCGATCAGCGGGGCCCGCATCGATGACGTGGCGCTGGGCCGGCTGCTCAAGCGGGCGCCGTCCCGGGCCCGCTGCTGGCTGGGGTTCAGCACCGAAGTCCGCAGCCGCCGGCCGTACCCGCGGCTGGCCGGCCTGTGGGACATGATCGCGCGTAGCGCCTACGTCCAGCTGCGCTTCTCGCCGGTGCTGCTCGGGCTGACCCTGCTCGGCCTGCTCTGGCTGTACGCCGGCCCGCCGGTGGCCGCGGTGGCCGGCGTGGCCGGGCTGGCCGGGCTGGCCGCTGGGGGCGGCGCGGCCGCCGCCTGGTGCGCCGCGGCGGGACTGGCCGGCTGGCTGCTGATGAGCGTCAGCTTCTGGCCGGTGCTCCGGCTGTACCGGCTGGGCGCCTGGCGGGCGCCGGTTCTGCCCGGTATCGCGCTGCTGTATGCCGTGATGACCGCGGATTCCGCGCGCAGGCATTATGCCGGGCGCGGCGGCGAATGGAAGGGCCGGACGGTGCCGGCCGGCCGCCGGGCACAGTAGCGCAAAACGCCCGCGCCTGCTGAGCCGGTTTAGCCAGAATCTCCGGCGCTGGCCTATTCGGGTGCCGGCCCTGGCAGCAGGCCGTCCGTCCCCGATAAATGAAGTGCCGGACGGCGGCCGGGCTCCGATAATCGGCCCATGGCAGCGTCGCCCCTGGTTCTCCAGCACTGGCCGCTGTTCGGCTTGCGCCTGCGGACACCGCGGCTGGAACTGCGGCTGCCCTCGCTGGCCGACCTGGACGAGTTGGCCAGCCTGGCCGCCGCCGGAGTGCATGACCCGGCGGTTCAGCCGTTCGGCGTGCCGTGGACGGACGTCCCGCCGGACCAGCGGGCGCGCAGCGTGCTGCAGTACCACTGGGGCCAGTTGGCCGCGTGGTCCCCGCAGGACTGGACGCTCAACCTGGTGGTCGACATCGGCGGCGCGATCGCCGGCACCCAGGGCCTGACCGGGCGGGACTTCGCCGTGCTGCGCGAGGTACACACCGGGTCCTGGCTGGGCCAGCGCTACCAGCGCCAGGGTATCGGCACCGAGATGCGCGCGGCCGTGCTGCACCTGGCCTTCGCCGGCCTGGGCGCGGAGTACGCCGCGTCCGAGGCGTTCACCGACAACGCCGCGTCGCTTGGCGTGTCGCGCAAGCTCGGCTATGCCTTCGACGGCATCGAACGCCAGGTCATCCGGGGCCAGCCCGCGACCCAGCACCGGCTGCGCCTGGACCGCGCGACCTGGCAGGCGCACCGCAGCACCGAGGTGGAGATCACCGGCCTGGCCGAGTGCCTCCCCGACTTCGGCCTCCCCGGCTGACATCCGCAAGTTCAGGAGCGCGGTGAGTTGTGCCCCACGGGCGGGGCATAACTCACCGCGCTGTCGACATTCGCCGAAAGCTTTGAATGTCTTGACAAGAAACCTTGTCGGCTGGAACATGGTGACATGGCGGAGCGCCGGGCGGGGACCGAGGCGGTGGCCGTGATTGACCATGCGGCCATCGAGTCGGTGGCGGTGATCGATGATCCGGCGGCGGCCGAGGCTTCGCTGGACCCGATGCGGGCCCGGCTGCTGGCTGCGCTGGCCGAACCAGGCTCGGCCACTACTCTGGCCGCGCACACCGGGCTGGCCCGGCAAAAGATCAACTACCACCTGCGCGCCCTAGAGCGGCACGGCCTGGTCGAACTGGTCGAGGAACGCAAGCGGGGCAACTGCACCGAACGCGTGCTCCGCGCCACCGCCGCCTCCTACGTGATCTCACCCGCCGCCCTCGCCGCCGTGGCGCCGGACCCGGGCCGGTCTCCGGACCAGCTCTCCGCCCGGTGGCTGCTCGCCCTGGCCGCCCGGCTGGTCCGCGAGGTCGGTGAGCTGATCACCAGATCGCGGCTGGCCGGCCGGCCGGTGGCGACGTTCGCCATCGACAGCGAGATCCGGTTCGCCTCGGCCGCGGACCGGGCGGAGTTCGCCCGGGAGCTAAGCGAAGCGGTCCAGGAGCTGGCCGCCCGGTACCACGACCAGAGTGCGCCGGGCGGGCGCGTGCACCGGCTGGTGGTCGCGCTGCACCCGAGCATCACCCGCAATCCGACGCAAGGACAGGAGTAGTCATGGCACGTGAATTCGAGATCCGGCGCGAGGTCGAGCTGCCGGCCACCCCCGAGCAGGTCTGGCAGGCCGTCGCCACCGGCGATGGCACCGCGGCCTGGATGTTCCCGGTGGCCGAGGGCGCGCCGAGCCGGCTGGGTGAAGTCTGGGCCGGGCACACGGTGACCGCTTACGATCCGCCGTGGCACCTGCAAGTGCGCGCCGAGGGCCCGGACGGCCAGGTGATGAACGCCCTGGAGTACCTCATCGAGGCGAAGGACGGCGGCACCGTCCTGCTGCGCTACGTGCACAGCGGCGTGTTCACCGACGACTGGGACAACCAGTACGACTCGGCCGGCCAGCACACCGACTTCTACCTGCACACCCTGGGCCAGTACCTGCGCTACTTCGCGGGCCAGCGGCCCACCTACATCGCCGCCGAGGGGCCGGAGGCAGCCAAGAGCCAGGACGCCTTCGACACGCTGCGCCGCGAACTCGGGCTGACCGCGGCCAGCGCGCCCGGCGAGCAGGTGCGGCTGACACCGCCCGGCCTCGACCCGGTGGACGCGGTGGTGGACTATGCCACCCCGAACTTCATCGGCGTGCGCAGCGCCGACGGCCTGTACCGGTTCTTCGGCCGGAACGCGTTCGGCATGCCGGTCGGCCTCAGCCACCACCTGTTCGCCGCCGACGTGGAGAAGGACAAGACCCAGCTCGCCTGGCAGTCTTGGCTGGATGGGCTCTACCAGTAACCGATTCGACCTGCTGCTTCGCGGCGGGTGGGTGGTGGATGGCACCGGCGGGCCGCCGTTCCGGGCCGACCTGGCCATCACCGGTGACCGGGTCGCCGCGGTCGGCCGCCTAGCCGGTGCCGGCTCCGGCACCGGCGCCACCGCGGCGGCCGAGCTGGACGTGACCGGCCGCTACCTGATGCCCGGGTTCATCGACGCGCACACCCACGCCGACGGGCTGGCCGACAGCGCCGAGGCGCAGCTGGCCGCGCTGCGCCAGGGCATCACCACCGTGCTGATCGGCCAGGACGGGCTGTCCTACGCACCGGCCTCAGCCGCCACGATCAACGCGGTCAGCCAGTACTTCGGCGCGGTGAACGGGCCCTGCCCGGCGCCGCTGGCCGGCGGTTGCACCATCGCCGACCTGCTGGCCCACTACGACGGGAAAACGGCGCTGAACGTGGCCTGCCTGGCCCCGGCCGGCACCATCCGCGCCGAGGTACTGGGCTTCTCCGGCGCGCCCGCCGGCGCCCGGCAGCTCACGGCCATGCGCAACCTCGTGGAACACGCGCTGGAAGACGGCGCGGCCGGGCTGTCCAGCGGGCTGGAGTACCAGCCCGGCCGGTTCGCCGACGTCGCCGAACTGGCCGCGCTGTGCGCCCCAGTGGCCGAGGCGGGCGCGGTGTACGTAAGCCACCTGCGCGGCTACGAGGCGGACGCCTGGCGCGGCATGCGCGAGCTGACCGAGATCGTCCGCCGGGCCGGGGTGGCCGGGCACGTGTCGCACTATCACGGCCCCGCTGGCATGCTGACCGGGCTGCTCGACGAGGCCCGCACGGACGGGCTCGACGTGACCTTCGACTCCTATCCCTACCTGCGCGGCAGCACCATCCTCGGCATGCTGGCCCTGCCCGGTGAGGTGCAGGCGGGCGGCCCGGAGGCGACGCTGCGGCGGCTGGCCCAGCCGGCCACCCGGCAGCGGCTGGCCCGGGACTGGTTCCCCGGCATCAGCGGCGTGCTGGACCGGATCACGCTGTCCTACGTCGGCGCGGCCGAGTGGTCCTGGGCCGAGGGAGTGCCGCTGACCGAGGCGGCCGGCACGGCCGGCCTACCCGCCGGGGAGCTGGTCTGCGAGCTGCTCACCGCCAGCGGGCTCGCGGCCGGCTGCGTGTTCGCCCAGCCGCCGACGAACACCGAAGCCGACCTGCGCGCGCTGCTCCGGCACGAGGCGCACCTGGCCGGCTCGGATGGGATCCTGCTCGGCCGCTGGCCGCATCCGCGCGGCTGGGGCGCGTTCGCCCGGCTGCTCGGCCGGCACACCCGGGAGCTGGGCGACTGGACCTGGGGGCAGGCCGCGGTGCACCTGGCCGGGCACGCGGCCCGCCGGTTCGGCCTGGCCGGCCGCGGCCTGCTCCGCCCGGGCAGCCACGCCGACGTGGCCGTCGTGAACCCGGCCACCGTCCAGGACCAGGCCGATTACGAGCATCCACGGCGGCCCGCCCGCGGCGTCCACCACGTGCTGGTCAACGGCCGTTTCGCACTCCGCGACGGCCAGCTCACCGGCGAGCATCCCGGCCGCGCGCTGCGCCATTCCGGGGGGACGACCCCCTGGACCCCCCGGGATAGCTGCCTCGACGGGAACACGCCTTCGGCGCGCCCCGCCTCGCCAGCTAAATCGCAGTTAGCCTGGGGCTAGCTCGGCGCGGAGCGGCGATCGGGGGTCCGGGGGGTCGCCCCCTCTACCGCGGCGGCTTGCCGCCGCTCGGCGCGGAGCGGCGATCGGGGGGTCCGGGGGGTCGTCCCCCCGGGCTAGCACCGCGAAACGCGGCGCGCAGCCGGGCCTCGGCCCCGGATGGCGCGCCGGCCTGGTCCAGGCCGAGCAGCGCGGCCCCGGCCACCGGCGGGACGTCCACGATGTGCGGCACCGCGGCTGGCGCGCCGGCCGCCAGCCCGGCGGTGATCAGCCCGGTGAGCAGCGGGTCGGCCGCGGCCAGCAGGCTGCCACCGAGCACCACCGGCACCGCGGCGCCGTCCAGGCTGAGGCGGCGGATGGCGGTCAGCGCCATCGCGCACACCTCGTCGGCCTGACGGCATACCAGGTCGCAGGCGGCCGGGTCGCCCTCGCGGGCCGCGGCCAGCACCACCGGGGCCAGCGTGCGCAGGTCCTTGTGGCCGAGTTTCCCCTTGTACACGGCGAGCGTCACGTCGCGCACCGTGGCCAGCCCGAAGTGCCGGGGCACCTCGGTGCGCAACGCTGTGTCCGGGTCGCGGCCGTCCTCGGCCCGGGCGGCCAGCCGGAGCGCCTCCACACCCAGGTCGCCGCCGCCGCCCCAGTCGCCGCTGATGGGGCCCAGGGACAGGAAGCGGGTGGTCCGGCCGTCCGGAGTCACGCCCACGCAGTTGATGCCCGCCCCCACGGTGACGCCGATGCCCCAGTGCGGCCCGGCCGGCTGGTCCAGGCCGGCCCGCAGCACGGCGAACGTGTCGTTGACCACCGAGACGTGCGCGGCCCAGCCCTGGGCATGCACCAGCTTGGCGAGCTCCTCCTCCTCGTCCGGCAGGTCCGCGCCGGCCAGGCAGGCGGACACCCGGCCGGCCACCGGGAAGGCGGTGGTCCGGCCGGCCGCCAGGGCCACCGCGGCGGCCAGGTCGCCGAGCACCCGCATGGCCTGCTCGTGGCCGAGGCCCTGCCAGTTGCTGCCCGGGCCGCGCTGCTGGGCGAGCACGGTGCCGTCGGCGGCGACCAGCGCGGCCTCCGTCTTGCTGTTCCCGCCGTCGACGGCGAGGACCGCGGGCAGCCCGCCCGCCGCCTGGCTCACGAGCGGCTGGCCCAGGGCAGGAAGGCCTGGTTCTCCGCGACCAGCCGGTCGGCCAGCTGCCCGGCCAGCTCGTACTGGCCGATCAGCGGGTGGGCCAGCAGCGCGTCCCGGACCCGCTGCACGCCGCCGCGCCGGGCCGCGTCCACGGCCAGCTCCTCGTACCCGGTCACGTGCCCGACCAGCCCGCGCATCAGCGGGCTGAGCGGCGCCACCGGCGCCGGGGTGGCCCCGTGCGCGCCGATCACCGCGGGCACCTCGATCACCGCGTCGTCCGGCAGGAACGGCATGGTGCCGGCGTTCCGCACGTTCACCACCTGGGTGTCCCCGGTGTCGTTGACCAGCGAGGCGAGCAGGGCCACCGCCGCCTCGGAGTAGAACGCGCCGCCGCGCTGGCCGAGCAGCCCGGGCTTGCGGTCCAGCGCCGGGTCGGCGTACATCTCCAGCAGCAGCTCCTCGATCTCGGCCACCTTCTCGGCCCGGGTCGGGCTGTGCTTCTCCTCTTCCACCACCGCATCGTGCGCCCAGAAATAGCGCAGGTACGAGGACGGCACCGCACCAATTTCATCCAGAACGCCGGCTGGCAGGCCGGTGTGCTCAGCTATCTCCGCGCCGTGCGTGGCGATCAAGCCCGGCAAGCGGTCCACGCCGTCCACAATCGCGGCGCGCTCCCAGGTGAGGTGGTTCAGCCCGACGTGATCCAGGGCGACCTGCTCCGCCGGGACGCCCAGCATGCGGGCGAAGTTGCGCTGGAACCCGATGGCCACGTTGCACAGGCCGATGGCCCGGTGCCCCGCGTCCAGCAGCGCCCGGGTGACGATGCCGACCGGGTTGGTGAAGTCGATGATCCAGGCGTCGGACGCGGCCCGCTGCCGGGTGCGTTCCGCGATGTCCAGCACGATCGGGACGGTGCGCAGCGCCTTGGCCAGCCCGCCCGCGCCGGTGGTCTCCTGGCCGACACAGCAGAACTCCAGCGGCCAGGTCTCGTCGCGCTGCCGGGCCGCCTGGCCGCCGACGCGCAGCTGGAGCAGCACCGCACCGGCACCGTCCAGGCCCTCGTCCAGGCTGGACGTCCAGGTCAGCTTGGCCGGGTGGCCGTACGACTTCATGATCCGGGCGGAGAACGGGCCGACCACCGACAGCCGGGTGGTGTCCGGGTCGACCAGGACCAGCTCGGTCACCTTGACCTGGCTGGCCAGCCGGGCGATCCCATCGACCAGTTCCGGGGTGTAGGTGGACCCGCCGCCGACTACTGCTAGCTTCATCCGAACGCCTTCACTTCCGCGCCTTCCTGGGCGACATGGCAAGCGGCCTGGTGGCCGGGGAGGATCTGGGTCAGTTCCGGGGTGACCTGGTGGCACTTGTCGATGGCCAGCGGGCAGCGCCAGCGGAACCGGCAGCCCGGGGTGGGATTGATCACCCGGGGCGGCTCGCCCCGGTCGGTCTCCGCGCCCACGCCGAGCGGGGCGCGCGGGTCCGGGGCGGCGGACAGCAGCAGCTGGGTGTACGGGTGCCGCGGGTTGGCCAGCAGTTCCTCGGTGGGCCCGGCCTCGGCCACCCGGCCGGCGTACATGACGATCAGCCGATCCGCCACGTACCGCGCGCTGGCCAGGTCGTGCGTGATGTACAGGATCGACACGTCCTGGGTATCGCGCAGCTGGGCCATCATGTTGAGCAGGCCGACCCGGATGGACACGTCCAGCATGGATACCGGCTCGTCGGCCAGGATCAGCTTGGGCCGCATGGCCACCGCCTGGGCGAAGCCGACCCGCTGCCGCTGGCCGCCGCTCAGCTCGTGCGGGAACCGCTGCAGCACCTCGTCGGCCGGGGTCAGCCCGACCACCTCGAACACCCGGCGCGCCTCGGCGTAGCGCTCGTCCCGGGACAGCTCGGGACGGTGCAGCTTGAGCCCGCGCAGCACGCCGTGCGAGACGCGGTACACCGGGTTGATCGAGGCGAACGGGTCCTGGAACACCATCGGCGCCTGCCCGCTGTAACGCAGCCGGTCCTTGCGCGACCTGATCCCGGACAATGCCTTGCCCTGGAAGTAGATCTCGCCGCTGGTCGGCTTGTAGATCTTGGCCAGCAGCCGGGCGATGGTGCTCTTGCCGCTGCCGCTCTCCCCGGCCAGTGCGACGATCTCCCGCTCACCGATGGTCAGGCTGACCTCGTCCACCGCGTGCAATGTCTGCTGGGACAGCGCGTTGCCGATCCGGAAGTGCCGGGTCAGCTTGTCGGTGCGCAGCAGCGCTGCTTCCTCGGGGGGGCGACCCCCCGGAACCCCCCGATCGCCGCTCCGCGCCGAGGCCTCCGGCGGGCCGACGGCGGTTCCGTCGTCCGCCTGAGCTTTGCCGTTTGGGCTCGGGCTCGTCACGGGGTGATCCTCTCCTCGCGCATGCCGTCCTCGTGCAGCAGGCAGCGGACCTGGGTGTCGCCTACCTGGTACAGCTCCGGCTGGACGGCGTCGCAGCGCGGCATGGCCTTCGGGCAGCGCGGCTGGAACCGGCAGCCCGGCGGCGGTGTGGCCAGGTTGGGCGGGCTGCCCGGGATGCCGGTCAGCTGGCGCCGCGGGCCGCGGATCGACGGGAAGGCGTCCATCAGGCCAGCCGTGTACGGGTGCAGCGGCTGGTCGAACAGCTCGCGGGTGGTGCCGAACTCGGCCACCTGGCCCGCGTACATCACCATCAGCCGGTCGGAGAAGTGGCTGATCAGGGACATGTCGTGGGTGACGAAGATGACCGCGAAGTCGAGCCGCTGCTGCAGTTCCTTGATCTGCACCATGAGCGACCGCTGGGCCACCACGTCGAGCGCCGACGTCGGCTCATCCATGATCACCAGTTCCGGAGTGAACAGCATGGCCATCGCGATCATGGCGCGCTGCCGCATTCCGCCGGACAGCTGGTGCGGGTAGCTGCGCAGGTGCACCGGGTCGATGCCGACCATCCGCAGCACTTCGGCCGACCGGTCGGTGATCTCTGTCTTGTTCCGCACCCCGTGTGCCCGCATCGCGTCGGCGAACTGGGCCCGGATCTGCGTGACCGGGTTGAGCGCGTTCATCGCGCTCTGCATGACCACGGACAGGTCCTTCCAGCGCACCGCGGCCAGCTGGCTGTCGGTCAGCCCGACCATGCTGCGTCCCTTGAAGGTGACCTGGCCGTCGGTGATGGCGGCCGGCGGGGCGAGTAGCTGGGCGATGGCGAACAGCAGCGTGGACTTGCCGCAGCCGGACTCGCCCACGATGCCGAGGAACTCGCCCGGGTCGACCTGGAAGCTGACCTGGTCCACCGCGACGACCGCGCCGCGGTCCCCGGCGTAGGTCACGGACAGGTCGGTGACCTCGAGCATGCTGCCCGGCGGGCCTGGCGGGGTGTCCTCGGTGGCGGGTTCCTGCTTAGCCGGCACGCTTGACACGGATCCTCCTTACCGGCCGGAGGGCGGGGTTACCGATCTCGTCGAAGGCATAGTTGAGCAGGGCGAACGCCGCGCCGAGCAGGGCGATCAGGGCACCAGGGACGATCGCCCACAGGTACTGGCCGGTTTGCAACGCCGCATTGTTCTCGGCCCAGTAGAGCATCGTGCCCCAGCTCACCGTGTTGGGGTCGCCCAGGCCGATGAACTGCAGGCTGGAGCCGAACAGCACCGCGTACAGCGCGTTGGTCAGGAAGCTGGCCACGATCAGCGAGGTCATGGTGGGGATGATCTCCACCACGACGATGTACATCCGGCGCTCGCCGCGTACCCGGGCCGCCTCCAGGAAGTCCCGCTTGCGCAGCGACAGCGCCTGGGCCCGCAACTGCCGGGCGGTGTAGGACCACCCGGTCAGCGTCAGCACCACGACCAGCACCGCGGTGCCGGAGTTCTGCACATAGGTCGCGATGACGATGAGCAGCGGGAACAGCGGGATGACCAGCAGCACGTCGGTGAGCAGGTTGAGCACGCCGTCCCAGGCCCCGCCCAGGTAGGCGGCGGCCACCCCGATCAGCACCGCGACGCCGGTGGAAAACAGCCCGACACCGAACGCGATGATCAGCACCTGCCGGGTGCCGTACACCGCCTGGGCGAAGATGTCCTGGCCCAGCGCGGTCGTGCCGAACAGGTGCTGCGCGGACGGCCCGAGGCTGCGCGGGTAGATAGTCGCGGTCGGGCTCTTGTGCGCGATCACCCCGGGGAACAGCGCGAGCAGGATGAAGATGACGAGCAGCACGGTGCCCACGGTGGCCTTGCGGTTCGACCGCACCGCGCGGACCAGCCGGGACAGCGCCTCGCCGCGTCGGCCCGCCGTGGGGGTGGGCAGCGCCTGACCGGGCAGCCCAGCCGGCGGTGCGGTGGTGGGCCCGGAAACGGGCATCATGGCCATGGCTAGTCCGCCGTCCTGGTGCGCGGGTCAAGGATCGCGGTCGCGATGTCGGCCAGCAGGATGGCCACCAGCACGGCCACGGTGATCAGCAGGAACAGGGCCTGCATCAGCGGGTAGTCCTCCTGGCTCACCGCCTGCAGCAGCATGTAGCCCACACCCGGGTAGTTGAACACGTACTCGACCAGAATCGCGCCGCCCACCACGAAGCCCAGCGACATGGCGAAGCCCGTCAGGTTGGGCAGGATCGCGTTCCGGGCCGCGTAATCGAGCATGATGCGCCGGCCGGGCAGGCCCTTGGCCCGGGCCATCCGCACATAGTCCTCGGCCAGCGTGGTGACCATGGTGTTCCGCATGGTCAGGATCCAGGTGCCGATGGTGGTGATGAGCAGCGCGGTGGCCGGCAGGACGGCGTGCTCCACGATGTTCACGATGAACGGCACGCTCAGCGACGGCGTCAGGGTGACGTTGTAGCCGAACGCGGCCGGGAACCACTGCAGCTGCTCGGCGAACACCAGGATCAGCATCATGCCGACCCAGAAGTACGGGACCGCCGAGGTGATCACGAAGACCGGCGGTGCGATGCTGTCCAGCCGCCCGCCGCGGCGCCAGGCGGCCAGGATCCCGATGCCGGTGCCGAGTGCGAAGGCCAGGATCGTGGTCAGCCCGACCAGGCCGATCGTCCAGGGCAGGGCGTCCAGGATGACCCGGCCGACCGACTGCGGGTAGAAGTACAGCGAGGTGCCGAAGTTCCCGGTGGCTACGTTCCCCAGGTAGTGCACGTACTGCCCAGCCAGGCCCTCCTTGGTGTTCACGCCGAAAGCCACTTCGAGTGCTTTCAGCGCCTGCGGGCTGACCGGGCCGCGGAACTTGCCCAGCATCGCCTCGGCCGGGTTCCCCGGCATGAGGCGCGGCAGGAAGAAGTTCAGCGTGAGAGCGGCCCACAAGGTCAGCACGAAGAAGCCGAGGCGGCGGAGCGCGAACCTCATGTCATGCCCCTGGCTCTCATCAGGGCCTCCTTTCGGCCTGCGGGCGGCCGGTGCGGGAGCGGTGTGCTCTTCCTACACGGTCACCCGCGGCCGGGCCGCCCGGCAAGGTGGGCGTCCCGGCCACGGGTCAGCCGCGGCTTACTTGGGGGACAGGTGCAGCAGCAGCTGGCCCCAGTCCGGGTAGTAGTACGGCGCCGGGTCCGCGTACGGGTTGCTCTGCGTGACCCAGCCGGTGAAGCTGCTGGTGTTGTACTGGTACCAGGACACCGATTCGGTGACCGGGATGACCGGCACCTCCTTCAGCATGACCGTCTGCAACTGGTTCACGATCTGGTGCTGCTTGGCCGGGTCGGTGGTGTTGCCGTAGGAGGTGATCAGAGCGTCGGTCTGCGGGTTGCTGTACCGCTCGAAGTTGGACCCGGCCGGCTGCCCGATCTTCGCCGAGTTACCCGAGTACAGCCACTGCCGCAGCTCGTAGTACGGCGTCGGGCCGCCGGTCTCCGAGTAGTAGGCCAGTTGGAACTGGCCGTTCAGCACCGCGGAAGACCAGGCTGGGTAGGCCAGGTTCTTCGGCGTGACCTGGATGCCGACCGCCTTCAGATCGGACTGGATCACGTTGACCGAGGCCACCCAGTCGGAGTACCCGCCGTTGTTGAGGATGGTGAAGGACAGCTTCTGGCCGTTCTTCTGCATGATCCCGTCGGAGCCTTTGGTGTACCCGGCCGCCTTCAGGATCGAGATGGCCTTGGACGGGTTGTACGCGTAGTTGTTGCCGTACTGCGCGGCCTGGGACTTGTCCAGCCAGTCCGAGAACGTCGGGGTGACGACGCCGGACTGGTTGGAGGCCGGCTCGTAGCCGTACTCACCAACCTGCGACACGCGCTGCTTGTTGATCGCGTACGAGATGGCCTGCCGGACGGCCACGTCCTTCAGGATCGGGTTGGTCAGGTTGGGGAAGATGGACACGTTGGCCACCGGCGGGAACCAGAAGTGGTTGTCCGGGCTCTTCGACACGTAGTACTTCTGGATGCTCGGGATGAACTGGCCACCCCACTGCGCTTGCCCGCTGGCCAGGAAGGTGTTGGCGGTGTCGTTGCTGGTGAAGGCCGGGTAGTTGACCGTCTTGATCTTCGGCTTGCCCGGCTGCCAGTAGTGCGGGTTGGCCTTGTAGGTGATGCTCTGCGGGGTGCACGGGCTGACCGTGTACGGCCCGGTGCCGACCGGGTGCAGGTCGGGGTACTTGACCGGGTCGGAGATCGAGGCCCAGATGTGCTGCGGCACGATCGCGACCTGGTCGGCGATGTAGAAGAAGTAGTTCACCGCCGGCTTCTTGAAGGTCATCACGACCTGGTCGGAGCCCTGCTGGGTGACGCTGGACAGCACCGACCACACCGAGTTGATGTCCAGCGCCTTGAACTTCTTCAGCAGGTTGAAGCTGAACGCCACATCCGCCGCGCTCATCGGCTTGCCGTCACTCCACTTCACGCCCTTGCGGATGGTGAAGGTGAGCGTCTTGTTGCCGTTGCTATAGGCCCAGCTGGTGGCCAGCCATGGCGAGGCCTTGGCGTTCTGCAGCGTGTTGACGAAGGCCAGCGGCTCGTACACGGTGCCCAGCGAGAGGAAGACGTAGGATAGGTTGTACGGGTTGAAGTTGCAGGTCCAGAGCGCGCCGCTCTCATTCGAGATGGTCAGCGTGCTATTTGAGCCGCTGCCGCTGCTGCCACCGCTACTGCTGCTGCCCCCCGATGAGCCACCCCCACAGGCGGCGGCCAGCAGGCAGGCAGCGAAGAGGACCACGAGGATCTTGATGCGTCTCATTGGCTAGCCCTTCGATTCGGAAATGAGCATGCTGGCGCGGGTCATGAGTAGTCCCCGGCCAGCCATGCGGGTGATGGCCGCCGATGGCCATCGAGGTCAGCTGCCACGTGCTGGGCGTCGCGGCTGGGATTCTGTTGTCGCTGGGCGGCGTCCGCGGCGAGGGCCACGGCGCCGATCAGGGGTGCCTCATGCGGGAACTCGGCCAGCACGAGTTGCGGGGGGAACGGCGCACCGGCGTTCAGCGCCCGCTCCAGGTCCGGCTGCAGCCTGGCCCACGAGCCGGCCATGCCACCGCCCACCGCGATCCGTGCCGGGTTGATGCAGATTGCCAGGTTAACCAGGTGAAACGCCAGTTCAGCCACGAATCCGGTGGCCAGGTCGGCCAGATCCGGGTCGGCCAGCCGGGTGTCGAAGACGTCGGCCGCGGACAGCGCCCCAGCGCGGGCTGGCCGGGCCAGCCCGCGCGCGCTGACCTGCCGGGCCAGGCCCAGCCCGCTCACCGCGTCCTCCAGCGGGACCCGTTGGCCCAGGCCGAGGCCGACGTCGGCGATGGCCCGCAGGTTGTAGCCGATCTCGCCGGCCGCGCCCGCCGCACCGTTGAGCACCTGGCCGCCGGCCACGATCGCGGCGGCCAGCCCGGTGCCTAGGTTCAGGTAGACACAAGGGTCGCAGCCGCGCAGTGCGCCCCACCGGTACTCGGCGGCCGCGGCCGCTTTGACGTCGGTGGCCATCTCTATCTGCGCGCCCGGGAAGGCCGCGCGCAGCTCGCGGCCCAGGGCCAGCGACTCCCAGCCGTCGATGGCCGGGGCCAGCAGCACCCGGTCCTCGGCCGGAATGCCGAACGTGGCCACCCCGACCGCGGCCAGCTCGCTATCGGGGGCGGCGGTGGCCAGCAGCTCACGGGTAGTCCGCACGCCCCGGTCGAAGATGGCCCGGGCACCGGCTGGCCCGGCGGGGGAGCCGTCCCCCTCGCCGCTCCGGGTACTGACCCGGCCGGATGCCAGCCGGTTCCCCGCCAGGTCGCACACGGCCACGGCGATCTTGCTGCCGCCGAAGTCGATTCCGGCTACGACCGAAGGATTTGTCACGATGCCGCCCAGCGTTTTGCTATGGACTTAACCAGCGGTTCTGCGAGTATTTAAGTGGTTTGCACCGGAGTAGTTAGGACAGTATCCTAACTAACTGATCAGCAACAGCCCTCGTAGCCGAACTGTGATCCATGATCGCCGGCAGCTGGAGGAGCATTCGGTTGGACATGATCTCGTTCGGCTCGGTGTTCCTTGAGCTCGTCTTCGGGCACCTGGCTGAGCTACCCGGGCCCGGCGAGGAAGTCTTCACCGACGAGTTCGGCGTGTCCTGCGGCGGCGCCGTCACCAGCGCGAGCGCGGCCGCCCAGGCGGGCGCCAAGGCGGGGCTGTGCACCCTGCTCGGCAACGACATCGGCTCCCGGGTGGTACTCACGCACTGCGCCCGGGCCGGGGTCGAACTGTCCCCGTCGGCCCTGCTGCCGCGGCGCTGCGCCGGCATCACCGTGGTGCTCAACTTCGCCAGCGACCGCGGCTTCGTCAGCCACGTGCCGCCCCGCTCCGCGGGCGAGCGGCCGGAACTGGACCGCTGGTACGAGGTGCTGCGCCGGGAGCGGCCGCGCTGGTGCTACCTGCACGCCGGGCCCCGGATACCCGCTTTCATCCGGGAAGCCCAGGCGCTGGGGGCCAAGGTGGTGCTGGACATGTCGCTCGGCGACGAGCGGAACCGGGACCCGATCCTGGAGTGCCTCGCGCTGGCCGACGTGTTCGTGCCCAACGAAGACGAGCTGATCCGGCTGACCGGGGCGGGCAGCTTCGAGTCGGCGGTGGCCACCGCGATGACCTGGCGCACCCCCCTGGTGGTCAAGCGAGGTGCGGCCGGCGCGGTGGTGGCCGGGCCGGACGGGACGGCCGAGATACGCGAGGGCGTTGAGCACGTTCGGGTTCGGGATCGAACGGGAGCGGGTGACGCGTTCGCCGGCGCGCTGATCGCCGAGTTGCTCCGCGGGGTGCCGCTGACCCGGGCCGTGGTCGCGGCCAACGCGGCCGGCTCGGCCGCGGTGGGCCGGCTCGGCGCGGTCGGCGAGGTGGATGTGGCCGGGATCAGCACGGTCGGCCCGGACGAGATGCTTGGTGACGCGCTGGCCGTGGCGGCCAGCCTGCAGGCGGCCATGTCGGCCCAGGAAGGAAAACCGGCGATGGGATCCGAGGAATGAAGCTGACCATCCTGGGCGGCG
The DNA here is from genome assembly GCA_036497945.1 of Streptosporangiaceae bacterium. Lineage (GTDB taxonomy): Bacteria > Actinomycetota > Actinomycetes > Streptosporangiales > Streptosporangiaceae > RYN-230. The sequence goes on along the minus strand of DASXIN010000166.1, from coordinate 32,669 downwards.
GCGGGGTGCGGATGCCCGCCTTCGTACGCGCGGTGCTAGCCGGCCGGCCCGGCACGTTCAGCGAGATCTGCCTGTTCGAACCGGACCCGGGCCGCCGCGAGACGATCTGCCGGCTGGCCGCGGAGATCGCCACCGCGCTGGGCCACCCGGACGTGATCCGGGTCAGCAGCGACGCCGCCGAGGCGTTCACCGGCGCGGACTACGTGTTCTCCGCGATCCGGGTCGGCGGCGACCGCGGCCGGGTCATCGACGAGGAAGTGGCGCTGCGCCGCGGCATCGTGGGCCAGGAGACCACCGGGCCGGGCGGCGGCGCGATGGCGCTGCGCACGATCCCGGTCGTGCTGTCCTACTGTGAGCTGCTGGCCCAGGTCGCGCCGGACGCGGTACTGATCAACTTCACCAACCCGGCCGGGCTGATCACCCAGGCCATCTCCACCCAGGGCAAGGTCCGGGTGGCCGGGGTGTGTGACACGCCGGGCGGCACGATCGAGCACCTGGCCGCGTTCCTGGGCGCCGGGGACGTCGGCGTGGCCGGCTCGTACGCCGGGCTGAACCACCTCGGCTGGGTGTGCTCGCTGCGCGACGGCGGCCGGGAGCGGATCGGCGAGCTGCTGGACCGGTTCGAGGAGCTGCAGCAGGCTGATCACCGGTTCGCGTCGTTCGATCCCGAGCTGGTCCGCCGGGTCGGCGCGATCCCGACCGAGTACGTCTACTACTTCTATGACCCGGGCCGGTACGTAGCCGATATCCGCCGCGCCGGGGCCACCCGCGGCCAGGACGTGCTGCGGCTCAACGAGGAGCTGATGGCCGGCCTGGCCAAGGCGTTCGCCGACGGCGGCGTGCAGGACGCCTGGACGGTCTACGACACGCTGCTCGGCGTGCGCCGGGACACCTACATGCGGGCGGACATGCAGGGCGACAACGGGCAGGGCGCGGCCCGGGCCCGCCGGTCGGCCCAGCCGCCCACCGAGATCGCCGCGGCCCGGATCGGCGGGTACGAGGGCCTGGCCCTGCGGGTCATCGACGGGCTGGCTGGCCGCGCGCCGGGCGACGTGATCGTCAACACCCGGGCCGGGGCCAGCCTGGGCCTGGACCCGGCCGACGTGGTGGAGGTCCCGGCCCGGGTCGATCCGGGCGGGCTGACCCCGCTGCCGCTGCCCGAGCTGCCCCGGGCGGCTCTTGGCCTCATCATGCAGGTGAAGGAGTATGAGCGGGGCATCGTGCAGGCGGCGATGACCGGGGATGCCGGGCTGGCGGCGGTGGCGCTGGCCGAGCATCCACTCGTGCCCGGGATCACCGCGGCCAGGGAGCTGATCGCGGAGTACCGGGAACAGCACGGTGCGGACCTGGCCTACCTGTCATGACCGCTGCGGCCCGCCCGGCTGGTGCCGGAGGATGAGGAGTCTGCCGGGATGACCGGACTCGCCCCCGAGGAGGTGAGCATGACGACGCCGACGCAGGCCCTTGCGCCGCCCGGCGGCCAGGCCGCGCGTCCGCAGCTCATCCGGGAGCTGAACGAGCAGCTGCTGCTCGGCAAGATCCGCCAGTTCGGCCCGTGCTCGCGGGCTGACCTGGCCCGGCTGTCCGGGCTGTCCAAGCCCACCGTCTCGCTGGCCATGTCTAACGTGGAACGGTCCGGGCTGATCCGGATCGCCGGGCACCGCACCGGGGTGCCCGGGCGCAGCGCCCGGCTGTACGAGATCCGGCCCGACGCCGGGTTCGTGCTGGGCCTGGACATCGGCCAGCAGTACCTGCGGGGCGCGCTGGCCGACCTGAGCGGCGAGATCCGGGTCCGGCAGTCGGTGCGCAGCCGGGCGTCCAGCGTGAGCAGCCGGATCGCCGAGCTGGTCGGCCTGTCCGACGCGCTGTGCGCGGAGGTGGCCGTGGCCCGCACCGCTGTCACGCAGACCGTCATCGGCAGCCCCGGGGTGTACAACCCGCGGCTGGGCAAGCTGACCATCACCGGCGGGCTGTCCGGCTGGGGCAAGCCCGAGGTGCTGAGCGGGCTGCGGGACAGTTTCGGCCCGCACCTGGTGGTGGAGAACGACGCCGACGCCGCGGCCCTGGCCGAGCAGGCGCTCGGGCACGGCCGAGGGGTGGACAGCTTCGCGTTCGTCACGGTGGGCACCGGCATCGGCATGGGCCTGGTGCTGAACGGCCGGCTGCACCGCGGCTTCCACGGGGTGGCCGGGGAAATCGCCTACCTGCCGATCTCCGAGGGCACCGGGACCGACGAGGGCGACGCGCGGCGCCGCGGGGTGCTGGAAGCGGCCGGGTCAGCCGCGGGCGTGGTGCGGGCCGCCCGCCGGGCCGGGCTGCGCGGCCCGGTGTCCGCGCGCCGGGTGTTCGCCGCCGCGGCGGCCGGCGATGCCCGAGCCACGGCGGTGGTGGCGGACGAGGCCCGCCTGGTGGCCAAGGCGATCTGCGCGGTGGTCACCGTGGTCGACCCGGAGCTCGTGGTGCTCGGCGGCGGGATCGGCCAGGCGCCGGGTTTCGCCGACATGGTGTCCGCCGAGCTGCGCGGCATGGCGCCGGTGGTGCCGGACATCCGGGTCAGCGCCCGCGGCAGCGACGCGGTGGTAGACGGCTGCATGGCGGCCGGCGCGGACATGGCCTGGCAGCGGCTGCTGGCCGCGCTGCCCGGGCTGCCGCCGGACGAGCCTGCCCCGGACGGTGCTGCCCCGGCCAGTGCGGTACTGGACCGGCCCGTCCTGGCCGGCCCGGATGGCTGAGCCCGGCCGGCGCTACGCGGGCATCGCCTGGACCGTGGCTGGGTTCGAGGTCGCCGTGCTGGACGACGCCGGCCAGCTGGTGCTGCCGGTGGCCGGGTTCGGCCCGGGCCAGCGTGGCGACCTGACCCGCTACCTGACCGGCCTGGCCGCCGCCGGGCCCGTGGCCGCCGTGCTGGACAGCACCAACGGCGTGCTGGACGGTGCCCTGCAGGCCGCGGGGCTGCCGGTCTACCGAGTGGACCCGTGGCTGCTGCCCGGCCGGCCGCTGCTCGGCTCGGTGCCGGCGCGCGCCCTGGCCGAGGTGGCCCGGCAGGACCTGGCCGCGCTGAGCCGGCTGACCGCACAGGGTGGCACGCTGACCGGGCGCGGCGCCGAGCACCGCGCCGGGATCGCGGGCAGCCGGGCGCAGGCCACCGCGCTGGCCGGGGCCGGCCGGCTGGCCCGGCACGGCCGCCGGGCCGGGCCGGCCGGCGCTGGCCCGGCCGACGCGGTACCGGAGGTCGCGCTCACCTTCGACGACGGCCCGAACCCGCCCTACACCGGGCAGATCCTCGGCATCCTGGCCCGGTATCAGGTGCCGGCCACGTTCTTCTGCGTCGGGCTGCAGGCCAGCGCGCACCCCGCGGACATCGCCCGGCTGGCCGCGGCCGGGCACGGGCTGGGCAACCACACCTGGTCGCATCCGTTCCTGCCCGACCTGTCCCGCGCTCAGCTGGCCGAGCAGCTGGACCGGACCGACGAGGCGGTCACCCAGGCGGCCGGCGGCGCCGGGCCGGGGCTGTTCCGGCCGCCGTACGGGTCGCGCAGCCCGGATGTGCTGCGCTGGCTGGGTGAGCGCGGCACCCCGATCGTGCTGTGGGACGTGGACCCGTCCGACTGGGCCCGGCCCGGCGCGGCGCTGATCGCGGGCCGGGTGCTCATGCAGGCCCGGCCGGGCACGATCATCCTGATGCACGACGGCGGCGGGGACCGGTCGCAGACCGTGGCCGCCCTGCCGCTGGTCATCGAGGGCTTGCTGGACCGCGGCTTCCGCTTCACCCGCGCCGACCACCTGCTGGCCGCGGCCGCGCCGCCGGCCGGGCAGCAGAATTGAAACGTGTTCTAGCTTTTTCTCGTAGGCTGGCGGCATGATTCTGGATCGATTCCGCGTCAGCGGCCAGGCGGCCGTGGTGACCGGGGCGGGGCGGGGGATCGGCGCGGCCACCGCGGTGGCGCTGGCCCAGGCCGGGGCCGACGTGCTGATCTCGGCCCGGACCGAGGCCGAGCTGGCCAAGGTGGCCCGGAAGATCGAGGAGGCGGGCCGCCGGGCGGTCACCGTCCCGGCCGACCTGGGCGACCTGGACGCGATGGCCGGGCTGGTGGACACCGCGCTGGCCGCCTTCGGGCGGCTGGACATCGTGGTGAACAACGTCGGCGGCGCGATGCCCCGGCCGTTCCTGGCCACCAAGCCCCGGCACCTGGCTGACGCCTTCCAGTTCAACGTGGGCACCGCGCACCGGCTGACCCAGGCGGCGGTGCCCGCGCTGCTGGCCTCCGGCGGCGGTGCGGTCGTCAGCATCACCTCCGCGGTCGGGCGGACCGCGGGCCGGGGTTACCTGGCTTACGGGACGGCCAAGGCGGCGCTGGCCCACTACACCCGGCTCGCCGCGGCCGACCTGGCCCCGCGGATCAGGGTCAATGCGATCGCGGTCGGCGCGGTGGCCACCTCCGCGCTGGACATCGTGCTCACCGACGACACGCTGCGCGGGCAGATGGAGCAGGCCACGCCGCTGGGCCGGATCGGTGACCCGGACGAGGTGGCCGCGGCGGCCGTCTTCCTGGCCTCCCCGGCGGCCAGCTACATTACCGGGAAGATCCTCGAGGTGGACGGCGGCATCGAGCGGCCCAACCTCGACCTGGGCCTGCCCGACCTGTGAGCGTGGCCCGGTGGCTCGAAGGTGGCCCGCAGTCGTCCGCGGTCACTGGTTACCCGGGTCATCATGGCCGGCCCGCCGCTGGCCCGCAGCCGCCGGCCGCCGCGCGGTGGCCTGGTCCGGCGTCTTGCTGCTGCCGTCGTCGGGGCGGTCCTGGTCGTCGTCCGGCCTTGCCCCGTCACCGCGGCGAATCTCGGCCCGGGTGCGGTAGATCTCCAGGCCGATGGGGATGAGCGAGAGCACCACGATGACGGCGATGGCGGGCAGCAGGTAGGTGTCGATGCCGGGGATGGCCGAGCCCAGCGTGTAGCCGGCCAGGGTGACCCCGACCGACCAGAGCAGCCCGCCGACGACCTGCCAGATGGTGAACGTCCGGGTCGGCACGTTCAGGGCCCCGGCCAGCGGGTTGAGCACGGTGCGGACCACCGGGATGAACCGGGCCAGCACGATGGCCTTCCGGTGGCCATACCGGTCCAGCAGCCGCCCGGCCCGTTCCACCCCAGTGCGCAGGTAGGGGCTCTGGCTGCGCTGCAGCAGCGGGCGCCCGCCCGCCCGGCCGATGTAGAAGCCGGTCTGCGCGCCGAGCAGCGCGCCGCCGGCCGCGGCCAGGATGACCAGCGGCAGCGACAGGTGGGCGGCGTGCGACACGGTGCCCGTGCACAGCAGCCCGGCCGTGAACAGCAGTGAGTCACCGGGCAGGAAGAAGCCGATGAGCAGCCCGGTCTCGGCGAACATGACCAGGAACACGCCGAGCGTGCCCAGGCTGGCCAGCACCGAGGTGGAACTCAGCGGGTTGAGCGCCGCCAGCATCGGCGCGTGCCCGGTCAGCATTTACCTGTGCCTCCTTCGCAGTGGCCCGGTACGGCCGGGCCCGATGCTTTCCTGCCGTACCCGCACAGGCCAGGGCCGAACGGATGGCGGCCCGTTTCATACCTGATGCAGAGGTTCGGCGGCCTGCTGACTTGCCTGCCGCCGGCCAGGGTGATGATGAGGTATGGATCCGGATGAGGATCTGGTCAGCTTCGGCTCATCGGACCGGCCGCGCCGCGGGCCGGGCCGGTCGGCCCGCTGGGCCGGCTGGGTGCTGCTCGGCGTGGCCGCGGCGGCCGCGGTCGTGGTGGTGCTGGTCACCCGCCCCGGGCAGCCGTTCCGGCCGGCCCCGCATCCCGCGGTCACCGTGACCGACCTCGGCCACCAGCTGCTCGGCACCACGGCCCGCTGGGAGCTGTTCGGCCGCGGCCCCGGCGGCATGGTGTCGGTCGAGCCGGCGACCGGCCGGGTGACCTGGACCCGGGTCCCGGCCCTGGCCAGCAGCGGGCCGGTATCCTTCGTGCTCGACTCGCATCAGGCCATCATCCGGCCAATGGATTTCGTGCCCGGCTACCTGGTGCCCGACGGCAAGCCGCCCCGAGGGCTGCCTGGCTTGCTCAGCCAGGGCGGCCCGGCGCTGCCCGGCCCGCGGCCCGGGCAGGTGTGGGTGGTGACGGCTAGCGTCGGGCACGCGGCGCTCGCGCTGACCGGGCTCGACGGCACCCGGCAGGCCTCGGTGCCGCTGCCCCCGGGCGGGCCGCTCCCGCTGACCGCCACCGCTGACGGGTCGGGGGGTGCGCTGCTCACTGGCCCGGATGGCACGTTCGACGCCGGGCCGGGCGGGCTGCGCCGGCTGAGCCTGGAGCCGCTCGCGGTTGGGCCCGGCCGCTGGCTGGCGGTGACCTGCCCCGGCCACCGGCAGCACTGTCACACCGTAGTGGTGGACAATGCCACCGGCGCGCAGCGGACGCTGCCCGGCCCGGCGCTGCCGCATACCCCGCTGACCCCGTGGCCGCCCGGGATCATCGCGCCGGACGGTGCGGCGGCCGCGGTCCTGGAGCTGGGCCGGGACAGCCAGCTCAGCGTGCACCTGCTCGACCTGCGGTCCGGGGCCAACCGGCTGCTCAGCCTGCCGATCAGCGAGAACGGGGCCAACGAGACGATGGCCTGGTCGCCGGACAGCCGGTGGCTGTTCGTGGTGACCGATACCGGCGCGGTGCGCGCGGTCAATGCCAGCACCGATCAGCAGGCCAGCCTCGGCGTGCGGCTGCCGTTCATCAGCCAGATCGCGGTCCGGGCCGCGGCGGGCTAGGCGCTTCCCACCCGGTTCAGTCTGCCGCACCGGGCCCGCCGGCTGGGCTGTGACGGGCCAGCGTGCACCAAGTCATCCCATGGACGGCATGGACCGACCGGCCGTTGGCGTGCCAGACTGCCGGAGGTCGGTTGTGGAGGTGAGCGTAACGATGACTGACGAGGAGCGGCTGGCTTTCCCCACGATGCGGTCCGCCGGGGTGCAGTCCTGCTGGATGTGCGGAACCCGGCTTCCGACGAGCAGCATGGTGGCCGACGGCGGCGGCGCGTGTCCCGATGTCAGGTGGTACTGCCAGGACACCAGGGGCTGCACGGAACGCTGGACGGCCCGGCGGGCCCGGTCAGGCCAGGGCGGCGGCGCGGGGACGATGGCTGACACCGGGGACCGGCGGTTCGGCGACCCACCGACGGGTCCATCGCCGGCCTGGCAGCCGACGGCCGCCCGGGTGGGCCGGGGGTTCGGCAGCTCGCCCTGAGCCAGCCTGGCGGGACTGGCTGACTAGCCGAGCAGGCTGGCCAGCGTGTCGCGCACGTTCCTGCCGTCCGGCGGCCTGGGTATCAGCTTGCTGCGATCGGCGGGGTCCCGCTGGAAGACATGCAGCCGGCCGTCCCGGCGGGCCAGGATCAGGTCGGTGCTGTCGCCCGCGATCTCGGCCGATCCCTCGGTGCGGTACTGGGTCACGGTGACCAGCGCGGTCCGCTCGGCGGTGCCGAGCACCTGGTCAGCGTCGGTACCCGGGCTGCTTTCCGCCCGAGACCCGCGGGGCAGTAGGGCGCTGAGCATGCGCAGCGCCTCATCCAGCGGAAACAGGCCGAGTTCGTGCACGCCGAGGGCGTCGACGCGGACCACCAGGCAGATCCGCTCGGGCTGCGGCAGCAGCAGGATCCGCCACGGCTCGCCGGGTCCGGTGCCGGTGACCCGGGCGTCCAGCACAGTCCGGGCCCGTTGCTGGAACACCACCGCGATGCCCAGGTCGCCGCGCACCTGGATCTGATCGCCGGGCGGCCCGGCCACCAGCAGCTGGCGGGCGGCGAGGGAGCGGACCGCCTCGGCCAGCACCTCGTCGGACGGGCGGGCCTCCAGGAAGTCTACGATCGCGTCGACCGCGGTCAGCTCGGCGACGGTGTAGGCACCGAGATGCACCGGCCCGGTGTGCACCAGGTCCACGACAGAGGTGATCAGCCCGGCCGGCACCGACGCCGTCCTGGCCGGGCCGGCGCCCGGCGTGGCCGGGCCGGCCGGGTCAGCGGCCGTCATGACGGCTCTGCCCGGGCCCACAGTGCGGTGGCGGGCACCGCTCCGGCACGCTGGCCCAAGATCGCGGTCGCCGTCCGCGACGGGCTCTCGGTCACCCACACCTCCGAGTTGCCGAACAAGCCGCGCCCGGCCCGTTCCGGGAGCGCCTCGCCCAGCTCGTTCACCGGATCCAGCTGGCTAGGCGGCGGGAACCGGGCGGCCAGGTCGGCGGACACCGCCGTGGTGTCATCCTCCTGCTCGATCCGGCGCAGCGTCGCGGCCAGTGCGTCCGCGACTGGCGGCGACATCGACGTGGGCACGGCCAGCGCCGGGGACAGGTACATGGGCCGCCGCTCGGTCAGCCGGGAAAGGCCCCACGGGCCCACGTTGCTGCGGGTCACCCGGTAGACGACGTAGTCCATCAGGTGCCGGAGGTCGGTCAGGCTGGGCAGTTTCCGCTGGCCGAACGCGGCGGGCGTCTTCTCCAGCTGCACCCAGGTGCCCTGGGCCGTCCGGCCGTGCAGTTTCTCCCGGACCAGCGGGCCGCGCATGCCGATGTCCGGAAAGCGCGTCTTGTCGATGTCGCGGTGGTGGCTGGACACGCGCTGATGGCTGACCTTGCTGAACCGCCAGGCTTCGTACAGTTCCGGGTCGTCCACCAGCACGTGGCCACCGCACAGCACGTCACGCAGTTGCGGAACCTGCAGGCCGTGCTGTTCCAGATCGGAAATGATGGTCGCTTCCTCCGGGCTGAGCTGCACGGCCGCGGCCAGCAGACCCTTGCGGTAGGAGCCCGCCCGGGCGGTGATTTCGATCATCAGCCGGACTCTGGCCCGGACCTGTCTGGTCCGCTGGGCCCGCTGGCGCCGGAGTTCCTTTTTCCGGTGCCGTCCGTGCCGTCGGCCGAGTGTCTGATCCGCCACTTTTCCAGTAGAACACAGCGCTCACCTGCGCAGATGATTCCCCTCCGAGCCGTGTCAGGCAGTCGGCAGCGGCTCGCCCTCCAGCCGTCCGGCCGGGACCGTCCGACCGCACATGGCCAGGGCCAGGTCCCCGGCCTGGCCGCGCAGCAGCGGGCCTGACCCGAACGACCAGTCCAGATCGGTGGCTGTCAGGCGGCGCCCGGCGATGCTGGTGCCGAAGTGCGCGTGCCCGCCACCCACGGTGAGATCACCAAGGACGACCCGGATGGTCTGGTCCGGCGAACGGCGCCGCACCCCGAGCGGCACGGTCACGTCCAGGCCATGGATCACCACATGGTTGAGCGCGCCGTGGTACCCGCCGCCCGGCGCGTCCACTGCTGCATGACCTCGCTGCGCAGGTTGCTGACCAGTTCGGCGACGGGCAGTTCGGCGTCCCGGGTGGCGATCTGGTTGGACAACAGGGTGAAGTCGAAGTCGCAGCGGCGCAGTTCGGCCATGAACTGGTCTTCCGGATAGCGCGCGGCCATGGTCATGTGGGCGATCACTTCGCGGACCCGCCAGCCCGCACACAGCGACGGGGTGTCCCAGTCCTCCTTGGCCGCGTCATCGAGCAGGTAAGCCAGAGCCAGGAACTCGGCGGCTACGGCAGGCTGCAGGTCGGCGTCATCGGTCATGGCCATCTCCTGGTGCGGCAGGTCAGTCATCGTCTGTAGATCAGACGGGCCGGCCGGCGCCAGACTCATCGGTCCGGCAAAATCACTGGCACTGGCCGGGGGTAGCGGCTTGGGTGGGCGATATGACCGGATTCGATGATCCAGCGTTCTTCGATGAGCGGTGGGCTCCGGACCAGTTCATCTACACCCACGACGATGTGCTGCGCATGCTCGACGCGCTGCTGGACAGCCGCGGCAGCGCATGGTGGGGCGGGCCGGCTCGCTCGGACCGGGCCGCCCAGGTCATCCGCGACAGTCGCCGCGGGGTGAGCGGCCCGGCCGCCCGCACCGGCTCACCCAGCTCCCGGCTGAGCCGCCCGGCTACCTCCGGCCACGCGGGAGCGTCCACGGCATCGAGGCTACGTCCGCACCCGCCGGGTATCAGGAGTGAATTCCAGGCCTCTGTCCAGTTGGGCACGGCAGGAGCCTGCCCGGTTGATCAGCAGCAGAGGCGGGGTGGCACCGGTGCGGCAACGGGACCCGGAGAAGAACGAGCTGATTATCTCGTATATGTACCTGCGGAAGACGGTGGGCTGGATCGGCACCCTGCTGCCGGCCGTGCTGCTGGCTGGTAACGCCATCTTCACGACCTCATTGCCGGGCTCCATGAGCGGCTATTACTACACCCACATGCGCAACGTCTTTGTCGGTGCGCTGTGTGCGCTCGGCGTCTTTCTGCTGGCCTATGACGGGTATGACGAAGTGGATCGCTGGATCACCAATATCGCCGGGCTGGGTGCGATCGGGGTGGCGTTCTGCCCGACCAAGCCGGCGGTCCGGCCGTTGACGATGACCCAGCAGGTCGTGGGCGATGTGCACCTGTTCTTCGCCGCCGTCACGTTCATCGCGCTGGGTCTGATGGCGCTACGTTTCGCCAAGCCGGCCCCCACACCGGAGGGCCAGACCGGGATGAGCCGGATCTGGTACGGGCTGGGCTTGGCCGCGCCCAGCGGCGACCAGCCAGCGAAGAAGAAGGTGCGTACTACCGTCTACCGGGCCTGCGGCGGCACGATCTTGGCGTGCGTGCTGCTGGCCGCTGCGTCAAACCTGCTCCCGGCGTCGGTGAAGGCGTACGGGCCCTGGCTGTTCATCTTCGAGGCGCTCGCGGTCTTCGCCTTTGGTGTCTCCTGGTTCGTGAAGGGCCAGACGCTGCTGCACACCGCCCAGCACGCAAGGGCCGCGGTGCGTGCCACGCAGCCCGCGCGGCCGGCCGCCCCACAAGGATTTCCGGCACCATAACGGGGCGCTCGCGGCTGACCCGATTTCATTTACTTATAAGTCGCGAATTCCGGAGCGCCGGGCCGCAGACTGCGCTGTAGGCACATCAGTCCAAGTTGTCGGCGTTGGGTATGCAAGTCTTTTGCAGTCGCGTCGGGCGAGCAGTTGTCGATGTGCTGCAGGCCGGTTTTTCAAGCATGCTGGCGGTCATGGGTGAGCACGGGCACGAGCATGGGCACGGGCTGGCCGGGCGGGTCCGGCATGGGCTGCGCCCGCATTCGCACGAAGCCGCGGACAAGGTGGATGCCGCGCTGGAGGCCAGCGCCGAGGGGATGCGGGCGCTGTGGATCTCGCTGGCGGTGCTGGCGGTGACGGCGGTGCTGCAGGCCGCGGTGGTGGCGGTCTCGGGGTCGGTGGCGCTGCTCGGGGACACCCTGCACAACGCGGCCGATGCGCTCACCGCGGTGCCGCTGGGGATCGCCTTCCTGCTGGGCAGGCGGCCGCCGAGCCGGCGCTACACCTACGGGTACGGGCGGGCGGAGGACCTGGCTGGGGTGGCGATCGTCCTGGTCATCGCGGCGTCCTCGGCGCTGGCCGGCTATGCGGCGGTGACCCGGCTGGCCCAGCCCCGCCCGGTGTCCAACCTGATCGCGGTGGCCGGTGCGGCGGTGATCGGGTTCATCGGCAATGAGGCGGTCGCCCGGTACCGGATCCGGGTCGGCCGCACCATCGGCTCGGCGGCGCTGGTCGCGGACGGGCTGCACGCCCGGACCGACGGCTACACGTCGCTGGCGGTACTGCTGGGTGCGGGCGGCGTCGCAGTCGGCTGGGGCTGGGCCGACCCGGTGGTCGGCCTGCTGATCACCGTGGCGATCCTGGTCGTGCTGTGGCAGGCGGCCCGGGAGATCTACCGCCGCCTGATGGATGCGGTTGACCCGGCACTGGTGGACCAGGTGGAGCGGACGCTGCACAGCACGCCGGGGGTGCTGGGCGTGGGCCAGGTCCGGGTGCGCTGGATCGGGCACAATCTGCGGGCTGAATGCGAAGTCACTGTGGCGGGTGCGGCCAGTGCGGTCCAGGCGCACCAGGTGGCCGTCAACGCGGAGCACAGCCTGCGGCATGCGCTGCCGCGGCTGATCGGGGCGCTGGTGCATGCCGACCCGGAGCCGCCGGCGGGCACCGACCGCCACGCGGCGCTGGCTGCGCATCGGTGATGCGACGGTGGCTGGCCGCGGGGACTACCCGAGGCGGTGATCATTCTGCGCGGAGGAAAGAGATCAGCAGCGGGTTGACGACGTCGGGCAGTTCCAGCGGGAGGACATGGCTGCCGGGCAGCACGGCCAGCCGGGCGTCCGGCAGGGCGGCGGCGACGGCGGCGCCGTGCTCGAGGGTGACTTCGTCGCGGTCCCCTTGCAGCACCAGGGTGCGGGCCGGCACGGTACCGAACGTGGCCAGGTCGAGTTCGGGTTCGGTGTCGATCATCGCCATGGTCTTGGCAAACACGACCGGGAAGTGCTCCGGTCCGTCCGGGGAGAACGGGTCGTAGCCCTCGCGGAGGAGGTCCATGGCCGCCGGGCTGTGCAGCCAGCCGTCCAGCGGGCTGTTGGGCACCCGACCGGATGAGTTGTAGTACTGGCCGATCAGCACCAGCCGCCCGGCCAGATCCGGCCGGCGCTGCGCCACCAGCAGCGCCACGACCGCGCCATCGCTCCAACCGACCAGGTGGGCCCGCTCGCCGGTGACAAGTTCGAGGTAGGCAATGGTGTCCTCGGCCATGACGTCGTAGCTGAGTGGCCCGGCCACGTCACGGGTGTGCGCGTGCCCGCGCCGCTCCGGCACGTACACCCGGAAACCGGCCTCGGCCAGCGCCGGGGCCTGGGCGGACCAGGCGGTGGCCCCGGAGAACCCGCCGTGCAGCAGAACGACGGCCGGTCCCTGGCCGCGTACTTCGTGCCAGGTGGGCACGCCGGCCACCTCGACGTAGCCCGGCTGAAAGCCGGCGATGGTCGCCTCGTTGTGCTGCATCAGTCGGCGTCGGCGGAACGGGCGCCCAGTTCGCGCAGCCAGGAGATGACGTTCTCCTGCCTGGTGCCCGGCCCGCTGGCGGCGTCAAGCGGTGTGCCGTGCGCGTAGTCCGGCTCCCAGTTGAGATCCGCGCCGCGGGACAGCAGATACTCCGCGGCGCGGCGCTGACCGCCCGCGCAGGCATGCCAGAGCGCTTTCGACACTTCTTCGGCCGGCGGGTCACTGCCGAGGATCGTGTCGAGGCGGCCGAGCAGGCCCAGGGCGCCGGCATGCCAGGCCTTATCAACTCGGGCGCCACGCGCCACCAGCAAGCGGGCGACATGCCAGCAGCCGTAACCGACGGCGTTATCGAGCGGGGTGCCGATCGAACCGTCCGGCACCTCGATATCCGCTCCGCCATCGATCAGGGCCTCGGCCACGTCGACGTCGTCGCTGCTCGCCGCATAGTGCAGCGGGGTCTCGGAACCCGGGCTGGGCAGTGTGCCCTGACTGGTCGTCAGGGCGTTAGGATCGGCGCCCGCGTCGATCAGCCGCCGGACGATCTCCGGGCCGTTGGGGAAGTAGCCGGGCCAGTCGGTGACGAGGTGCAACGGCGTCCCGGACCCGCCGCTCCGGCCAACCAGATGGGCCGACGCCAGCGTGGGATCGTTCCGCAGCAATCGCTGGATCGCCTCGACGTCACCGGCGCGAACGGCCAGCCGCAACTCGACCGCGGCCTGGTCGTCGTCAGGAACCCACCTGCCCGGCTGCTGCTCGCTCATCGTGGCTCATCATGCCAGGCGCGGGCGGGTTAGCGGGCGCCCCGCGCCGGGTGGGCGCTGAGCCCGCCAGCGGCGTGCTGTCCAGGTACCTGACCTCGTAGACCCGCTCGGTGAACTTCCAGCCGTCCGAGGTGCGCTGGTAGCGGTCGTGGTAGATGGCGTAGTTCAGGTGCGACCGGCCGTCGCGGAGACGGATCAGCTCTGACATGTAGGCCCGGCCGGACGCGGTGTCGCCGTCAAGCTGGATCGCACCCGGGTGCGTGTTCTGCACGAAATAGTCCAACTGCCCATGCATCCGCTCGATCCCGGCGCGGATCTCATTCCGGCCGACGAGTTCGACGTTGCCGTCAGGCATCCGCACCGCAGCGTCCTGGGTGAACAGCGACCCAAAACGGTCGTAGTCGTGCATCATCACCGCGTCGGTGAACTCGCCGCGCAGCGCCTCGATCTCGACGCGATCCGCGATGGCCTGAAGGTCGCTCATCGGTTTCCTCCCTCGTCCGTGCTCACCGGCGGGTGAACACGGCATGGACGGTCAGGGTGTTGTGCATCGAGACCAGGCCCAGCTGATTCCAGGTGAGGCCGAAGTCGGCCCGGTTGATGTGGGCCTCGGCGTCGAGCCGGATCTCGCCGTCGCCCTGGGCAGCCGCCACGGCATCGAAGGACAGCGGCCGGGTACGGCCGCGTACAGTCAGCGTGCCGGTCACTTCGGCACCCTGACCAGACGGCCGGATACCGTCAGCGGTGAAGGTGATATCCGGATGATTAGCGCTGTCGAAGAAGTCAGCCGAGCGCAGGTGCGTGTCGCGTCGGGGGTTCTTGGTGTCGATGGACGCCGCGGCCACCGTGAGGGTGCCGCTGACCTTGCCGTCCGGTGAGATGGTGCCGTTCCCGTTGACCTCGCGGAAGACGCCCTTCACCGGAACCAGGCCGCCCAGCACGCTGCTCTTCAGCCGGATGCTGGACCTACCTGGATCCAGGACCCATTGCCCGGCCAGGTGTCCGTCTGCCAGCAGAGCCCGCACCGCCGGTGCGGTCGTTTGTCCTGACGGTGCCTGCATGATCGTCTCCCTGTCACATCGCACGCATTTGAGGTGTCACCTATATGACACGTCCCGCCGGAGGTAAGTGACCGATGACCGAGCCCGAGTGGCTGGCGGAGGGCTTCGAGCAGAACCGGACCCGGCTGCGGGCGGTGGCCTACCGGATGCTGGGCTCGCTGGCCGAGGCCGACGACGCCGTCCAGGAAGCCTGGCTGCGGCTCAGCCGGTCAGACGCCAGTGGTGTCGAGAACCTCGGCGCCTGGCTGACCACGATCGTCGCCCGGGTGTGCCTGAACGTGCTGCGCTCGCGCAAAGCGCGGCGTGAGGAGCCGATGGGCGTGCACGTGCCCGACCCGGTCATCAGCCGGGCGGGTGGGACGAGCCCGGAGGATGAGGCGCTGCTGGCCGACTCGGTCGGGCTCGCGCTGCAGGTGGTGCTGGAAACGCTGACCCCCGCCGAGCGGCTGGCGTTCATCCTGCACGACATGTTCGACCTGCCGTTCGACGAGATCGCCCCCATGGTGGGGCGTTCCCCGGCCACAGCGAGGCAGCTCGCCAGCCGGGCCCGGCGCCGGGTGCGCGGCGCCGACGTCCGAGCCCCCGACCCCGATGTCGCCCGTCAGCGGGAAGTAGTCGACGCGTTCTTCGCCGCGGCGCACGAGGGGGACCTCGATGCGCTGGTCGCGGTCCTCGACCCGGACGTTGTGCTGCGATCCGACGGCGGAACGGCGCATCCGCAGCTTTCCACGGTGCTCCGCGGTCCGGCAGCCATCGCCAAGCGGACGCTCATGATCGCGGATCCCTCCGCACCGAAGCGGCCGGCCCTGGTGAACGGGGCCGCTGGGGTGGTGGTGATGCTGGGCGGGCAGCCGTTCGCGGTCATCGGCTTCACCGTCTCGCGCGGGAAGATCGTGGAAATCGACGCGATCGCCGATCCGGACCGGCTCGGCCGGCTCGACCTGGCCGTCCTCGACGACTGATGGGCGTCACGGTCACTGACCCGGTGCTGGTGATGCGAGAATCGCGAGGTGGTACCTGAGAGCATCCATGACTTCTTCGTAGCGAGTGCCAGCGTGGCCGGTGCGCTGATCGGGCTGCTCTTCGTGGCCATCTCGGTCTCCGCGGAGCGGCTAGCCCAGGCCACGGCAGAGACGCAAATTCACCGTATCCGGGCTTCGGCGGCGCTGACGGCGTTCGTCAATGCGCTGGCGGTGTCGCTTCTCGCGTTGGTTCCCGGGCATAAGATCGGGCCAACCGCACTGGTCGTAGCGATCATCGGACTCGGCTTCGTCACGGCATCGCTGCTGTCGCTGATCCGCCTGCATGCGGCACGGTGGCGGACCTTGCACGACGCGGTCTTCCTGGTCGGGCTGGTCGTCACGTTCGTGATCCAGTTGATCATGGGAATAGACGTGATACTCCATCCCGGCGATTCTGGCGCGGTGAATACGATCGCGATCCTCGTGGCGTTCTGCTTCCTGGCGGGCATCGACAGGGCATGGGAATTGATCGGCGGTCCATCGATCGGAATCGGCAAAGAGGTCGCAGCACTGTTTCGAGGTGACGAACGCGGCGCGGATGAGCCGCGCGGCGAAGAGTCACCGTCCTAGCGCGCCTGGTGCGTCAGGGGAGTACTCAGTGCCGGGCCGCTCAGCGCCCGTCGAGGAACGGTGTGATCAACGCGAACACTTCGCCGGGCCGCTGGGTCACGCCGACGTGCGTGGTGCCGGGGAGCACGGCCAATTGCGCGTTCGGCAGGAGTGCGAACGTCTCGACTACGTCAGGCAGCGGTGAGAAGTCACGGTCGCCGAAGAGCAGCAGGGTCGGCACCCGCAGCGAGCGCAGCTCGTCGCTCCACCCCGGGAACTCGTGCACCATGGTCGACGTCCTGGCCGCGAACTCGTCGAAGTGTGCGGGGTCGGGAGCGACCGCGTCATAGGCGTCGCGCATCGCCTGGAAGTCGGCAGGTGTCGGCATGCGGTCGTCGTCGAGTGGCGCGCTCTCCCGGCCCGGCGGGCGGTGCGCGTCCGCCGAGGCGACGATCAGCTTGCCGACCCGGGTGGGCGCGCCGAACGCGACCGCGTACGCGACGAAGCCGCCGAGGCTGAAGCCGAAGAGATCGGCCTGGGCGATGCCCAGCTGGTCGAGCAGTGCGACCACGTCACCGGCCAGCGCTTCGATCGTCATCGGCCGGCCGGTGTCGGCGGTGTGCCCGTGGCCCTGCAGCTCAACCGCGATCACCTGCCGGCTCGCCGCAAGGGGTTCGAGCAGCGGCCCGAAATTGAGGTCGATGGTCATCAGGCCGCCGTGGAGCAGCACGAGCGGCCGCCCGCTGCCGCGGATCTCGTAGTAGAGCTGCAGGCCGTTCACCGGTGCGTACGTCATGCGGGGTATGACGATTGGCGGTCCGCCTACTCATCGCGAGGCGCCGCGCGTGCTCGATGGGCGCACGCAGCGGGCAGGACTGCCCGGCCCGTTGGCCCTCCGCTTGTCCTGGCTCAGGATCGGCGGAACCGGCCGCCGGAGGTGATCCTGGGCCCGGAGTGCAGCATCTGAGTAGGGTTGGACGGTGCCCGAGCTGCAGCGCCTGCGCGCCGACCATGCCCCGGCCGTTTTGGCCTTCGAACTGGCGAACCGCGCCTACTTCGCCGCCTTCATCTCCGACCGCGGCGATGAGTTCTTCGACCAGTTCACCGAGCGGTACAACGCCTTGCTGGCCGAGCAGGAGGCGGGTATCTGCGCCTGCTACGTGCTCGTCGCCGAGGATGGCTCGATCCTGGGCCGGTTCAATCTGTACGACCTCCAGGATGGCGCTGCCGTACTCGGCTACCGGGTCGCGCAGCAAGTCGCGGGTCGCGGCGTGGCGACTGCGGCCGTGCAGGAACTGTGCCGGCTGGCAGCGGCGCAGTACGGGCTGCGCACGCTCAGGGCAGCGACCAACCATGACAACGTCGCGTCCCAGAAGGTGCTGACCAAAGCCGGGTTCGCGCCGACTGGCCCGGCCGAGCCCGGCGGCCGGCCGGGCACCTGGTATCAGCGTGACCTGGCCGCCGACTGACCCCAGATGGGCGATGGCGTGCGACTATGCCGGGACGCCCGTTTGTGGCCTCTCAGGTGGATCGGGGAACCTAGCCCTTGAGCCAGTCGTCTGTCATGCGGTGCCTGGTCAGGCCGACGACGGCGTACTCGTCGCGATCGTCGGTTGCTTTTACCCCGATGGCGCGGAGCCCGGCGTTCACGGCGCTGTCGTGGGGGGCAAGGTGATATCCCGGCTCAAAGTCAATCTCGAGGTCGCAGGTCCCGGATGGGCCATAAAGGAGCTTGCCTTCGTGCCATGCGATGGCTTCGCTGATTCCTGGCCCTGCGCTGGTCTCGCTGAAGATGTACAGGACCGCGCGATCAGCGGACATCGCGCGAGCGAGGGCCGCGACTGGCTGCTGCAGAGTCCAGTTGGCGGGGATCCGGTCGTCTCCGACCGCGGCGGGTTCGAGTCGCCTGAGGACTTCCTGCGTAACTGGGAGCATGGTGAATCCGGCTGACAGCGGTACTGTCCGTAACCCTTCGGGTATTGCGGCACTGCTCCTGCCGCCGTTGAAGATGATCGCTTCGATCTGCGTGGCCACGATCCCAAATCATCGCCGGCGATCCGGTGCTGGATCGGCGGCATGCCCGCTGACGCGTTGTGCAGGCCACAACTGCGCGCTCAGCTGACGGCAGCGCCGAACCACTTTGGCATCTGGCTGAGCAGATCCTGCTGGTCTTCACCGACCCACGCCACGTGGCCGTCCGGCCGCAGCAGCGCCGCTGGCGCGTCAAGTTCCTCGCTGACGTCGACGACGTGGTCGACCCGATCTGCCCAGCCCGCCGCCGAGAGTCGGCCCGTCTGGTCGAGCAGCAGCCCGCGGCCGGCGTGCATGAGCTCGTAGAGGCGCCCCCGCTTCAGCCCCACGTCCCGCAGTCGGCGGCCGAGCAGTTCAGGCCCCTCGCCGAAGTCGTAGCGGATCCCGATCGCAGTGGTCCTCTCGATCAGGTACCGGTTCACGTCCTCGAAGTCCATCAGCTGCGACACCAGCCGGCGCACTGCCTATATGTTGAAAGTGGTGAGGAGTGGGCAACCCCCTCACCCGGAGCCAGGCCCCTTCCGGTCGCGGACGTGCCTGATGGCACTAGACCGGAAGGGACGTTCATGTCAAAACGCCGCATGGGGCCGCCTCCTCACGCCGAAGATCCGTACGCCCGGCTGACATCGCCGCGCTGCATCCCGGTTGATCAGCTGGTGTCGGTTCTTCAGAAAGAGATCCGGCGGAGCAATGTCGACAACGCAGTGCTCGCCGCCTATGAGATGCTGACGACCTCGCCCGAAGTCGCCGAGCACATGTGGCATCGGCTCAAGCTGATCGCCGTTGAGGACATTGGCATGGGGGAGCCGCTGGCCCCCGTTCTGCTGAACAGCCTGTACGAGAACTACTGCGCTGCCACCGGCGGGGAGCAGACGATGATGGCCGTTCACGCAGTGCGGTTCCTCGCCACCGCGAAGAAGGACCGGACCAGCTCCGAACACACCGACCTGGTAATACACAAGGTTGAGTCCGGGGAGTTTGTCGTCTCAGTGCCCGACTACGCCTTGTGCGTCCACACCAAGGCTGGCCAGGAGATGGGCCGGGACCTGCTGCAGTGGTGGGCGAACGGCGCGGTGGTCAAGAACGAGCTGGAAACTGCCGATCACTCCTACCGCGACCAGCTGATAGATATCTGCCGGGCCGCCGAGGCCAACTAACGCCTGTCCCGAGCCTGAGGCGGCCGGGGACGTCGTTAGCGCGCAACGATCGCGGCCAAGTGGCTCAGCGAGTTGTCGAGATGGTCTGGAGTGAACGGCGGGAAGTGAATGTGCTGGCGGGGAATCGGCCCTACTGCCGACCAGTCATAGCAGAGTGTGACCTTGGTCTCGTCTGGACCGAGCTGGGTCAGGTCGTAACGCCAGATCCAGCCGCCGAACTCTAGCTTGCCTGTTGCCGGTGACACATAGCCCGGCTTCCACGAAATGACGCGTGGCGGCTCGAACGCGAGGACCTGGTTGGCCATCTCGTAGCTGCCGTCCGGGTGGTTGGGGTGGTACATGGCCATCCGGAAGATCTGACCTGAGCCGGTTAGCCGTTGGCCATCGAAGGAGTCGCGAACCCAGCCGGTGCCGTCAATGGCGGCATGCCGGGATGGGTCGGCAAGCACCGCGAACACGGTTTCGGCCGATGTGCTGATCGTGGTCGTCGCGCTGACGGTCTCCTCGGTCATGGTGGCTGGTCTCCGCTTCCTCTGGTTCCGCACGGTTTGCGTGGAGAAGTGCTGTCGTGCCCACGATGGGACGACGCGGCGAAGCAGGACTCATCGGTCGTAGCCGTGCGGACGGGTTCGCAGCCAGTCACCATGAGCGCCGATCTTGTTATGTGTTTGGCGCTGGGATGTCAGCTGAGGCGAAGGCCTTGCTGCTTCTGCTCCGGATTCCTCGTAGTTCCACCCTGCCAGCTGTTCCGGGGCAGACCTAGGTCAGCCCGTGTTGAGGATGGGGAACTGCTCGAACGTGCCTGGCCCGAAGTAGCCCACGTCGTGGACTTGGTGACGCTGGAGCAGCGCCGCGATGCGGTAGCGGTCAGACGGACGCGCGGGAACGTGCAGGAGCAGGTCACCGTGCCTGAGTGCCTCGTCGTAGATCCCGAGGGTCTCCTGGTCGTAGCCGAGTTGTTGAAAGGCGCGCACCATGCGGGCCCGCAGTCCGTGGTAGCGGCCATGCACATCCAAGATGTGTGCTCCTTGCTCACCGCACAAGATCTCCACCGCCGCGATGTCGACCCCGGCCGATGCAAGGTCGCGGGAGAGGGCCGGGATCTCCGACTGCTCGGTCAGCAGGCCGACCACGTGGTAGATGGGCCGGTGATAGAAGTGATCGACGTTGATCTGGGGCTCGTTCACGTCGCTGCTCCCGCCGATGCGTCCCGGGACGATAGGTCAACCGTACTTAGGTGCTGTTCTGCCCCGCCGCGCGCGTCTCCCGGGCGCACTGACCATCTTGGCCGCACCGCCGCCCTTGGTCACTACCTCCGCCGTGTCGTGTCCGGCCGTCCCTGGATGGAGTTAACTGTCCGAGTCACGCCCGGCTCAGCGCCAGCGGCGCCCAGTTGACCGCCCCCGGCTGCGAACCGGCCGAGACTTCGCTCTTCTCTCCGGCGAACGCGGCCAGGACCTCTCCCTTCTCGTGCTCGGGCACATTGAACTCGTCCAGAGCGTTGGCCAGCTCCGCGGAGACCTCGTCGAACACCTCGGGTGAGATCTTGAGGTCGAAATGCGCGTCGCGCATCTCTCGCCCAGGTGGCGGTGACCGGCTATTCGGTGGTCGTCAACAGTTTCAAGATCTCTACCTGCCGGGGTTGCGTGGTGCTGGTGGGACGTTATTTCACCATCGGGGCTCTATTGTCTGATCGTTCTAGGGTCGCTATGATCCGTGCAGCGCCATGAGCAATCTCTTACCTTCCGGACGGAACTCGCACTAGGTGGGCAGTGCGGGCGATCCGTCGCGTGCTGCTCTCTGGTGCTGAAAAGCGCATGGCGCGCTTTGCTTTCCGGGGGCGCGGAGTTCTCCCATGGCGGCCACAGGTGGCTGATTGGGGAGGAAGACCCGTATGAAGCGCGTGCGCTACAAGCTCGTACTACTACTGTCGCTGCTATCCCTTCCGGCGATGCTCCTTGCCGCCACCGGGGGACCGGCCGCGGCGGCCCCGCAGAGGAGCGCCACGAGCGCTCGAACGGCAGCCGTTACCTCATCAAACCTCGGGACATTTAAGCCAACCTTCGCCGGCCCGGCGGCCACTGGGTGCAGCGTCAACTGCTCGCTGCTGACCGGGCCGGTCAACACACCATCCACCGCGGCGGCAGCCCGGGCCGACGCGGCCAACGCTCAGCAATCCGGGAAACAGGACCAGGCGCACGCCATGCCGCTGCCGAATCCGCGGCCTGCCAATGTGTCCGCGGCCGAACGCAGCCGCCTGGCCCGTACCCCCTCTTTCCCCGTCCCGTCGGTGAGTTGCCAGCCGCTGGGCCGCGGCTGTGACCGGATCAGCACGTCGAATGGCGGCGCGACCAGCGTGAACGGCCTGAACGCGGTCGACAGCGCGTCGCTGGCCACCAACCCCCAAGGCGATATCGAGCCGCCGGATCAGGGCCTGTGCGCCGGAAACGGGTCCGTGGTCGAGACCAACAACATCGGCGAGATCCTGGTCTTCAACACCGCGTTGAAGCGCCAATCTCAGCCGATCCCGCTCGACACGATCATGGGCCTCACCAACCTGGGATGGAGCAGTGGCGGAGACCCCTCCTGCGTGTATGACTCCGCCAATGGCGGGCACTGGTTCTTCACCGAGATCGTCTCGGCCAGCTCAGAGGCTAATGGCGGCGCGTTCACTGGCTGCTTCGCGGGCGTGGCCAACGCATGCTCCGAGGGCATCGCGGTAACCGACGGCAACAACCCGTTCGGCCCCTACCACGTGTACTTCTCCCAAGCCGACTACAACCCGGGCGAGCCGGGCTACCCGTCCCTGCTCAACGACTTCGCGAAGATCTCGGTGACCCGGGACGCCTTCATGATGTTCTACGACGAGTTCCCGCTGGTCGGGTCGTTGCCCGGCATCGGTGGCGGTTTCTTCAACGGGGCGCAGGAACTCGCGTTCCGGAAGAGCGCGCTGGAGAACGGCCTGCCCGTCCAGCTGAACAACGGGCAGCCGAACCCCGCGGTCACGGTGGCGATCGAGAACATGGGACACATCCCCACCCCGGACGGGACCTGCGCCCGGGACAATGTGCTGCACCAGGGCGGCATTACCTGCTGGGTGGCCGCGATCCCGGCGCAGCCGGTCGCGGGCCGGTTCGACAACAGCCGCGGCGGCACCGGGTTCATGCTGGGGTCGCTGGACTTCTACGGCTTCGAAGGGCTCCCGACCTCTGGTGACAACCGGATCGCGACGTGGGCCTGGACCGGGCTGTCGGCCCTCAACAGCAACGGCTGCGCCAGCTGTAGCGCCAGCATTCGCTTCCGCGGTCAGCTGTTCTCCGGCGTCAAGCGGTACTACGATCCGGAGACGGTCAACACTGGCGAGATCTTCGCCGCGCAGAAGACCGGCCCGATACCGCTCGGCGACGAATGCGGGGCGGCCGGACTGAGCTCGGAGACCTCCTGTCCGGAGGGCGGGCTCGCTACCAACGGCGACAACCTGTTCCAGGTCTCGCAGGCGCAGGGCCAGCTCTGGGCGGCGACCAGCACCCAGCTCGCCCAGACATACACCGGAGCCAACGCGGAGATCCACATGGGCGCGGTGTACTGGGTGGTCGGCACCCACTCGTTCGACCAGACTGGCAAGTTCACCCTGACCAGCCAGGGGTACGTCTCGCCCAGGCACGAAGACCTGGACATGCCGGCCATGGCGGCAACCCCCAGCAGTGGCGGCCGGGCGATCATGCTGTTCACGCTGTCCGGTAACGGCGGGCCGACCGGCGCTGACCACGGCGGCTTCTTCCCGAGCACCGCCTTCGGCCGGCTGACCAGCACCTCCGGCGGCCTGCTCAAGTCCACGGTCAACATCGCGGCCATGGGCCAGTCCCCGCAGGATGGCTTCAGCGAGTACCAGGGGTTCCCGGGCCAGACCCGGCCCCGCTGGGGAGACTACAGCTGGGGGTTCTTCCTGCCGGGCACCGGCGGGCGGATCTACTTCGCTAACGAGTACATCCAGCACCCCAACTGCACCGGGGCGTCGTTCACCTTGACCATCGGGACCTGCGGCGGAACCAGGGACGGTTTCGCCAACTGGGGAACGTCGGTCAACTACGTCACCCCATAACACAACCCGCAGCAAATAACGGATGCCGCACCTCGCACGCCACCGCGAGGTGCGGCATCCTCAGCACGGGGGAGTGGCAGCTCCACGCAGCGCCCGACGTCCTAGTTTTTGGGGGGCCCTGCAAGTGATCAGCCCCGAACTAGGTTGCTTACGTCGCAGCGGGACCTCCGCGCAACGAGAACACCCTGCGACGGCCGACGTTAGTACGATGTCGTGCGACATCACATTGGAGCGGGCGAAGGGAATCGGACCCTCATGACCAGCTTGGAAGGCTGCGACTGGACCCCGTGAGACCAGCGTCCTCGCAGGCCGCCGTTATGGTGTTCGTCGCGTGAGTGACCGTCATTGCCCGCCTCCTTGCCGTCCGATCGGGCACGCAGCGGGCACGGCGTTAGGTCAGCTCCTCGGTCGGGCACCTCCTGGGGCTACCCCGGTTCTCCGGGTGGCAAGGGTTTGCCCAGAGGGCCCATCAAAGTGAGCCCTTGCCGCCGCCGGAGGTTCTGGGGTAGGGCTCTGTCTGCCCGGGCGAGGAGATGGCCCCGTTCGCATCCCCCATCTCCGAGGGAGGGCCGGGGGTGCGGGGACAGCGCCCCCAGCTAGCGAGCCCATCATGGAGCTAGCTCGGCACTGGCCAGGACCTCTTGCTCGATCAGGCCGCGCCGCAGAGGGAAGTGATCCGTTCAATCTCGGACCCAGGCTGAGATCGTGGCGGTATTGGGGTTCTAATCTTCGATTCGATACGGCTTGCGGTAGTCCCGATCGCGGAGCCTGCACCCATGGCTGCGCGGATGCAGCCAGCAATGCCGCGATATGCGCGGGGCGAGAAGGCGCCCGGTGCGGGTTGAGCGGCGGACGCCCCTCCCCGCCACACCTCGGTCAGTGTCTTCGCGCCTGGACCGTCGTTTTCGAACCCTCCGGCCGCGATGCAGGTCGATTGGGCGGGGCAGGCAGCCGAGAAGTTGTTGACGAGTCCAAGCCCGGGAAGAACCGGTGTGGGCTGGATCTGCCACTGCACCCCGTTCCACCGCTCCGCCAGGGTGCCGACTACCGCGTTTCCGAAGCTGTCGGTCAGGGCGCCGACCGCCGTGCAGGACGAGGCCGACGTGCACGCCACGGTGTTGAAGAGGCTGCCTGGCGATCCGGGGTTGGGCGTGGGCTGGATGGTCCACTTCGTCCCGTTCCACCGCTCGGCCGCGCCGAGGTCCGCGACCGCGGTGCATGCGACTGTGGACGTGCAGGACACCGCGGCCAGGCCGCCGCCCTGTGACGGGTTGGGGGTGCGCTGGATGGCCCAGCTCCTGCCGTTCCACCGCTCGGCCAGTGTCCTGACCCCGGCCGGGCCTCCGCCGACCGCCACACAGAACGAAGCCGACGTGCACGTCACGCCGCCGAACAAGCTGCCCGGCGCCGGGTTGGGGGTGGGCTGGATGGCCCAGCTCTTGCCGTTCCACCGCTCGGCCAGGGTGGCTACCGGGTTTCCCGCGCTATCGAGGCGCCCGCCGACCGCCTCACAGAACGAAGCCGACGTGCACGCCACACCGGTGAAGCCGCTGCCCGGCGATCCGGGGGGGTTGGGCGTGGCCTGTATCGTCCAGTCCTCGCCGTTCCACCGCTCCGCGAGGGTGCCCGCGTTCGACGCGCCGACGGCGACGCAGTCGGTTTCCGAAACGCAGCCCACCGCGTTCAGGACCGCTCCGGGGAGGGTGGGGATTTGCTGCAGGTGCCAGCTCCGGCCGTTCCACCGGAGGGCCTCGGTCGACACCACGCCGCGGGTCGGGCCCGCGGCGCCGACCGCCACGCACGCGTCGGTGGCCGGGCAGGCGATCCCGTTCAGCTGGTTTTCGGCGGCCCCGACCGGGCTCGGCACGGCCTCGAGGCTCCAGCGGGTGCCGTTCCACCGCTCGCCCAGCGTGATAGGGGTCCCGTCACCGTTGCCCTGGCCCACCGCGGCGCAATCCGACGATGACGGGCAGGACACTCCGCCGAGGAAGTTGGTGCTCGCCCGGGCCGGGTTGGGGGTCGACTCGGCGTGCCAGGCCGCCCCGTTCCACCGTTCGCCCAACGTCACGAACGCCCCGGAGCTGTCGACGTACCCACCGACCGCCTCACACGAGGAAACCGCGCAGGAGACGCCGAACAACTGAGCGAACTGACCCCCGGTAGGAGCCGGGACGGCCTGCAAGCTCCAGCGCGTGCCGTTCCACCGTTCGGCGATGGCGCCCGCGTCCGACGCGCCGGAGGCCTCACACGCGCCCGGAGCGACACAGGAGACGCCGGATAGGAAAGCGAAGGACCGCGCGCCGGAGGGGTTGGGGGTGGGCTGGATCGCCCAATGGCTGCCATTCCACCGCTCGGCCAAGGTCACATCGGCGCCTGACCTGTTGACGTAGTCGCCGACCGCGACGCACGAAGCCGTCGCCGTGCAGGTGACCCCGTTCAGTTCGCTGAACTGCGCCCCGGACGGTACCGGAGCGGACTGAACACGCCACCTCGAGCCGCCCCACTGTTCCACCAGGAGCTTTGAGTTCGAGGTACCCACGGCGGTGCAGGTGTCAGTTGCTGGGCACGCCACGGCGGACAGCCTGCTCGATGGTGACCGGGCCGGGTTGGGGGTGCGCTGGATGTGCCAGCTCCTGCCGTTCCACCGCTCGGCGAGGGTCAGCTGCGCACCCGACTTGACGGCGAACTGCCCTACTGCGGTACACGCCGACCCGGACGGGCAGGACACACCGTTGAGGGCACTGGCCGCAGCCCCGCGGGGGTTCGGGGTTGACTGGACGGTCCAATTGCCGCCGCGTCGCTGCTCGGCGAGCGTCACCCCCAGCCCAGACGCCCTCACATGCAGGCCAACGGCCGTACATACCGAAGTCGTGGGGCAGGACACCGCGTCGAGCGCGCCGTTCCCGGCGCGAGGGTTCGGGCTCGGCACGACCGACCACCCAGATCCCGAAGCGCTGGCCGGTGCCGCCAAAGCCCCGATCAGAAGCACGGGCGTCAACAGCAACGCGGATCTCTTCATCGCCGTCCCTCCCCGCCCCCCGGGGGGCCACATGACGGTTCTCACACCCTTGGACCACAACCTCACAAAAAGCTCACAACCTGGTCGAGGTCCGCCAGAAGGCGCAGCGGCGGGTACAGCCTCCGCCCGCGGCCATGGGCGCGAGCTTGCGTGAGGTGATGGAGCGGATGGGTCACTCAAGCCCGCGTGCCGTGCTGATCTACCAGCACGCCACCAGGGACCGGGACGAGGCGATCGCTGAGGCCATGGGAGAGGTGTTCGCCACGGCCAGGCGGAAGGGCACAAGCAAGGGTCGATCGGGCACGAAGGCGGGGAGGGCTCTTGATGGTCTGTAGTCAGCTAGGTGACATGGGCGCTGACCTGCGGGTACTGGTTGGAGCGGGCGAAGGGAATCGAACCCTCATGACCAGCTTGGAAGGCTGGGGCTCTACCATTGAGCTACGCCCGCACCGACCCAGCCAGCAGCGGTGGAGTCCCCCCCGCGTCGGCTGGGCCAGTCACGGGTAGCGTACCGGCTCCGTCGGCTGGGCACGTCACTCCCGCTCCGCCGGCCGGGCACGTCACTGGATGGTGACCGCGAAGATGTGCAGGGACGGGGTCCCGGATGCCACCCCGGAGCTGATATCCGGTAGCACGACCCGGGTTACCGGCTTGCCCGCCTGGAATGCCACCGAGGCGTCGTAGACGCAGACCGGCAGCGAGTTCTGGCCGCTGGCGCGGTTTCGGTACGGCAGGTACAGCGCCACGCCAGACACCGGCCGACACCGAAGGCGGCAGCAGCCGGAGGTTCGAGGTGCACCAGAAACAGTTCCCGGCCGGTCAGGTCAGTCTCGGCCCGGCCGCGGACACCGCCAACAGCGGCAGCATGTACACCATCATCGTCAGCTGACCGCGGTACCGGCTGCTGTAGCCGATTACTTAACGCCAGTGCCCGGCACCTGCCGTCGCCCCGCACTCCGGCCCTACGTCAACAACCGGCAACCGGCGCGGTCGTAGCCACCCCGGAGACGCCGCGGGCAGGTAAGCTACGGTCGGTCTTGCGGGATGTGGCGCAGCTTGGTTAGCGCGCCTGCTTTGGGAGCAGGAGGCCGCCGGTTCGAATCCGGCCATCCCGACCAACGTCCAGGTCACAGTGCTTACGGGCGGCCGCTAGGCGGCCCCCACACGGGAACCGGCACCGTTCCATGCCGCACAGTCCAGCGCAACCGTTCGGCGCTGATCTGTTGCGGCCAATTTAGTTTCATCAGAGCAACGATAAAGAAGGCCTGCCGTTGCCTGGCAATGACCAGAAATTTGTGCTGACCCACTTGACAACATTGCTGAACCGATCGACGCTCGTCGTGTGCGCGCTAACAATCCGAGCCTGCGCGGGCGGGCGCGCGGGCCGCCAATGGCAATATCGCTAACGATCCCGGTCTGGTGCGTAGGCTCGCGGAACGCATGTATCTTGGCCGACCGGCCTGGACGGCCAACACCGAGGAAGCAGCGCGACCGGCAGACACGAGCGTGGCCTGCAGATAGGCGCTGGATGCGAGCGCCATCGCGCGATCCATGGGCATCTGCGCCGTGTGCGCTACGGCAGTCCGCCGTCAGCTTGCGCCGGCTGCGGCCGAGGAATTCTCGGGCCACTTTCATTGGCCGCTTCTGCCGTGCCGGAACTGCCCAGTGTGGCATGCCGCAGGGCCGGGTCAGCGACATAGATCCGTTGCGCGAAATGGTCGCGCTATCAGCTGGCTTTCTGGCTTGGCCAAGCTCGGCTCAGCCCAGCAGATGAACGATAGGAGCTTATCGACGATGTTAAGGTCCCCCATCCGGCGCACCCGTATTCGGATCTTCGCCGCAGCTGTGGCGATTGCCCTCTTGCCGCTTGGCGTCATGTTCGCTACGGCCACGCCGGCGCCCGCGGCGCAGGGTCTCCCGCCCCGGCCGCAAGGCCCGTGTGACATCTACGCCGCAGGCGGCACGCCCTGCGCAGCCGCGCACAGCACGACGCGGGCCCTGTACGCCTCGTATAACGGTCCGCTGTACCAGGTCATGCGCCTATCGGACAACGCGGTCAAGGACATCGGCGTCGTCCAGCCGCACGCTTTGCCGTTCCCGGATGCGGGCGGCTACGCCGATGCGGCCGCACAGGACGCGTTCTGCGCCAACACGACCTGCGTCATCACCAAGGTCTACGATCAGTCCCCCAACCACAACGATCTCACCCAGGCGCCCCGTGGCGCATTCAGCGGCCCAGCTATGGGCGGCTTTAACAACCTCCCGGTCGCTGACATGGCGCCGGTCACGATCAGCGGCCACAAGGCTTACGGCGTCTTTATCGAGCCGGGCATGGGCCTGCGCGACAACGACCCGACCGGCACCGCGGTCGGCGACCAGCCCGAGGGGATGTACTGGGTGCTGGATGGCCATCACTTCAACGACGGCTGCTGCTTCGACTACGGCAACGCCGAGATCGACAGCCGCGACGATGGCAACGGCACCATGGAAACCTCCTATTTCGGCAACGCCACCGCCTGGTATCACGGCAACCCTCCCGGCCCGTGGATCATGACCGACCAGGAGAACAACCTGGTGGGTTGCGTCAACCCGGGCAGCACCTCCAAACTCTGCGCCGACCTGCCGAGCATCACCTCGCCCTTCGTGACCGCCGTGGCCAAGGGCGAACCGCATCACTGGGCCTCGCTGGGCGGCAACGCGCAGACGGGCGACCTGTCGACCATGTTCGACGGGCCGCGCGTTGACTCCAGCTATGACCCCATGCGCAAGCAGGGGGCCATCGTCCTGGGCAACGGCGGCGACAACAGCAACGGTTCGCAGGGCACTTTCTATGAGGGCGTGATGACGGCCGGATACCCGACCGACGCCACCGACCAGAAGGTTCAGGCCAACATCGTGGCCGCCAAGTACGACGTGCAGCGGCTGAGCCTGACGCCGGCCTCGGCGACCGACACCCCGCCCGGGCTCCAGACGTTCGCGCCGCAGTCCTCGCAGGACAGCACCGTGACGTTCACGAACACCGCCGGGTCGCCCGCGGCGGGCGTCAAGCTGAGCATTTCCGTACCCGACAAGCAGTGGACCTCCTTCGTCCCAGGCACCACCGACACGTCGAAGACGTTTGATTCGGTCGCGCCCGGCGCGAGCGTGAGTGCGACCTTCAAGGTCACCTCAGGACCGGCGCCCTTCAACGGCGACCTGATCGGCAACGGCTCGTGGACGGACCCGGGACAGGGTGGGAGGCAATCCGCGACAACAGCCGAGAAGGTACGGAACGTCAGCCCGATCAAGATCAACGAGTTCCGCGCCGGCACCAGCACCAACTCGACCAACTCGTTCATCGAGATCTACAACGCCGGCGGCAGCACCGTCGACCTGTCGCACTGGACCCTGACCGAGCACCCGGCCCAGCAGCCCATCTTCTCGACGGTGACCGTCCCGGCCGGGACGAAGCTCGCGGGCCACGGCTTCTACCTGCTCGGCCTCGCCAACTCGGGGCTGGCGGCCCCGGCCAGCGCGGGCGACACCACCATCTACCTCCGTAACACATCCGGCCTCGCTACCGGCCAACAGGTCCAGATCGGGACCGGCCCTGCCGCGGAGACCCGCACGATCAGCCACATCACCAACTCTGGTGCGACCGGGCCGCGGGTACCGGGCAAGATCGGCAACGCCGTCCAGCTGTCAGGAAACGGCGAGTACGTCGACCTGCCGGACGGCATCGTCAGCGGGCTGCACGACTTCACGATCTCAGCGTGGGTCAACCCGTCCGCCAACCCGGCCTGGGCGCGGGTGTTCGACTTCGGCTCCGGCACCAGCAACTACATGTTCCTGACGCTCAGCGCCGGCGGCGGCCCGCTCCTGTTCGCCGACATCCTTCCCTCAGGGCAAGGCAATGTGATCAGCGGCACGGGCACACTCCCGGTGAACACCTGGTCGCACGTGGCGGTGACGCTGTCCGGTAACACCGGGACGCTGTACGTGAACGGCCAGGCGGTGGCGACCAACACCAACATGACGATAACGCCAGCCGATCTGGGCAACACCAGCCAGGACTGGATCGGCCGTTCGCAGTTCGTCGCCGACCCGTACCTGCCGGCCGCCGTGGACGACTTCCAGATCTACGACCACGCGCTGCCGGCCGCGGACATCGCCACGCTGGCCAGCGGGCAGCCCGGTGCCGGCAACGTCGCGGACTACAAGTTCGACGAGGACTCCGGTGAGCTCGCGCTGGATTCTTCGGGCAACGGCCACAACGGAACAATCATCAGCCCCGGGAACTTCAGCACGCCGCTGTGGCAGCCGGTGCCCGACGGTCCGATCACGGTTCCCGCTGGTTCGACCAACGTGCCCGTCACCAGCACATCCGGCTTCAAGGTGGGCCAGAAGCTGGCCATCGGATACGGCCACCGGCTGGAGGTAGCCACGGTGACCGCCGTCGGCGAGCCGGGCGTACAGGCCCGGCTGGTGGCTGGGGCGGTGGCCGGCGCGGCCGTCATCAAGGTCAGCTCGACCGGCAACATCACCGCCGGCGACACGATCCGGCTCGACATCGGCGCGAATGCCGAGACCGTCACCGTCGCGTCGGTCGGCACTTCCGGAGCGGGTGGCACCGGGCTCACCCTGGCCGCCCCGCTGCAGTTTGGCCACGCGGCCAACCTTCCGTTCAGCGACCGGGGCACCGGCGTGACCTTCAGCCCGGCGACACGCTTCGCGCACTCCAGCAACGAGCCCGTGCAGGCGTTGGGCGCCAGCATCACCCTCCAGGCGCCCCTCGGGCGCAGCCATGCGATCAACGCGCCGATAACCGACACCGCCGTCACGACCGCGGGCTACCAGGGGGCGCCAGCACCTGACCAGTGGTTCGGCGGTCCCGCCCTGTCCAGCAGCGCCGGCAGCATCGTGCTGCGGGACGCCTTCGGCCAGGTCGCCGACAGCCTCAACTACGGAGCCCTCGTCGACCCCTGGGCCGCCGAGGGTTACCAAGGCATGTCAGGAGCCGGGCAAAGCGGCTGCTTCGCGCCGGCCCCCATCGCGAGTGGCGCCGCGGGCCGGAGCGTCATCCGCCTCCCCGACGGCACCGATACCGACAGCAACTGCGCTGATTTTTCGGTGACCAACAATCCCACGCCCGGTGCGGCCAACCAGGGCATCGCCCTGGATCCCGGTCCCCGGGTCTCGCTGCAGGCCACTACGGCGTGCTGCACGTCGGATTACATCAAGCACGACGACACCGATGATCTCGTGGTCATCGCGCCGGTCACCACAAGCAGCCCAGCCACCGACCAGCAGGACGCCACCTGGGTGGAAGCGCCTGGCCTGGCCAACGCCGCCTGCGTCTCGTTCGAGTCGGTCAACAGGCCCGGCAGCTACCTGCGACACCAGAACTTCCAGTTCCACCTGCAACCGAACGACGGCAGCGTGCTGTTCGCACAGGACGCGACCTTCTGCCCGGGCCCCGGCAACAGCGGGCAAGGCACGTCCTTCCAGTCGGTGAACTTCCCCGGCCGGTTCATCCGTCACTTCAACTTCACCGTCTACCTCGCCAGTAACGGCCCGCCCGGAACCAACCCGTGGGACACCGCCACCTCGTGGGCGGACGACACGAGCTGGGTGGTGGCCGCGCCCTTCGCTCCGGTGCCGTAGTGCTCCGGCCTTAACAACCACTTCTGGTGCCCGCTGTCCGACAGCGGGCACCAGAAGCGCGAGTCCGCCAACCTGACGAGCGCTAGCAACTGGCCCTAGCCCGAGGCGACGCCCGGGGGCAGTCGACCCAGCTCGGACACTGTCGGACGTACCCCAGGAGTTGAAGCACCCAAGAAACGTCAGCATAAATTGGCCAACTCTGCGCCGTTGGTAGGCGGTCCCAGGACACACCAACGGGTCGCTGATCAGGAAGCTACGCGCGTTGTTGCGCTCACCTCGCCGTCTAGAACGAGGATCGCCAGCGCCAGCACCAGCACGGGAGACGCCTAGGCTGAGCGGATAGGCACCGGTGCGTGACGTTCAGGCGGCTTCGGTGCCGGTTCCGCGCAGGACGTAGTGGTCGTCGCCGAAGACGGCGGAGATCTGGATGCGGCCGCCGATG
>DASXIN010000165.1:0-3104 GCA_036497945.1 Streptosporangiaceae bacterium | reverse complement strand
AACGACAGGCCAGGCGTGCCGCCGGGGTCGGCCAGTACCTGGTCCTGCCCGGTCCGGACGTCGATAACGTGCAGCGCGCCCGCGGATACGTACGCGATGCGCCGGCCATCCGGGTCCGGCCGGGCGTCGTGCGCCGGGTGCCGCACGCCGATCTCTTGCGGCGGGCCAGCGGGGCTGCCCAGATCGGCCAGCTCGGTCAGGTAAACGCGACCGCCCAGGGTGAACACGGCCACCCGGAGGTCACGGTTGGTGGCATAGCCGACGATCCCGCCGGCCTGCTCGCGGGCGCGCTCCCGGCGCGCCTTCTCCGCGGCCGGCAGGTCACCCTCGGCCGCGTCCAGCGCGGCTGGGTCGGCCACCAGTTCCTCCTGCCCGGTCGCCACGTGCAGCTGCCACAGACAGGTCAGCGGGTCGGTGCCGGTCTTGCTGCGCAGGAAGGCCACCCGGCCGCCGTCGGGTGCGACGCGGAACGAGCGGGGTACGCCCAGGCTGAACCGCCGGGTCCGGGCCTGCTGCCGGGGGAAACTCTCGGTCATGCCCCGATCTTGCCAGTCCCGGCGCCCGGTTAGGCTGCCCACCATGGTGCGAGCTGGGCCGGGGACAGGTGGGCAGGCGGGCGGGCTGCTGCTGGTGCACGCCCACCCGGATGACGAATCGATCTACACCGGGGCCAGCATGGCCCGGTACGCGGCCGAAGGCGTCCCGGTCACCCTGGTCACCTGCACGCTGGGTGAACTGGGCGAGATCATCCCGGCCGGCCTGCGGCGGCTGGCCGCGGACCAGGAGGACCGGCTGGGCCGGTACCGGATCGAAGAGCTGACCGCCGCCTGCGCCGCGCTCGGCGTGACCGACCACCGCTTCCTCGGCGGCCCGGGCCGGTGGCGCGACTCCGGGATGATGGGCCTGCCCAGCAATCTGGATCCGCGCTGCTTCTGGCAGGCCGATGTGGCTGAGGCGGCCCGCGATCTGGTGGACATCATCCGCGAGGTGCGGCCCCGGGTGCTGATCAGCTACGACGACAACGGCTTCTACGGGCATCCCGACCACATCCAGGCCCACCGGGTGGCCTGGCGGGCGGTCCAGCTGGCCGCCGACTCGTGCCCGGTGGCCAAGCTCTACGCCACGGCGCTGCCCCGGTCGGTGCTGGCCGGCGCGATCCGGCTGTCCGGCCCGGCGGCCGGCCCGGACGCCGGGCCGGCGCCGCCGCCCGGCTTCACCGAGGTGGCCGCCGTCGACGAGCTGCCCTTCGGCGTCCCGGACGAGCAGGTGACAACCGAGATCGACGCCACCCGCTACCTGGCGGCCAAGGTCGCGGCCATGCGCGCGCACGCCACCCAGATCGCGGTGCACGAGCCGTTCTTCGCCCTGTCCAACGGCGTCGGCCAGCGCATCCTGGGCCGGGAGTACTACACGCTGCTGGCTGGCCCGCGGGGCGGGCTAGGCCCGGCCGGGCGGGAGGCCGATCTGTTCGCCGGGTTGCATGATGCGTACGTATAACCTGCAATCCGTGGACAGCTTGCCGCAGCCGCATCCGGAGCGGCACCGTCAGGCCTTCGTGACGGGCGGCGCGTACGCATTGCTGTTCCTGTTCGGCGCCGCGCAGGGGCTGATCGGCTGTTTCCAGTACAGCCGCGGTGCCGGGCCCATCCCGGTGGCCGCTCTCCTCTCGGCCGCGCTGATCCTGGTCACCTGCGTGCTGGGCGCCGCGGGCATGGGCTCCGCCGCGGGCGCGCTGGTCCCGGCGGCCGGCTGGCTGCTGGTGTCGGTGGTGCTCACCCTGCCCACCCCCGGCGGCAGCGTGATCGTGACCAACACCGCCGCGGGCGTCTGGTACCTGTACGGCGGGTCGGTGTGCGCCGCGGCCGGCGTGGTGTACGCGTTCGTCACCCGGAGCCGGGCCCGGGTGCGCCGCTCATGACGCCAGCAGAAAACGCCGACTTCCGCCGCGTAGCCGGCCAGTTCGCCAGCGGCATCATGGTCGTCTCGACCGCGCTGGACGGGGCCGACCACGCGATGACCGTGACCGCGTTCTGCTCGGTGTCGCTGCAGCCGCAGCTGGTGCTGTTCTGCGCGGAGAAGATCGCCCGGTTCCACGACACGGTGCTGCAGACCGGGACCTGGGCGGTGTCGGCGCTCGATGAGGACGCCGAGAAGACCGCACGGTGGCTGGCCACCCGGGGCCGCCCGCTCGATGGCCAGCTCGCCGGGATCGAGCACTTCCCGGGCCCGGTGACCGGAGCCCCGGTGCTGGCCGACGCGCTGGGCGCGCTGGAATGCCGGACCACCGCGGTGCATGACGGCGGCGACCACAGCATCGTGGTCGGCGAGGTCATCGGGGTGATCGAGCCGAAGCCGGACGGCCGGCCGCTGATCCACTACAGCGGCCGGTACCGCACCCTCAACGACGGCTGACGCCGGCGGTCAGTCCCGGATGGCCGCCTCGAGCTGGTCGATGCCCCAGTCCAGGTCGGGCTCGCTGATCACCAGCGGCGGCGCGAGCCGGATGGCGGTGCCGTGGGTGTCCTTGGCCAGCACGCCGCGTACGGCCAGCCGCTCGCAGACGACCCGGCCCGGCAGCGAGGTGAACTCGAGGCCGGCCCACAGGCCCCGGCCGCGTACCTCACGGACCACGTCGGCCGGCAGCGCGGCCAGCCGGTCGTGCAGGTGCGCGCCCAGTTTGGCCGACCGGTCCTGGTACTCCCCGGTGGCCAGCATGGCGATGACCTCGCGGCCCACCGCGCAGGCCAGCGGGTTACCGCCGAACGTGGAGCCGTGCTGGCCCGGCTTGAACACGCCGAGCACCTCGCGGGAGGACACCACCGCGGACAGCGGCACGATGCCGCCGCCGAGCGCCTTGCCCAGGACGTACATGTCGGGGACCACGCCGTCGTGCTCGCAGGCAAATGTGGTCCCTGTCCGGCCAAGCCCGGATTGGATCTCGTCGGCGATCAGCAGTGCGCCGTGGGCCGAGCACAGCTCCCTGACCTTGGCCAGGTAGCCGGGCGGCGGCACGATTACCCCCGCCTCGCCCTGGATCGGCTCGATCAGCACGCCGACCACATTGGGGCCCATCGCCGCGGCCAGCGCATCGGCGTCGCCGTAGG
>DASXIN010000164.1:0-20747 GCA_036497945.1 Streptosporangiaceae bacterium | reverse complement strand
ATCTGGATGGCGGAGAAGTGCACGAACACGTCCCTGCCACCGTCGACCGCGATGAAGCCGTAGCCCTTGTCCGCGTTGAACCACTTGACGGTGCCCTGAGCCATTACCCAACAACTCCCTAACTCCGCTCGGGCCTCGGGTCCCACCCTTGCCTCCGCGGAACCCGTCGATCGCGGCGCGGGTTAGGCGTGCACAAGCCAGGCTTGCCGAGCGCGCCGACCGACAGCGACCGGAAACGACCTTACCCCGTGCGGTGAGCCTTGGGGACGAGTTACCACCCGAACGCGATTGGGCGAGTTTGGCCGACTGAAAGACCAGCACGGACACTTGCTGACAAGGCCGCCATAAAGGGACCGGGGGCCGCCGGCGGACGGCTCAGCCGCCGGCCACCGCCGGGATGACCGAAACGTGCGCGCCCGCGGGCACCGGGGTGTCCAGTCCTTGCGCGAACCGCACATCTTCCTCACCGACGTACACGTTGACGAACCGGCGCAACTGGCCCGTGTCGTCCACGATCCGGCCGCCTATCCCGGGGTAGGCCGCGTCCAGGCCGGCGATGACCTCGCGCAGCGTGCCCGAGCCAGCCGGGACCTCGGCGGCGCCGCCGGTGAAGGTACGGAGGATGGTGGGGATACGGACGGACACGGACATGCCGGGGCCTGCCTCTCGAAACTGATGTGGACGGGTCTCATAGTGCCGGGTTGCCCGGCGCTGCTCAACCGGACTGAGTAGGTGGCTGAGCAGCCTCGAAAGCCAGGAAGCTGTCCAGCGTGGGCCGGATCGGGGCGGCGGGCCGGGTATCAGCCACCGCGTCCAGCGTCTTGAGCCCGTCGCCCGAGTTGATGATCACCGTCTCGGCCGCCGGATCCAGCTGCCCGGACGCGAGCAGGCTGCGCAGCACGCCCAGGGTGACCCCGCCCGCCGTCTCGCCGAAGATCCCCTCGGTGGTGGCCAGCAGCCGCATGGCCGACACCACCGCGTCATCATCCACGTCCACCACCGCGCCGCCGGTGCGCCGCACCACGTCCAGCACGTAGGGGCCGTCGGCCGGATTCCCGATGGCCAGTGACTTGGCGATGGTGGACGGCCGGACCGGCTGCACCACGTCGTGCCCGTTGCGGAACGCGGCCGCCACCGGCGAGCAGCCGGTGGCCTGCGCGCCGAACACCCGGTACGGCGTGTCCTCGACCAGGCCCAGCGCGATCAGCTCGCGGAACGCCTTGTCGATCTTCACCAGCTGGGCACCGGACGCGACGGGCACCACGATCTGCGCGGGCAGCCGCCAGCCGAGCTGCTCGGCGATCTCGAACCCGATGGTCTTGGATCCCTCGGCGTAATACGGCCGCACGTTGACGTTTACGAACGCCCAGTCCTCGCGTTCGTCGGCCAGTTCCGAGGCGAGCCGGTTCACGTCGTCGTAGGTGCCGTCCACCGGCACCATGGTTCCGCCGTAGACGGCGCTGGCCACGATCTTCTGCGGCTCGAGATCGGCCGGGATGATGACCACCGACCGGATGCCGGCCCGGGCGGCCGCGGCGGCCACCGCGTTGGCCAGGTTCCCGGTGGACGGGCAGGCCAGCACCTTGTAGCCGAGCTCCACCGCGGCGGCCAGCGCCACCGCGACCACCCGGTCCTTGAACGAGTGCGTCGGGTTGGCCCGCTCGTCCTTCACCCACAGCGCTCGCATGCCCAGCTCGCGGCCGAGCTGCTCGGTCCGCATCAGACGCGTCCAGCCGGGCTCGGTATTGGGCGTGCCGGCCACGTCCGGCGGCACCGGCAGCAAACTTGAATAACGCCAGATGCTGGCCGGGCCGGATTCGATGGCCGCGCGGTCGAGCGCTGGGTATTCGTAGCGCACCTCGAGCGGGCCGAAACACATCGCGCAGGCGTGCGTGGAACCGAGCGGATAGGCCTGGCCGCATTCCCGGCAGCTGAGACCGGTCGCGTAACCGAAGCGGGAGGGCGTTGCGGACTGGGGGGTGCTCACGTGGCGAGGCCTTTCTTCCTCATCTGTCCCAGGGCCGGATGGCCGAGGGCCGGACTTGGCACCTGTCACGGGGGAATTGACCTCGCGGCGGACCCACAACGTGATGGTTGCCGGGGCTTCGCAGGGCCGTATCCCTCCACCCCTCTGGATGAGCGCTATGAAGTTGTCTTCAATACTGTAACCGATGCCACGGCGGTTCTCGGTGGCCAGTCAGGCTAGCCTCGCGTGCATGGCAGCGGATCAGCGCAGCGGTCGGGTCTTGATCGCCTCGAACCGGGGGCCGGTCTCGTTCACTCTGGATGACGACGGCTCCGTGGTGGCCCGCCGCGGGGCCGGTGGCCTGGTTTCCGGGCTGTCCTCGGTGATGGGCCAGGCGTCGGTGCTGTGGGTGTGCGCGGCGCTGAGCGACGCCGACCGGACGGCCGCGCGCAGCGCACCAGACGGGCTGATCGAGATGACCGGCGGCGCGGATGGCGGCCCCGGGTCGGCCGTCCGGATGCTGGACATCCCGACCGCCACGTTCCAGCGGGCGTACAACTCGGTGGCCAACTCCACCCTCTGGTTCGTGCACCACATGCTCTATGACACGCCGCACCAGCCCAGCTTCGGCCCGGCGTTCCGCCGTGAGTGGGAGTCGTTCCGCAGTTACAACACCGCGTTCGCGGCGGCGCTGGCCAAGGGGGCCGCGGAAGCCGAGCCGGGCGGGGGGCCGACCAAGGCGATGGTGCAGGACTACCACCTGCCGCTGGTCCCGCGAATGCTGGCCGAGCAGTCTCCCGACGTGCGGATCGCTCACTTCTCGCACACCCCGTGGGCGCCGCCGGACTACTACCGGCTGCTGCCCGCCGAGGTGGGCCGGGAGGTGCTGGACGGCATGCTGGGCGCGGACCACGCCGGGTTCCTCTGCCAGCGCTGGGCGGACAGTTTCGTGGCCTGCTGCGCCGAGGTCCTCGGCGCCGAGGTTGACCCGCAGACCGCCGCGGTGCGGCACCGCGGGCATGTCACCACGGTGGGCGTGCACGCGCTCGGGGTGGACGCGGCCGAACTGCGCGACCGGGCCGCGGCCACGGATGTGCAGGCACAGGTCGCGGCGCTGACCGAGAGCACCACCGGGCGGCAGCTCATCGTCCGGGTGGACCGTACCGAGCTGTCCAAGAACATCGTTCGCGGCCTGGCCGCCTACCGGGAACTGCTGGCCAGCCATCCGGAGTGGCGAGGCCGGGTCACCCATCTGGCGTTCGCCTACCCGTCCCGGCACGACCTGCCGGAATACCGCGAGTACACCGGCCGGGTGCAGCGGATGGCGGCCGAGATCGTGGACGAGTTCGGCACCGACGACTGGTATCCGCTGATCCTCCAGGTCAACGACGACTACCCGCGCTCCCTGGCCGCGTACCAGCTAGCCGACGTGCTGCTGGTCAACCCGATCCGGGACGGGATGAACCTGGTGGCCAAGGAAGGCCCGATCCTGGCCGGCCGGGGCTGCGTGCTGGTGCTGTCCAGTGAGGCCGGCGCGGCGGCGGAACTCGGCCAGGACGCCATCCTGGTCAACCCGTTCGACGTGATCCAGACCGCCGAGGCGCTGCACCGGGCACTGAGCATGCCGGAGGCGGAGCGCCAGCGCCGCCGCACGGCCCTGGCCCAGGCCGGCGCCGCGCTGCCGCCCACCGCCTGGTTCCAGGCTCAGCTGGACGCGCTGAACGCCGACGATGAGCCCAGCGAGCCGGCCAGCCCGCCGCGCGGCCGGTGGACGGCGCGGCGGCAGAGCGGGCTGCGGCGGCGCGGCCGGTAGCCCTGGACCCGGTAGCGCCGGCCGCTAGCGGCCGAACAGGGCAGCCAGGCGGTGCAGCCAGCCACGCGGAGACCATCTGGGACAGTCACACAGCGCGCACTCGCTGCCCCGGCGGTAATGACGATGTGCGTCGCGGTCATGGCCGCACCCGCAGCGCACGGATTCACTCACCGGCCGCTCCACGCTGTCCATGCCGCCCCCCAAGCGCACCGGGGCCTGACGGTATCACCCCAACATGGCGGCCGCAGCCTAAGCAGGCCGCCGGCTAGCCTGGGCCGCGCTGCGCGCATGGGCGCAGCCGCCAGTACTGGGGAATTGGGGTGGGGACCGCGGCGACCGGGCTGGTGGCCTTGATCCTGACCGTTGCCGCGCTGCCTGCCCTGATCGCCCGGGCGCGCGGCGGCACACCGCCAGGTCCGGGCCCGAGACTGGCCGCGCTCGCCCCGGTGGGCGCGGTGCTGGCCATCGCAGGGGCCGCGGTGGCGGCCGCCACCGCCTGGTGGCTGCTGCTTCCGCTGCTGATTCCGGCGCTGATCCTGGCCTGGTGGCAGCGCCCGCCCAGCCGGCCGCCCAGCCCGGCCCCGCGGCCCGGCGGCACCGCTCTTTCCGGTACCACGGGTCGCCTCCGCGTGCTGACGCTGAACGTCAAGCGCGGCCGGGCCAACGCCGATGCCGTGCTGCGCACCCTGCGGCAGTACCAGGTGGACATCCTGGCCGTGCAGGAGATGACCGCGGACTGGCTGGACGCCATCCAGCAGGCCGGGGTAACTGAGGTGCTGCCGTTCAGCCAGGCCGACCCGCGGCCCGGATCGGGCGGCGGCGGGCTGTGGACCCGCTGGCCGCTCACCCCGCTGGCCCCGGTGCCGGGCATGAAGAACGCCGCGCCGCGAGCCCGCATCGAGCCGGCCGCGGGCCAGCCGGTGACGGTGACCGTGGTGCACCCGGCGGCCCCGGTGAACCGGCAGGAGCAGCGCTGGCAGCGGGATCTCGAGACGATCCGGTCGGCGCTGGCCGAGGCCACCGGCCCGCAGCTGGTAGCCGGGGACTTCAACGCCAGCCGGGACCACCGGGTGTTCCGCGACATCCTCCGGTCCGGGTTCGTGGACTGCGCCGACGCGGCCCAGCAGCGGCACTGGCCGGGCTTCACCTGGCCGGCCGACCGGCGCTACCCACCGCTGATGCGGCTGGACCATGTGCTGGGCTCACGGGCCGGCTGCGTGGTGCACCAGGCCCGGACCATGCGCATCCCGGGCACCGACCACCGCGGCCTGCTCGCGGTGCTGGAGTTCAGCCCAATTCCCCGGCTGCAGTAGCGGCCTCGGCGCGGAGTGGCGATCGGGGGGTCCGGGGGGTCGCCCCCCCGGGGCTACACAGCATCTGCGAGGGCGTTGAGCAGGTCCACCACGCCGTCCGGCCCGTCCACCACCAGGTCGGCCTCGGCGGCCAGCGCAGAGACCTCGGCCGAGCCGCTGCATACGGTCAGTCCCGGGATGCCGGTGGCGCGCAGCGCGCGCACGGCGCCGAAGGCGGCCAGGTCACCCAGGTCATCACCGACGTACATGACTGCACCGCTCCGGCGTTCAGCAATCAAGGTTTTCAGGGCCTGGCCTTTATCCATGCCGCGCGGGCGCAGCTCGATCACCAGCCGGCCCGGTTCCACGGTCAGCCCGTGCCGGGCGGCCAGCTCGGTGAGCGGCGCGCGGAGCCGGTCCAGCGCGGCCTGTGGATCGGCCGCCTGGCGGGTGTGCACGGCGATCGCGTGGCCCTTGTATTCGGCCCGCGTCCCCTCCGGGGCACCCGCGCCGGCCAGCAACCCGGGCAGCTCGGCCTGGGCCGCGTCCACCCCGGGCTCGGCCGCCGGGGAGTCCAGCCGGCCGTCCGCCCACCGCTCCAGGCCGTAGTGACCGAGCACGATGAGGCCCGGCACCGACGCGAACCCGCCCAGCTCGGCGGCATCCGCGGCCGGGCGGCCGGTGATCACCGCCAGGGTGCCGACCAGGGCGGCCACCCGGCGCAGCGCCGGCCCGGCCGCCGGGTGGGCCCGGGCCGCGGCCGGATCGGCCACGATCGGTGACAAGGTGCCGTCGAAATCCAGCGCGACCAGCGCCCGGCCGGGATCGCGCCGGATGGCGGCCAGCCCGGCGCGGCCCTCCGGCGTGACCGGTTCGGGCAGTTCCCTCGCGCCCATCACCAGGCCGATCCGTCGCCGCGGTCCGGGCCGGCCGAGCGCATCTTGTGCCGCCGGGCCCGCTGCCGCCGCAGCCTTTTGACCAGGGCCGGATCGAGCATCAGCGCCTCCGGGCGGTCGATTAGGTCGTTCAGCAGCTGATAGTAGCTCGTCGCGGTCATGCCCAGGACGTCACGGATCTCCTGCTCCTTGGCGCCGGGCGAGCGCCACCAGCCGCGCTCGAAGACGAGGACCCGCACCTCGCGTTCGGACAGCGCCGCCATCACTTCTCCCCATGCCTCCAGAAGCCTCATCCTAGGTCGGCTCTTTGCGCCGTGCCCAGGCGTGCGTAGGCTCAGCCATCGTGGCTTCCTATGACTGCATAACGTTCCTCACCGACTACGGTCTCGAGGACGGCTTCGTGGCGGCCTGCCACGGGGTCGCTGCCCGGATCGTCCCCGCGATCAGGCTCATCGACATCACCCACCTGGTACCGCCCGGCGACGTCCGCCGGGGCGCCGCCGTGCTCGCCCAGACCGTGCCGTATCTGCCGCCGGCCGTGCACGTGGCCGTGGTGGACCCGGGCGTGGGCACGGCGCGCCGCGGGGTCGCGGTCGCGGCCGGGAAGTGCATCCTGGTCGGCCCGGACAACGGGCTGCTGTCGTGGGCGGCAGCCGCGCTGGGCGGGGCCACCGCCGCCTGCCAGCTGACCAACGGCGAGCTGTGGCTGCACCCGGTGTCCCCGACGTTCCACGGCCGGGACATCTTCACCCCGGTCGCCGCGCACCTGGCCGCGGGCACCAGCCTCGAGGCCGCGGGCACCCCGATCGACCTGACCGAACTGGTGACATTGCCCGCACCGACCAGCCGGGTACACGACGGCGAGGCGGAAGGCGAGGTGATGTCGGTGGACCGGTTCGGCAACGTCCAGCTGTCGATCGCCGCGTCCGACGCCGACCGGCTGGGCCTGGGCTTCGGCTCCCCGGTGGTGGTCCGCTGCGGGCGGCGCCGGCTGACCGTGCCGTACCTGGAGACGTTCGCTGCAGTGGCGCCGGGCGAAATCGTCGCGTACACGGACAGCGCCGGGCTGATCTCACTCGCGGTCAACGGCGGCGACGCGGCCGAGCAGCTCGGCCTGCCGCCCGGCGCGCACGTCCGGCTGTCCGCGGCGCTGCCCGCCTGACTGGCGGGCCCTGGTCCCATTCCCGACCTGCGTAGCTTTCACTCCCGCCTCGCCGAGTACCCGGAACGTGGCAGAATGCCCGAGGGTCTGATGGAAGGGTTGGAGTATGACGCAGCGGCGCCGTGCCCGGGCGGCGACAGCTATAGCCGCGGGCCTGGCAGCATCCTGCGTCGCGATTGCGGCGGCAGGCCCGGCCTTCGCGGACACGGTCCGTAACAATGAGTGGTGGCTTAGTTCGCTGCACGTGACGCAAGCCTGGCTGTCCACTAAGGGCACCGGGGTCACCATCGCGGTGCTGGACACCGGGGTGGACTCGACGCAGCCGGATCTGGCTGGTTCGGTAGCCACCGGCCGCGACTTCACCGGGTCCGGCCGGGCCGCCGGCGGCCAGTTCTGGGGGGTCAACGGCACCGCCGTGGCCAGTCTCATCGCCGGGCATGGGCACGGCCCACATCACGCGGACGGCGTCATCGGGATCGCGCCCGAGGCGAAGATCCTCTCGGTCCGGGTGACCCTGGAGAACAACGACCCGCTGCTGACCAACGCCACCACAGTGGCCGCCCTGCCGATGGCCATCGCCCAGGGCATCCGGTACGCGGTGCGGCACGGCGCCCAGGTCATCGACCTGCCGCTGGACCCGGCCGCGGTGGCGGCGGACAACGCCGCGGCCAACGGCGGGACGCTGGCCGTCACCGGGGGCAGCCCGGCGGAACGCGCCGCGGTGAGGTTCGCGCTGGGCAAGGGCGTCGTGCTGGTCGCTCCGGCCGGCGACGGTGGGGCCGGCCCGGACAGCATCAACTACCCGGCCGCCTACCCCGGGGTGATCTCGGTGGGCGCGTTCGACAAGACGCTCACCAAGGCGCCGTTCACCAGCAACCGGCCGTATGTCAGGCTGACCGGCCCGGGGAGCGGCGTGATCGCGGCCAACGGGCCGACCGGGTACGCCAAGATGAAGAGCACTACCGCGGCCAGCGCGGCGGTGGCCGGCGTCGCGGCGCTGATCCGGGCCCAGTTCCCTACGCTGACCCCGGCGCAGGTGGGGACGGCGCTGACCAGCAGCACCGGGTTCCACCCCAAGGGCGGCCGACGGACCGGGTCCGGGTTCGGCACGGTGGACGCGGCGGCCGCGCTGACCGCCGCCGCGAAGATCAACTCCACGCTGTCCTCCAGCGCTTCCCCGGCCAACCCGACGCCGCCTGCCGCGCCGAAGGTGAAGGTGCACGCGACCAGCCTGTGGGACGCGCTGCGCTACCCGGTGCTCGGCCTGGCCGCGCTGCTGCTCATCGCGCTGCTGGTGCTGATCACGGTGCGCACCCGGCAGCGCCGCCGGCTGGACGCGCAACTGGCCCCGCTGCGGGCCGCCGCGCAGGCCGCCCGGGCACACCCGGCTAACGGGGCTGACCTGGCCGCGGCGGGCGCGGGTGCGCCCGGTGGCGGGCAGTTCGGGCCGAGCGCCCCCGCGGTGGACCTGGCGGCTGCTCCGGG
The DNA here is from genome assembly GCA_036497945.1 of Streptosporangiaceae bacterium. Taxonomy (GTDB): domain Bacteria; phylum Actinomycetota; class Actinomycetes; order Streptosporangiales; family Streptosporangiaceae; genus RYN-230. The sequence goes on along the minus strand of DASXIN010000164.1, from coordinate 12,133 downwards.
GCGGCGGAGTGTCGGCCGGGCGCCGTTCGACGACCCGGACTTCGTGCCGCCGTCGTTCCAGAACGCCGCGTTCGGCCCGGCCGGGCTGGGTGGCGCTGGGGCTGGCGCCCCGGCCGGCCGGGCTGGCCGGGCGGGTGGAGCTGGCCTCGCAGGTGGGGCTGGCGGAGCTGGCGGGGTGGCCACCGGGCCGCAGCCGTTCGGCACCACCTCGGCCGGCCTGCCGATGCGCGGCAGCGCCGCGTCGGACCTGCCGATGCGCGGCAGCGCGGCGGCGGACATCCCGATGTTCGGCAGCGCGACCGGCGGTGTCTTCCCCGGCGGCGACGGGTCCGCAGACGGGGCGCTGTCCGATAGTGCCGCGTTCGGCCGGTCGGCGGCTGATCCCCCGGTACCCCAGTTGCGCACCCTGGGCTCCGCGCACCGGCTCAACGCGGTGCGCACGCCCAGGACCCAGGGGCACCCGCCCTGGGAGCCGGCCGAGAAGCCGAAGAGCGAACTGCCCTGGATGGACACCCCAGCCCGGGGCGGTACGCCCGGCCGGGTGATCCCGCCGCGGCCGTACCCGGGTGCGGAGCCGGGCGGCCCCGGCCGGCCGGCCGCCGAGGGCGGCGCTGGGTTCCCCGCCGAGAACGGCCTCGGCCAGGGCTGGCCGGGCAGCATCGACCGGGGCCCGTTCCCGGAGCTGGACCCGCCGCCTGGCGTCGACCCGGACAGCCCGGGAGCGCAGCGGCCCCGGTACTCGTGGAACCCGTCGGACACCACGGAGTCGTTCCCGGTCGTCGGCCCGGACGACATGCCGCTTCCCTAGGCTGGGCTCAGCGCCCGTCGCCGTTGAGCTGGGCTTTGTGCACCGAGGCGTAGATGGGCACGTATTCCTGGCCGGACAGGTCCTGGATGGCCTGGATGACCTCGTCGGTGATGGCCCGGCGGGCCCGGCCCTGGGCGGTTTCGCCCTGGTAGGCCTCGAAGGTGAGCGGCTTGCCGATCCGGATGGCCACCTGGTGCACCCGCGGCACGGTGGACCCGGGCGGCAGTACCCGGTCGGTGTCGACCATGGCCACCGGGATGACCGGCAGCCCGGAGTTGAGCGCCAGCCAGGCCACCCCGGTGCGGCCGCGGTACAGCCGACCGTCCGGGGACCGGGTGCCCTCCGGGTAGATGCCGAACAGCTGGCCGCGGCGCAGCAGGGCGAGCGCGGCGTCCAGCATGTCCTGGGCGGCCCGGGAGCTGTTCCGGTCCACCGACAGCTGCTTGGTGGCCCGCATGTAGGCGCCGGTCAGCCGCTGGGTGACGCCGGTCCCGGTGAAGTACTCGGACTTCGCGGCGAAGGTGAGCGGCCGGTCGAGCATCAGCGGGAGGAAGATCGAGTCCACGACCGACAGGTGGTTGGACGCGAGGATGGCCCCGCCGGTGGCCGGGATGTGCTCCATCCCGGTGACCTTGGGGCGCCACAGCCCACGCAGCAGCGGGCCGGCCACCACCCTGGACAGCTGGTACTGCACCCGATCACTCCCGACCCTCGATCTTGCCACGGCTGCTCAAAGATAGCCGGGGTGGCCGGCTGGTGACGAGGCTGCATCGCCGCCGTCTCGTTATATTGTGCCTTGGTGACGATCGTTATATCTTCGAGTGAAGATTTCGCGGCTTCCGATCGTCCAATCATCCCGGAAGGCGTCCACCTGTGGCCGAGTTCCAGCTGACCGCCGCGCAGCAGCAGTACGCCGAGCAGGTCCGGCAGAGCGCCCGGGTGCACCTGGTGTCGCTGGCCGGCCAGACCGGCGGGCGGGTCAACCGGCCACTGCTGGCCGCGATGGGCAAGCTGGGCCTGCTCCGCGGGCTGTTCGGCGGCCAGCCAGATGAGCCACCACGGGACGCCGCCGCGCTGCAACTGTGCCTGCTGCGCGAGTCGCTGGCCGAGGTCAGCGGCGAAGCGGAGACGGCGCTCGCGCTGCAGGGGCTGGGCAGCTGCCCGATCCTGCAATCCGGGCCGCCCGCGCTGGCCGCACACTGGATCCCGGAAGTGATCAGCGGCCAGGCGGTCGCGGCGTTCGCGCTGTCCGAACCGGGCGCCGGGTCGGACGCGGCCGCCCTCACCCTGAGCGCCGAGAAAGACGGTGCGGGCTGGCGGCTGAGCGGCGAGAAGACCTGGATCTCCAACGCCCCGGACGCGGACATCTACACGGTGTTCGCCCGCACCACACCGGGGGCTGGGGCCCGCGGGGTAACCGCGTTCGCCGTCGCCGGGGACAGCCCGGGGCTGACCGGCGAGCCGCTCGAAATGATCTCGCCGCACCCGATCGGGCGGCTCGCCTTCGACGGGGTACGGGTGGCCACGGCCGACGTGCTGGGCGAGGTGGACGCGGGCTTCGCGGTGGCCATGCGCACCCTGGACCTGTTCCGGCCCAGCGTCGGCGCGTTCGCCGTCGGCATGGCGCAGGCCGCGCTGGACGCGACCATCCAGCACGTACGTGACCGGCAGGTCTTCGGCGGGCCGCTGGGCCGCCAGCAGGCGGTGGCGCACAAGATCGCCGATATGGCGACCGACCTGGAAGCGGCGCGGCTGCTCGTCTACGCCGCGGCCGCCGGGTACGACAGCGCGGCCGAGCCGTCGCGGCAGAGCCGCCGGTCGGCCATGGCCAAGCTGTACGCGACGGAAGCGGCGCAGCGTATCGTCGATGGCTGCGTGCAGCTGCACGGGGCCCGCGGATTGCAGCGCGGGCACCTGCTCGAGCACCTGTACCGGGACGTCCGGTCGCTGCGCATCTACGAGGGCGCGTCGGAGATTCAGCGCTCGATCATCGCCCGTGACCTGATTGGCAGGGAAGCCGCCCGATGACATCGTCCTACCGGTTCCGCGCCTCGGCCGGGCTGACCAGCCAGTGGCAGCACTTCCGGTTCGCCGCCGGCGACGGCGTCGCGACCGTCACGCTGGACCGGCCGGACAAGCTGAACGCGCTGACCTTCGAGAGCTACGCCGACCTGCGCGACCTGATCGCCGAGCTGCCGCACCACCAAGACGTCCGGGTGCTGGTGATCCGCGGCGAGGGGCGCGGGTTCTGCGGCGGCGGCGACGTCAACGAGATCATCGGCGAGCTGATCAAGATGGAGCCGCGCGACCTGATGCGGTTCACCAAGATGACCGGCGATGTGATCCGGGCCATCCGGGAGTCCCCCATCCCGGTCATCAGCGCGGTGCACGGGATCGCGGCCGGGGCCGGCGCCGTGGTCGCGCTGGCCTCGGACTTCCGGGTGGTGGGCCGGTCCGGGCGGTTCGCATTCCTGTTTACCAAGGTAGGGCTGTCCGGCGGCGACATGGGCGCGGCCTACCTGCTGCCCCGGGTCGTCGGCCTGGGCCGGGCGACCGAGCTGCTCATGCTGGGCCGGACCATCGACGCGGAGACCGCGGACCGCTACGGCCTGGTGTCCCGGCTGGTGGCCGACGACGAGCTCGGCACCGCGGTCGCCGACCTGGCCCGCGAGCTGGCCGACGGGCCGGCCCTGGCGCTGGCCCAGACCAAGTCGCTGCTGACCCGCGAGCTGGACATGCCGCTGAGCGCGGCCACCGAGCTGGACGCGATGACGCAGGCACTGCTGATGACCAGCCGGGACCATGCCGAGTTCCATGCCGCGTTCAACGAGCGGCGCCCGCCACGCTGGGAAGGACGCTGAGGCCCGGCCGCACGGCACAGCGGAGCAAGCTCAGGACGGCACCCAGCGCCGGTGCCCCGTGCTTTGGTGGCCAGTGCCCGGGCGGCCCTGGCGGACCAGGTCCAGCCGCGGTTTCGGCCCCTCCACCCGGCCGGTCTGCGGCCGTCGCGCGCCGGCCTGCCACGGCTGCGGCCAGACCGCGCCCGGCCCGGCGTAACCCTGCTCGGCCGCGGCGTGCAGCGTCCAATTCGGGTCGTACAGATGCGCCCGGCCCAGCACGCACAGGTCGGCCCGGCCGGCCAGCAGCAGCGAGTTGACGTCGTCGTAGGACGAGATGATGCCCACCGCCATCGTCGGGATACCCGCCTGGTGGCGGATCCGGTCGGCGAACGGTGTCTGGTAGGACCGGCCGAAGGCCGGCCGCTCGTCGGGGGTGACCTGCCCGGTCGACACGTCGATGATGTCCGCGCCCGCCGCGGCGAACGCCTGCGCGATGTGCACGGCGTCCGCGGCGGTAATGCCCCCGGCCAGCCAGTCGGTGGCTGAGATGCGCACGCTGACCGGCTTGCCCGCAGGCCACACCGCCCGGATGGCGCGCAGCACCTCCAGCGGGTAGCGCAGCCTGGCGTCGAGCGACCCGCCGTAGCCGTCGGTGCGCTGGTTGGTCAGCGGTGAGATGAACGAGGACAGCAGGTAGCCGTGCGCGCAGTGCAGTTCGAGCAGGTCGAAGCCGGCCTGGTCGGCGCGGGCGGCGGCGTCGGCGAACTGCTGCCGGATCCCGGCCAGGTCGGCCACGGTCAGCTCGTGCGGCACCTGGCTGACCCCGGGCAGGTAGGGCAGCGGGGACGGCCCGACCACCGGCCAGTTGCCCGCGGGCAGCGGCTGGTCCATACCCTCCCACATCAGCCGGGTCGATCCCTTGCGCCCGGAATGACCGAGCTGAATACCGATCTTGGCCGGCGACTCGCGGTGCACGAACTCGGTGATCCGGCGCCACTGCCCGGCCTGCTCGTCGGTGTAGATGCCGGTGCAGCCCGGGGTGATCCGCCCGGTCTCGGACACGCAGACCATCTCGGTCAGCACCAGCCCGGCGCCGCCGAGCGCCTTCCCGCCCAGGTGCACCAGGTGGAAGTCACCGGGCAGGCCGCCGGCCGCCACGTACATGTCCATCGGCGACACGACCACCCGGTTGACCAGTTCCATGTCCCGCAGCCGGAACGGCTGGAACATCGGCGGGCACACCTGGCCGGTGCCCATGCCGCGGGCCGACTCGTGCCGGGCGAACCAGCGGTCCACCGAGGCGACGAACTCGGGGTCGCGGATCCGCAGGTTGTCATAGCTGACCCGGCGGCTCCGGGTAATGATGTTGAACGCGAACTGGACCGGGTCCTGGCCGGTGTACTGACCCAGATTCTCGAACCACTCCAGGCTGGCCTGCGCCGCACGCTGCGTGGACAGCACCACCGGCCGGCGTTCATTCTCAAAGGCTTGCAGCGCGGCCGGGATATCCGGCTGCTCGTGCAGGCAGGCGGCCAGCGCGAGCGCGTCCTCCATGGCCAGCTTGGTGCCCGAGCCGATGGAAAAATGCGCGGTGTGCGCCGCGTCGCCGAGCAGCACGACGTTGCCGTGCCGCCAGCGCTCGTTGCGCACCGTGGCAAAGCTGACCCACCGGGAGTTGTTGAGCAGCACAGAGTGACCGTCGAGGATGTCCCCGAACAGCTCGCGGATCAGCCCGGCCGACTTCTCGTCGGACTCGCCGGGCGCCAGGTCAGCGGCGGCCAGCTCGGCGAAGCCGGCCCGCTGCCACACGTCCTCGTTCATCTCCACGATGAACGTGCTGCCCTTGGCGTCGTACGGGTAGCCGTGGATCTGCATGACGCCGTACGGCGTCTGGCGGATGTAGAACTTGAAACTGTCGAACACCTTGTCGGTGCCCAGCCATATGTACTTGCCGTGCCGGATGTCCAGCGTGGGCTGGAACGTGTCCGCGTACCGGGCGCGCACCGTGGAGTTGACGCCATCGGCCGCCACGACGAGGTCGTGCGTCCGGCTGAGCTCGGCCACGTCCGGGGCGGGCGCGCCGAAGCGCAGCCGCACACCCAGCGCACGGCAGCGCTGCTGCAGGATCTCCAGCAGCCGGCGCCGGCTCATCGCCGCGAAGCCGTGCCCGCCGCTGGTATGCACCACGCCGCCGAGGTGCACGTCGATGTCGTCCCAGGTGGCGAACTCCCGTTCCATCTGCGCGTAGATCGCTTCGTCGGCGTGCTCGATGCCACCCAGCGTCTCGTCGGAGAACACCACACCGAAGCCGAACGTGTCATCGGCCGCGTTGCGTTCCCACACGGTGACCGGGTTCCCTGGGCTGAGCTGCTTGGTCAGTGCGGCGAAGTACAGCCCGCCCGGCCCGCCGCCGACGACCGCGATGCGCATCGCACGGCCCCCGCTCACCCGGGCTGCGCCGCCTGCTGGCCGCGCAGCACGTAGCGCTGCACCTTGCCGGTGGCGGTCCGGGGCAGCGCGGCGACGAACTCGATGGCGCGCGGGTACTTGTAGGGCGCAATCTTTTCTTTGACGAACGCCTGCAACTGGCCGGTCAGCTCGGCTCCCCCCCGGTGGCCCGCGGCCAGCACGACGAACGCCGCCACCAGCTGGCCGCGCGCCTCGTCGGGCACGCCGACCACCGCGCATTCGGCTACCGCCGGGTGGGTCAGCAGCGCTTCTTCGACCTCCGGGCCGGCGATGTTGTAGCCGGAGGAGACGATCATGTCGTCGCTGCGCGCCTGGTAGTAGAAGTAGCCGTCCTCGTCCTGGACGAACGTGTCGCCGGTGATGTTCCACCCGGCCTGCACGTAGCTGGCCTGGCGCGGGTCGGTGAGGTACCGGCAGCCGGTGGGGCCCTTGACGGCCAGCCGTCCCGGCACCCCCGGCGGCACCGGGCACCCGGCCTCGTCCAGGATCGTGGCCTGGTAGCCCGGCACCGCCTTACCGGTGGCCCCGGGCCGGACGTCGTCGTCGGCGGCGGACACGAACACGTGCAGCATCTCGGTCGAGCCGATGCCGTCGATCAGGCTCACCCCGGTCGCCTCGCGGAACGCGCGCCAGGTCGCCTCGGGCAGATGCTCGCCGGCCGAGATGGGCCGGCGCAGCGAGCCCAGCTGCCCGGCCTTGCCCGCCGCGATCATGGCGCGGTAGCCGGTCGGCGCCGTCGAGCACACGGTGACCTGATGCTTCGCGATCTCGTCGGCCAGGTCCTCCGGGCTGGCCTTCTCGATCAGCAGCGTGGCCGCGCCGGCCCGCAGCGGGAACACCAGCAGCCCGCCGAGCCCGAACGTGAAGGCCAGCGGCGGTGTCCCGGTGAACAGGTCGTCGGCGGCCGGCCGGACCACGTGCCGGGAGAACGTGTCGGCGATGGCCAGCACGTCCCGGTGGAAGTGCATGGTGGCCTTGGGCCGCCCGGTGGTGCCCGAGGTGAACGCGAGCAGTGCGACGTCGTCGGCCGCGGTGGGCACGACCGTGAACTCGGCCGGCGCGGCCGCGGCGCGCTGGGTCAGGTCGTCGTCCTCCGGCCCGCCGTAGCTGACGATGGCCGCGCCGCCCAGCTCGGCGGCGCGCAGGTCGGCGTCGAACCGCCAGTCGCACAGGGCCAGATTGACCTGGGCGATCTCCGCGACGGCGGTCAGCTCACCCGCCCGCAGCAGCGGCATTGTGGTGACCGCCACCGCCCCGGCCTTGACCACGGCCAGCCAGCACGCGGCCAGCCAGGGGTTGTTCGGGCCGCGCAGCAGCACCCGGTTCCCGGGCACGACGCCCAGCTCACCGGTGAGCACCCGGGCGATCTGGTTGACGGTGCGCAGCACGTCGGCATAGCTCCACACGTCCCCCTGCGGGGTGAGCAGGCAGCGGCGGTCGCCGCCGTGCCGCGCGATCACCGCGTCGAGCAGTTCGGCTGCGCAGTTGAGCTGCTCCGGGTAGCGCACCTCGGGTAGCTCGAAGCTGAGCTCGGGCCAGCTGGCCAGTGGCGGCAGGTTGTCCCGGCAGAACGTGTCCACGTGCGCCGAGCGGGTCAGCCGGGCGCCGCCCCCGATCGTCATAACGTCACGGTATGGCGCAGGAATGACGATAGTCAATACATCAGCACACTCAGAGGATCGCCATGCCCTGCACCTCCACCAGGGCCGCGGCGTCCCACAGCCGGGCCACGCCGACCGCCGCCATGGCCGGGTAGTCCCGGCCGGCCAGCCGCCGCCACACCTGGCCCAGCGCGGCCGAGTGGCTCTTGTAGTCGTCCATGTCGACGACGTAGACGGTCAGCGAGGCCAGCTGGTCCGGGCGGCCACCCGCCGCGGCCAGCGCGGTGAGCAGGTTGCCCAGCGCCACCTCGAACTGGGCCACCACGTCCGCGCCGGTGATCCGCCCGGCGGAATCCAGCGCGGTCTGCCCGGCCAGCAGGACCAGCGTCCCGTGGCCGAGCACGGCATGCGAGAAGCCGGACGGCCGGGCCAGCGCCGCGGGATTGACACGCTCGATGCTCACGACTGCACCGCTCCTCCGTCGACGTTGATGCCCTGGCCGGTCAGCGCCCCGTTGTCGATGCAGAACCAGACCGCGGCGGCCACCTCGTCCGGCGTGATCAGGCGGCCGATGGGCTGCTTGCCCGCCAGCGCCTGCCGGGCCTGCTCGCGGCTGCGGCCAGTGCTGGCCACGATGGTCCGCACCGTGGCCTCGGTCATCGGCGTATCCACGTAGCCGGGGCATACCGCGTTGACCGTCACCCCGGTCCCGGCCAGTTCGGCGGCGGCCGACCGGACCAGGCCGAGCACGCCGTGCTTGCTGGCCGCGTAGGCCGCTATGTACGGCTCGCCGATCCGGGCGGCGCTGGACGCGATGACCACGATCCGCCCGTAGCCGGCCGCCCGCATCGGCGGCACCGCGCGCTTGACGCAGCGGAACGGCGCGGTCAGGTTGATGTCCAGCAGCCGCTGCCACTCGCTGTCCGGGGTCTTCTCCAGCCGGGCCGAGAAGGCCGCGCCCGCGTTGGCCACCAGCACGGCGACCGGGCCCCAGGCCCGCTCCACCCCGGTGAACACCTCGTCGACGGCGGCGGCGCTGGTGATGTCGGCGGGCAGCACCAGCGTCGGGCTCGCGCAGCCGGCCGCGGTGTTGGCCAGCTCGGTGTCACTGCGGGCGGTCAGCGCCACCCGGAGACCAGCCCGGCTCAGCCGTTCCGCGATCGCTCGGCCGATCCCGCGCCCGGCCCCGGTGACCAGGGCGATCGGCGCCGGTGCGTCCATCGGCCCTCCCGTCCAGGCGGCCCGCGTCGCCAGTCCGGGCAGCCTATCTCGGTAACATTACGTGGGCCAGAAAGGCGCGATACCGAGGTGATGGATGCGAGCCCCCGCTGCGAGCAGCACGACCGGCCGCGACCCGGCACGCCCGCGGGAGATGATCCTCACTTTCTACGGGCTGTACCGGGAGGTCATCCGCGGCTGGATCTCGATCGCGCACCTGATCCGGCTGATGGCCGAGGTCGACGTGGACGCGCCCGCGGTGCGCTCGGCGGTGTCCCGGCTGAAGCGGCGTGGCCTGATCGAGGCGCGCGCGGTGGCCGGCGCGGCCGGGTACTCCCTGTCCCCCGCCGGGCAGCAACTGCTGGCCGAGGGCGACCCGCGCATCTTCGGCCGCCAGCCGGCCCAGCTCAGCGACGGCTGGGTGCTGGCCGTGTTCTCGGTGCCGGAATCCGAACGCGACAAGCGGCACGTGCTGCGTTCCCGGCTGGACCAGCTCGGCTTCGGCTCGGCCGCGTCCGGGGTGTGGATCGCGCCGCAGCAGCTGGCCGAGGAGGCCCGGCACCGGATCGGGACGCTCGGCCTGACCGACTACGTGGAGCTGTTCGAGGGCGCGCGAATGCCAATCACCCAGCTGCGGGCCACCGTCGGCCAGTGGTGGGATCTGGCCGGGCTGGCTGAGGTATACAACGGCTTCTGCGCCACTCATGAGCCGGTGATGCGCCGCTGGTCACGGCAGCGCCGGCCGGACGACGCGGCCGCCTTCGCCGACTACATGCGGGTGGTGGACAGCTGGCGCAAGATCGTCTACCGGGACCCGCGGCTGCCCGCCGAGCTGCTGCCTGCAGACTGGGTCGGCAACCGGGCAGAACGGATCTTCTTCGGGCTGCACGCCGCACTGCGCGGGGCGGCCGAGAAGCACGTCATGTCCGTGCTGGAGAGCGTGTGATCCGCTAGTTGGCGCAGATGTTCTGGCTGGCGGTCCGCGCGGAGATGCTCGGCGACGGCGTCGGCGCACTGGCCTGGGTCGCCTCCGAGGCCTGCGCGGTGTTGCCATAGTCGCTGCCCAGCACCAGGGTCACCCGGTGACTGGTGCCAGGCACCAGCTCCACCACGGCCCCCGGCACCTTGCTGGACAGCAGCCTGGCCTGCGCACCGTAACCCTGGTGGTACTTGATCACGGTTTCGGTCACGTCCGTGCTGGTGTCCTGGGTCTCCGCGGTCACGTGGAACCCCTTCTGCTGGAGGAGGCTGCCCACGGTGTCCTGCAGGCCGTATTGCGTCGTCCCGTTGCGCACCGCGACGCGCACGCTGTGCGCGGAGATCTTCGGCGCCTTGGCCGGCTTCAGCGTCGCGCTGTTGACCGGCGTGTCGTTGACGTAGTCCTGGAAGATCGCGCTGTCCTCGGGCTGGGTCCACAGCAGGTTAGCCGTGTCGGTGGGCACCACCTCGGACCGCGGGTACGTGGGCAGGGTGAAGAAGGTGACCGCACTGGCCGGCAGGCTGTGCACGCTCATGGCCAGGTCGTACAGGCCGTGGATGCCGCCGAGCTGGCTGTCCACGGTGATCGACTTGGTCGCCGCGTCCAGGAAGTGGTAGATGGCCAGCGGGTCGAGCAGCTTGCTCTTGACCCGCCCGACCAGCGAGGACATGAAGGCCTGCTGACGGCCGATCCGCTCCAGGTCGCTGCCGTCGCCCAGGGTGTACCGGGCCCGCACGTAGGCCAGCGCGCCCAGCCCATGCAGCAGGTGATGTCCTGGCTTGAGGTGCAGGCCCGACTTCGGGTCGTTGATCTCGGAGGTGTTGCACTCTTCCACCCCGCCGAGCGCGTTCACCATGTCCCGGAAGCCCTGGAAGTTGATCACTACGAAGTGGTCGATGTGGATGCCGGTGTCCTGCTCCAGCGTCTTCTCGGTGCACGCGACCCCGAGGTCGGTGTGATTGCCGTACAGATTGCCCAGCGCGAACGCTTCGTTGATCTTGTACGTGGTGGGCGCGGACATCTGCCCGTTGCCCATCATGCAGGCCGGGATGTTCACCCACGAGTCACGTGGGATCGACATCACGTTGACCCACTTCCGGTCGGCCGCGATGTGCAAGATCATCAGCGTGTCGGACTGGTCTGTCTGCAGGCCCTGGCCGAAGCCCTTGCCCTGGCTGTGCCGGGTGTCCGACCCGATGATCATGATGTTCTCGGCCTGCGGGTGCGTGTCCACCGGCTGGGTGCCGAGGTCGCCGGAGATGTTGAGCTGGTGCAGGTTGCCGTTCAGGTGCCGGTAGACCGCGTAGGCGCCGCCCAGCGCGACGAGCAGCACCACCGCGACGCCGCCCGCCGTCCAGGCCAGGATCTTCTTCTTGCGGCCGGGGTGCGGGCCGGCCGGGGGCAGCGGCACCGGGTCACCGGACATGGCCGGCTGCCCCGTGCCGGGCTCATCTCCGCCCGGCTGGGCACTGGCCGCGGGGGCATCATCGGCAGGCGTGCTGTCGGCCGGGGCGTCGTCATCCCGCGCAGCGGGCTCGGCTGCGGTGGTGCTGTCCGGGGCCGGGTTCTCGGGCGTACTCGCGTCGCCCGCCGGGCTCTCCGCCGCGGCGCCGGTGACCTCGTCCCCGTCGTCGTGCCCCTCGTTAGCGGGCACATCCCCCTCGCCTGGGCCTGGCTCGTCCTTGTCAGCGGGCCCCATGCGTTCTCACCCCATACCCCGATCTACCTGGGGGGCCGTACGATTCCCCGCGCGTCGCGCCCGACCGTTGCGCAGCGTCACATTCCGGCGTGCAAAACATCTCACTCGGCGCAACGTGATAGCCGCGCAGATAGTTTCACAGTTCAGTAGTTACCCACTTGAGACAGAATAGTCCGTCTTGCGCGGGAGTTACCCTGCGTAATCAATGCTCGCCGGGATCCAGGGGCGCCAGCCGAGTAACACAACCGGGCCGATTGCCGTTTTATGGCTGGAAGGCCTCTTCCCGTGACGGGCCCTGGCTTGCCCCCGGGCCAGGGCCCGTCACTATGCCCCCGGGGCCGCGTCAGGGCGGCAGCTCGGGCCGCGACAGCTGCCGCGGGCACCTGGCACTCTGAGCTGGAGCCGGTGACACTCGGAGCCGGTGACAGGAGTCGAACCTGCGACCTGCCGTTTACAAGACGGCTGCTCTGCCAACTGAGCTACACCGGCGGGTGACTCGCTGCATGGTAGCCCAGCCAG
>DASXIN010000163.1:0-31858 GCA_036497945.1 Streptosporangiaceae bacterium | reverse complement strand
GCTCCGGCAACGTCCTCGGCCTCTAGTACCTGCCTGGCCCGAGCCGAGTGCGCCCCACTGTGCTCTTCGGAGGGGAATAGCGCAGTGGGAGGGAGGGACCGCCCGGGGGCCCGGGCGGTCCCTTCCCTGTCTAAGGGAGGGGCAGCGTCATGACGGTGGCCACCGGGCACGAGCCCGCCGAGCGGGCCGCGGCTGTGCCGTCCCCGGCTGATCCAGCTGAGCCCGCTGCGGTGCCCCGGCTCGCCGACGGGGTCGAGTTGCTCGGCGAATACCAGAATTCCGGCTACCAGCAGCCGCCGTCGCTGGTCCGGCGGGCCGACGGCCAGGTCATCCAGATGTCCCCGCTGCTGTACCAGCTGACCTGCCGGATCGACGGCTCGCGGGACGCGGCCGCCATCGCGGATCTGGTCACTGCCGACCTCGGCCGGACGCTCACCGCTGACCAGGTCCGGCACGTCATCGTGGCCAAGCTGATCCCGCTGGGCATCGTGGCCAAGCCCGGCGCTCCGGCCGCCACACCGACGGCCAACCCGCTGCTCGCCCTCCGGGCCCGGGGCACGCTGCTGCCCGAGCCCGTGGCGAACGTGGCTGGCGCGCTGCTCCGCCCGCTGTTCCGCCAGCCCCTGGTGATTGCCGTCATCGGCAGCGTGCTGGCCCTGGACTACTGGCTGTTCGTCATCCACGGCCTGGGCGGCGGGCTGGCCCAGGTGCTGCGCGACCCGGTGGACCTGCTCGTAGTGGTCGGCCTGACCGTGATCTCGGCCGCGTTCCACGAGTGCGGGCACGCGACCGGGTGCCGGTACGGCGGCGCCCGGCCCGGCCGGATCGGCGTCGGCATCTACCTGGTCTGGCCGGCCTTCTTCACCAACGTCACCGATTCGTACCGGCTGAGCCGCGGCGGGCGGCTGCGCACCGACCTCGGCGGCCTCTATTTCAACCTGGTCTTCATGCTGGCGCTGGCCGGCCTCTACGCGGTCACCTCGGCTCAGGTCCTGCTCCTGGTCATCGCCATCACCCACCTGGAGATGCTGGAGCAACTGCTCCCGTTCGTCCGCTTCGACGGCTACTTCATCCTCAGCGACCTGGTCGGCGTGCCGGACCTGTTCGCCCGGATCGCCCCCATCCTGCGCGGCGCCCTAGGGAAGGGCCCCCGGGACCCCCGGGTCACCGGCCTGCGGCGCCGCGCCCGGATCGTCGTGACCGGCTGGGTGCTGTGTGTCATCCCGCTGCTCACGCTCGGCCTCGGCTACCTGATTCTGCACCTGCCCCAGATCAACCGCGCGCTGTGGCATTCCGGAAGTCAGCAGGCGCACCTACTGTCCACCGCGCTGGACGGCCATCGCTACCTGCTGGCCGCCATCGATGCGCTCGGCATCGCCCTGGTCGCCCTGTCGCTGGCCGGCTCGTGCTACATCCTGATCGGGCTGGCCCGGCGGCTGGCCACGGCCGGCCTGCGCTGGTCGGCCGGCCAGCCGGCCCGCCGGGTGCTGGCCACGGTGGCCGGCCTGGCGGGCCTGGCCGCACTGGCCGCCTTCTGGACCGCACAAGGCCAGTTCCACGGCTGGTAGCCCGGACGGCTACTTGGGCTGGAAGCGGATTCCGCCGTCGAACCGGATGACCTCGGCGTTCATGTAGTCGTTCTCGATGAGCGCCTGGACCAGCTGGGCGAATTCGTCGCTGGTCCCCATCCGCTTGGGGAACACCACGGGCGCGGCCAGCTTGGCCTTCCACTCGTCGCTGGTCGGGCTGGTCCCGTAGATGGGAGTGTCGATGATGCCCGGGCAGATGGTGTTCACCCGCACGCCGATGGCCGCGAGATCCCGGGCCGCCGGGACGGTCATCCCGATGATCCCGCCCTTGGACGCGGAATAGGCGATCTGGCCGGTCTGCCCCTCCAGGCCCGCCACCGACGCGGTGTTGACGACCACGCCGCGCAGGTTGTCCGCGTCGACGGGCTCGGTCTGCGCGATGGCCGCACTCGCGATTCGCATCAGGTTGAACGTGCCGATCAGGTTGATGTCGATGACTTTGCGGAACGACGCGAGATCGTGCGGGGTGCCGTCCCGGCCGACGGTCCGCGCGGCCCAGCCGATGCCGGCGCAGTTCACCACGATCCGCAGTGGCACGCCCTGCGACGTGGCCGCCTGCACCGCCGCGGTGACCGAGTGCTCATCGGCTACGTCGGTCTTCACGAACAGGCCGCCAGCCGCCTCGGCAACCGCCTTGCCCTGCTCTTCGTTGAGGTCGGCGACGACCGGCTTGACGCCCGCGGCCGCGAGCCTGCGGGCCACCGCCGCGCCAAGGCCACTGGCCGCACCGGAAATGATCGCTGCGGTTCCGTTCAGTTTCATGGCCGGGAGCATACTTCGCGCCGCCTGGCACCAACCGAACGGGGTTCGGGTTGGCCAGCCGGTCAGCCGTCCGGACAATCTGTCGGTGCTCCGGTCTACGATCAGGATCGTTGGCACTCGCCTGCGGGGCCGGCCGGGGGCCGGCGGGCCAGCGGCAAATAGAGGAGTAGTCGGTGACGAAATTCCGGGCCAATCCGTGGGCGATCTTGCTGGTCGTCTCGCTCGGGTTCTTCATGACCCTGCTGGACCTGACGATCGTGAACATCGCGATCCCGGACATGATCACCAGACTGCATGCCTCGCTGGACGACATCCTGTGGGTGATCAACGCCTACGCGCTGGTCCTCGCCGTCCTGGTGATCACCGCAGGGCGGCTCGGTGACCTGGTCGGTCCGCGGATCATGTTCGCCCTCGGCATCGGCGTGTTCACCGCCGCGTCCGCTGCCTGCGGGCTGGCCCCGAGCGCAGGCTGGCTGATCGGCTTCCGGGCCGTGCAGGGCCTCGGCGCCGCCATGCTGATGCCGCAGACGCTGACCATCATCACGAACACGTTCCCGGCGGACCGGCGCGGCGCGGCGTTCGGCGTCTGGGGAGCGGTGGCCGGCGTGGCTACGATCGCCGGGCCGACCCTCGGCGGCTTGCTGGTGACGGCGTTCGACTGGCGCTGGATCTTCTTCGTCAACCTGCCCTTCGGCGTGGCCTGCCTGGTGCTGACCTTCCTCATCATCCCGGACCTGCGGCCTGGCCGGCGGCACCGGATCGACGTGCCCGGCGTGCTGCTGGCCAGCGCGGCCCTGCTGGCCATCTGCTATGGCCTGGTCGAGGGGCAGAAGTACAACTGGGGGACGATCACCGGGTTCATCAGCATCCCGCTGGTGTTCGCGGTCGGCGTGCTGCTGCTGGCCGGTTTCCTGCTGCTGCAGTGGCGGACGCAGGACCGGGAGCCGCTGGTGCCGTTCGCGTTGTTCCGCGACCGGAACTACTCGGTGGTGAACTGGATATCCGGCACGCTGTCTATCGGCATGATGGGCATCTTCCTGCCGTTCACCATCTACCTGCAGTCGGTACTCGGCTTCTCGGCACTGAAGGCCGGCCTGACCATGGCGCCCGCGTCGCTGCTGTCCATGTTCATCGCGCCGGTGGCGGGCCGGTTCACCGACCGGATCGGCGGCAAGTACATCCTGATGTCCGGGCTGGCGCTGTTCGGCGGCGGGATGGCCTGGGTCGCGCTGCAGGCCACCACGACGTCGGCCTGGTACGCCTTCCTGCCCGCCTTGATCGTGGCCGGGATCGGGATGGGCTGCATCTTCGCGCCGATGGTGACGGTGGCCATGCGGAACATCGACCCGCGGATGGCCGGGGCGGCTTCCGGAGTACTGAACACCGTCCGGCAGTGCGGGCTGGTCATCGGCACCGCCGCGGTGGGCGCACTGCTGCAGAACCGGCTGGTATCGGCCATGGCCAGCCAGGCCACCACCCGGTCCGCCGCGCTGCCCCCCCAGCTGCGCGGCCCGTTCATCGAGCAGATCAAGCATTCGGCCAGCAACGGCATCCAGGTCGGGGCGGGCCAGAACGGCGGCAGCTCGGCACTGCCCGGGCTGCCTGCCCGCCTGGTCGCCGAGGTCGCGCGCATCGCCCACGAGGTGTTCACGTTCGGCTACGTCACGGCGATGCGCTCGACGATGCTGTTCCCGGTCATCCTGCTGGCCGTCGGCGCGCTCAGCTGCCTGCTGCTCAAGGAGGGCCGCCGGACGGCCGAGGACGTCGTGCCCGACCTGCCCGCCGGCGAGCGGACCCACGCCTGAGCCCAGACCGGCACGGCCGCCTGCGGGCCCCGCGGGCCCGCAGGCGGGTGGTGCTGGTCAGCTCGCGGGCTCGAACACCGCGGGCGACCACAGGCCGGGCAGTTCTTCCCGGTCAGGCTCGAACGGGAACCGCGCCGCGAACGCGGGCTCCAGGTCAGAGATCCAGGTGGCGTCCGGGTTGTACCGGGCGAAGAACGGCTTGCCGACCAGGCTGGGATCGCGCGCCTGGATCATGTGCAGGACATAGACCTGCTGGCCCGCGATCTCGGCGATCCCGTCGACGCACACCTTGCCCGGGGTGGCCGACATGGACGGCCCGCGCACCGTCCGGGACAGCCCGGACACCTGCCGGTAGGCCTGGCGGTAGATGCTGTAGGCACGGGCCAGCGGGACCGCGAAGTAGTCCTGCGGCCCGGTGTCCCGCTCCACGAACATGTAGTAAGGCACCATGCCGAGCCGGATCTGGGCCTGCCACATCGCGGCCCAGATCCCCGGTTCGTCGTTGATCGTCCTGATCAGCGGCGCCTGGGTGCGGATCACGCCGCCGGCCGACCGGATCCGGCGGACCGCCTCAGCCACCAGCGGCGGCTCCAGCTCCCTCGGGTGGGAGAAGTGCGCCATGAACGCCAGCGCCCGGCCGGACTCCACCACCTGCTCGAACAGCCGGAGCGTGTCGTCGGCGTCCGGGTCGGTGACGAACCGCTGTGGCCAGTAGGCCAGGGCCTTGCTGCCGATCCGGATCGACTCGATGTGCTCCATGCCCGGGGCCAGTAGCGGCTCGATGTAACGGCGCAGCACCGGGGCACCCATGATCATCGGATCGCCGCCGGTGATCAGCACGCTGGTCACCTCGCGGTGCTGCCGCAGGTAGTGAACCACGCGGTCCACATCGGTGGTGGCCATCTTGAGCTCGGGCTCGTCCACGAACTGGGCCCACCGGAAGCAGTACGCGCAGTAGGCGTGACAGGTCTGGCCCTGCTTGGGGAAGATCAGCACCGTCTCCGGGTACTTGTGCTGCACCCCGGGGAGCGGCTCGTCGCCCAGGTCGGGGATGTTCAGCGCGAGCTGCCCGGCGGGGTGCGGGTTGAGCCGCATCCGGACCTCGTGCGCCGCCGCCCTGATCTCCGGCTCAGCCGCACCCCCGGCCAGCAGCGCGGAGATGTGCTGCACGTCGGCCGCGGGCAGCATGTCGGCCTGCGGGAACACCAGGCGGTAGATCGGGTCATCGGGAGCCGCGGTCCAGTCGATGAGCTCTTCGACGACATACGCATTGGTGCGGAAAGGCAGCACGGTCACGACGGCGCGTACCGCCAGCCGGTCCGCGGCGGCGAGGCCGGCCCGCGCGGTCAGTGCGTCCAGGTGTTTCGCGGTGTACGCGCGGAATCGCCGTCCTGCGGCCAGTTCCGCCGGCACTGTCTGCCGAATCCCAGTCACGCGTCTCCCTCCGGTCGGTCGTGCCCTGGCGGCCCTGCCAGTGCACGGATCGTTCAGGCCGGCGGCTGCGATCTGCGCGCCGCGGTCACCCCCTCAGACGCTCGTGGCAAGACTGACACCACTACTACAGGACTGACCCACTACTAAGACTCAATACAAGGAGATCACGCTGAGGAAACTCTGAAGCGGCGTTGACGGTTCGCTCGTTACTCCCCGTCAGTCAGCTGCGCGCCAGGTGTCCGCTAGCCGTGACTCCCTCGGCACGACCAGGGATGCGCGGAAGCGCTTCTTCGCCCGGCTGCCCGCTCGCCAGCCCCAAATCGTGACAGGTGGTTACCCGGTAGGCCCATCATCAATCATGTCGAGTCCGCCATCAACCCATAACCACTCTTATGCACCCTTAAACATCATTTGTGTCACAGGTCCCGAGCCGTGGCGAGCCACCCGAGGGCCACTCGGCAAGCCCCCCAGCGCCCCGTCACGAGCCAGCCCAGCATCGCAGGGCAAGCCGTTGCCGGGCAGCGATGCGAGCCGCGGCCGGCAGTGAGAAGCTTGGCCCCATGCTGGTCATTCGACGCACCTTGCCCGCCTGCCCGGCACCGGCGGGCTGGCCCAGCCCGCCGGTGGCGAGCTGACCGGGTTCCCCGGAGCCTCGCATGATCCTGGACGCGCCGGACCCGGCCCCGGACCGGGCCGCCATCGTGGTCGACGCGATGGGCGGTGATCACGGCCCCGCGCAGATCGTCGCCGGCGCCGCCGCGGCCGCCGCGGCGCTGCGGGCCCCGGTCATCCTGACCGGCCGGCCCGCCGAGCTGCAGCCGCTGCTGGCCGCCCACCAGGAGGTGGCCGGGCTGCTCCAGCTGGTCCCGGCCGAGGACGCGATCGCCATGGATGAGGGGGCGCTGGCCAGCTGGCGCCGCCCGCGGTCGAGTGTGGCCGTCGCCTGCCAGGTGATCCGGCGCGGCCAGGCCGCGGCGCTGGTCTCGGCCGGGTCGACGGGCGGCATCGTGGCCACCGCCCGGCTCCGGCTGCGGTCGGTGCCCGGGCTGCTCCGGCCGGCCCTCGCGGTGGTGCTGCCGACCACCCCGAAGCCCACCCTGCTGGTCGACGCGGGCGCGATCGCCGACCCCAAGCCGGAGATGCTGCTGCAGTTCGCCCAGCTCGGCGTGGCCTACGCCCAGATCGCGCACGGCATCGCCGAACCCAGGGTGGGGCTGCTCAGCATCGGCACCGAGCCCGGCAAGGGCAACAAGCTGGCCCGGCGGGCGTTCGAGCTGCTGACCGCGCCGCCGCCGCACGGTGCGCTGCCCATCAAGTTCGCCGGCAACGTGGAGGGCAGCGATCTGCTGGCCGGCCGGGTGGACGTGATCGTGACCGACGGCTTCACCGGGAACGTCGCGCTGAAGACGCTGGAGGGCACCACCCGGTTCGCCGCGGACCAGCTGCGTTCGGTGCTGGAGGGCTCCCGGGCCGCCCGGCTCGGCGCGGTGCTGCAGCGCCGGGCGTTCCGCGAGCTGCGGGGCCGGATGGATTCGGAAAGCTACGGCGGGGCCGCGCTGCTCGGCCTGGAAGGCACCGTGGTCATCGCGCACGGTGCGTCCACCGCCCGCGCCATCACGTCGGCCTGCCTGCTCGCCGCGGACCTGAGCAAGGGCCAGATCACCGAGAAGATCCGGGCCCGGCTCGGGCACAGCCGCGGCGCGCACTTCCTGCGCCGCAGCTGACCGTCCGAAGCGCGGCACGGCGAATTCGCTCGACACGCCTCGCTACGCTTTACACATGGCTGATCCCAGGGAAGTGCTCGCGCGGCGGGTGCGGGACGCGCTCGGCGCCGCGTTCGGCACGGAATACGCGGATGCTGACCCGGTGATCCGGCCGTCCTCGTTCGCCGACTTCCAGTCCAACGCGGCCCTGCCGCTGGCCAAAAGGCTGGGGCGGCCGCCCCGGGAAATCGCCGCGGACATCATCAGCCACCTGGACCTGACCGGGGTGGCCGAGCCACCGGAAGTCAGCGGGCCCGGCTTCATCAACCTCACGCTGACCACCGACTGGATCGCCGCCCAGGCCAGCAGCGAGCTGGCCGACCCCAGGCTGGGCACCCCGGCGGCCGACCCGGCGCAGCGGATAATGGTCGAGTACTCCTCACCGAACGTGGCCAAGGAGATGCACGTCGGTCACTTGCGCACCACGATCGTCGGGGACGCGCTGGCCCGGATCCTCGACTTCGCCGGGCATGAGGTGATTAGGGACAACCATCTGGGCGACTGGGGCACACAGTTCGGCATGCTGATCGAGCACCTGCTCGACGTGGGTGAGAACTCAGCCGAGGCCGACCTGCTGCACAGCAACCCGAACGAGTTCTACCAGGCCGCGCGGAGCAAGTTCGATGGCGACCCGGCGTTCACCGAGCGGGCCCGGCAGCGGGTGGTGCTGCTGCAGGGCGGCGACCCGGAGACGCTCCGGCTGTGGCAGCACCTGGTCGACCTGTCCCTGGACTACCTGCACCGGATCTACCAGCAGCTGCACGTGACGCTGACCGACGCGGATATCCGCGGGGAGAGCTTCTATAACGCCATGCTGGCCGAGGTCTGCGCCGAGCTGGAGGCCATCGGCGTCGCGGTGATCAGCGACGGCGCGCTGTGCGCGTTCCCGCCCGGGTTCACCGGGCGTAACGGCGAGCCGCTGCCGCTGATCATCAGGAAGAGCGACGGCGGCTACAACTACGCCACCACGGACCTGGCCACCATCCGGTACCGGGTCCGCGATCTGCACGTGGACCGGGCCATCTACGTGGTGGGCTCGGCCCAGGCGCTGCACTTCCAGATGGTGTTCGCGGTGGCCCGGCAGGCGGGCTGGATACCACCGGGGGCGCGGTTCGAGCACGCCCAGGTCGGCAACGTGCTCGGCACCGACGGGAAGATCCTGCGCACCCGGGCGGGCGACACCATCAAGCTCAGCGACTTGCTCACCGAGGGCGTCGAGCGGGCCAGGCACGTGGTGGACGAGCTGGGCACCAGCCCGGACCTCAGCGAGGCGGAGCGGGATGCGATCGCCGAAGCGGTCGGCGTGGGCGCCATCAAGTTCGCCGACCTGTCCACCGCCCGGGACAGCGAGTACGTGTTCGACTGGGACCGGATGATCTCCTTCAAGGGGAACACCGGGCCCTACTTGCAGTACGCGACGACCCGCATCCGGTCCATCTTCCGCCGGGCCGGGATCGACCCTGCGGCCGCGACCGGGCCGGCCAAACTGACCGAACCGGCGGAACGGGCGCTGGCGCTGCGGCTGCTCGGCTTCGCGGCCGCGGTCCGGCAGGCCGGGGAGAATGCGGAGCCGCACCTGCTGGCCAACTTCCTGTTCGAGGTGGCCAGCTTGTTCACCACGTTCTACGAGCAGTGCCCGGTGCTGAGCGCTCCGGGCGAGACGGTGCGGGACAGCAGGCTGGCGCTGTCCGCGCTCACCCTGCGGGTGCTGGACACCGGGCTCGGCCTGCTCGGCATCCCGGTCCCCGAGCGGATGTAGCGCAGGGCAAGCCCGCAGCCCGGTCCCAGGGAAATCCCAGGTTTCGCGGGCTGATGTCCCAGCCCCGGCCGGAAAGCTCGGGGCCATGGACAACATGTACCGGCCCACCGGTGGCGCGGACCCGCAGGATTCCCGGTCCACCGAGCAGTTCTGGGCCCCACCTCCAGGACCGTCCGGCCCCGCCCCGCAGCGGCCGGGCGCCCAGCAGCCGCCAAGCCTGCGGCAGCACTACGCGCGGGACCGGCGGCACGCCATGCGCTGTAGTATCGGGCTCACGCTCGCCCTGGTGCTGGCGGCCTGTGGCGTGCTCGCCGGGGTGGCGATGGCCGGCCATGGCGCCCCGGCCAGCAGCGTCTCGCAGGCCGGCAACACGGCAGCGGCCAGCCAGCCCGGCGCCCAGGCCACCGCGCTCGGCGCCGCGCTGAACGCGGCCGACGCGCCTGGCACGCTGACCCTCACCTCGGCCGGTGCTACCGCGGCGGGCGGCAGTGGCACCGCCGCCACCGCGGCGGGCAGTGGCACCGCGGTCACCGCGCCGCACCCATGCCGGAAGGCCCGGGCCGCGCTCCGTGCGGCGGTAGCGGCCGGGCGGCCCCGGGTGGCCCGGGCCACCGGGCTCGCCCTGGCCCGGTGCCACGGGGTCAGGCGGCGCCTGTTCCGGGTGTTCCTGCTCCGCGGCATCGACGGGCAGTACACCTTCCGCACCAGGCAGGGCACCATCCGCACGCTGGCCTTCGAGCGCGGCGTGATCGAGTCGGTGAGCGGCAGCGACATCGTGGTCCGCGCCGTGGACGGCACCACCTGGAGCTGGAACCTGGTGAGCAACACCGTGGTCCGCGAGCACGGCGCCAAGACCTCGACCAGCGCACTGGCCAGCGGTGAGCCGGTGTGGCTGGGCGGACCAGTGGTGTCCGGGGCCAAGGACGCGCGGCTGGTCGTGATCCGGCCGCCGGCCGCGCCGTCCACCGCCACGCCAGCGCCGCCAGCATCCGGCAGCTGACCGGCGCTGTTACCGGCTCCCGCAGGCCCCACGCCTGCGGGAGCCGGTAGCCTATGCAGGCCCCAGGCCCGGCCGTACCGTTGCTCCCCCAGGTGATGACAGACAACGACCGCATTCCGCAGGTGCTCGTCGTGGACGACGAGCCGAACATCCGTGAGCTGGTCCAGGTCGCACTGAAGTTCCACGGCTGTGCGGTGAGCACCGCGGCCAGCGGCAAGGACGCGCTGCGGCAGGCCGAATCGGCCCGGCCGGATCTCATCGTGCTCGACGTCATGCTGCCCGACCTGGACGGGTTCGAGGTGTGCCGGCGGCTCCGCGCCGCGGGCAACGAGGTGCCGGTGATCTTCCTGACCGCCCGGGACACCTCTTCCGACCAGGTGACCGGGCTGGCCCTGGGCGGCGACGACTACGTGACCAAACCGTTCTCGGTAGAGGCCCTGGTGGCCCGGGTGCGGGCGGTGCTCCGCCGCGCCTCGCGGGCCACCGCCGGGACGGCCGACGAGCACAGCACACTGCGGGCCGGCGACCTGGAACTCGACGAATCCCGCTGGACGGTGCACCGGGCCGGGGTCCCGGTCGAGCTGTCCCCGACCGAGTTCCGGCTGCTCGCCTACCTGATCCGGCACCAGGGCCGGGTGCTCACCCGCGCTCAGCTGCTGGAGAACGTGTGGGGCTGGGACTACGCCGGGCAGTCACAGATCGTCGAGACCTACGTCAGCTACCTGCGGCACAAGCTGGACCCGCTGGGCCCACCGCTGATTCACACCCAGCGCGGCATCGGCTACAGCCTGCGGCCGACCGGACCGGGGGGATGACCAGCTCCGGGCGGCTGTCGCTGCGGTCCCGCCTGCTCGTCCTGCTCATCGCGGTGACCGCGGCGTTCCTGCTCGTCATGGGCGTGGTCAGCACTCTGGTGCTGAGCAAGCGGCTGGGCGCCCAGTTCAACGCGGAACTGCTGGCCGCCGCGCAGCACAAGCCGCAGCAGATCGCCAGCAACCCGGACGGCTACGTGGCCGTCGAGGTGACCCTTTTCCCGGTCGCCGTCCAGCCGCTGACCGGCACCGGCGCGGCCACCGGGGAACTGGCCGCCGCGGTGCAGAAGATGATCGCCACGCACACCGCCCGGCACTACGTGCGCGGCGGCCCGTTCGCGGTGCCCCGGGCGGGCGGGCCGCGGCTGCGCGCGGTCGGCCGGGTCATCCACTCCGGCAACGGCGGCGCGCACGCGGTGCTGTTCGTCGCCCGCCCGGTGGACGCCATCACCGGCCAGGTCGGTGGCATCGTGCTGGCCGAGCTGATCACCGGCGGGGCGCTGATCCTGCTGCTGGCGGTGGGCGGGCGCTGGCTGATCGGCCGCGGGCTGGCCCCGCTGGGCCAGATGGCGGGCACCGCACAGCGGATCACCACGCAGGGGGATCTGACCGCGCGGATGCCGGACGACGACAACAGCACCGAGGTGGGCCGGCTCGGCGCGGCGATCAACACCATGCTGGACCGGATCCAGCACGCGTTCGGCGCCCGGCTGCGCTCGGAGCAGAAGGTCCGGCAGTTCGCCGCGGACGCCTCGCATGAGCTGCGCACTCCGCTGACCACCATCCGCGGCTACGCCGAGCTGTACCGCCAGGGCGCGCTCGGCCCGGATCAGCTGCCGAACGCCATGCGCCGCATCGAGCAGGAAGCCCAGCGGATGAGCACGCTGGTGGCGGAGCTGCTCGAGCTGGCCCGGCTGGACCGTACCTCGTCGCTGGACCTGGCCGAGACCGACCTGGCCGGGCTGGTCCGGGACGCGGCGGCCGACGCGTCGGCGGTGCAGCCGGACCGCCCGGTCAAGGCTGAGACGCCGGCCCGGCTGATCGCGGCGGTGGACGAGCCCCGGATCCGGCAAGTGCTGGCCAACCTGCTGGGCAACGTGCGGGAGCACACCCCACCGGGCACCCCGGTCGCGGTCCGGCTGGCGCCGGTGCGCGGCGGCGTGGTGCTGGAGGTGGCTGACTCCGGGCCGGGCATGTCCGAGCAGGACGCGGCGCAGGCGTTCGACCGGTTCCACCGCGGCGCGGACCGGGCCGCGGGGCCGGACGGGGCGCCGGCCAGCGCACCGGGTGCGGGCAGCGGCCTGGGCCTGTCCATCGTGCAGGCCATCGCGGCCGCGCATGGCGGCCAGGCCGTACTCGAGTCGTGGCCGGGCCAGGGCACCCGGGTCCGGATCTGGCTGCCCAGCACGCCCAGCCCGTGACCGCGGTCAGCCCGCTGCCGGGCTGGGCAGGTGCTCGAACAGGTAGTACACGGCCAGTACGCCATAAATGATCAGCGCGACCACCGGCAGGCCGACCGCCGCGATGATGGTCCCGGCCACGTACACCAGCAGGCCGCCGGTGAAGCCGGGGATGGACCGGCGCAGCGCCTCCGGCTGGGCCTGCCCGCCCAGCCGCTCCACGTGCGTGACCACGTAGATCCACAGCCCGGTGAAGCACATCGAAATCAGGATCATGGCCACGCCGTAGCTGACCGCGGCCGCCGCGCCGCCCGGTTTCCGCAGGTTCTCGGCGACCAGCGCGGTGGGGAACGGGAGAGCCACCACGCCCATCAGCAGCAGCAGATTGATCACCAGCACCGGCCGGTCCACCCGGTTGATGTGGGCCAGGACCGTGTGGTGGTTCATCCACATGATGCCGATGGTGAGGAAGCTGACCACATAGGCGAAGTACTCCGGCCAGGCATGCGCCAGGTCCCGGTACGGATGCTTGCCCAGGGTGATAGACAGCAGGTTGAACACCAGCACCGTGATGGCAACGGCAAGAACCACATCACTGAACGCCTCGGCCCGCCTGGTGTCCATGCCCCGCTCTCAGCCGTCAGCGTCCGGGGTGGCGCCGCCGGCGCCGGCCTGGCTGCTGCCTTCTCCCGGGCTGGCCGGGGCCGGGGTGGGGGCCGCCACCGAGCGGACCAGCAACTGGGCCACGTCCACCACTTCCAGGCTGTCCTTGGCTTCGCCGCTGGCCTTCTTGGCGGCCACCGCGTCGCCCAGCATGACCAGGCAGTACGGGCAGCCGGTGGATATGGTGTCCGGGCTGGTGGTCAGCGCTTCGTCGATCCGCTCGGTGTTGATCCGCTTGCCGATGCGCTCTTCCATCCACATCCGGGCGCCCCCCGCGCCGCAGCAGAACCCGCGTTCCTTGCACCGGTGCATCTCCTGGGCCTGCACCCCGGGCACCTGCTCCATGATCTCCCGCGGCGGCGAGTAGACCTTGTTGTGCCGGCCCAGGAAGCACGGGTCGTGGTAGGTGATCTTCTCCTCGACCGCGGTGACCGGGGTCAGCTTGCCCTCGGCGACCAGCTTCGACAGCAGCTGGGTGTGGTGGATGACCTGGTAGTTCCCGCCGAGCTGGGGGTACTCGTTGGCGATCGTGTTGAAGCAGTGCGGGCAGGACGCGACGATCGTGCGCGGCTTGGCCTCGTTCAGCGTCTCGATGTTCTGCTGGGCCAGCCTCTGGTAGACGAACTCGTTGCCGATCCGCCGGGCCGGGTCGCCGGTGCAGGTCTCGGCCGGGCCGAGCACGGCGAAGTTCACCCGGGCGGTGTGCAGCAGGGTGGCGATGGCCCGGGTCGTCTTGCGCGCCCGGTCTTCCAGCGCCCCGGCGCAGCCCACCCAGAACAGGTACTCCACGTCGTCGCTGAGCGGGCCGCCGGCCACCGGGACCTCGAAGTCCAGGCCGTCCATCCACTCCGCGCGGCGGGCCGCACCCATCCCCCACGGGTCGCCCTTGTTCTCCAGGTTCTTCAGCATGCCGGCCGCCTCGACCGGGAACGCCGACTCGATGAGCACCTGGTGGCGGCGCATCCCGTCGATGTGGTCGATGTGCTCGATGTCCACCGGGCACTCGTTGACGCAGGCCCCGCAGTTGGTGCAGGACCAGATCACGTCGGGGTCGATCACGCCGTGGTCGGCCTCCGTGCCGACTAGCGGGCGGGCCGCCTCGGCCTTGACCGGCTCGGGCAGCGCCTCCCGGGCCTCGTCGCTGCCGGCCAGCAGCCAGGGGGCCTTGGCCAGCGCATGGTCGCGCAGGTCCAGGATCACCATCTTGGGCGACAGCGGCTTGCCGGTGACCCAGGCGGGGCACTGCGACTGGCACCGCCCGCACTCGGTGCAGGTGGCCATGTCCAGCAGGCCCTTCCAGGAGAAGTCCTCGATCTTCCCCAGCCCGAACACATCGGTGTCCGGGTCGGCCTCCTCGAAGTCCAGTACCTGGCCGTTGCTGCGCATCGGCGGCAGACCGCGCAGGCCGTCCGGGCGGCGGGAGAACAGCACGTTGAGCGGCGCGGTGATGATGTGCAGGTGCTTGGAGTAGGTCACGAATACCAGGAAGCCCAGAATGACCGCGAGCTGGGCCAGGATGAACACCGTCTCCAGCACGCTGTTCACCCCGGTGCCCAGCGGGGCCAGCCAGTGCCCCACGATCTGCGACGCGAACGCACCGTGCGGGTAGGGGAAGTCGCCGGTGTTGATCTGGGCGCCGCGGTAGATCAGCAGCGTCGCGATGACCAGGAAGATGCCCAGCAGGACCAGCCAGGCGGCGCCGGTGTGCGATCCGGAGAACCGGGAGTCCCGGCCCTCCCGGTGCGGGTTGTTCCGCAGCCGGATCACCGCGAACGTGATGATTCCCACCAGCACCAGCACGGCGAACAGGTCCTCGATGAACGCGATGAACGTCCAGTGGTCGATGCCGGGGAACTTCTTGTCGAACAGGTTGGCGTAGGCCTCGATGATGGTCAGCGTCAGCACCAGGAAGCCCCAGAACGTGAACGCGTGCGCGATCCCGGGCACCGTCCACTTGAGCAATTTCCGCTGCCCGAGCACCTCGGTGGCCTCGGTTTCCGCGTCCCGGGCCGGGTGCGACCGCACCGCCTCGAGGCGCTCCGGCGCCGACTGGCCGGCCCGGCCGACCCGGGCCAGCCACCACAACCGCCGGCTGGCCAGCGCCAACGCCAGCGCCGTCAGGGCCAGCCCGACCACGATCCGCACAACCACGAAGACCTCCTTGCCAGCCCAGGCCCGGGACGTTCTGCATGACCGGCTGGGCGGTACCGGGTGCCAGCGTACGCCGCGCCCTGCCCGCTTGATGATCATGCTGGCCGACCACGGTGTCCCGCTATGGTACCCGCCGGTAACTTAGCCGACACCGGGCGCCTCCCGGCGGCACCGGCCCGGATTGCGGCGTTATGCCAACCAATGGGGGGATTGAGCGTCCTTGATGTGTTGCCCCGATCTCAGGGGGGCCAACCCAGCGGAGGAATGCATGACACGACGAGCAGCGGTGATCACCATGATCGCCGCCTGCACGCTGGCCGCGGCGGCGGGACCCGCCGCCGCGGCCGCAGCGGCACCCAGAGCCAGCGCAGGTACTCCTGGCAGTAGCACGGTGACCAGGCTGCTGGGACCGGGCGCGCGGTGGCTCAGGTTCGGCACCCGTCCGGGCGCGGGTGGGGAACGCGCGATGATCGCGCAGGCATCGGCCGCCGCGGCCGGGTTCTCCGGCGCCGAACTGATCGGGGTGTCCTGCACCGGCCGGGCCCAGTGCACCGCGACCGGGCTGGTCACCACGCGCAGCGGGAGGAACGCCCGGACCCTGGCCGAGCGGTGGAACGGCACGAAGTGGGTGGTGCAGGCCACGCCCACCCCGCTGTCCGGCGGCCTGCTCGGCGGGGTGCTGTCGGCCGGCGTGTCCTGCACGTCCTCGCACGCCTGCGTGGCCGCCGGGTACTCCTACAACAAGAAAACGGCCCGGCTGCTCGGCGAGGGCTGGAATGGCAGCAAGTGGACGGCCCAGGCGCTGAACAAGCAGCCCGCGCTCGCCCTTCCTAACGAGATCTCCTGCACTTGGGCCAAGGACTGCATGACGGTGGGCCTACGGGGCAGCGGGACTCCGCTGGCCGAGCACTGGAACGGCAGGAAGTGGTCTGCGCTGGCCACCAAGGGGCTGGGTGAACTGGTCGGCGTCTCCTGCACTGCCAGCCGGAACTGCATCGCGGTCGGGATCAACGGCGCGACCAAGGCGCTGGCCGAGCGGTGGAACGGCAAGTCCTGGTCAACCGAAACCACCAAGCAGCCCATGCCGTTCAGCGAACTGTCCAGCGTGTCGTGCCGGATGACCACTGACTGCGTGGCGGTCGGCTCGGCTGGGACCTCGAATACCTCCACGCCGATCGCAGAGCAGTTGACCGACAGCGGTTGGGCCCGGATCGACCCGGTCTCGATCACCGGCGAGGCGGAGTTCAACTCGGTATCCTGCAGCACGGTCTCGAACTGCATGGCCGTCGGGGACGTGTCGAACTCGGCCGGCACCACCGACACGGCCGTGGCCGAGCACTGGGATGGCACGTCCTGGACGGTCGAGACCTTGCCCAGCGTGGCGACGTTCAGCGCCCTCATTTCGGTGGCCTGCACGTCCGTTACGCACTGTGTGGCGGTTGGCGCGGACAGCGCCTCGGCGACCGGCACCGTGAACCCGCTGGTCGAGGTGTGGAACGGCGGCACCTGGACGCAGCAGACCGCACCACACTGACCGCGAGCTAACTACCAGCCGCAACACCTCCGCGGCGTGGCATGAACCTGCTTCGGGCGGGATGCCACGCCGCGGAATGTTTTTGGGTGCCGGGAAGTTGAGCGCAGTAGACTCAACTCATTTGCCAGCGAGCACGGCTCCTGGTAGGACTTGAGCCGACAAGACTCAAGTCTAGAACTACAACCAAACCCAAGGACAACACATGGCACGTGCGGTAGGTATCGACCTCGGAACCACGAACTCCGTCGTCGCAGTTCTCGAAGGCGGCGAGCCAACGGTCATCGCCAACGCGGAGGGGTCGCGGACCACGCCGTCCGTGGTGGCCTTCGCCAAGAACGGCGAGGTGCTGGTCGGTGAGGTCGCCAAGCGGCAGGCAGTGACCAACGTCGACCGCACGATCCGCTCGGTCAAGCGCCAGATGGGCACCGACTGGACCGTCAAGATCGACGACAAGAAGTTCAACGCGCAGCAGATCAGCGCGTTCATCCTGCAGAAGCTGAAGAGGGACGCGGAGTCCTACCTGGGCGAGACGATCAACGACGCGGTGATCACCGTGCCGGCCTACTTCAGCGACGCGCAGCGGCAGGCCACCAAGGAGGCCGGGCAGATCGCCGGGCTGAACGTGCTGCGCATCATCAACGAGCCCACCTCCGCGGCGCTGGCCTACCACCTGGAGAAGGAGGGTGAGGCCACCATCCTCGTGTTCGACCTGGGTGGCGGCACCTTCGACGTCTCGCTGCTGGAAGTCGGCGACGGCGTGGTCGAGGTGAAGGCGACCAGCGGTGACAACCACCTCGGTGGTGACGACTGGGACCAGCGCATCGTCGACTGGCTGGTGCAGGACTTCAAGAACGGCTACGGCGTGGACCTGTCCAAGGACAAGATGGCGCTGCAGCGGCTACGCGAGTCCGCGGAGAAGGCCAAGATCGAACTGTCCGGCTCGGCCGAGACCACCATCAACCTGCCCTACATCACCCACTCCGAGCAGGGTCCGCTGCACCTGGACAGCAAGCTCACCCGGGCTGAGTTCCAGCGCATGACCTCGGACCTGCTGGACCGCTGCAAGGGCCCCTTCCAGCAGGTGATCAAGGACGGCAACACCAAGATGAGCGACATCCAGCACGTGGTGCTGGTCGGCGGCTCCACCCGGATGCCCGCCGTGGTCGACCTGGTCAAGGAGCTGACCGGCGGCAAGGAACCGAACAAGGGCGTCAACCCGGACGAGGTCGTCGCCGTCGGCGCCGCACTGCAGGCTGGCGTGCTCAAGGGTGAGGTCAAGGACGTCCTGCTGCTGGACGTGACCCCGCTGTCGCTGGGCATCGAGACCAAGGGCGGCATCTTCACCAAGCTGATCGAGCGCAACACGACGATCCCGACCAAGCGGTCGGAGATCTTTACCACCGCGGATGACAACCAGCCGTCCGTGCAGATCCAGGTGTTCCAGGGTGAGCGCGAGATCGCCGCGTACAACAAGAAGCTCGGCATGTTCGAGCTGTCCGGCATCGCGCCCGCGCCGCGTGGCATCCCGCAGATCGAGGTCGCCTTCGACATCGACGCCAACGGGATCGTCAACGTGTCCGCCAAGGACCTGGGCACCGGCAAGGAGCAGCGGGTCACCATCTCCGGCGGCTCCGCACTGGCGAAGGACGAGATCGAGCGGATGATGGCCGACGCGGAGAAGTTCGCCGCGGAGGACGCCGCCCGGCGCGAGGAGGCGGAGGTCCGCAACCGCGCGGACACGCTCGCCTACCAGACCGAGAAGTTCCTCGGCGAGAACTCGGACAAGGTCCCGGAGGACATCAAGTCCGAGGTGACGGAGGCCGTGGCCGAGCTGAAGAAGGCGCTCGAGGGCACCGACATCGAGGCGATCAAGGACGCCACCGACAAGGCGGCCCAGTCCAGCCAGAAGATGGGTACCGCCATCTACGCGCAGACCCAGGCCAGCGCGGCCCAGGACAGCCCTGCGCAGGGTGGTGCCGCCGAGAGCGATGCCGCGGCTGACGACGAGGTCGTCGACGCGGAGATCGTGGACGAGGACCGCAATGCCGGTGAAGGTGGCGCCGCCTGATGAATTCGCCAGAGGACACCAATGCAGGGCCGGTGATCCGTGACCTCAGGCGCATCGACCCGGTAACCGGGCAGGTCAGGGATCCAGGCCAGCAGGGCCGACGGGACCCCGGCAAGCCACGGCAGCCCGGCCGGCACGCGGCCTCCAAGCCCGGCGGGACGGGCGCACGGCCCGCGCAGCCGGGTAGCGGCGGCCCAGCCGGCCCGGCACCGGGCAGTGTGCCCGGCGGGCCGGGTATGCCCGGCGGGCCGGGCCCCGGGGCCGCGGCACCCGAAAACGCAGGTGGCCAGGCGGCGGGTGTGCCCGGCGGGACTTCTCCCGCCGGGCCGCCCGGCGGCGGCGCCGGTGCGCAGGCACCTAGCAGGCCGGACGGCGCCGATGCGGCGCTGGCCGCCCAGCTGGCCGAGCGCACCGCAGACGTGCAGCGCATCCAGGCCGAGTACGCGAACTACCGGAAGCGCGTCGAGCGGGACCGGCTGGCCGTTCGCGAGCAGGCGCTGGCCAACGTGCTGAGCGCGCTGCTCCCGGTGCTGGACGACATCGGCCGGGCCCGCGAGCACGGCGAGCTGACCGGCGGTTTCAAGTCGGTCGGCGAGTCGCTGGAGACGACCGCGGCCAAGCTGGGGCTGGAGAGCTTCGGCGACGCCGGCGAGCCGTTCGACCCGCGGGTGCACGAGGCGCTGACGCACACCTATTCAACTGATGTGACCGAGCCGACCGCGGTGCAGATCCTGCAGCCCGGCTACCGGGTGGGCGACCGGATCGTCCGGCCGGCCCGGGTCGCAGTGGCGGAACCCAGCGACGGTCCGGCTCAGGGCAGCCCGGACGAGCCACGGGGAACTCCGGCGGGAAACAACTGATCCCGGAGAGAGGCTAAGTGAGCACGAAGGACTTCCTCGAGAAGGACTACTACAAGGTCCTGGGGGTCACCAAGACCGCCAACGCGGACGAGATCAAGAAGTCGTACCGCAAGCTGGCCCGTAAGAATCACCCGGACGCCAACAAGGGTGACGCGAAGGCCGAGGAGCGGTTCAAGGAGATCTCCGAGGCTTACAACGTGCTGTCCGACCCGAAGCAGCGCAAGGAGTACGACGAGGCGCGCTCGCTGTTCGGCGGCGGGTTCCGCCGTCCCGGCCAGGCCGGGGCGGGCGGCCAGGGCGGGTTCGGCGGTTTCGACCTCGGCGACCTGTTCGGCGGGGGCGGCACCACCACCACCACCGGCGGCCAGGGCAGCGGCGGCCTGGGCGACATCCTGGGCGGTGTGTTCGGCCGCGGCGGCACGCGTACCACGCAAGCCAGGCCGCGCCGGGGCACGGACGTGGAGACCGAGACCACGCTGTCGTTCGGCGACTCGCTGGACGGGGTCACGGTGAGCCTGCGGCTGCCCGCCGAGGGCCCATGCCCGACCTGTAAGGGCACCGGGGCCAAGGCGGGGACCGTGCCGCGGGTCTGCCCGAACTGTGAGGGAACCGGCCAGGAAAGCCGGAACCTGGGCAGCTTCGCGTTCTCTGAGCCGTGCCGCGAATGCCGCGGCCGGGGGCTCGTGGTGGACGACCCATGCCCGGTGTGCTCGGGCAGCGGCCGGGCCATGAGCACCCGGACCATCCAGGCCCGCATCCCCGCGGGCGTCGCGGACGGCCAGCGGATCAAGCTCAAGGGCAAGGGCGCGCCGGGCGAGCGCGGTGGCCCAGCCGGGGACCTGTACGTGCGGGTGCATGTCACCCCGCACCCGGTCTTCGGCCGGTCTGGGCACAACCTCACCGTCACCGTGCCGGTCACGTTCCCCGAGGCGACGCTGGGCGCCGAGGTCAAGGTGCCGGCCCACCGCGGGGCGCCGGTCAGCGTGCGAATCCCGGCCGGGACCCCGAACGGGCGTACCTTCCGGGTCCGCGGCAAGGGCGTGCGCCGGACGGACGGCACCAACGGGGACCTGCTGGTGACGGTCGCGGTGCAGGTGCCGCAGCACGTGAATGGCCCGGCCCGGAAGGCGCTCGAGGATTTCCGCGAGGCCACGGCCGGCCAGGACCCGCGCGAGGACCTGCTGCAGCGGGCCAGGAGCACGTGATGGGCGCGATGAGACGATGAGCAGCCCATACGACTTCGGCGACGACACCCCGGTGTATGTCATCTCGGTGGCCGCCCAGCTGGCCGGCATGCACCCGCAAACGCTGCGGGCGTACGACCAGAAGGGCCTGGTGTCGCCCGGCCGGTCCACGGGCGGCGGTCGCCGGTATTCGCTGCGCGACGTGCTCGCGCTGCGCGAGGTGCAGCGGCTGTCCCAGGAGGAGGGCGTCAACCTGTCCGGGATCAAGCGGATCCTGGAGCTGGACCGGGAGCTGCGGCGGCACCAGCAGCACCTGGCCGAGGTGACGGCCGAGCTGACCCAGCTGCGGATGGAACTGGAATCCACCCGCGCGGTGGCCGCCCGGCTGGCCAGCCTGCTGCGCAGCCGCTCCGGCGGCGCGCAGCTCGTCCCGGTGCACGGCACCGGGCGCGCGGCGGCCAGTCCGGGCGGCCCGCCGCCGCCGTCCGGCGAACGGCGTGAACTGCCCGCGGCGGCCAGCCGGGCCGCCCGCGCGGATGCACGACTCACCAACGACACGGATCACTAGGGATCCAGAAAGCAACCATGGACGACAAGCTCACTCGTAAGAGCCAGGAGGCGGTGTCCGGCGCCGTGCGCCGGGCCACCACCGACGGCAATCCGCACGTCGAGCCGCTGCACCTGCTGGCCGCCCTGGTCAGCCAGGAGGGCGGCACGGCGGCGCCGCTGCTGCGCGCCGTCGGCGCCGACCCGGCAGCGTTGCTGCGCAGTACCGAGGACCTGATCTCCCGGCTGCCCAAGGCGGCGGGCAGTTCGGTAAGCGCACCGGACACTTCGCGGGCGCTGCTGGCCACCCTGGCCACCGCGGCCAAGCGGGCCCGGGAACTCGATGACGAGTACGTGTCCACCGAGCACCTCCTGGTCGGCCTGGCCGCCGACGGCGGGCAGGCCGCTGACCTGCTGCGCAAGGCGGGCGCTGGGCCGGACGAACTGCTCGGCGCGTTCCAGAAGGTACGCGGGCACGCGCGGGTCACCACCGAGGACCCGGAAGGGACCTACCAGGCGCTGGAGAAGTACGGCATCGACCTGACCCAGCAGGCCCGGGACGGCGCGCTCGACCCGGTGATCGGGCGGGACGCGGAGATCCGCCGGGTCATTCAGGTGTTGTCCCGGCGGACCAAGAACAACCCGGTGCTGATCGGCGAGCCCGGCGTCGGCAAGACCGCGGTCGTCGAGGGCCTGGCCCAGCGGATCGTGGCCGGCGACGTGCCGGAATCGCTCCGCGGCAAGCGGCTGGTCGCCCTGGACCTGAGCGCGATGGTGGCCGGGGCCAAGTACCGCGGCGAGTTCGAAGAGCGGCTCAAGGCAGTGCTGAACGAGATCAAGCAGAGCGAAGGCCAGGTCATCACGTTCATCGACGAGCTGCACACGGTGGTCGGCGCCGGTGCGGCCGAGGGCGCCATGGACGCGGGCAACATGCTCAAGCCCATGCTGGCCCGTGGTGAGCTGCGCATGGTCGGCGCGACCACGCTGGACGAGTTCCGCGAGCGGATCGAGAAGGACCCGGCGCTGGAGCGGCGGTTCCAGCAGGTGTTCGTGGGCGAGCCATCGGTCGAGGACACGATCGCCATCCTGCGCGGGCTCAAGGGCCGGTACGAGGCGCACCACAAGGTGCAGATTTCCGACGCCGCCCTGGTGGCCGCGGCCGCGCTGTCCGACCGCTACATCACCGCCCGGTTCCTGCCGGACAAGGCCATCGACCTGATCGACGAGGCGGCCTCGCGGCTGCGCATGGAGATCGACTCGCGGCCGGTCGAGATCGACGAGCTGCAGCGGTCGGTGGACCGGATGAAGATGCAGGAGCTGGCGCTGGCCAAGGAGGCCGACCCGGCCAGCAAGGAGCGGCTGGAGCGGCTGCGCGCCGACCTGGCCGACCGGCAGGAGCAGCTGACCGCGCTGCTGGCCCGCTGGGACCGGGAGAAGGCCAGCCTGAACCGGGTCGGCGAGCTGAAGCAGCGGATCGATGACCTGCGGGGCCAGGCGGAGCGCGCGCAGCGCGACGCCGATTTCGCCACCGCATCCAAGATCATGTACGGCGAGATCCCAGTGCTGGAGCAGGAACTGGCCGCCGCGGCCAGCGCCGACGGCGCACAGCCGGGCACCAGCCCGGATGGCCTGGCCGGCGAGGTGCCTATGGTCAAGGAGGAGGTCGGCCCGGACGACGTGGCCGACGTGGTGGCCTCGTGGACCGGGATACCGGCCGGCCGCCTGCTCGAGGGTGAGACCGGCAAGCTGCTCCGGATGGAGGACGAGCTGGGCCGGCGCATCATCGGCCAGGCCCGCGCCGTGCAGGCGGTGGCCGACGCGGTGCGCCGGTCACGGGCGGGCGTGGCCGACCCGGACCGGCCCGCGGGATCGTTCCTGTTCCTCGGCCCGACCGGGGTGGGCAAGACCGAGCTGGCCAAGGCGCTGGCCGAGTTCCTGTTCGACGACGAGCGCGCCATGGTGCGCATCGACATGAGCGAGTACAGCGAGAAGCACTCGGTGGCCCGGCTGGTCGGTGCGCCGCCCGGCTATGTGGGTTACGAGGAGGGCGGCCAGCTGACCGAGGTGGTCCGCCGCCGGCCGTACTGCGTCGTGCTCCTGGACGAGGTGGAGAAGGCGCATCCGGAGGTCTTCGACATCCTGCTCCAGGTGCTGGACGACGGCCGGCTGACCGACGGGCAGGGCCGGACGGTGGACTTCCGGAACACCATCCTGATCCTCACCTCCAACCTGGGCTCCCAGTTCATCGCCGACCCGGCGCTGACCGAGGAGGCTAAGCGCGACGCGGTGCTGAAGGTGGTCCAGGCCACGTTCAAGCCCGAGTTCCTGAACCGGCTCGACGACGTCATCCTGTTCGACTCGCTGACCACCGAGGAGCTCAGCCAGATCGTCGATCTGCAGGTTGCCCGGCTCGGCCGGCGGCTGGCGGATCGCCGCCTCAACCTGCGGGTCAGCCCGGGCGCCCGGGAGTGGCTGGCACTGACCGGCTTCGACCCGATCTACGGGGCCCGGCCGCTACGCCGGCTGATCCAGTCCGCGATCGGCGACCAGCTGGCGAAGGCCCTGCTGTCCGGGACCATCACCGACGGCGACGACGTCCTGGTCGACCTGGACCCGGCGTCGGACACGCTGACGGTACGGCCGGCTCAGCTGTCCCCGGCCGGCCTGGCCGGGCCGGACGGGAGTTCGTCGAGCAGCCGGTCGTAGTCGTCCTCGGGCAGCCCGAGGTCGTTGCGGATCCGGAAGCGCAGGGTCAGCAGCAGCCGCAGTTCGTTGGGATCACCGTTGGCGGTGCTGATCACCGGGCGGGTAGCCAGGGCTGATGCGCCGGCGTCCCAGCCGGCGCCCAGCCGGCCAAGGCACAAGCCCACCCCGGTGGTGGCCCAGCGCAGCGCGCCGGTCAGATCGAACCGCTCCACCAGCAGCTCAGCGACCAGGTCATAGATCCTCGGGTCGCTGGGCTGCTCCTTTTCGATCTGCCGGATCAGGCCCTCGGCCTCGGCCGGCTTGTCCATCAGGAACAACGCCCGGGCCAGCGGGACCCGCGGGTCCACGAAGGCCGGGCCGCCATCGTCGAGGGCATGCTGGAAGCCCTGCGCCGCGGCCGCCGGGTCGTCGGCCAGCAGCCACTGCTCACCGGCCCGGAGGTAGGCCTCGGAGCGCGGGAACTCTTCGGTCTGCGTGCCGGAGACGGCAAGATTAATCATCTGCTCCGCCGCGGCACGGTGATCCCCACTGGCCGCCGCGTCGAACTCGATCGCATCGAACAGGTCCCTGGTCAGCACCACCACGTCACCGGACGTACCCAACCCGAGACCGGTTTCAACGCCGCGAACGAACTCAGTCACGGGAGAATGGCGCTATCTGCGCGAACGTTCCAGCGCATCCCAGAAGCCACGGCGCAGCGCGTGCCGGGTCTCGTCGTGCAGCAGTGAATCGATCGGCAGTGCCGAGTCCTGGAGCAATCTCGCTTCCAGATCCGACGGCATGCGCGGCTTGCGGGCAAGTACGGCCTCCAGCCAGAGCGCCGGCGCCTCACGGGCTACCGACTGACCGAATTCGAACCCCTCCGCGTGCGCGGCCTGGACCGCGTCCGCGATTGGCATTGCCTGGCCCGGCGGGACAGGAGCAGCGGAGGCGGGCGGCTGCGGCCCGCCGTAGGGCGCCTGCGGCGGCGCATAGGAGGCGGCCCCGCTGCCGCCGTCCTGGCCGGCCGGGGCGGACGGGTACTGGCCGAGCATCGGCTCGGCGGGCATCCCGTAAGGGCTCTGCTGGTATTGCCGCGGCGGTTCCGGCAGCCCCTGGCCACCAGGCATGCCCTGCCCAGGCGACCCGGTCATCGGCTGGTGGACCGGCACGTCCTGTGCGGGCCCGCGGAACGAATTGGCCGGGGGCGCCTGGTATGGATCCTGGTCCGCGCCGGGCGGCCGGGCGTGGTGCGCGCCGCGGCTGCGTGGATCAGGCAGCCCGGGCGAGGACGGCGACGAGGGCAACCCGGCGCCGGGAGTGCTGTACGGCCCGGGCATGGACTGCTGGCCCGGCATGGACTGCTGCTGCTGACCCGGCATCGACTGCCCGCCCGGCATGGGCTGGTGGCCCGGCATCGACGGCTGGCCCGCACCCGGCATGCTCTGCTGGCTAGGCAGGCCCTGCCCCGGCATGGACGGCTGCCCGGCCAGGCCGGACGAGCCGGGCTGCATGCTCTGCCGCGTGGGCAGCCCGTTCTGGCTGGGCATACCGTTCTGCCCGGGCATGCCGTTCTGCCCAGGCACGCCATTCTGGCTGGGCAAGCCATTCTGCCGCGGCATGCCGTTCTGGCTCGGCAGCCCGTTCTCGCCGCCCGGCATCCCCGGCTGACCCGGCGCGGACTGGTGCCCCGGCATGCTCTGCTGCCCCGGCATGGCTTGCTGGCTGGACATGCCCGGCCGACCAGACATCGACTGCCCGCCCGGCATGGCCTGCTGGCCCGGCATCGACTGCCCGCCTGACATGCCCTGCTGGCCTGGCATCGACTGCCGGCCTGACATGCCCTGCTGACCCGGCATCGACTGCCCGCCCGGCATGCCCTGCTGGCCCGGCATGGTCTGCTGGCCTGGCATCGACTGCCCGCCCGGCATGCTCTGCTGGCCCGGCATGGTCTGCGGGGCGGGCGTGCCCTGGTCGAGCAGGGTCGGCTGGCCACTCAAGTTCTGCGGCTGGCCGGCCATCGCCTCGTGGCCGGGCACCCCCGGCTGGCGCGGCCCGGACGGCGACCCCGGCATCGGCCGGCTGGGCAGATCCGGCTGCCCCTGGGCGGCCGGGGCGGCCTGCTGGGCCGGGGCCGGAGCTGAGCCGAGCGGATCCGGCAGCGAGCCCGGCCCGCCCGGGGCCGGCTCGGCCGGGCCGCGGCTGGGCGGCGCGGACTGCCGGTCGGCGGGCTGACGCCGCGGCAGTGGCGGTGCCTGCACCGCGTTCGCAGCCGGCTGCGCGGCCCGCTGGTACTCGGCCACCACCGGCGCGGTATAGATGGCCGGCGGGGCCGGGTGCGAGCCAGCCGACAAAGCCTGCTGGGCCAGTGGGCCGACGATCGGCCCGTGCCCGTTGGTCAGCGCGCGCCCGGCGGCCACGGCCAGTTGGTACGGCTCGTCCGCGCCTAGCGCGGTAGCCCCGGCGGTGAGTTCCGTGTAGGGGCGCAGGTGCCCCTCGCCGATCTCGATGATGTCGTCGCATTCCTGGCGCAGGCTGCGCGAGATGGTCCAGTTGCCGCCCACCGTAATGTGCACGATGAGCACCCGGACGCCGAGGTCCTGCACGTCGGCCACGACCTGGGCCAGGTCCTCCTCGGCGCTGACCAGCAGCGCGTCACTGATCGCGTTGTTGCGCGCCAGCGTGGTCAGGTCGCGGCGGATCTCACTCTCCACGCCTTCGCGGCGGCCTGGCCGGAGGCGGCCCAGCCGCAGCTTCAGCCCGGGCAGATCAGCCAGGCTGTCGTGTTCCGGGGCCCGGCGGCCCTCCACCGTCGCCTCATACCAGTAACAGCGGAGCAACGGGAGACTGGTCCGTTCCCGGGCGATGCTGCCGAAGAATTGGAGCAGGCCCGCGTAATCCCAGGATACGGACTCTCGGTGGCGGGTTCCGTGGACAGCCATCGCGCCATCCGCCAGCACGTAGCCCGCGTCCACGAACAGCGCGCACCGGTCCACTGCGACACCGTCCTTCCCTCGACGAGACGTTACCAGCGCCCAGCCGTCAGTGTGATGGATCGCGAGCAGGTCGCGGGCATCCGCGGGGGGAAGTCCGCTCTCGGCAGAAGCGTCTTCGGCGCTTACTCACGACCCGGCATAGTCTTCCGCCATGCGACTTCTTGTTCTCGGGGGTACCCGGTTCCTCGGGCGTGCCATCGTGGACGAAGCGATCAGGCGTGGCTATGACGTCACAACCTTCACACGGGGGCTGAGCGGCGAGCCCCGGCCGGGTGCCGAGGCACTGCACGGAGACCGTACCAGTTCCGCGGATCTGGCCAGGCTGGCTGAACGAGATTTTGACTTCGTCATCGACACCTCGACGATCGCTCCCCGGCACGTGACCGCCTCGGCCCAGTTGCTCGCTCCGCGGGTAGGCCACTACACGTACGTATCCACGATTTCGGTCTACGCCGATTACCCGCGCGAGCCGGTCGACGAAGACTCTGCCGTGCTGGACTGCCCGGCCGACGCGGACGGCACGATCGAGTCGCTCGGCTACGGCGAACTCAAAGCGGGCAGCGAGCGGGCGGTGGCCGAGGCCTTTCCCGAGCGGCATCTCATCGCCCGCCCGGGCCTGATCGTCGGGCCGCACGAGACCATGGGCCGGCTGCCCTGGTGGCTGACCCGGATCGCCCGCGGCGGGGCCGTGCTCGCTCCCGGCGATCCGGACCGGCCGGTCCGGTTGACCGATGCCCGGGACCTCGCCGCCTGGCTGATTGACAACTCGCGGCGGCGCATCCCGGGAATCATCAACGTGCCCGGGTCTGAGGACGCGAGGTTCGGCGACCTGCTCACCACCTGCGGCGAGATGACCAGGGCCGACCGGCACACCGGCCTCGACCTGCGCTGGGTGCGGGACCAGGTGCTGCTCGACGCCGGGATCGAGCCGTGGAGCGAACTGCCTATGTGGGCGCCGGACATCCCGGAGCTCGCCGGGATCTGGACCGTCAGCGGCGGCCGGGCCATCCGGACCGGCATCCGCTACCGGCCACTGACCGACACGGTGCACGACACCTGGGCCTGGCTGCGTCTGGAGGCGGCGGCCCGCGGCACCGAACTGAGCAGCCTGGCTGTCGGCGGCCCGAGCGCCAGCGGCGCCCCGCCGGTCGGCCTGGACCCGGCCAAGGAGGAGCAGGTCCTGGCCGGGCTCGGCTGACCCGGCCGACCCAACAGCCACTTCAGAGTGTGGGCGGCCCGACGTGGCCATCGCCACGGCCGGCTGAGCAGGCCGGGTAGGCTGCTCAGCCGTGAGCGACCGCGATGACCTGCTGCGTTTGATCAAGGACAAGGCCGTGGTGCACGGCGACTTCGTGCTGTCCTCCGGGCAGCATGCCACCTGGTACATCGACCTGCGCCGGATCCTGCTCAACGGGACGGGCGCGGCGCTCGCCGGGAGGGTGATGCGCGAACTCACCGCGGGCCTCGACTACGACGCAGTGGGCGGGCTGACCCTGGGCGCAGACCCCGTTTCGACCGCGATGATGCACACCGCGAGCCAGGCGGGTCAGTCGCTGGATGCATTCGTTGTGCGGAAAGAGGGGAAGGCGCACGGCCTGCAGCGGCGCATCGAGGGTCCCGACGTCGCGGGTCGCCGGGTTTTGGCCGTGGAGGACACGTCGACCACCGGCAATTCCGTGCTGACCGCGGTGGACGCGTTGCGGGAGGCCGGCGCGGAGGTCGTCGGGGTGGCGGTGATCGTAGAGCGCGGCGCGCGGGCCAAGGTGACCGCGCGCGGGCTGCCCTTCTTCGCCGCCTATGAC
The DNA here is from genome assembly GCA_036497945.1 of Streptosporangiaceae bacterium. GTDB lineage: Bacteria > Actinomycetota > Actinomycetes > Streptosporangiales > Streptosporangiaceae > RYN-230. The sequence goes on along the minus strand of DASXIN010000163.1, from coordinate 3,045 downwards.
ATGGGCGACCTGGGCCTGGGCTGATCGCCCGACTGGTCGCGGTCGCGGCCTGCGGCGTGCGCGCCCCCCGCCGCGGCTTCCTGGCGGACCTCGCGCAGCCGGTACAGCACCAGCCCGACGATGGCCAGCACGGCCAGCGCGGCGATCAGGTACCCGGCCACCGCGATGCCGTGCGAGATGCTCTGCCAGGTACTGCTGAGGCTGTAGCCGAGCAGCGAGATCACGGTCACCCAGACTGCGGTGCCGATGAGGCTGAGCACCCCGAACAGCAGCGCGGGCATCTTGGTGAAGCCGGCCACGATCGAGATGAACGTGCGCACCACCGGGAGTGCCCGGCCGACCGGCACGGCCCAGACACCGCGGCCAGCCAGGAAGCGTTCCGCGCGGTCGATGTCCCGCTCAGTGATGAGCAGATAACGGCCGAACCGGGACACTAGCGGCCGCTCAGCGACCCGGCCCACGGTGTAGGACACGTACGAGCCGAGGAGCTCGGCCAGCGTGCCGACGATGATGACGGCGACTATGTTCAGCTTGCCTTCGCCTGCCAGTACCCCGGCGAACCCGAAGGTGATCTCCGACGGGATCGGGATACAGCACGCCTCAAGGAAGCCGAACAAGAAGACGGCCGCCAGGCCCCACTGGCTGATAAAGCTCTCCATAGCTCACTGTTGTACCGCATCCCGGGAGTGCTGCGGCCCCCGGGAGACCAGCTTAGGAGACCCTTAACCAGCCTCTGTTCGATTGTGAGCCACCCCGGCGCGGCCCGCGGCCGGCCCATTTCCCGGATACTAGACAGCACTAACTGAGACAGGGAGCCGAATCGTCATGCCTATCGCCACGCCTGAGGTCTACGCACAGATGCTGGACCGGGCCAAGGAACGCGGCTTTGCCTACCCGGCCATCAACGTGACTTCGAGCCAGACGCTGAACGCCGCGCTGCGCGGTTTCGCCGATGCGCAAAGTGACGGAATCATCCAGGTATCGACCGGTGGCGCGGAATACCTGTCCGGGGCCGTCAAGGACATGGTGACCGGGTCGGTCGCGCTGGCCTCGTTCGCCCGCTCGGTGGCGGACAAGTACCCGGTGCAGATCGCGCTGCACACCGACCACTGCCCCAAGAACAAGCTGGACGGGTTCATGCGCCCGCTGGTCAAGCTGTCCCAGGAGCGGGTGGCCCGGGGCGAGCAGCCGATTTTCAACTCGCACATGTGGGACGGATCGGCGGTGCCGCTGAACGAGAACATCGCGCTGGCCACCGAGCTGCTGGCCGAGTGCGCCAAGGCACGCGCGGTGATGGAGATGGAGATCGGCGTGGTCGGTGGCGAGGAGGACGGAGTCACCGGCGAGATGAACGAGAAGCTGTACAGCACTCCGGAGGACGCGCTGGCCGTGGCCGAGGCGCTCGGCCTGGGCGAGAACGGCCGGTACCTGCTGGCCGCCACGTTCGGCAACGTGCACGGCGTGTACAAGCCAGGGCACGTCACGCTGCGGCCGTCCATCCTGCGCGGCATCCAGGACGCGGTGGGCGCCAAGTATGGCCAGGACAAGCCGTTCGACCTGGTCTTCCACGGCGGCTCGGGGTCGGACCTGGAGGAGATCCGGGAGGCCATCTCCTACGGCGTGGTCAAGATGAACGTGGACACCGATACCCAGTACGCGTTCACCCGGCCGGTCGCCGACCACATGTTCCGGAACTACGACGGCGTGCTGAAGATCGACGGCGAGGTGGGCAACAAGAAGGCCTACGACCCCCGCTCCTACGGCAAGGCGGGCGAGTCGGGCATGTCCAGCCGGGTCGTCCGGGCCTGCGAAGACCTCCTCTCGGCCGGCACCAAGCTCGGCTGAGGGCGCTGACTCAGGCGCACTGCGTTCCGCCGCCCTGGCGGAACGCGGTGCGGATGGCCGCCACTACCTGCGCCGGTACCCGGGTGATCTCCGGCCAAGTGAAGTGCACCACCGCAAAACCACCCGCGCGCAGCCTGGCGTCGCGGTTCAGCTGGGCGAGTGCGCGTGCTGGCTGGGTGTACTTGATGGCCCCGTCGGCCTCGGCAATCGTGCGGTACTGCCGCCAGAGGAAGTCCACCCGGCCGATGATCTCGTCCTCATCCCCCACCCACACCTGCAGCTCGGGTGGCGGCAGGCCGTGCTCGTGGAACACCGCCCGGCTGATGGACTCCAGGACCGACTCCGCCCGTTCGTCCGCGAACCTGACCACCCGCCGCGCCCGCTGAATCCCGGGCCAGCGGACACACCGCGCGGCTACCGCGTCCAGTTGGCCCGGTGTCGTCTGCTTGGCCCGTAACGCGGAGTCCGCGACCGCCACACCCTCGGCGAACGGCAGCGCCCGGGCCAGGTCGACGACGGTCCGGCCCACCGTGGTGACCGGCACTCCCCGGCACCTCGTGACATGCTCGGCCGGCAGCGCTGCCTGGTGCACCCGGATTCCGGGACGTCCCGTCCGGCTGCCCGGGTCAGCTGATGGTCTGGTCACGTGCACCAGGTCAGCCGCCGCGCTCCGGAGCAGACTGAGGCCGTACACCTGGGCCGCGGAGCGGTGGCTGCCCACCGAGTACGCGCCCGTCACGGCGAGCGCAGCGGCAACCTTGACCAGATGACTGGCGGCTGGGTCCATCTGGCCGCCAGTGTGGCGCCGGTCCCAGGTCTCGGGCCCGCCGTCCCCGACCAGGGACGCGGCAAAGCCAGCGGATACGTAGACGCCGGAGAGCACTGGCCGCAATGCGCCTTCGTGGACAAGCCGACGGATCCGGCGCGGGGATAAGCCAGCCGCCCGCAGTTCAGCCGTGGTGCTGACCCCGCCGGGCACCTCATCCTTTCGCTGCACGCCTCCACCCTGACCCGTGGCACCGACACTTCGACCTCGCCTCATCCGCGTGAGCGGCACTTTTCACGGCTTGATCTCCAGACTCTGTTGCAACGCCTTGGGATGATCAAGGTTTCGCGGAGGCTGGGGAGGGTGTGGATGCCAGGTAGGCGGCTGAGTGTGGAGGAGCGGGAGGAGATCGTGGTCGGGCTGGCGCGGAAGGA
>DASXIN010000162.1:0-53915 GCA_036497945.1 Streptosporangiaceae bacterium | reverse complement strand
ACCGGGAAGTGGGGGATCCGGGTCAACCGTGTCGAGCTGAAAGCCATCGACCCCCCCGGTGCGGTAACGTCGGGGTCCCTAGCAAGCGTGGGTATAAGGTCCCCCACCTGGCCGGCCATTGGCGGTAGTCCGTGTCCCTGGCCCGGCGGATGATCGGGGTGAGTGCCGTCCGGAGGCAGGTCACGGGGTGGGTAAGTCCACCCTGCTGACCCCTCTGCCGGGTGAGGCGATCATGGGAGTGTCTTCATAGCCTGCGAGAGGGTGGCTGAGGTCACGATCGTGGTGTGATAGGAGGTCGGCCTTGCTAGGACTGGACAAGGTGGCCACCGCGCTCGTGGCACGGGTAAGGGCATTCTCGCCGCGGCCGAAACCATCGCGGCCCGCCAGCGAGGCGGCGAAAGGGGCCGGTCACCAGGGCAGTGAGGGCCTGAGCAGGCATGCGTGAGGAACGCAAGACACTGACCCGTTACACCATCGAGTGCGAACACCGTCATCCCGGTTCGACTGGCGACTTCTCGGGATTGCTTAATGCGGTGGCGACGGCCGTGAAGATCATCAGCAACCAGGTCGGCCGCGGCGCGCTGGCCGGCACACTGGGAAGCGCGGGGATGGAGAACGCCCAGGGCGACGTGCAGAAGAACCTGGACCTCATCAGCAACGAGGTAATGGTTGGGGAGACGGAATGGACCGGACACCTAGCCGCGATGGCGTCAGAGGAGATGGAAGACATCTGCCCCGTCGTGCCAGCCGCGCGGCGCGGGAAGTACCTGCTTGTGTTCGACCCACTGGACGGCTCGAGCAACATTGACGCCAACATGTCGGTGGGCACGATCTTCTCGATCCTGCACAGTCCCGACCCGGTAGCTGAGCCGCGGGCGGGGCACTTCCTGCAGCCAGGCACCGCTCAGGTGTGCGCAGGCTTCGCCTTGTACGGACCGTCCACGATGCTGATCCTCACCACCGGCGACGGCGTCGACGGATTCACGCTTGATCGCGACATCGGGGCGTTCATGCTCACTCATCCACGGCTGCGCATCCCCGAAGACTGCGGCGAGTTTGCGATCAACGCGTCCAACGAGCGCTTCTGGGAGCCGCCGGTGCGCCGCTACATCCACGAGTGCCTGGCGGGCAGCACCGGACCGCGCGGCCGGGACTTCAACATGCGCTGGATCGCCTCGCTGGTGGCGGAGACCTATCGCATCCTTACCCGCGGCGGTGTCTTCCTGTACCCCAAGGACAGCAAGGAACCAGCCCGGCCAGGGCTGCTGCGGCTGCTGTATGAGTGCAATCCGATCTCCTTCATCGTCGAGCAGGCCGGTGGTGGCGCCACCACCGGACGCGAGCGCGTCATGGATATCCAGCCCGCGAGCCTGCAGCAGCGCGTGCCGCTGATACTTGGATCAAGGAACGAGGTCGAGCGGATCGAGCGCTATCACCGCGACCAGGCCAGCGAACAGGAATCGGCCTTCGATGACTCGCTCTTCAACAGCCGTTCCCTATTCCGGATCCCCTGAGCGCAGGAGGACTGGTGTCAGCCAAGCATCCGATCGTTGTCATTACCGGCTCGTCCGGCGCGGGCACAACCTCGGTGACCAGGACCTTCCAGCACATTTTCCTGCGTGAGCAGATCAACGCGACGATCGTCGAGGGCGACTCGTTCCATCGATACGACCGGGAGCAGATGAAGGCCGCCACGGCGGACGCCGACAAGGAAGGCAACCACCACTTCTGCCATTTCTCCCCCGAGGCGAACCTGCTCGAAGAGCTTGAGACCCTCTTTCGCGAGTACGGCCAGGACGGTCGCGGCCAGGTCCGCAAGTACCTGCACGACGCCCAGGAGGCCAAGCCCTTCGGCCAGGAGCCCGGCACCTTCACGCCGTGGGCAGATATCGACCCCGGCAGCGACCTGCTCTACTACGAGGGATTGCACGGTGCCGCGGTCACCGAAAAGGCGGACGTCGCCCAGCACGCGGACCTGCTGGTCGGGGTTGTCCCGATCATCAACCTCGAGTGGATCCAGAAGCTGCACCGCGACAAGGGGACTCGCGGCTACACCAGCGAGGACGTGGTCGGAACGGTGTTGCGGCGCATGCCGGACTATGTGAATTACGTCTGCCCTCAGTTCTCCCGGACGCACGTGAACTTCCAGCGTGTCCCGACGGTGGACACGTCGAATCCGTTCATCGCCCGGCACATCCCGAGCGCAGACGAGAGCTTTGTCGTCATCCGGTTCGCCAACCCGAAGGGCATCGACTTTCCCTACCTGCTGTCGATGCTGCACGACTCGTTCATGTCAAGGCCAAACATCATCGTCGTCCCAGGCGGGAAGATGGAGCTGGCCATGCAGCTGATCTTCACTCCGCTCATCCTGCGGCTGATGGAGGCACGACGCCGGGCCTGACGCAAACACACCCGCGGCACGAACCCCGGCGCGCCACCCCCGGCCCCCACAGGAGAGGGCACAGATCCGACTGATCTGGACGGCCAGCACGGTAACCGGCCGCCAAACGATATCCGCCCATCGGAAGCGTGCCAGGTCGGTGCGGAGTGCTGCGGTGTCGTAGGCGCTGTAGCCACCACGATCGAGCGGATGTTCGAGCGCAGTTCAGCCTGCCGGCGACAGGCAGCTGTTGAGAAGGGCAAGGGCGCGATGGTTCACGTGATGGGGATCTGCTGGGCTCGCAAATCGTGGGCACCGTCAGGACGCGCCATCTCGTAGTAGATCCACCATTCGCCATCCAGGATCAGCGCATCCAGATAGCGGACAGACCCAGTCCCGTGCGGGCCGACGATCCAGGGCTCGCGGGTCGTGAGGCGCTCCCAGTGCCATAGATCGCCTGAGGCGGCAACCCCGCAGCGCTCTTCGTAGTTCTCCCCGACCTCGGCTGACCCGTCATAGAAGCCGAGGTAACCGGGGCCTATGGGCACCACGCAGCTCAGCCGGGCCTGATAGCGATCCCAGCCCTCACCCACGCCGAGCACCGTGCCGTGCCAGCGAAACCCGGTGCCATCCAGGCTTGTCGCCAGCCCAGTGGGGAGGATAGTGGCTCCGGTGTTGTAAATGTCACCGGCGCGGTGGGCGCGTTCCTGCTCCCCCGCCGCGAATGCCCTGGGCGCGGCGAAACTGGCGAACATGTAGGTGACCGGGCCGATACGCAGCACGTAGGGATCCTTGACTCCCTCGGTGCCTGTCCCGGTCGCCGTGAGCGCCGGCCGCGCGGACTCAGTGGCGAAGCTCGCCGGCTCTGCAGCCTCCATGACATCGATCCGCCACCGCTTGTCCGCTGGGTCGACGTAGCTGATGTACAGGCGGTAGCCGCCGGGAGCCGGGATCAATGAGCACCGCTCCATTGACGGCGTCGCCAGTTCGCTCTTGTGCACCTCCCAGAGGTCGTGGAAGTGGACCCCGTCGTTGCTGGCTGCCAGGGCACATCGCCAGCCCCGGCCGCCAGCATCCATCTCCTGCGGGCGCCGCTGCCGGTAGGTAAGTAGGAACCGCTGCTTGTCCGGCTCGAAGAGCACGCTGGGGCATCCGGCCCAGTAGCCGGGCTCGCCGCGTTCTGGCTCCCTCAGCACGATCCCATCAGCAGGGTTGAACGGCGCCAAGAGCGCCATGACGCGGCGTTGGCACGCAGGCACGCTTCTCCCCCCTCCCCTAACGGCTGCCCTCCCCACAACCGCTATAGGCTCTCCGCCTACCAGGCCAGCCGTTCGCGTGTAGCCGCTTCCGGAGCACGCGTCCTCCCCTGGGAACGCATTCAACTCAGGGTGCACCGCCCCCGGCCAGCATGACCGTGAGCCACACCTCCCGGCAATCATGTTAGCTCCACCGCTGCGGCCGCGCAGGATCCGCGGCCGCGTGCGGTGTTCCTTGGGCGCGGCGGCTTGGCAGGCGCCGCGCTTTGCTAGCTGACCTTGAGCTTGCCCGGCTGGGCCGGGGGGACGATATGCATGTGTTCCCGGCCTATCTGACAGGTCGGCTGCGCTTACCGTCTGTATTCACTGGACTGGCGGCGAGGGCTCCGGCACGGTGCGAGCGGCGCGGCGGTGCGCCGCCCATTCAGCCATCGGCGGTGGCCAGGACCTGGCATCGGCAGTGTCAAAGCCTTGGGTGCGCGACCTGGCGGTCGGCACCCGGCCAAGTGCCGTGCGCCGCGCCGCGGTTTTCTCACGTGGCGCACCAGCGGGTTCGCCCCGTGGCGGTGACGATCAGAATGGTCCGGAAAGTTCGCCGAGGGTGTCGGTGAGCCGCAGGTTCTCGGTGTAGTCCACCGGGCAGGCGATCACCGACACGGTGTCGGCGGCCAGGGCGTCGGTGAGAGCGGGCAGTAGGTCACCGGCCGAGCGGACCCGGTAGCCCCGAGCCCCGAAGCTTTCGGCATAGGCTGCGAAATCGGGGTTGGAGAAGCTGATGGCCACGTCGTGGCCGAGTTCGAGGTCCATCTTCCACTTGATCAGCCCGTAGGCGTCGTCCTGCCAGATCAGCACGGTCAGGGGGATGCGTTCCCGCAAGGCCGTCTCGATCTCCTGCGAGTTCATGAGGAACGCCCCGTCGCCCATGGCGGCCACCACCCGGCGGCTGGGCGCAGCCAGTTTAGCTCCGATGGCCCCGGGCAGCGCGAAGGCCATGGTGGACAGGCCGTTGGAGATCAGGCAGGTGTTGGGCTCGTAGGTGGGATACAGGCGGGCCATCCACATCTTCACTGCGCCGGTGTCGGCGAGGACGATGTCCGGGCGGTCCAGGGCGGCGCGGGTGTCGGACACGATCCGCTGGGGCTTGAGCGGGAAGCTGTCGTCGGCTGCCCCGCGGGCCAGCTCGCCTGTCCGCAGGCGGCGGATCTTCTCCCCGCTTTCTCCCGGCTGGAACCGGCGGGTAGTGGCGGCAGCCAGGGCGTCCAGGGTCCGGCTGATGTCGGCCTGGACGCCGACCTCGACGTCATAGTGGGCGTCCACCTCGGCCGGGACGCGACTCAGGTGCAGGATTTTCTTGTCACCGCCTGGGTTGACCCGGACCGGATCGAACTCCTGCAGTTCATAGCCGACGCTGACGATCACGTCCGCCTCGTCGAAACCGAAGTTGACATAGTCGTGGCTCATGAACCCCACCGCGCCAAGCGCGTGCGGATGGTCGTCAGGGAACACCCCCTTGCCATGAAAGGTGGTAGCCACCGGCAGGCCCAGCTGCTCGGAGAAGCGCCGCACAGCGGCCGCCGCGCCGGCCCGGGCCGCCCCGTGCCCGGCCAGGACGACCGGCCGGCGGGCCCCGTTGAGCACCGCCGCAGCCCGCTCGATCTGCAACGGCGAGGGCTCGTCCGGCCGGGGAATGTTGAGGCTGAGCGGGGCTAGGTCGTCCGGCGCGGACATGGCCTCGACGTCCTCGGGCACGGCCAGGTAGACGGCACCGGGGCGTTCGGTCTGGGCCAGCTTGAACGCCTTGCGGACCATCTCCGGCACCGCCCCCGGGGTGAGGACCAGGTCCGCCCACTTGGTCACCGGGGAGAACATCGCCACCAGATCGACGCTCTGATGGGATTCCTTGTAGATGCGGCTCAGCCCGACCTGCGCTGAGAAAGCCACCACCGGCGTGCTGTTGGTGGTCGCGTCGGCCGTCCCGAGCAGAAGGTTGATGGCGCCTGGGCCGAGGGTTGCCGAGCATACGCCGGCCCGCCCGGTCAGGCGGCCGAAGATCTCGGCCATGAACGACGCCGCCTGCTCATGGCGGACCAGGACATACCGGATCGACGACCGCGCCAGGGCATCGGTGAAACGGATGTTCTCCTCGCCCGGGATGCCGAACACGCACGTGACACCCTCGTGCTCAAGGCAGCGCACGAGCAGGTCGGCGACCCGCCGCTGGTCCGCAGGCACCCTGGGAGCGTACCGGAACCGCCCGGCACCAGGCAGCGTTCACAGCCCGCTGCGCCACGGCCCAGCGGCGCCGTCGTGCTCCGTGACGCGCCAATCGCCGTCAAGGTCCACGCTCGATCCGCCGATCCTGTATGTCAGCCCAGTCCGGTCGGCTGGGCATCCATGTCGCACAAAGACCCGTTCTGTCGCGCCGACGAGCTGGTGTTCCCCCGCCCAGTGAGCGGCGGCTCCCCAGCTGATCTTCGTGTCGATCCGATCTCGGCATTCAGGCGCTCGGTCGTGCCGGCGAGCGCACGGCGATCATGCCGGGCCGAATCCGCTGCGTGAATCCGCGTTGGTCAGGAGCGGGGCCTGCGCTGCTGGCGAATGCTGCGCTGTCCCGCCGGTGTGCTGAACGCACTGGGTTTGGTGGGGTCAGGTGCCCCGGAAGACCGGGGGGCGTTTCTCGGCGAAGGCCCTGAGGCCCTCGAGGTAGTCGCTGCTGTCGTAAGCCTCCCGTCGCAGCCCCTGGACGCGTTCATACACATGCGCCGCAACGGGCTGGTAGTCCGTCAGGACGCGGAGCTGCTCCTTGATGACCGCCATGGCCATGGGTGACTTCGACGCCATTGTCGCGGCCAGCTCGAGGGTGAATCCCTCGAGCTCGGCTGAGCTCACCAGGTGGTTGACCACCAGCCATTCCCTGGCCTTATGGGCATCGAGGGACGCGGCGGTGAAGAACATCTCCTTGACCAGATTGATGGGCAGCCGTCCGAGGCAGTGGAGCAGCCCGGTGATGTTGTACGGCAGTCCCAGGTTCGCGGCAGTGATGGCGAACGTCGCCGTCTCATCGGCGACGACCAGGTCACAGCTGAGCACCAGATCGAATGCTCCGCCCCACACCGAGCCGTGCACCATGGCGACGACTGGAGCAGGGAAGGTGCGGATAGCCCGGAGCAACTGCTCCAGCGGGTCGTTGTAGCCCAGCGGGTCCCGCCCGCCACGGGGAAGCTCGTCAATGTCATGGCCGGCGGACCAGACATGCAGTCCCGCCGCGGCGCGGAGCACCACGGCACGCGCTTGCTGGGATTGCAGGCTCCCGAGGGCGGCGATGACACCATTGACCGTCCGGGAACTAAGGACGTTGCGCCTGCGCAGGTCGGCAAGGGTGACGACGCCAACTTGCCCGAGGACTTCGGTCTGGACGGCGCCGCCCGCGAGGCCAGCACCCCGGGCCGCGCCGCCCGCCTCACCGCCGCCGCGCGCCGCCGCGGGCTGCTCGTCCAGCGGACTGCGTCCCCGGCTGGCCCGGTCCACGTAGGTCCGGGCCAGGGCGTCTTTGCCCGCCCCGAGGATGGTATGCACAAGCCGCAGTGTCTCGATCCGCTGATCGCCGGCGAGGGTGCTGGCTACGTGGCGCCAGAGCACCTCCGTCAGGACGTTGAATGTTTCCTGGATCTCGGCAATGTCGCCCCCGGCCTCGAAGCGGTCCGCCGCGGTCTGCTGGCAGGACGCGATGATCGGCCCGGCGTCACCTTCGCGCACGCACTGGACGACGAGCTCGAACAGATCCCGCACGTAGCGACGGCGCTTCTCCGGGCTGGACACCTGGTAGTGCGTCTGATGGCATCGCTCGAGCGCGGCAACCGCTTCGCCGATGACCCGATCCCCGGCGCTGGCGAGGACTGCTGACGTTTCCACGGCAGGTACCTCCCTTCGCTGACCGTCTCCTCAGGCGGTCATGTGACGCGGACCAGACCTTCGGTATCTCCGAAGAGATAACGGGGCCGCAATGGCCTGGCTCAGGTGCTGGCCTCAGCTGCGACAACATCACGCAGCCGTGGCATCAGGGCCTCGTGCCTCGCCGCCGCCAGCCTCTCCGCGATGCGCCTGGCGATCCCCCGTGTGGCGCCGCGCTTGCTGGCCTGGGCGACCAGAATCAGCATCTCGATCACCTCCTTATTCACGATGGGGCCTGCGGGGCGAGCCGCCCAGGGCCCAACGTCCCGCGCCCGCCGGCAACGCCCGACGCCATCTTGGCCAGCGCCCGCAGTGGGGTGGCTTGGTTCAGGGCGCGGTGGGGCCCGTGCCCGTTGAGATAGGTTTCGTAGCCGGTGATGACCTTGCTATGAGCACCACGCAGATGCCCGCGGCGCGGAATACCTCACCGGACATCGCGGTGAACTTGGCGTCCGCGTTCACGGACAAGGAACGTGAACCCGGTAGCGCGTTCTGCCAGGCCGGGCATCGGGTTCCGGGGCCTGCTGGGCGACCTGCTCGGCGGCCGGGTAGGAAACGCTAGCTCGTCACTCTCAAGAAAAACTATCTATTCTTTATGGCAATATTTTTCTGGAAAAATTTTGCTAATGTGGAAGGGGTGAATGTAGCCTAAAGGCAGATACCGGGATCAGGCGGCGCAGCGGCCAGCTGGCCAGGTGCTGCGGAGGTCGGCCGCTGGCTGGCCCGCTAAGAAGATCCCGATGAGGTCGGCAATCAAGCTCTCCGGGTTCGCATGACTGGGGGGTGGGCGGATGGCTTGCACGCTATATGTGGCCTGGGATGAGCGGCTGGCGGGCTATGACTTCGGGGCCGGCCATCCGATGGCGCCGGTCCGGGTGGAGCGGGCGGTCGAGCTGGCGCGGGCGTTCGGCCTGTTCGGCCAGGCGGGGGTGTCGGTCGAGTGCCCGGTGGCGGCGACTGACGCGGAGCTTGAGCTGGTGCATGACCCGCGCTACATCGCGGGAGTGCGGCTGGCAGGGAGGGCGGTGCCGGACCCTTCGGTGCTGGATTTCGGCCTCGGCACTGAGGATGACCCGGTGTTCCCGGGCATGCACGACGCGTCGGCGCTGGTGGCGGGCGCGACCCTGGCGGCGGCCCGTGCGGTCTGGACCGGCGGGGCGCAGCATGGCGTGAGCATCGCTGGCGGGCTGCACCATGCGATGCGCGGCAGCGCGAGCGGGTTCTGCGTGTACAACGACCTGGCGATTGCGATCGCCTGGCTGCTGGGGCAGGGCGCGGAGCGGGTCGCTTATGTGGACGTCGATGTGCATCACGGCGACGGGGTGCAGGCCGCTTTCTATGACGATCCGCGGGTGCTGACGATCAGCCTGCACGAGGATCCGGCGGCGCTGTTCCCCGGCACCGGCCTGCCGTCCGAGACGGGCGGCCCGGGAGCGCGGGGATCGGCGGTGAACATGGCGCTGCCGACCGGGACCGGGGACGCCGGGTGGCTGCGGGCGTTCCATGCGGTCGTGCCGCCGCTGCTGCGCGCGTTCCAGCCAGCGATTCTGGTCAGTCAGCACGGCTGTGATACTCACCGGCTCGACCCGCTGGCCGGTCTGCAGCTGTCCATCGACGCCCAGCGCGCGGCGCACGCCGCAATCCACGTGCTGGCCCACGAAGTGGCCGGTGGCCGCTGGCTCCTTACCGGAGGAGGCGGCTACGACCTGCTCCAGGTCGTCCCCAGGACGTGGGCGCACCTGCTGGCGGAGGCCGCCGGGCATCCGATCGCCCCCGGGGCGCGCATCCCGGCCGCCTGGCGCGAGCACGCCTCCCGTGGCACCGGCGACCTCGCCCCCGAGCTCATGACCGATGGGAACGATCCCGAGTACGCCCGCTTCGAATCCGGATACGACCCGGCAGATCCTCTTGACCGGGCCATCATGGCAACCCGGGCGGCCGTCTTCCCCGAGAACGGAATGATGCCGCTGCCCTAGCCAGCACGCGAGTGCGGATGCAGCGGATCTCCCTCGCCGGGTTCAGCTACACCGGCCGGGGCAACCCGGCCGCCGGACCGGGCTGACCTAATCGCCGATGGTCGCGTCGATGAGTTCTGCCCACCGCACGTACAGCAGGCCCCGGCCAGATCAGCTGGCGCTACCCGGCGCGCCCGCTGGCCGGTGACGGGAGATGCCTAGTCACGGCCCACAAGTGATTCCGCTCCGCGCCGATGTGCGATTTGTTCCTCCTGGTGGCCCGGGCGGTAGAAACGGCTGAGCGCGTTCGCCCCGCCCAGCGCGGGACGAACGCCCTGCAGGCGAACTGAATGTCACTACGCGATAGCCGGCAACGTCCACTTCTGCACCGGTGGTGGCTGGACTGACTGCTGCGGCAGGCTGCTCGCTGTGCTTGCCTGCACGGCCGTGGTGACCAGGGGATGCGCGGCCTCGCGGCCACCAAGGCGGTCCGTGACCGGCCACTTGCCCGCCGCTGCGGTTCCCCGCACGCAGGATCCGCCGCCATGTGTTCCTGTGTCTGGTCAGGCGCGTATCCGTGCTGCCGGGCTGGCGGGTCAACAAGACCTTGAAGTGCTCGGCTCATCGGCTCGTCCATTGGTCCCCTAGGTCCGCGAGGGCAGTGAGGAGATCATGCACTGCCCGCGTCTGAGGCACGTCAACCCCGACCCGGGCGGCGATCTCGATCACTGCGCCCGTCAGGCAGTCGAGTTCCAGCGGCTTGCCCGCTAGCCGGTCCTGCAGCATGGAGGTCCGGTGCTCGCCCACTTCAATGGCCGCCTCCAGGCGGCGGTCGATCGTGATCGGCAGCGTGATCCCTAGCGCCGCCGCGATATTGGCGCTTTCCTGCATCATGGCGCGCACCACCCGCAACGCTGCCGGGGACCGGCCGAGCTGGCCGAGCGTGGCCCCGAGCAGTGCCGTCACCGGGTTCAGTGACGCGTTGCCGATCATCTTGAGCCAGATCTGATTCCGCAGCTGGGCAGCTACCGGAGCCTTGAGGCCGGCGGCCCGGAACGCCCGGGAGATCTCGCCGCACCGCTCGCTCACGGTCTCGTCCGGCTCTCCGATCGAGAACCGCTTCCCTTCGACGTGGCGGATGACACCCGGCTCGGTGATCTCGCTCGCGCAGTAGACGACGCAGCCGACCACGCTGGCCGGGTCGATGGCCTTGGTGACCACCCCCCCGGGGTCCACACTCTCGATCACCAGATCGCGATAGGGCCCGGGCGGTCCCTGGAAATACCACCACGGGATTCCGTTCTGGGCCGCGATGACCGGGACGCGGGGACGCAGCGCACGGTGCAGCGCGTCAGCGACCCCCGGGAGGCTGTAGGCCTTCAGCCCCAAGAACACGACATCGGCATCAGCGACCGCGCCCATATCGTCGGTGGCCTGCGGATGGGTCAGGAAGTCCCCGTCCTGGCTGAGCACGCGGATACCGTGATCCCGGATGGCGGCCAGATGGGCGCCACGGGCAATCAGGGTGACCTCGGTGCCGGCCCGGGCGAGGCAGGCGCCCACGTACCCGCCGATGGCCCCGGCGCCGACGACGGTGAACCTCACGACCCCTGCCCCATCAACTGGGCGGCGATACGGTTTCGCGGCACCTTGCCGGTGGGAGTCCGCGGGATCTCCCGCACCACGTGGATGACCTTAGGCACCTTGAAGTCGGCGAGCGACTCCCGGCATCGGGCGCGCAGTTCCGCCTCATCAGCCTCCCCTTTCAGGACCACAGCAGCGCCGACCACCTGGCCGTATTTCTCGTCATTGATGCCGAAACACACGGCATCGGCTACGGCTGGGTGTGCCTTCAGGACAACCTCGACCTCACCCGGGGAGATGTTCTCGCCCCCACGGATGATCAGTTCCTTGATCCGGCCTTCCAACCGCAGATACCCCTCATCCAGCAAGCCGCGGTCACCAGTGCGAAACCAGCCGCCGAAGAAGGACTCGGCATTCGCCTGCGGGTCGTTCAGGTAGCCAGGTGTCAAGCCCGGGCCGCGGACCGCGACCTCGCCCAGGTGCCCAGCCGGGACGTCTCGCCCAGTCTTGTCGACAATGCGCACCTCCGCGCCTGCCGCGATCCCCACCGAGCCCGGCCGATGCTGTCCAGGCGGCAACGGATTCGAGGTCATCTGATGGCTCGCCTCGGTCATGCCGTACGCCTCCAGGACCGGCGCCTGGTAAATCCTCTCGAGGCGCTCCATCAGGCCCGCCGACAGCGCGGAACTGCACGAGCGCACGAAGCGCAAGGACGGCACCGGCACCGTGCCATGCTCGATCAACTCCTGATGGATCGTGGGGCTCGCGGAGACCCAGGTGACACCATGCGCGGCGACCTGCTGCCAGTACCGTCGCCGGGTAAGACGCCGCGGCGTGACCACCGACCCGCCCGCCGCGAGCTGGGCCAGCGCGGAGGCGACCAGCCCGTGGACATGGAACAGTGGCATCGCGCAATAAGAGACGTCCGCCTCATCCAGCTGGTAATGCACGCCGATCGCCCGCAGTGACGCCATCAGGTTGCGCTGGAGCAGCGGCACCCGCTTCGGCCGCCTGGTGGTACCACTGGTGTGCAGCAGCAGGGCCACGTCCTCCGGCGAGCCCGGATCGAATGACCGCTCCACCGCCGCCTCGATACCAGCTACCGACAGCCGTGGCGGACCCTGCCGCTGGACCGACACGTCCGCGATCATCAGCTCACCGGCCGCCCGGCGGACGTCCGACCCCCTGCCCGTCAGGACCAGCAGCAGGCTGGGATCAAGATCATCAAGATAGAACGAGTACTCCGCTTCGGTGTAGCCAGGATTCATAGGCGCCGCCGTAGCACCGCACAGCGCCACGGCGAGCAGCAACTCCACGACCTCGGGGCCGTTCGGCAGTACGAGCGCAACTCGCTGCTCGTGCGCCACACCGAGTCCCGCGAGCACGCCCGCGAGCTGGTGCACGGCACTGGCCAGTTCGCCATGTGACACGACGGTGCCATCGTCAGGGCATATCAGAGCCGGGCCCGGGCTGCACTCATGCAAGATCGCCGACAAGGGCTCAGGGGTCAATGGCGTTGCTCCCGTCACATAGCCTCACACACTAGATTTCCCCGCCCGACCCGGAGAATGCGCACTGAGGAAACTGGCGGACAGTACGGGCTTAGCAAGACCGAAGTGTCCGGTGGGATAGAGGTTCTCCTGGACCCGGCAAGGCGCAGTCAGCCGACCACTCGTCACGCCGCCCGGCGACCAGGTCATGGCGCCGGCGCAGCCGCTGAAGCAGCGCGGTCACCGGGCTGACCGCAGGATAGGCGTGTGAACGCCGGCCGGGTCAGTCGAGGTCGTGCCCGTACTTGCCCAGCCCGGACTACTGGCCCGCAGGTCGCCACAGCCCTGGCAGCGCTAGTCGGGACGCTGGTTGTCAACGGTCAGGTCGCGGTGGCTCTGGCTCACTTTCAACTGGCCACCAGCGGGACCTAGACCTGGCCACACCCGGGGACTTTCTCACGGTCACGGACACAACCTGTGCCTGTCACGGTGTTTCCGTTGCCGAGCTGGCCGACACCTGGGTTGGCCGGTAATTGTCCAATAGGCGTGGTATCCAAAACCACCTCACAGTGGCGCTTGCTTAGCGCCCAGGCTCGCCGTTCAAGCGTCAGCCGCAGCCGCTCGGGCAGGGGAACGTCCACCGCCACATGGTGCGCACACTGCCTGCCCGGCCGGAACGCGCAGACCAGGCGGCAGCGGGGCGAGATCCCTTTCCCTCCCAGCCGTCACATCTCACCGACTACAGACGACCATGCCACTCGCCCGCTTATGCCGGTTACTGGGTGAGCGGCTGGGTGGTCAGGGTGTGCCCCGCTGACTTGAGCCGGTCGGCGAGCGCGGTGCCCATCGCTGTCGCCGGTGTGAGGACGCCAGCGTGGGCTGGCAGGCGGTCACGGTCCAGTGCGAGGCAGAGGGCGCTTTCGCCGAGCATCACCGACGTGGCGGCGTACCCGGGGTCTCCGTATGCTTCGATCTTGCTGAGGTACCACGCGCCGGCCGAGGTATGTGTGTGGATCTCGATGCGGAAGGAGCCCGAGCGGCGGGTCTTCTCGCCGGGGCCCTCGCCGGGCCGGGGCAAGAGTGGGCCGAGAAGCGCTCTGGATGCCGGGAATGCTAGTCCTGTCTGCAGGGCCTTGAGCGTCGTGCTGATCGCGGCGCCCAGCAGCGGCGCGGCCGGGCCAGCACCGAAGCCGGTGACCTCCCGGTAGCGGAACCGGCGGCCATAGGCCCAGCCCTGTAGGGCGTTGCTGCGGCGCACGACACGGGTGTTCAGGCCTGCCATGGGGAACGGGCCCACCCAGACCCCCAGCTGGCCGTCATAGCTGACCCACTCCAGGTCACGCTCGTCGCCGAGGTCGGGTTCGGCCGGACGATCAGGGCTAAGCGCATACGGGTCCCCGGCTACCCTGCGGAGCTCGGCGCTGGCCCGCATCTCGTCCTGCTGCCCCATCGCCGACGCCAATGTCCCGCCGCTGACACCGCCCTTCAACGCTGTCACGACCAGCGTGGTGTCCTCCAGATCACCGGCGTCATCGGTGCGGGCGGCGTGATGCAGCAACAGCACGCCGAGGTCGGAAGGGATGGAATCGAACCCGCAGCAGTGCACGATGCGCGTGCCGGTCCCTGCCGCCACGTCGTGGTAGCGGTCGATGCTTTCGCGGATGAACAGCACCTCACCGGACAGGTCCGCATAGTCGGTGCCCGCACTGGCGCACGCCCCGACAAGCGCAAGCCCCTGATGACGATAGGGCCCGACCGTGGTCGCCACCACGCGGGCTGAGCGCGCAAGTGCCGCCAGCGACGCGGAATCCGCCGAATCAGCCACCAGCAGCGGCCACCCCGACGCAGCAGCGCCGAGCCCCGCCCGGATATCAGCCAGCCGCTCCGCGGACCGGCCGGCGAGCCCGATGCGTGCACCGTCCGGCGCGTGCTCGGCAAGATAGCCAGCCACCAGCCGTCCCACGAAACCGGTGGCACCAAAAACCACGACGTCCAGTTCACGGTCCCCGCTCACCAGTTCATCCTAAAGAAATGACCCAGACCGCCCTGGCCCCGGAAACGAGGCAGGTGGCAGCTGGGCCCGGCCGACCTCAAAGCCATTCGTGCCGCGCCTTGACGGCCGTACGCATGCGCGCCTGATCACCAGTGCCTGTCGCCGTCAGGGGTGGAGCCGCAGACGCTGCGCACATGACCATCTCCGGAGCCCAAGAATTGGACTGCTTTGTAGGGTTAGCGCTTGTACCTGCCCGGCTCCGGCCAGGCAGCCAAGGGCTGATATGGCGTCGCGCGTTGGGCACAGAGGGGGCCGGGAACCCGGAGGTGGTCGAACAGCTTAGCGGCCTGGTAAAGAAGGCAGTCATGAACAGACACGCGCTTGTTCTGGGCGGCGGCGGTGTCACCGGCGTTGCCTGGGAGATCGGCCTGATCGCCGGGCTGGCCGGACTGGACATCGACCTGGCCGCAGCTGACGTGATCATCGGGACATCGGCCGGCTCGGTTGTCGGCGCCGACATAACCTCCGGGCAGGAGCTAGAGGTGCTGTACCAGGCCCAGCTCGTGCCGCCGGCTCCGGAGCCCGCCGCCCGGATGGGCTGGGGCATCATCGGCAGGCTGCTGTGGGTCATGAGTACCAGCCGGGACCCGGTGCGGGCGCGGGCGCGGATCGGCAACTGGGCGCTGGCCGCGCACACCATGCCCGAGGCCGGCCGGCGCAAGGTAATCGAGGCTCGGATCCCCGCCAGCGACTGGCCCGCCAAGGCCCTCAAGGTGACCGCCGTGGACGCGCGGACCGGCGAGTTCGTGGTGTTTGATTCCGCTGGTGACGCCAGCCTGGTGGATGCGGTTGGTGCCAGCTGCGCGGTGCCCGGAGTCTGGCCGCCGGTCACCATCGGGGACCGCCGTTTCGTGGACGGCGGTGTGCGTTCCGTAGCCAACGCCGATCTGGCGGCCGGATACGAGCGGGTGGTCATCGTGGCGCCGGTGGCCAAGGGCATCGGCCACATGACCAGCCCCCGCCGGCAGGCTGCCGCGCTCACCGCGGCCGGAGCCCGCGTAGTGCTTCTGCAGCCAGACCGTGCGGCCGTGCACGCCATCGGGCGCAATGTGCTTGATTTGTCGCGCCGGGCGGCAGCGGCGACGGCCGGCCGGACCCAGGCCGAGGCGGAAGCGGCTGCGGTCCGGGCAGTCTGGCAGGCCGATGGCGCGTCGGCCGTCTCCTAGCCGTCAGGCCGCCGGCTGGTGGTGTGCCAGAAGCCTGCCTGCCCTGTGAGAAGCAGCGATGCACCAGGGACAGCAGCAGGCCATGATGATCGCGCGGCTGGCCTGGGTGGCGGTCGGGTGCCGAGGAGTGGCTTGTGCGCTCATTGAGCTTCGTCTTTCCGGCTGACAACAGTGCAGGTGATCCCCAACCGAGTATCCGGGCGGCACACGCCGCCCGAACTTGCGGTAGCCATGGCTACCTGCGGACAGCCGTTGCGGTGTCATTCGTGCCGAAGTGCCAGGTCGGCAGGAGTCACATGGCTGAGTACAACTTCCGCGACCGCGTAGCGATAGTTACCGGAGCGGATCTGGCATCGGGGGGTCATGCGCCCGCACGCTAGCCCGAGGCGGGGCCAGCGAGCTGGTTGCGGATTTGAACGGGGCAAGCGCCGAGGCGGTGACGGCGGAGATCGCGGAGGCTGGCGGCTTCGCCCGGGCCTTCACCGTGGACCGTGGCAGACTCCGAGGCGGCAGCCGGAATGGTCGCCGCCGCAAGGGAACTGGGCCCAGTGCGCATCGCCGTCAACAACGCGGGTATCGCCGGCGAGATGGCGCCGGTCGCTGGCTACAGCACCGAGGGCTGGCGTCACATCATGGCAGTCAACCTCGACAGCGTCTTCTACTGCATGCGGGAGGAGATCCCCGCCATGATCGACGCCTGCGGCGGATCAAACGTCAACATGTCCTCGGCCGCTGGGTTCGTCGGCCTCGCCAATGCGCCGGGGTACGTCACGGCCAAACACGGGGTAATCGGGTTGACCAAGAGCGCAGCCCTGGAGTACGCCGCGCAAGGCGTCAGGGTCAACGCCGTCGGCCGGGCTTCATCCTCACCCCTCTGCTGGGCCGCCTCGGCCTTGACGCGGCCACCGCCGGCTTCCTCAGCACCAAACACGCGCTCGGCCGGCCGGGCTAGCCCGAGGAGGTCGCGGCCCTGGTAGCTTTCCTGGCCAGTGACGAGGCATCCTTCGTGACCGGCAGCTATCACCTGGTCGACGAGGGTTACACAGCCCAGTAGCGCTGCACCTCGCCGCCGACCTGGGAAACGATCCTGTGCCGCTCGAATAACCGGTTGACCATCTGACATGCGTTTCAGGACCCGATCACCCGCCCGGCCGGCCCAGTCCAGTCCCGGCTCCGGGCTCCGCCGCCGCAGTACCGCCGCGCTGAATCAACACCCGCCCGTCACCACATCTCCAGTCATGCTAAGTGGACTTGGCTTATTGCGTACTATCCCAAGCATCGCTACCATCCCCGTAACCGTGTGACTGCTGTCACAGACGCGGCAGCCACGACGTGTCCTAGGAGGAATGGACATGCCTGTCAGGGATGACTACGTGCGCGAAGAGATCATGCAGGTGGGCGGGACGCCGCTGCGCGCCGCAATCCGGCCAGGCACCGGCACAGGGCCTCCGCTCCTGCTGTGCAACGGCATCGGCATGCGATTGGAAGCCTTGCGGCCGTTCGTGGATGCACTCGACCCGGCCATCGAGGTGATCCGCTTCGACGCTCCCGGCGTCGGCGGCTCTCAGATACCCAATCTGCCTTACCGTTTCACCACCTTGGCCCTGCTCCTGCGCGCGATGCTGCATGATCTCGGCCACCAGCAGGCCGACGTCCTGGGTATCTCCTGGGGAGGCGGGCTGGCTCAGCAGTTCGCGCTGTGCAACCCGCGCCTGTGCCGGCGGCTGATCCTGGTGGCGACCTCAACCGGGCCGCAGACGATGGTGCCGCCCAACCCACTGCCGCTGGTGAAGAACCTCATCCTGCGCCGCTATGGCGACCTGTGGGGAGGAAGCGCGAAAACCGTCCCGGACGCGCTGGCCAGCGCCCTGCGCAAGGCGCGGGTCAGCCCGCTCAGCATCGGTTACCTGTACCAGCACACCGCCGCGCTGGGGTTCACCACGCTGCCGCTACTGCCGCTCATCCGCCAGCGCACCCTGGTGCTCACGGGCGACGAAGACCCGATCATCCCGGTGGCCAACGGCCGCATCCTAGCTGCGGGCATCCCGGACGCGACGCTGCACGTGTACCACGGCGGCCATGTCGAGTTGGTGACCCGCCCGAGCCTGCTCACGCCCCTGATCACCGGCTTCCTCGCGTCATGACGAGACAGAAGGGCAGCAGCAATCTCCTGATGCCCCCGGTCTGCTCCGACTTTCGGGGTCACCAGCCTGCGTCAACCGGCAGCGGCACCGCGCGGCCGGAAACTCTCCCCCTGTGAGCACGGGCATCGGGCACCGGGCTGGCCTGCCCGCTGCCGGGAGTGGAGGGTGGCCGCCCTTCAGGCCTGGCAAGGGCAGTGACCAGCGTGTCCACGGTCGAACCAGGACGGCCCGGCCGCGCAGCCAGGCAGCCGGCGTGCGATCGCAACAGGCATCTTCTGCGTGACGTTGCACGTGCACAAGAAGCGGCGCCGCGGACGGACCGCGGGACACAACGACCCAGGTTCCAGGGACCTTCGGCCCTGTCCCAGCTGCATTGACACCGGGCAATAGTTAATTGTGTAGGCCTTAGCTGTAACCGTCGGCCAGGCCTTGACTGCGGACGCGATCGCTTGCTGCGCCTGTAAGTCCCGGATAGGGGAGATAGCAATGTTCAACACAGACCTCATTGATAACCAAGCACAAACAAGCCTCCCCGAGCTGGCTGAGTGGGTCCACGATATCTCGGAGCTGACCAAGCCTGACGACGTTGTCTGGTGTAACGGTTCGGAGGATGAATGGGAGCGGCTGACCAGCCTGCTGGTCGAGAACGGATCCTTCACGCGGCTGAACCCGAAGCTGCGCCCGAACAGCTTCTACTGCGCTTCCGACCCTAATGATGTGGCACGCGTCGAGGACCGCACGTTCATCTGCTCGGAGAAAGAAGATGACGCGGGCCCGACCAACAACTGGATCGCGCCCGAGGAGATGCGCCAGACCTTCGCGGAGATCTTCGACGGCTGCATGCACGGCCGCACCATGTACGTGATCCCGTTTTGCATGGGCCCGCTCGGCAGTAGCATCTCCCAGCTCGGAGTGGAGATCACTGATTCGCCCTACGTGGCCGTGTCGATGCGGATCATGACCAGGATGGGAGCGCCGGCGCTGCGCTCGATCGAGGAGAGCGGGTCGTTCGTCCGTGCCGTCCACTCGATCGGCGCCCCACTGGAGCCCGGTCAGGCGGACGTGCTGTGGCCCTGCAACTCGACCAAGTACATCTCGCACTTCCCCGAGACAAGGGAGATCTGGTCCTACGGCTCTGGATACGGCGGGAATGCGCTGCTGGGAAAGAAGTGCTACGCGCTGCGGATTGCCTCGGTGATGGCGCGGGATGAGGGCTGGCTGGCCGAGCACATGCTCATCCTCAAGATCACCCCGCCGGAGGGCGAGGCGAAGTACATCGCGGCGGCCTTCCCCTCCGCGTGCGGCAAGACCAACCTCGCCATGTTGCAGCCCACCATCCCCGGCTGGAAGGTCGAGACCATCGGCGACGACATCGCCTGGATGAGGTTCGGCAAGGACGGCAGGTTGCATGCGATCAACCCGGAGGCCGGCTTCTTCGGCGTCGCACCCGGCACCGGCATGAGGACCAACGCCAACGCGGTCGCCACCATGTGGGGCAACAGCATCTTCACCAATGTCGCGCTGACCGACGACGGTGACGTGTGGTGGGAGAGCCTGACCGATGAGCCGCCCGCACACCTGATCGACTGGAAGGGCCGGGACTGGACCCCGTACTCGCCCGAGCCTGCGGCGCACCCTAACGCCCGGTTCACCACCCCGGCCGGCCAGTGCCCGATCATCGCGCCGGAGTGGGATGACCCCAGCGGAGTGCCGATCTCGGCCATCCTGTTCGGCGGCAGGCGCGCCAGCACCGTGCCGCTGGCGATCGAGTCCTTCGACTGGAACCACGGGGTGTTCCTCGGGGCCAATATCGCCTCCGAGAAGACCGCTGCGGCCGAGGGCAAGGTCGGCGAGCTGCGGCACGACCCGTTCGCGATGCTCCCGTTCTGCGGCTACAACATGGGCGACTACTTCGCGTACTGGCTGAAAATCGGCCAGACGGCAGACACCGCGAAGCTGCCGCGGTTGTTCTACGTCAACTGGTTCCGCAAGGACGCCAGCGGCAAGTTCGTGTGGCCCGGCTTCGGCGAGAACATCCGCGTGCTGAAGTGGATCATCCAGCGGCTGTCCGGCGACGCAAAGGCCATGGCGACCCCGATCGGCTATCTCCCGGCGCCGGGGTCGCTGGACCTCGACGGCCTGGATCTCAGCTGGGCTGACCTGGATCTGCTGCTCACGGTGAACACCGAAGCCTGGAAGCTGGAGGCCGAGCACATCCCCGAGTTCTTCCGCACCTTCCACAGGCATCTGCCCGCCCAGCTCTGGGACCTGCACCAGGACCTGGTCGACCGCCTCGGCTGAGATTTGCGCTGACCCCCCTGCACTGACCCGCTCGTGGCGCGCATGCTGGGAGTCACGGGCGTGGTGCCTTCGGAATCGACGTTCCGGCGGACCCTGCAGCGCCTGGACGCCGATGCCTTCGATGACCTGGCCGGCAGCTGGGCGGCGCAGCGCACCCGCGCCAGGGCCGGGGAGCCGGCGGGTCATCGCAGTGGACAGCAAGACCTTAGGCGGCTCGGCTAGCGGCGAGGAAGCCGGCGAGCACCTGCTGGCTGCCACGGCGTTACCGAAGAAACCAGCTCCGACATGGGCGGTGACGCTGCGTGGGCACCCAGACGATAAGACGATCCTGGTTCAGGCCTGGCTCAACGGACCGGCCGATGGGCCTCATCGGCGAACACGAACCTGCGACCGCGCCACAGCCCGCGGACAGCGCGATACCCTCACCAATGACAGCAAAACGACGCCACAGAACGGGCCGTTCTGCGCACCTCACCCATCGCGAACTCGCCATCGACCGGTAGCGCCGAGTCGGTGCCGGCTCTGCGGTCGAGTTTGCGGTGGGGCGGCTGGATACAGATCAGCTGGATCTGTTTGCTCAAGTCCGGGCTGGCATCCCTGCAATGTGGGGCCATCGGCCTGCTGGCCTGGCGCCGGCGGCGTGTGCATACTGGCCTGGCGGCGCCCGGCCGCGCCACCGATACCGGCTCGCTCCCGGAGACGTTGGCGGTGTCGGCGCGGCAATCCCCGGGCCGACGACATGAAATCCAGCAGCCATCGCCCAGCCTTCTTGGCACCTGGGAATCCGCTCTATGTAGTCATGCGGTGATTATCCGCCCATGCCGCGGCATCGCCTGGCATCGCGCGATCGACCTGGGGTTTGGGCGGGGTCGGTCTGTCATGGCAGCTGGCGCAGGTAGGCGTCGGTGGGTTCAGCGGTCTGGATCCGGGCTCGGGCGTCGACGGCCTGGATGCCGTCGGGGCGGGCGGCGGCGGGCAGTTCGAGCTCGGCGATCTGCGGCAGGTCGCTGGCCATCCGGGAGACCCGCAGCAGCATGTCCCTCAGCGCGGCAAGGTCGGCGGCGGGGGCGCCGGGCCGCGCGAGCAGCAGCGGGGTGGCGGGTGCCGAGCGGATGAGGTCGTCGGCGTCGGCGCCGGTGAGCGGGGCGAACCGGGCGGCGCGGCCGGCCAGCGCGCCGGCGGTCGCGCCGCCGGGGCCGAACAGCACCAGCGGGCCGAATACCTCCTCCTGAAGGATGCTGATCCTCACCGTGACGCCGCCGGTGATCATCGGCTCGACAAAGACGGCGGTGAGCTGGCCAGCGAAGGTCTCCCGCAGCGAGCGGAACCCGCGCCGGACCTCCTCGGCGTCACGGAGATCGAGCAGGACAGCGCCGACATCGAGCGGGCGTATCATGCTGGGCAGGTCGGCCTTGAGCGCCACCGGGGTGCCGAATCGTGCCGCTGCTTCGGCCGCGGCGTCCGGGGTGCTAACCGCGATACGGTCGACCAGCCGCACCCCGTAGCAGCCCAGCAGCTGTGCGGTCTGGTCCAGGGACAGCCAGCCGCCCTTCGGCGCGTCGGCGAGAAAGCCGTCGACCAGCTCCTTCGCCCGGTCCGGGCGCAGGCCGCCGAGGTCGGGCACTTGCCCCGGCGGGGTGGCCAGCCAGGTGCCGTAGCGCGCGGCGTGGCCGAGGGCGCGGGCGGCGGACTCGGGGTAGGCGTAGGCGGGAACGTCTGGGGAGTCCTCGCCCGGGCCGGGCAGCAGCCGGACCACCTCAACTTGGTCCATCGCCACTGCGGCGATCGGCACTTGCAGCCGCGCAGCCGGCACCTCGGGGACCAGGTCGCCGGTGGCGGTAGTGGCCGTCAGGGCCAGGACCGCGTCCACGCCCGGGTCGGCGCCCACCAGTTCCAGGCAGCGGCGGAAGAGGCCGGGGGTGACCGCCGCCGTGGTATCGACCGGCCCGGCCACCGAGGCGCCGGGGGGCAGCATGTCCCGGAGCGCCTGCTGGGTGTCGGCGGCCAGGCTGGCCATCTGCAGGCGCGCGTCGCCGCATGCGTCGGCGGCCAGCACCCCGGCGCCGCGTGTGTTGGACACCACGGCGACCCTGGTTCCCGCGGGCACCGGCTGCGAGGCTAGCAGCGCCGCGGTGTCGAGCAGCTCGCCGAGATTAGCGGTCGCGATCATCCCGGCCTGCTCGAACAGGGTCTGCCTGGTCAGCTGCGGGCTGGCCACCGCCACGGCGTCCGCAGCGGCTACGCCCTGGCTGGCCGCAGCGCGGGCTAGGGCCAGCCGCTGGCCCGCCGCGGACCGGCCCACGTTGACGATCAGGATCGGCATGGTGCGGCCGACGGTGCGCGCCGTCCGGGCGAACTTGCGCGGGTTCGCGATCGATGCCAGGTAGAGGACGACCAGCTTGGTTGCCTGATCGGAGGCCCACCACAGCAGCATGTCATCGCCGGCCACGTCGTCTTTGTCGCCGAGTGAGACGAAGGAGGAGATGCCGACGCCCAGCCGGGACAGGTGCTCGAGCAGGACGACACCGACGCCGCCGGACTGCAGCGCCAGGCCGGCGATTCCCGGCCGGGGATGGCGGGCCGCGAACGTCGCATCGAGGCGAATGCTTGAGTTGGCCACGCCGAAGGAGGTGGGCCCGACCATCCGCATGCCGTGGCGGCGGCAGATGTCCAGCAGGTCCGCGCGCGCCACTCCGTCCAGGCCCGCGGTCACCACGGCCAGGGCCTTGACACCCCGCCGCCCGCATTCTTCGGCGACACCCAGAATGGGTGCCGCTGGCGTGGCGATGATGGCCAGGTCCACATCCTGGGGCAGCGCGGCCGCTGATCGCACGCAGGGCACGCCGTCCAGTACGGTCCCGGCCGGGTTGACCGCGTACAGGGGACCGGAGAAGCCGCCGCTGACGATGTTCTGCAAGATCGCCCGGCCGATTGACCCGGGGCGCCGGCTCGCACCGATGACCGCGACCGAGGCCGGGGCCAGCACGTGCCGCAGGCTGGCCACATCGGCCGAGCGCTCACGCTCGGCGACCGCATCCCGGTAGGTGCCCAGCGCGGCGTCGGCCTCATCGGCGGGCAGCGGGAAGGTGAAGTCATAGACACCATCGGCCAGGGCACGCTGCGGCCGCAGCCCGGCGTCGGCGAACACCTTCAGCATGAGCGCGTTCTCGGTCAGCGTCTCCGCCCTAAAG
The DNA here is from genome assembly GCA_036497945.1 of Streptosporangiaceae bacterium. Taxonomy (GTDB): domain Bacteria; phylum Actinomycetota; class Actinomycetes; order Streptosporangiales; family Streptosporangiaceae; genus RYN-230. Next base: position 30,444 of record DASXIN010000162.1, on the reverse strand, counting down.
GCGCGGAACCCCCGGCCGCGGGCCATCGAGATCAGGTGCTCCAGCAGCAGCGTCCCAACACCCCGGTTGTGCATCTCATCGGCGACGGTCAAGGCGACCTCCGCGGACAGGGAGCTCGCGCCCTGCTGCTCATAGGAGCCGCAGCCGACCACCTCCCCGTCCAGCACTGCGAGCAGCGCCGCGTGGTCCGGTGCGGGGTCCCGGCATATCCGGCGCGCCTCCTGCTCGCCCGCGGCCGGGCTCATGCTGAAGAAGCGCAGGTAGAGGTTGTCCGGGGACATCCTCACGTGCATGTCCCGCACCGCGTCGAAGTCCTGGGGCCGGGCGGCCCGGATCTCGACCGTGGCCCCGTCGGTCAGCAGAGCATAGGTGCTGGCATCAGCCTGTGTGCTCATCTGACCCTCCCCGGTCCTGCCGCCGGCTCAGATGACGCCCCTACCCCCATAATTGAGTACGGCGTGACGGCGGCCTCACGTAGGTCTGACCGCTGGGTACGTCTTGCGTACCAGGCGGCGGCCTTAGGGCCTGTTTCAAAGTCGGTGTTTGATCTTGCTGGCCGTCCTGGGTAGTGCCGGGCGGCTAGCCAGATGGTGAGGTCGCGGGCGATGTCGCTGGGGTCGGTGGCGGTGTCGCGGTGCTGCTGGCCGCGGGCTGGGTCGGCGCGTTCGACGTCGTAGGTGCCACCGGGCGGGAGGGTGACGGAGGCGTACCAGGCGGGGTCATCGTCGCCGGGGTTGATGGTGATGAAGCTGTTCCCGGCCTGGTTCAGGCCGGACAGCAGAATGAACGGCCCGTCTTCGGAGGGGTCGTCGATGTGGTCGCCGTTTTCGGTATCGGCGGTGTAGTAGTCGGCGCCCATCGTCGGTCCCTCCCCGGGTGTGCTGGCCGGTCTGGGGTTCAGGATCGCACGGGCGGGGCGAGCTGGCTGGCTGCAGCCATTCGGTGATCGCCGCGACGTGCACGGTGGCGTGGTAGCGGACGGCGAGTTTGTCATAGCGGGTGGCGACCGCCCGGTTGCGGTTGAGCCGGTTGATCCCGCATTCGACAGCGTGGCGGGCCTTGTACAGTCCGGGGTCGAACGCTGGCGGGCGGCCGCGGGCGCTGCCCTTGTTCTTCCGGTTGCGGACCTGGTCGGCCTTGCCAGGGATGGTGCACCGGATTCCCCGCCGCCGCAGGTAGGAGCGGTTAGCCCGGGAACCGTAGGCCTTATCAGCCAGCACCCGCCGCGCCGGGTGCGGGGACGGCCCCGCCCGGGCCGGGGCACCCGGATGCGTTCCAGCACGGCGGTGAACTGCGGGCTGTCGCCGCGCTGCCCGGCGGTGATGAGGACTGCCAGCGGCTTTTGCCGCTGCTCACAGGCCAGATGAATCTTGGTGGACAGGCCCCCGCGCGAGCGGCCCAGCCCATGGTCAGCTGGCTCGGCCATGCCGCTCCCGCCAGGCGGCTCACGCTGCCGATGCCCCTCCCGCCGGGCACCAGCGGCATGCTGATGCGCCCGGCCCACCGTGGAATCGACGCTGACCTGCCAGCAGATCGCCCCGGCCGCATCCGCAGCCCCCTGCAGCCTGGTGATGACCCGCGCCCAGGTGCCATCACGCTGCCAGCGGCGGAAATCCTCAACTCCGACAGCGCGAAGTTCGGTGGCAGCAACACCCTCGCCGGCGCCGTCACCGCCGAGCCCGCTACCGGGTGAGCTCGTCAAACTGCGGCAGATCGTCGCCGCCAAACGGAGGCGGTACGTACCGTCAGCGTTAGCGGCCTGGAATTAGACAGCGATGCTGGCGCCTTGGCCGTCCCGTGCGGGGACGGTTTCGTCGTCGAACCATACCCCGCCTTCGGCGAGGTAACGGAAGCGCAGCATGCTGCCGACAGCGACGGTCACCGCGGCGCTGCGGGTGCCGTTCGCCCGCCGCCGCAGTGGGTGGGTGAAGGGATTCCAGTCGTTGAAATCACCCACAACGGACACAGCCCCGCAGGGTTCATCGGCGGGCAGTGCGAAGGTAACGCGGACAGTGCCGTCACGTCCGGGCTTGGTTGTCTTGATCAACTGCTCTCTCCGCTCCCGCGCTCAGCCACCTGACCAGGCCGATTATGCCGAACTTGTGCGTATGGTCAAGGGGCTCCACGACGCACCCGGCTGGTCAGGCACACCGGCCATGAGGTTGCCGCGTGCCCACTTGAGTCACCCAGTAGCGCAGCGAGTCCATGATGAGCTGAAGGGTGTGCGGGTGCCGCACGTTCAGGCTATTCCCCGTCCCTGTCGTGTCGTAATAGAAGCACCGATCGTCGGCAACGAGGCGGTAATAGGCTGCAGGTTGCAGCGCTGGCCCACGTCCGGCGCCCACGGTCCGCTTACTCGGTAGCTATAGCGCTGCCCGGGCGTCACCTTCGGCAGGTAGGCATGCCAGCAGAAGGCTTCGACCTCCTCGAGCATGATCCGCCACTCGCCGCCGTCATCGTCGAAGAGGCAGAGCTCGACGCCTTCTGCGACCTCGGAGAACAACGAAAAGTTCGTCTCCGCACCGTCGTAAGCCGCGCAGAGAGGGTAGGAATGACCTGGTCAGGTTTCGATGGCCTCGCTCATACGGGCTGAGTCCTGTTCTCCGCCTGCATCGGGCGGCACAACGTCAGTCATGGCACGTGTGCTTCGGTTCGGGATGGCAACGCTGCCGGGTGAGAGGGGCAGGCCCGTCCGCTTGACGCGGAGATAAGGCCGCTGCGCGGCAGCACGGCCGACTGGCTGATCAGGAAAGTCCTGCTTGCCTCCTTGGTGCTACCGGCTCTCGTGCCGGGTCCTCGTCGCGCCCGTTTCGTGGCAATCCGTGTTCCTACCCGGCGCTCTTGCCGGACCGGGCGGGGCGATCAGGTCCGGGTGGTCGGCTGCGGTGTGAGCCGCCGAGGGCGGATCAGATCCTGCTCGAGAAGCCAGGCTCCGTGAGCAGCAATGGACAAGCCTGCCACGCCACGCGGATCGCTGAGTGACTGACCGCTGAGCGCTTCGAGTCTGTGCAGGCGATTACGTACGGTGTTGCGATGGCAGAAGAGCTGGCAGGCGGCGGCAGAGGCGTTCCCGCCACAGTCGAGCCAGGTCCGCAGCGTGGCCAGCAGGATGTCCCGCTCCGCGGGAGGGAGGTCGGCAACGTGGCCGAGCAGCCGGTGCACCACCCTGGCGGAGATCTCCGGCGCACCGGCTAGGAGGGCCGCCGCCCAGTCGTCGTCCGTGCTGGCCACGCCGGCGCTCCCGGGCGGCAAGCACCTTCTGGCTACGGCCGCCATCCCGAGGCCCCAGCCGGTGTCGAGGGCGTCGTCGAAAGCGGGGCTGATGCCGGCCCGGCCAGTTGCCACCTCGGCGAGCAGATCCCTGATGACGAGCGCGTTCCGGTCCGCGCTGACGGCGACGAGGCCAGCCTGCTCGTCCGCGCGAAGGCGCCAGGCGGATGGAACTCCCCGGCGCCGGAGGAACGGGCCCACCCCCGGCAGGCTCTCGATTCCCCTCCCCGGTGCCTCCGCGGACACTGCAAGGTAGGGGCCCCGTTCTGGCAGGCCGATCGCGGACAGGGTGCCGCCCAGCATCTTCCACTCGCCCAGCCGTCCTGCGAACAGGGCGTCGAGCAGCAGCATCCGCTGCTGTTCATCCTTCCTGGCGGATTCGATCAAAGCGTCGCGGTACTCGGCGTTGACGGCCTCGGAGCTGGTGTCCACCCAGGCCCAGACCGTGGTGGACCCGCGTACCAGGCCATCCAGCCATTCCGGCCCCCTGTGCAGCGCCTTGTCGGCCAGCGCGCCCCAGATGACGTGAAAACCCAGCCGGTAAGCGTGCAGCACCGATCCGAGGGGCACGCCCTGGGCGGCCCGGCGCCGGGCGGTGTCCCGCGAGGAGGAAGTGCTCGGCGGTCGCTGTCTGGCAAGATCACTTACGAAGCTGGCCAGGTTCTCCCGGACGCTCCGGTGCAGGTCCTCGGTATCGAGGGCAATATACGACTTGTCAGCTTGCCGCAGCATGCTCACGAGCTGCTCGGTGAGGGTGTCGAGTTCGTCGACCAGCTCGGCAGCGAGCTCGGCCACCACGGGAGGGCGGGCCTGCCCGGTGCGCGCACTGCCCATGGCCTGAACAGTACCCGCAGACGACGATATGACCACGTCATGTGCCTGCTGAGCGCGCGCCCGGCCGACGGGTGCACAACGCGGTGTCGTGGTTTCTGTCACTGGGAACAGTGCCACACGAGCCCGGCACAGCGCATACTCCTCCCAGCTGCCCCAAGGCAGGGCCACCTGGCCGCGCGGGCGGAGTGTTGTGACCTTACGCCAGGTCAGCCGCTTAGCGTGGCAGCTGGCTGCGCCAGCCTGGGGACGCACATCGGTGACATCGACGGTGCCCCGCTGGAGGTCACATGGCGAACTTGAGCTGTCTGCTCGACCGGGCGGCGGCCGATCATGGCGAGTCCCCAGCGGTCCGTATGGACGGTCTTGTGCTGAGTTACGCCCAGCTATGGGATGCGGTCGGCCGCATGACCTCCATGCTGGCGTTTCTTGGCGTCGCGCCGGGCGACCGGGTCGCGCTGATGCTGCCCAACGTCCCGGCCTTCCCGATTGCCTTCTACGGCGTGCTCCGCGCCGGGGCCGTGGTCGTCCCGGTGAACCCATTGCTGAAGAGCCGCGAAGTCGCCTACAACCTCCGCGACTCCGGTGCGAAGGTCCTGCTCGCCTGGCACACCGCAGCCGAGGAGGCCAGCAAGGCGGCTGCGGAGACGGGTGCGCGGGTCATCGAGGTTACCGAGCCCGACCTCGCTGAGCTGCTGGTAGGCATCGCCCCGGTTCCCGGGATCGTGGAGCGGACGGGCGACAACGTCGCAGTGATCCTTTACACCTCGGGAACCACCGGACAGCCGAAGGGCGCTGAGCTTACCCACGCCGGACTGGCCCGCAACGCCAAGCTCACAGCCACTACCCTGCTCCACGCCGGTCCCGGCGATGTGATCATGGGCTGCCTGCCGCTGTTTCACAGCTTCGGGCTGACCTGCGCGCTGAACGTCACGATCATCAGCGGCAGCACGCTGACCCTGCTGCCCAGGTTCGACCCAGGCCAGGCCCTGGAGATCATCGGCCGCGACAAGGTGACAGTCTTCGAAGGCGTACCGACGATGTATGCCGCCATGCTGCACCATCACAGCAGCGTGCAGGCGGACACCTCGTCGCTGAGAGTCTGTGTGTCCGGGGGCGCGGCCATGCCCGTGGAGATCATGCGCGGATTCGAGCAGGCGTTCGGCTGCATGATCCTGGAAGGCTATGGGTTGTCGGAGACCTCTCCGGTCGCGTCGTTCAACCACCCGGACAAGGTGCGAAAGCCCGGCTCGATCGGCACGCCGATCGCTGGGGTCCGGATGCGCGTGGCCGACCCCGACGGCAACGAACTGCCGCCGGGCGAGGTCGGTGAGATCATGATCGCCGGTCACAACATCATGAAGGGCTACTGGCGCAACCCAGAGGCGACGGCCGCAGCGATCACTGGGGGCTGGTTCCGCACCGGTGACCTCGGCAAGGTCGATGAGGATGGCTACTTCTACATCGTCGACCGGATGAAAGACGTGATCATCCGCGGGGGGTTCAACGTCTATCCGCGCGAAGTCGAAGAAGTCCTCTACGAGCACCCGGCGGTCGCCGAAGTTGCCGTGATCGGTATCCCGCATGACGAGCTCGGCGAGGAGATCGGTGCCGCGGTGACGCTCAAGGCGGGCATGACTGCCACACCGGCCGGGTTGCGCGCATTCGTCAGGGAGCGGATAGCTCCGTACAAGTACCCGCGATATGTCTGGCTCGTGCCTGGCCTACCCAAAGGACCCACTGGGAAGATCCTGCGCCGCGTGGTGCAGCCACCGAAGGATTTGCGATGACCGCTAACTCTGTCCGCCCGCTGGATGAACGACCTCTGAAGGAAGGCCCGCCAGACGAAGCCGCCGCCCGCCTGCGGGGTGAGTCAGCAGAACTCGTCCCCATCGACGCAGCCGGCGAGCTGGACGCAGCCGGCGCGCTGGACCTGTTCCTGCCCGACGCTGCCCTCGGCGCGCTGCGCCGGTTGCGGCCGGATACCAGCATGCTGCGGTACGCGGCCCGGCTGGCCAGCCGCCCGGGGAAGGTGACCCGGCGGGCTAGCAAGCTGGCCGCGGACCTCACCGATATCGCGGTGGGCAAGTCACGGATCGCCCCGGATCGCCGCGACCGCCGGTTCGCCGATCCCGCGTGGAGCAAGAACCCGCTGCTCAAGCGCACGGTCCAGACCTACCTGGCCCTCGGGCGGTCCGGCGAGGACCTGCTCGCCAACGCCGAGCTGGACTGGCGCGACAACGAGCGGCTGAAGTTCGTGCTGACCAACATCATCGCCGCGTCTTCGCCGAGTAACTCGCCGCTCCTTAGCCCGGTCGCCTGGAAGGCGTTCATCGACACGCGCGGCATGAACTACGTCCGCGGCGTCCGCGCCCTGATCTCGGACATGTCCTCGCCACCGCGCGTCCCGACAATGGTGGAACCTGATGCGTTCGAGGTCGGCAAGGACCTGGCATGCACGCCCGGAGCGGTGGTAGCCCGCACCGAGGTCTGCGAGCTCATCCAGTATCAGCCGACCACCGAATCTGTGTACCGGATCCCGCTTCTGATGGTCCCGCCGATGATCAACAAGTACTACATCACCGATCTCGCGCCCGGCCGCAGCATGCTCGAATACTTCGTGGGGCACGGGCACCAGGTCTTCGTCGTCTCCTGGCACAATCCCGGAAAGGAGGCCAGGCACTGGGATCTGAACACCTATGGCGGCGCGGTCACGGAGGCGCTGAGCGCGATACGTAGCATCACCAGGGCCCCCAAGGTCAACCTCATGGGCCTGTGTGCCGGCGGCATTCTCTCCTCGATGGTCTCCGCGCACCTGGCCGCAACGAGCCAGCTCGACCAGATCAACACCCTGTCCCTGGGCGTTTGCGTCCTGGACCAGTCGCAAGCGGGCACGACCGTTGCGCTGATGGACGAGAGCACGGCGGCCGGGTCCATCCTCGCCTCCCGCACCCTCGGCTTTATGGACGGGCGCACGCTGGCCGAGGTGTTCGCCTGGCTCCGGCCCGACGACCTGATCTGGAACTACTGGGTCAACAACTACCTGCAGGGCAAAAAGCCGCCGCCGTTCGACATCCTCTACTGGAACGCGGACACGACGAGGATGCCCGCCGGGCTGCACCGCAACTTCATTGAGATCGCCATGGCCAACGCGCTGACCAAGCCGGGCGCGGCCAGCATGCTCGGGTCACCCGTCGATCTGTCCAAGATCGACGTGGACAGCTACGTCGTGGCGGGGATCGACGACCACATCGTGCCCTGGCCGTCGGCCTACCGGGCCACCCAGCTGCTCGGCGGCGGCAACATCAAGTTCGTGCTCTCCAACAGCGGGCACGTCGCTGCCATGGTCAACCCGCCGTCGAACCCGAAGGCGACGTTCCGGGTGGGGTCGGTCAACCCGCCGGATCACGGCGAGTGGCTGGCCCAGGCCGAGACGGTCCAGGGCAGCTGGTGGCCTGACTACACCGCCTGGCTGGCCGTGCGGAGCGGCGAGATGAAGCAAGCCCCGCGCACGCTGGGCAACACGCATTTCCGGCCGTTGGGACCCGCACCGGGCGCCTACATCCTCGGTAACTGAGTTATGCGGGTCGGCCCGGCCGGGTCGCTCTCATCGCTCCACGCAACCACGTCGAATGCCGAAGGCCAGCGTCCTCCGGCCAGGTCCAGCTGTCCTACGCGGGGTCGGCTTGGCGGCGCGGCTGGGCGTGCGGAGTACCGTTTGTATGCGCCTGTTGCGTGCTGCGCTCATTACGGCTGCCCATGCCCGCGGTATCCTCGCCCGCGGTATCCTCGCGCGTCTCGATGAGCTCGCGGTAGTAACGGCGCTGCCGCCTACCTTCGGCACTCAGCCGCGAACAGGCGAACTGGCGCCATTCCCAGCTGAGGATGTTGGCCGTTGCGGACGACGCGGCTGCGCTGCTGCGGATAGGTATCGTGGCGGTTGTGGCGGCTATCCGGGCAATAGGAACGGCGATGTTTTTCATGGTTCCTCCGGTGGGGGTCATTGGCAGCTAGGCATGATCGCCTGTTTTCCAGGGAGTTGAGATTGCTCCGCAACGATAATCCCGTGGCACGCTTTTCTGATGCACCAGGTACGTCCACCAGGTGAAGGCCTGAAGGCGGCTGTTCTGTCAACTGGCTGTGTGATCATTGCTCGCAGGTGCCGGGATCCCCGGCAACCAGCACGTGACACTTTATGCTGCCCGATGATCGGCCGCAAGTAACCATCGCAAAGTCGTGTCAAATTCTGGTTACTGATGTATCGGGCTAGTGACGAAGTTATTTCGACCTTCCCGTGTGGCTCCAAATAATCGCACGAGCCCTGTCCGCCACTCTGCCCGCACTGGGCACTAGATTCGCGCCGTCACTCGCAGTGGATTCGCCGGGCCGGGGACAAGGCGGCGGTGTCCAGCTTCCCGGCAGCACGGCAAGGTTCTTCCCGGCCGCATCCGCGCGGGCTGGCAAAGCCGGCGATCCGCTCCTACGCCCTCCTCGGGGAGCGGGGCCTGCTCTCCATCGGGGCCGAGCAGGAGCGCTGGCTCGGTGTGCAGCTCAAGGAAGCGGGCAAGATAGAGCAGCGCGTCCAGGTTCTCCGGGGGAAGACCACCCCTGAGTCGGTTGCAGCGGTCACGAGGCTCCTCCCAGCTGAACGGAGTCTTGGGATCTTGCGTGCCTACGCCCTGTAAAACGGTCGGCTTAGCCTACGTTGGTTCGAACCCAACACCTGCCACCAGCTCGAACCCAACACCTGCCACCAGCCATAAGACCAGGTCAGGGACGCTTCGGCGTCCCTGAGTCGTCTCTGGGGCATGCAGCCAGATGCCACCGGAAGCCGCTGTTTGCAGTCCGCGGCTGGTGTATCCGGGAGAGGGCGTCTGGGCAGGGATGCCGCGTGCTGCGGGGGTCGGCCTCGCCTGCGCCGGAGAGCAAGTCCAGGCTAGTCGCTGCGGCGCCCGTGGTGGTCGTGACGGCATCCGGGATAGCAGGACTGAAACGCGACAGGAGACGCGGATCATGTTGGTGTGCTTGCGCGGGACAACGGCGCTGCCGTTGCCCGGGTGATTCGCTGGGCGTACGCTCAAAGAGCAGTTGTTTTGATCGCCTGGGCACGGATGCGGTCGGGTGGCCTGGGGAGGTCGCTCCAGACCTTGGTGACGTGGTTGAGTTACTGAGGAAGAGCCTCATGAGCGTCCCTGAACGGGCGAGCGTAACCGCGAAGCAGGCGAGCCGGCCGGATCGCCGAGAGGCGGGTGTCGTCGGGTCATGGAACGGCACCGATAGGCCCCGCGCGGCGGTGGGCCGGCAAGGTCAGCATCGAAACGTTCCAGCGACCGTATCGCCGCGATCTTGCGTCAGGGCTGCCCGCGCCCGAGGGTACGCGCTGCGCCAAAGGCGGTCGCCGACGCGGCCGCGAAGGCGGCAGGGCAAGCGGGTCAGCGCCCTGTGGGATCAGGCTGAGCGCAAGTGGTACGCGCCGCATCCGGCGATAGAAGCCCTGGAGAGGCGGCTTCCGTTTGTTGATCTTGTGACGTGGTCGTGCTGGTTCACCAACGTCCGCGCCTGCCTTGGCATCAGACTGCATCCACCTGGTCGACTAGGGATCTCCACGGTCCCCCCAGACATGCTGCGGGCGACCGCAGGCGCCGACCGGGGTCGGCCGTGGAAGCTGTTGCTGCCGGATGGCCGGCCCTTCGGGGCTTGCCGGTGGTGGTGGCCGATGCCGTCGCACGCGTCGCGGTGGCCGGGCCAGGTCGCCTCTCGCAATCCCGAGAACCTGACTCGGGCCGTCCGTGCGCCAAGCGGCTCCGGGTCTACACCAGCGTGGGCTGAGCCCAGGGCGTAGCGAAAGGGAGACCCGTCGGATGCTTGAAGAGGCTGCGCTGCCGCTTACGCGGCTGGTGGAGTTGCCCGGTCGCGGGATGACGCGGGTATGGGATTGCCCGGGCCCACCGGGCGCGGGAACCCTGGTGCTTATTCACGGGGTGGCGGGTACGGCCGAGCTGAACTGGGGGAAGGTCTTCGCGCCGCTCGCACGGCACTTCCGGGTCGTGGCAGCTGATCTGCGTGGCCATGGTGACGGGATCCGCCTCCGTTCCCGGTTCCGGCTTGAGGATTGTGCTGACGATGTCGCCGCGCTGGCGGGTGTCCTTGATATCCGCCGGTTTGCCGCTGTGGGCTATTCCATGGGCGGCATGGTTGCCCAGTTGCTGCACCGGCGGCATGAGTCGCTGTTGTCAGGCCTGGTGCTGTGCTCCACCGCGGGCAACGCCCGCGGTGGACCGGCTGAGCAGATGGCCGCCCTTGCGGTGCCGGTGGTGGCCGCCGCGTTGCGATGGAACCCGATGATGCATCTGATGGGCGCCGACTTCATCGGCATGGCGCTGCTAGGCCGTGTTGACGACCCGGCGACAGTCAGGTGGGCCCGCGCCCAGTTGAGCCGGACCACCCTGGCAACCACCGTCTCGGCCATGCAGGCCGTCTGCGAGTTCACGTCGGACAGCTGGATCAGCCAGGTCGATGTGCCCACCGCGGTGGTCATCACGACCCGCGATTGCGTCGTGCCACCAAGGCGCCAGCTCGAGCTGGCCAGGGCGATCCCGGGCGCATCGGTCTACCAAGTGGACGCCGATCACGGGGCATGCATCAATGCGCCGCAGTTGTTCGCCCGCGCATTGCTCAAGGCCTGCTGGTCGGCACAGCCGCCCGCGGCAGCACACCGCACACACCAGCCTGACGCGGCCGGCGTCCGCCAAGCACTCTGAACCCGCCCGGGTCCACCACTAACGGCCAGGGGCCGCTGACCGGGTCTGCGACGGCGCGTGGCCGGTCAGGATATAGCCGCTGCCGAGCTCTAGCTGCCGGACGTGCACGTCCTCGAGCAGTTGCGCAAGATGATGCCACGGCCGACCGAACCCCTCGAAGCTCCGTACATAGGGAGCGTGGAGCATCGTCACCGGCACGTTCACGGCCACCATCCATGGTGCGGCCCACTTGCCGCCGCCAGCGGCCACCCCGGCGCCAGGACGCAGCTTGCTCAGGACGTTCCGTAGCGCATCCGGGGACTGCAGGATGTCGTGGACGGCGCAGAACAGGGCGGCGTCTGCGATTGACGCGATCTGCGCATCCTCGGCGGGTGACTGCACGACCGTGACGTTACGCCAGCCTTCCTGCTCGATGCGTTCGCGCGCCACCGCCACCATCTCCGGTGACTCCTCAATGCCGACGACACTCCCCTGAGGGCCGACTTTCTCCTGGAGCGGGCCGTGGCACAGTCCTGTCCCGCATCCCACGTCGAGGACCACCTGCCCACGGCGGACCGGGAGCGCCTCGACGACTGCCCGGCGGTAGCCCTGGAATATGCCGGTCCTCCGATCGTAGGAGCGGGCATGCCCGCAGTAAGCCGGCTGCCGCGCGGCTCCTCGTGCCGACACACGTACAGCAGGCACGGAGTTAGGCGATTCGCTCATGACCCTTCATCCCGCCCTCGACGGCACCATCTCCTGACGTGCTCTCCGTGCGCAATTCGTGACGGCATCCAAGGCCAGGGTATTGCGCGGTTATCCGGTTAATGGCATGTTATCTCCGACGCCCAGCCGGCGAATGTTCTCCATCCGGCGGGAAGCCAGCCATGGTGGGCGAGTCAAGCCTTCAAGGGGCACTGCCGCGTCCATTTACCAACCCCTACCCCCGAGGAAGCGCGACAACCGGAAGGGCCCTGAAACGGTGAGTCCGGTTATCCGACGGGCCTCGGCCAATATCTCAGTCATTGTCGGTCTTCCTTCCTTGGTGAGGGGCTGATGATTGCGTGCTATCTCCAGGCCGGATAACCAGGCCCTCCAAAGATCTACAGCCGGCTCAGCGGTATTTACCCGGACGGGATTTCAACATAGCCAGGACTGGCAGATCCTGCAAATTCGTTGATGATCCCACCGTGTAGGTGCCGATAACTCTGTCATGGCCGCTGACCTGGTGTCTTGTGTGAGACGAGGGATGATCAGATTAGACATCTGGCTGCGCGCGGGCCTCACTGTCGGGCACTGTCGGTACTCGTGTCACTGCGATTCGCCTACCTGGCGGTGCTGCGCGTGTTCGGCTGGCTTGCCCTGCTCGCCCGCTCAGACCGGGCCAAGGATGCCGAGATGTTGATTCTGCGCCATCAGGTCGCTGTCCTCCAGCGTCAGGTCAAGCCGCCGAGGCTGTCGTGGGCCGACCGGGCGGTCCTGGCCGCGTTGGCCCGACTGCTGTCGTGCGGCCAACTCCGCCAGCTGCGGCTGATCATCTCCCCGCGGACCCTGCTGCGCTGGCACGCCGACCTCGTTCGACGGCACTGGGCCTATCCGCGCCGTTCTGCCGGGCGGCCCAGGACAGGGGGGTCCGTGCGGGCGCTGGTGCTGGAGATGGCCCGGGACAACCCGTCCTGGGGTACCGGCGCATCCACGGCGAGCTGGCCGGCCTGGGCCACAAGCTCGCGCCGTCGACCGTGTGGCAGATCCTCAAGGACGCGGGCATCGACCCGGCGCCCAGAAGGTCGGGGCAGTCCTGGCGGGCGTTCCTGGACGCCCAGGCCAAGACGATCCTGGCGGTGGACTTCTTCCACGTCGACACGGTGTTCCTGCGCCGCCTGTACGTGCTGTTCTTCATTGAGCATGGCACCCGGCGGGTGCACCTGGCCGCGATCACGGCGCACCCGACGGGGGAGTGGGTGACTCAGCAGGCCCGTAACCTGCTGATGAATCTCGAAGACCATACCGACGGGCTGAAGTTCCTGATCCGGGACCGGGACGCCAAGTTCACCGACGCGTTCGACGCCGTGCTCACGGCAGCCGGGATCCGGATCATCTAGACGCCTGTCCAGGCGCCTCGCGCGAACGCGATCGCGGAACGCTGGATCGCCAGCGCCCGGCGCGAGTGCCTGGACCGGATGCTGATCACCGGCGAGCGGCACCTGCGACTGGTTCTTGATGAGTACGTCGATCATTACAACGTGCATCGGCCACATCGGGCACTGCAACAGCACCCGCCTGCCGGGCGTCCGCATCCACCCGCCTCGAGCGCAAACGTCCGGGTCCTACGCCGCGACGGGCTCGGAGGCCTGATCCATGAATATTCGCAGGTCGCATGAGATGAACTATTTCCGGCATCCACAAGCTCCCGGAAGATCGGCCATCTCGCCCACCGCCGGCTGGCGCCGCGCGTCCCAGCCTGGCCGGCCAGCGGGTCTATGCCCGGCGCTACGCGCGATGGCGATCCGCTGACCGGCGGAGCTAGGCGGACAGGGCACGTACGCTCGCAATTTGCCCAGGTGACCGAGGGCACCGGGCTGTCGCGTGATTCGGTTGTGGATGTGTTCAGGCCCAAGCTTGCAGTGGCCGAGTAGCGGTGTCACGGAGGCGACGACGGGCGGCTGACTGGGGCGATGACTTGTTCTCGATGGATCCGGGACCTCCAGCTGGCTCGATTTATCATCGCTGTCCTGGCCGCCGCAGCGGACGTTCCCTGTCAACCACGCTCGGGCTGCCAGGATCCTTCACCGATGCCAGGAATGCCACTATCGCGTCGGCGACGGCGCCCGGGGCGCGCCTGGGCAGGTGATGACCCGCGCCCTCGACGAGCTGCAGGCGAGCGTCCGGCAGTGCCCGGGCAAGCCGGCAGGCGGTGTCGAGAGGAACCAGGATGTCGCTGGGGTCGGCGAGCAGGAGCACCGGCGCCTGGACCGACCGGATGGCGTGCTCCAGCTCGCCTAGCTCGCGCAGCAGGGCGCGTTGCTCGGCCAGGAATGTGCGCCACACCGGGCTGTTCCCGCCGCCCGTATGGCCCCAGACTTGCCAGTTGACGTGCTCGTCCGGGCGCAGCGGGCTGGCGCGACGCCTGCCGATCCGGGCGAGCCGGGCGCGGGCCATCCACGGCGTCAGCCGCCAGGCGACGAGCGCGCACAGCGGCCCTGCGCCGGGTGCGGCGAGCAGTCTGTCCCAGGCGTTCACGCATCCCGGGCCGACGCTTGCGAGCAGGATCACCGCCTCCACCCGGTGCGGCGCGAGGCTCGCCGCCGACAATGCCACCCCGCCGCCGTAGGAGTGCCCCACGAGCACCGCGCGCCTGATGCCACGGGAGTCCAGGTCATCGAGCACAGCGCGCGCGTTCGCGGCGAATCCGCCTGCGGGAAGCTGGCTCGAGCCATATCCCGGCCGGTCAGCCGCGACGGCGTGGAACTGGGCAGGCAGCCGTCCGGCGACCTGCTGCCAGTCGGCGGCAGAGCCTGGCTGCCCGTGCAGCAACACCAGTTCGTGAGCACCCAGCGTGGCCGGTAGATAGGTGGTTCCGGTGTCAGCGGCCGCGACAGGTCCTGTTCTAGAGGCGGCACACCCGGCCGTTTTGTCCCTGGCGCCAGCCGCCGTCCTGATGTCAGCGGGGCGCCGGACCGGACGGCGCGCATGGTGAGGGGATGACACCGTTCGCATGGTGCCGGTCTCTCGCCGGCCATGTTGGTGGTGGCGCAGCCAGAGGAGGACCAGCCATCCGGTGAATGCAACCAGCCAGAAACTGGCTACGCGGTAGAGCAGCACCGCAGCCAGTGCCTGGCCAGTCCGTAGCCCAGTGGCTACCAGGGCGACGCTGAGCGTTCCTTCGGCGACCCCGAGGCCGCCGGGCGTGATGTTAAGGCTCTGCGCGGCGATTCCCGAGCCGTAGACCAGCAGGAAGTCGTGCCAGGGCACGGCGGCGCCGGCGGCGCGGATGCTCACGGCGAGGACCGCTGCATCGGCGAGCCAGTTGGCCAGGGCCAGGCTGGTCACCATCATCCAGCCCGAGGCCGGAAGCTGGAGTGAGCCCAGCCGGTCAGCCCAGACCCGGATGATCTGGCGGGGATCGCCGGCGGGCCGGCGCAGCAGCCGGAACCCTTGCCGTAGCGTCCATGCCGCGGGACGTTCGAGCGCGCCGAGGAGCCGCGGCCGGCGCGTGGCCACAGCTACCGCGACCAGACTCGCTACGGCAGTCACGCCGCCGGGAACGGCGACTGCTGCGACCAGAATATTCCCGGACGCCAGCCCGCCGCCGACCACGAGGAGGGCCGCGGCGGCCGAGGAGGCCACACCGCCGGCCAGGAGCGACCAGCCGGCCAGCGGGGCATCCGCGCCCTGCCGGGTGAAACGGCGGAAGGTGTAGGCCGTGGCCAGCTCGGGTCCGGCCAGCGGAACCGAGACCGATACCGCGTTGGCCGCATAGGCGGTGGCCAGCATCGGCCGGACACCGACAGTGGCGCCGCCGGCAGTCAGCAGCCGGCGCAGCATGATCGCGAAGGCGGCCATGGAGGCCGATTCCCCCGCAACGGCGCCCGGGATCCAGATCCAGCGCAGGTGACCCAGTAGCGCGAAGGATGCGGTGAGCGCTGCCCGCCCGGTCACCCCAGCGGCCGCCAGCGCCGCCACCGCGAAGACGGCGACCGTGGCACGGGCCAGGCGCCTACCGCCCCTGCGCTGAGGCCTTGCCGCGGTGTCCGGCACTGCGGCGGCGCCGACGCGGCACGGCACTGGCCGGAGCCCGGTCCGGCGGCCGCCGGCTGATTCGCGTCTGATGAGTGTCATGTCTGCCTGTCTGAGGCCGCGCGGCCCGCTGGAGCGCCCGCGTGGCGCGGGTGCTGCCCGGCCGATTACCGGCGATGGGGGTGACTGGAGGTCCGGGGCGCGACCGCGGCGCCACCCTGGCCGCTGGGCCCGGCCCGGAGGGGCGGAGGCCAGCGGCCAGGGTCAGCTGACGGTCTCAGTAGCCGAGGCCGCCGGACGGGGCGGCAGGAGCCGATCCGGGCGCTGAGGACGGGCTGAGCGGGGTGAGCCCGGGGGTGGCCACGAAGAAGTTCTGGATGCCCTGGCCGGTTACCTGGCCGGCGTGATCGCCGGCGAAGGTGTACAGCGGGTGGCCGTTGTAGGTGACCTGGTGGCCGTTGACGTCGTTGAGCACGGCGAGCCTGCCGCTTGCCCCGGCGGCGGTGGGCGCGGCCGAGGTCACCGGCGGCCATAGCTGGGCCAGGCTTCCGGTGACAAACGACCTCGCCGCCGTGTCGGGCCGGTAGAAGTACAGGGGGTGGCCGTGGGCGTTGACCAGGATGGTCTCGGTCCGGCCGGCGACGGTCGCTGGCGCGGTGCGCACGGTCACCGCCGCCGCGGTTGGGCTGACGGAGGGTGTGCTGCTGGCGGCTGAGCCGCCTGCTGAGGCGGCGGTGACGCCGCCGACGGCGGCCACGGCGGCGAGGCCGATGCCGGCGATGATGATTCTCGGGTGTCGCATGGTTAGCTCCTAGGCTGTATTGACTATCTACTAACACGGATAGTAGAAATGGGTGGTTCACCCGGCGTGCGGGATGCCGGCCGGAAGGGACGCGGGGGTGCGGGCCGGCCGGGGGGCGGGGCTGGCGGCGTGGGCGAGGGCGCGGACCTGGTCGCCGGTGATGGTTTCGTGTTCGACGAGGGCGGCGGCGAGCTGGGTGAGCGCTTCGTGGTGGCTGGTGAGCAAATCGTGGGCGCGCGTTTCGGCTCTGGTCAGGAGGGCGGTGACTTCCTGGTCGACCAGCCACTGGGTGCGCTCGGAGTAGCCGCGTGGCGTGGCTGCGGGGTGACCGGGGAGTGGCTCGCTGTAGCTGACGGGGCCGATCTTGTCGCTGAGGCCGTAGTCGCGGACCATCTGGGTGGCCAGGGCGGTGGCGGAGGCTAGGTCGTCGGCGGCGCCGGTGGAGGCCTCGCCACGGACCAGCCGTTCGGCGGCACGGCCGCCGAGGCGGACGGCGAGGGTGTCGGCCAGGTAGCTTTCCCCGTACAGCCGCCGGTCCTCGGTGGGGAGCATCTCGGTGAGGCCGAGGGCGTGCCCGGCGCCCAGGACGGTGACCCGGCTGACCGGGTCGGCGTGCGGGGACAGGGCGGCGACCAGGGCGTGGCCGGCCTCGTGGACGGCGACGGTGGCGAGTTCGGCGGGGGCCAGCGGGCTGGTGTGCCGGGTGCCGAGCAGCATGCGGTCGCGGGCGTCGGAGAAGTCGGCGGCGGTCAGGGTGGTGCGGCCGTCCCGGACCGCGGTCAGGGCGGCCTCGTTGATGAGGCCGGCGAGGTCGGCACCGGAGAATCCGGGGGTGGCGGCGGCGATCTGGTCGAGGTCGGCGCTGGGGTCGAGCGTCTTGCCGCGGGCGTGGCGGGCCAGGATGGCGGACCGTTCGGCCCGGTCGGGGAGGGGGACGGTGACTTCGCGGTCGAACCTGCCTGGCCGGCGCAGCGCGGGGTCCAGGGCGTCGGGCCGGTTGGTGGCGGCCAGCACCACAACGCCGGCGGAGTCGCCGAAGCCGTCCATCTCAGCGAGCAGCTGGTTGAGCGTCTGCTCGCGCTCGTCGTTGCCGGGGAAGCCGCCGTGATCGCGGCGGGCGCCGAGGGCGTCGATCTCGTCGATGAACACGATGGCCGGGCCGCGGGTGCGGGCCTGCTCGAACAGGTCCCGGACCCGGGCCGCGCCAACCCCGACGAACATTTCCACGAAGCTGGAGCCGGAGGTGGAAAAGAAGGGAACATGGGCTTCGCCTGCGACGGCGCGGGCCAGCAGGGTCTTGCCGGTGCCGGGAGGCCCGGCCATGAGCACGCCGCGGGGGCCCCGCGCCCCGGCCTGGTGGTAGCGGCCTGGGTCGCGGAGGTAGTCGACGACCTCGCTGATCTCGGTCTTGACCGCGGGGTAGCCGGCCACGTCGGTGAACCGGGTGACCGGCCGTTCGGCGTCGATGACCCGCGCTTTCGCCCTGGTCAGGCTGGTCAGGTGGCCGACGCCGCCGCCCATGCCGCCGGCCTGCCGGCGGACGCTGCGGAAGCCGACATAGAGCAGGCCGCCGAGCAGCAGCAGCGGCAGCAACCCGATCAGCGCTGACAGCAGCGGGGAGGACGTGGCGGTGGTCGTGGCGGTGACCTGGACGTGGTGGGCGGCCAGCTGGCCGGCGAGGCCGTTACCGCCGAGCGCAACCGGGATGGTGGTGGTGAACGGCTGCCCGCTGGCGAGGCTGCCGGTCACCTGGCCGCCTGGGCTGATGGTCACCGCGCGGACTGTCCCCGCGGCGACATCGGCGGTGAACCGGCTATAGGTCAGCGGCGTCCCGGGGGTGCCGCGCGGCACGGCCAGCAGGGCCAGGAACCCGGCCGCCAGCGCCGCCGGCAGCAGCCACCGCCGCCACTGGACTCCTGTTGCCTGGCCTCCCGGGCCAGGCTGGGACATGCGCATCACAATGCTCCTTCGAGGTGCCCGGGGGCACCCGGGCTGGGTCTTGGTAGCGGGGCCCGCCGGGCCGGGGGGTCTGCGGGCCGGCCCGGCGGGGGCCTGGTCAGCCGGTCCGGCTGTATTCGGGTACGCGCCGCACGGCCGGCCGGGACGCCGCGGCCATGGCCGCGGCGTGGATCCGCGCCTGCCACGCGCCGAGCGCGGCGAGCAGGACGAGCAGGATGATCACGGACTCCACGCTGAGCGCGGCGATGCCCAGCGGGCAGTGCCAGTTACCGACATCACCGCGATCACCCAGGAAACCCCCCGGCACGGCGCGGGTCAGCACATAGCCGCCCATCGCCGACACCGCCACCGCACCGGCCGCCGCCCACGCCAGCCAGTGCGGCCGGGCGATCAGCATCCCGCCGGTCAGGACCGACGCGACGATGATCCCGAGATACCCGATGCCGACCAGTGGTGTCGGGCCCAAAGTGCCCGGCAGGTCCACCACATGGATTACTGCCAGCGCGGCCAGCGTCAGCGCGCTCACCGAGCGCGCGGCCGCAGCCGCGCCCTGATCCGGCTGCCACCGGGCAATACGGTCAAACATTGGTGTCCTCCTGTCGGACGGCCGCCCGAGGCCTGGCAGCGGCGGGCTGGCATGATTGGTGTCCCCTTCAACTACTAAAACGGATAGTAGGGATGGGGCGTTCAGCAGAGCAGGGCCGGCGCGGTGCGACATGTGTCACACTGCCCCGGGCCGGTCGGCATCCGGCGGCACCGGGATCGCGCCGGGAGTCCGGGCCTGACCACGCAGTTCATCGCGAACTTCACCGGCTACCGCATCCACCTTGTGGCGACCCCGGCGGAAGATCGCGGCCAGCACGGGCCCGCCTTCCAGCCAGACAGTGCCTGACCAGACCCGGATGGGCTGCCTAGCCCGCCGCGCCAGCCACCCGCGGGGCGGGCTGGATCCGCACTTCGCGGCTGCGATGCGGCAGCACCTCAGGCCGAAGCCGCCGGGCGGCGGTCGCAGGCAACGGCCGCATTCACGGACGGACGAAGGATGACGCCCAGCCGCTCACATGCCCAGTTCGAGCAAGCATGAGCACGCCATCACGATGCGGCGGCCAAGTGCCGGGATCCGCTGGCTGGTTACCCACCTCGAGTCGATTGCCCAGCTGCTGGCGATGATGATGCGCGGGCCGCCCGGCGGGGTGTGGCCTGGGTGCAGACTGAGCTGGCAGGCCAGCTCATGCTCAGTGTCCTTGACCTGCAGGCGGCCGACGGCCCGCCAACCGGCCGGGACCCAGACCAGCAGCTCAGCCCGGAAGCTGATCTCCGGGAAGGCCCTGGTGTCCAGGAAGGCGGGCCCGGCCAGCAGCCGGTCCAGGACTGGTGACCCGGTGCTGACCGCGCTCGTCCTGGCGGCCAGCCGCGCCGTTGAATCCTCGATCGGCTCGGTAATCCGCACCTCCCCGGTCAGGGGCAGGCATCCCCGCACGGGCCGGCCTGCGACCCGCGCGGTGAACGACGCATGCGAATGTGCCGGATCGACCTGCCAGCTGCCGGCGGCTAGCCGCGGTTGCCCTCCTGGTTTGAGCTGAATGCCGAGCGTCGACCCAGTCACGGCATCTCCTTCGCTTGCCGGCTCAGCCAGCCGACGGCTCCGAGGTCAGGTGTCCTGCCCGCGGCCGGGCAGGCTCCTGCGGGACGATCTATTACTAACACGGCTAGTAGATCTTGGTTGTTCACCAGAGGGGTGGCCGGCCGTCTCCGCGCTGGCGTGGTACAGCCGGGAAGGCAGCCCGCACCCGGGGATCCCGGTCGCACTGGCGTCCCGCACGTCTCCTCCCAGGCCGCGCACGGCCGGGCGCGCGGCTTTCAGGCCTGTTCAGCCAGCGCCTGGGGTCGGCGGCGCGCTCGGGCTCGCTGTGGGCTCCAGTCACGCCGCGATCGCCTGGCGCCGTGCCCGCCATGCGGCTTCGGCTTCACCCATGGGGGTGGCGGGCGGGGCCTGGATGAACGGCCAGATCTCTTCGGAGATGGCTCGCCAGTTGGCGGTGGCGGACAGCTGGCCGAGGACGGCGAACAAGCCGAGGTTGATCCGCTGGAGGATTACGTATGACTTCGGGATGCTGATGTACTCGGCTACCGGGGTGCGCAGGTCGAAGAAGCGGCGCACGACCGAGGAGGCGTAGTCGCTGGTGATGGTCAGCGGGACTGGTTCGCGGATGGTGTCGTAGAAGACTGCCAGGTGCTCGATGATCGTATCGGTGCTCAGCGGCGCGTGCGGGCGCAGGAAGCCGGCGTTTTCCAGGCTGTGGCGGAACGCCCCGGGATCGTGTTCTACGCACAGCGTGCGGTTCATCTGCATGAGCGGCTGCAGCTCGGCGGGGGTGAAGTGCTTGACCAGCCCGAAGTCGAGGAAGGTGACCCGGCCGCCGCCGTGGAACAGGTAGTTGCCCGGGTGCGGGTCGCCGTTGAATGCGCGGAGTTCGTACAGGCTGCGGAAGACGAAGCGGTAGATCGTCTCGGCGGCCAGGTCGCGTTCTTCCTGAAGCCAGCCGGCGAGTTCGGCGAAGCGGGCCCCGCCCGATAGCTCGCTGGTGATCACCCGCCGGGTGGACAGCGGACCGATGATCCGCGGAACGTGAATGGTGGGATGCCCGTCAAAGTAGTCCGCCATGAGCTGCTGGTTGCTGGCTTCGCGGCGGTAGTCCAGCTCCTCCAGGACCCGGTCCCGCAGCTCGGCGATCAGCGCGTCGACGTCCTGGGCCGGCGCGGTGATCCGCAGCATCCTGCGCAGCAGCGCGACGTTGCGCAGATCGGCCGCGATGGTCTCGGCGATACCCGGGTACTGGACCTTCACGGCGACCGCGCGGCCGTCGAGGGTAACCGCGCGGTGCACCTGCCCGATCGAGGCGGCGGCGATCGGCCGCGGATCCCAGCGGGCGAACGCCCGTTCCGGCGGCGCGCCGAGTTCTTCCTGCACGACGCCCGCGGCTAGCTCCGGGCTCATCGGGGGGACGCTGTCCTGCAGGCGGGACAGGGTGCGGCGGACAGCAGGAGACAGGCCGTCATCAACGTAGCTGGCCATCTGGCCGATCTTCATCATGACGCCCTTCATCGCCCCCAGGGTGCCGGCGACGTCCTCGGAGGTCTGCAGGGCCAGGTCCTCACGCAACTGCTGGCGCTGCTCGCCGGCGGCTGTGAACAACCGCGGCGCACTGCCCGCATAGCGGGCCCCGCCGCGTATCAGGAGCCGCAGTGCCGCCCGCCCGCGGTCCAGGCGCAGCGGGCCGAGCCGACGGCGCAACACGACCAGGGCCAGGCCCGCGACCGCGCCGCTGACCGTCACCGCGGCGAAGAGCCTCCTGGCCTTCATGCCGACCTCGCCGTGCGCATCCGCAGGGTGATCCGCTGCCGCGCCTCGAGCACGCCAGGCTCACCGAGGAACATGGCATCAAGGACGCCCAGCGATTGCCGGATTTCCATCCGGCGGCCCGGCGACAGCGGCGGCGCGTGGTATCCGTACATCTCCCGCGCCCAGTCCGGGAGCACCGCGATCGCCGCGTCGCGGACATCGCGCCAGAACCCGGCGACCTCGCCCTCCAGGCCCGGCGGGTCGAGCAGGTAGGCCATCGACTCCCTGGCCGCCGGCGTGCAGCACAGCCCTGGCCGGACCGATGCGACGTACCGTTCAATGTCCGCGACCGTGGCGGGGACCAGAGCCCGGGGCACGCCGGCGAGCTCAGCCGCGGCCACCATCTCCGCGACGTAGCGATCACTGTCCGCAGCCGGGACCGCCGTCCCGAACGCGTGGCCGGCCACCAGGCTGGACTGGACCAGGGCCACGTGCACCCACAGCAGCAGCGCGGGATCGCCCGCCGCGTACGGACGTCCGGTGACCGCGTCGACCCCGCGGACATGGTCATGTATCCGGCGGACGCGCGCCGCCGCATGCTCGGCCACGGCCCGCTCACCGAAGGTGATAGTGGCGAGGAACGCCGTGGTGGCGGCGAGCCTGCCGACGGGATCCCGGCGCCAGCCACTGTGCTGATCAACACCGGCCATCGCCAGCGGATGCAGCGCCTGCATCAGCAGGGACCGCAACCCCGCAACCGGCGCGGCCAGGTCCCCGCTCACCCGCCAGGTCACACTGGCAGGCCCGAAAAAGCCATCGTCCGCGGCATCTTCCGGCACACCGGACACAAACGCAGCCGCCGCCCGCTGAACAAGACCGGCCGCGGCCGCATACACATCCGCCGTCACCGTGGCACTCCTGACACGCGGCCGGGCCCACGTGACCCAGGGCGCCGACCGCCGATGACGGTACTGAACGTCATGCCGGCCAAACCAACCAGCTCCTTAGGTTTCACGGCGAGCAGTCATCGCCGCCATCGTCCGATTGAGCATGTCCGTACTCGCCGACGGTTCTCAGCCGACTCATCTACTAACACGGATAGGAGACGGCAGGAGTTCATCGTGGGCAGCGGAAGACCAGAGACGCGGATTTCATGGCACCGCCACGGCTGAATGCGAGCACTGGTGGCTGGTTACTCACCTCGTCCGTGGGCGCCCGGCGTCTGGTGATGGCCGGGCGAGACAGACGGCGCCCCCTAAGACGGCGGAGGTGTGCCTCGCCGGGTTTCCGCGAGGATCGCTAGTTCTTGCAAGGTGACTGCCGGTGGTTGGCCTGTTGCGTTCTGCAGCTCGTGCAGCAGCAGCAGGGAAACGACATGCAAGCCTGCGATGAAGTCACCCAGGGCCGTCGGGTCCTCCGGAATCAGGGCCTGCACGGCCCACGCCTCCAGCTCGGGCGAATCCAGGCTCGCAGCGAGCAGCGCTACCGCCAGCTGCATGGCGTCGGCGGCCATCATCTGGACGTCATCGGCGCCGCCGTTAGCGCGCAGGGGCCGCTCACGGCTCCGCAGGCGGCGTGGCCAGTGGTGGCGTTCGGCTGGGGTGTGCGCCGTGTGGTCCTCAAACCCGGCGGGCGCGCCGGGCAAGCCATTCTTGCGATGGATCCTCATACCTGGCAACACGGGGCCGGCTGGAAGGTTGTTCATGGCCGGCTGTCAGGGCCACCAGCCCTGCGGCCGAAGCGAGCGCGCCGGCTGCCGACGTGCGCAGCCCAGTGCCGGGCTGCCCTGGGGGAGGTGGCGACCTGTGCTGCCGGTGGCTTGGGAGCCGGGGCGCGGCGCAGATAACCGGCCGACTCGCCTGCACATGCTGCACGGGTTACCGGTGAATTGTTCCGGTTGGCCGGTCTGCCTGGCTGTGGCCAGGACTGCCACGGTCAGCAGCACCCCGAGGGCGGCGGTGGCCATGTCGGGGATCTCGTAGGCAGCGGCGAAGCCAGCCGCCGCGGCTTGCGGTGCCGATGCCAAGCCGATGAGCAGCGCGGCCCAGCCTGACCAGCGTCGGCCGCCCTGGCATCCGTGCGCAGTCCACAGGCTCAGTGCGGCCGCGGCAAGGCCGGCCGACACCAGGCCGACAGCCGGCCCCGCGTGCCGGGCGTTCGCCATGACGATGCCGCAGCGGGACAGGTCCAGGGCCGCCGCGGCGAGCAGCATCACGGCGATCAGGCGCCGGCCGGGCCGCAGACCCGCCGCCGGTACCATTGTCCCGCGATCGGTGGCAGCTCCCGGCACATCCCTGGGCGGGTGGCTGCTCAGCATGCCGCGGTCGCCCCGCAGTCCTGCATCTGCTGGCGGAGTGCCTGCAGTGCGTAGTGCAGCCGTGATCTTGCTGTGCCGTGCGGAATCCCTAGCCCGCGGGCGACGGTCGCGGTCGTGCCGCCGCGGTAGAAGGTTTCCACGAGCACGGCTCGGTGCTCGGGCGACAGGTGCAGGAGGGCGCCGGTAACAAGGTGCCGATCCAAAACCTGGTCTAGCCCCGTATCGTCGCGGGCGTCCTCGGCGGCTTGCGCTTGCACCGTGACCGGCCGTGCCCGTGCCGCCCGGTTGGCGTCGATCAGCAAGTTGCGCGCGACCCGCAACAGCCAAGGCCTGATGGGGCGGTCATCGGCGATCAGCTGCGGGAGGTGACGCCAGGCGCGGATGAATGTTTCCTGGACGATGTCTTCGGCACTAGCCCGATCAGGACAGAACCGTACGACGTAGCTATGCAGGGCCTCGGCGTGACGCGAGTACAGCAAGCGGACTGCCGCATCGGCGTCGTGCGGGAGCTCGCTGCGGGTCACGTTCGGAATGGAAGACATACCTACTAACACGGATAGTAGCAGCGTCTTGTTCACCCGTTCCGTGAGAGGCGGCGCCCGGCGCCGCTGGCAATCCGGCAGGTCTGGGCGGCGTCCTGGCGATGCAACCGGGCCGACGACCAGCATGCATAGCCTGGAAGGACACGAGCCCGCCACCCGGCCCCGGGGCAACCGGACCCTGCCGTTTCGCGGCCTGCCGCCAGGGAATCCGCATCCCGGGTGAACCGGCTAGAGTTCTATCCGTGTTAGTAAGTAGTGGCGGGAGTACCGCGGCACATGCATGTCGGGGAGTCGAGGATGCGTCAGCTGGGTGAACTGGAAGCTGTGATCATGGATCGGCTGTGGGAGTGGGGCAGGCCGGCGCTGGTCCGCGAGGTGGTTGACGATCTGCACGATGACCGGCCGCTCGCCTACACCACCGTGATGACGGTGATGGAGAACCTGCATCGCAAGGGATGGCTGCGGCGGGAGCGGGACGGCCGGGCCTGGCGTTACGAGCCCACCGGCTCCCGGTCGGGGTACACCGCGGCGCTGATGAACGAGGCGCTGGGCACTAGCACCGACCGGCGCACGGCGCTCGCGCATTTCGCCCTCCAGATGAGCCCGCACGACGCGGCGCTGCTGCGCGAGGCGCTCGACGAGGCGCTCCGCGGGCCGGAGGCCGGGGAGGCCCGGTGACCGTTGCTGCGGTGTTGCTGGCCTACGCGACCTGCGCCGGCACGCTGGGCTCCAGGATGCTCGGCCGGGCAAAGTGGACAGCCCGGGCACCGCTGCTGGCCATTGTCATCTACCTCGCCGCCAGCTGGTCGGTCGTGTCTGCCCTCGGACTGGCCGGGCTGACCCTCGCGGTCCATGCCACCGCCCTCGGCGGGGGGCTGAGCCACCTGATCGGGGCGTGCGTGCTGCGGCTGCGTGCCACCTACGCCACCCCGGGCGGGGCCACCGTGGCCGGGCTCGGCCTCACGCTCGCGGGGGCTGTGCTGGCCCGCACGACGCTGAGTGCCACCATCCACCTGCGCGTTACAGGACGGCAGGCATCGCGGCACGCACAAACAGCCCGGCTGGTCGGCCATCCCGAGCCATCCCTGGGGGCAGTGCTCGTGGACCACCCCCAGCCGGCCGCCTACTGCGTGGCCGGGCGGCACCCGACCGTGGTCGTGACCACCGGCACAGTGCAGGCGCTGGATCCTGGTCAGCTGGCCGCGGTCCTCGCGCACGAACAGGCTCACCTGGCTGGCCATCACCACCGGCTGCAGGCCATGGCGCGGATCGGCCGCCAGGTGCTCCCGTTCCTGCCGCTGATGCGGGACGCGGACGCCCAGGTAGCCCGGCTGGTCGAATTGCACGCCGACGACGTAGCACAACGAGCCAGCGGCCCGGGGCCACTAGCTACTGCCCTGGTCGTGCTGGCCACAGCCGCCAGCACCGCGCCCAGTCCCGCGTCAGCCCTGGCCGCGGGGCCACCGACACGGTACAGCGGATACACCGGCTGCTGGAGCCCGCGCAGCGGCTCAGCCTGACCCGCCGACAGTTGCTGCGAGCCGCGGCCGCCGCGTTCGCGCTGACCCCCGCGCTGCTGGCCCTGGCCCCAGCCGTGCTCGCACTCGCGCTAGGACGCGTTCCAGTCGCCTGACCCAGACGGTGTGACCAGGCGCACCAGCTGCACGGGCACCGCCGGATGGCCACTTTCCGGTCACCTGGTGCTCTACCCGGCTAGACCGCGGCCGGTGCCGTGCAAGCGAGCGGGCGGGCTTCTCACCGCGAGCCTCGGCTCACCCTGGCTGGAGGCGCGGGCCGCGCAGGCCCCGATCCCGGAGGACCCGGCAGCGCTGGGCGACTTCCTCGCAGGCCTGAACCATCCCGGTTGCGCTGGATGACCAGGCCCTAGCCGCAATGGCCAGGCGCTCGAGCAGTTCACCACCCGCCCAGCTCGAGCAGGAAATCATCAGGGGCCACCAGGTCCGCGCCACCGTTCAGTGCAGCCGCCGGCGTCCGGCGCCGACCGCCGGCGCCCGGCGTCGACCGCGCGGCGAGCCAGCGGCCATGATCAGCCCGGGCGGACCGGACCCGGGCAGGACAGCGGGGCCATTCCAGAGTGCTCCGGCCCGGCCAGGCACCTCCGGCGCGGCATCGGTGCCATGGGCACACCCCCGGCCATAGCCGCACTGGCCGCCCGCGGCCGCCCGCGGCGGGCGGCAGGCCTTCAAGCTGAATGCCTCGCCAGCGGACTAACCCGCCGATCGGGTGAACTCTGTACCCCTACTATTCGTGTTAGTAGATAGGCGGACCCAACGAGGAGCTAACCATGCGTCACCCACGAGTCACCATCGCCGCAGTTGGCCTCGCTGCCGTGGCCGCCGCAGGCGGCATCAATGTTGCCTCGGCAGGCGGCCCACCCGTCGGCACCGCCGCCGCCCCAGCTGGCGGCAGTGCCGGCTACTGACACGGTTTGGCACCTTGGCGACCACGCTAAGGACCACCGCCATCATCACTACCGAAACCCCACCCCGGCCAGCAGCTCAAGGCTCGCGAGATGCCAGGCCACGAGGCGCCCAGGAAGCAGCACAGAAGGAGGATGGCTGAGATGACCGGCGGATACACGCGCCATCAGCAATCGGAAAGGGTGGGGACCCGGGAGCGGCCGGTGCTGCCGACTGGCGCGCTTCGCCGTACCGGCCGGCTGGCCGTGCTGCCGATGCGGCATGCCGCGCGCAGCGCGGCAGCCGCCAGCCGGCTGTCCCGGGCCGCTACCGAGCAGGTCGCTGCCCGTACCGCCGAGCAGCTGTTCGCTACCCTCGGCGAGCTCAAGGGCGGAGCTGCGAAGCTGGGGCAGGCGATGTCGGTGTTCGAGGCGGCGATGCCAGAGGAGGTCGCGGCGCCTTACCGGTCGGCGCTGCGGCGGCTGACGGACGCAGCGCCGGCCATGCCGGCCGAGGTCGCCCGCCGGGTTGTCGCGGCTGACCTCGCCGTTGCCTACGGGCCGGGCTGGCGGGAGAGGCTGGTGGCATTCGACGACACACCGGCGGCGGCGGCCTCGATCGGCCAGGTTCACCGGGGACGATGGCGGGCCGACGGCGGCCAGATCGTCGAGGTGGCGGTGAAGGTGCAGTACCCGGGGGTGGGCAAGGCGCTGCGCTCGGACCTGCGCCAGGCCCGGCTGCTGGCGCGGGTGATGGCGCGGCTCACCCGGCTGAACGTGTCCGGGCTCGCGGACGAGCTCGCCGCCCGGATCGTCGAGGAACTGGACTATGTGCGCGAGGGGCGCGTCCAGACGGAGGTCGCCACCGCGTTCACGCGCCGCGTCCCGGAGGAAATCGCCGCAGCCCGCGCCGCAGGGGTACACGAGCCGCCCGGCCGGACCAGCGTCACAGTCCCGGCCGTGTACGCCGCGACACCACGGGTGCTGATCACTGGCTGGCTGGAGGGGACGAGCATGTCCACGCTGCTCGACGGGCGCACGGACCTGCTTCCCCCTGGCTGGCGCGAGCTCGACGGCAGCGACGCAGCGGACCTGGCCGCACGGCTGCTCGGGCACGCCATCTATGCGCCCGCGGCGTGCACCGGCTGGATGCACGCCGACCTGCACCCGGGCAACTTCGTGTTGCTCCCGGGCGGCCGACTCGGCATGCTGGACTTCGGCGCGGTCGCGGCCACTCCCGGCGGCATCCCGGCGCCGTTCGGTCAGCTCGCCGCCGCAGTGCTCGCCGGCGACGGGCAGGCAGCGCTCAGTTTGGCCCGGCAGGCCGGGGCGCTCCCCACCGACGCCGAGGTCAATCCTCGGCTGATCGTCGAGTTGCTGCACCCGATCGCGGCCACGGCGGCGGCCGATAGCTTTACCTACTCTCGGCCCTGGTTGCGGAGCCTGATGGCCCATCTCACCGCGCCGCGCTTCGCCCCCGCGGTGCGCAAGCTGACACCGCCGCCGGAATACGCTCTCGTCTGGCGGGCAACGCTCTCGGCCGCTGGACTCTTCGCACAGCTAGGCGCGACAGTGCCTACCCGCGGGTTCCACCTCGCCTACTCCCCCGGTTTCCGCAGCGCCATCCCCCCGGCCCCGGCCGACACGACAGCCGCTCCGCCACACCAGCTGAACGGCGCCCGCCCCCCAGCTCCCGCCGCAGGCCGGGCCTGGTAGCCCGCTAGACGAAGGTCTGCAGCCTCCGGCGGACCTACCGGCCATCATGCCTGGCCGCAGCTGGGGGGTGGGGAGACCTCCGTTCAGCTGCCGGCGTGGCCGGGCCGGCGGCATCCTTCGACCCCAGGCCGGAGAAATCTGGCATGGGACGAGGCGGTCGCCGCTGCAGTATTTCCGCGGTCTCACCGGTGGCCGAGCCGCCGCAGGGACCGCGGGCCGGCCCGCCACAGGCTAGGGGCAGGCACGGAAGACGGCCAGGCCGCGGCCGGGGGCATGCAGCTGGCGGCTGGGCCTCTCACCGTGCCTTCGAATCACCCGAGCTGGAGGCATGAGCGGGCGGGCCTTGATCCCGCAGGGCCTGGCGGCCTGGGCGACTTCCCCGCCGGCCTGTACACCGTCTCACGGCTGCCGCTCCAGGAGCTGCTGACCTGGCAACAGGACAACAGTCGGCAGCCACGCCGCACCGACTTGCGGTTCACCGCTGTTCACCGGTCGCGGGCGTGATTCTCGCCGACTGGAGCGAGGCGCAGCTGGGTGCGAAGCCAGAGTCTGGGCGGCACCTGGACTGCCCGGCCAGCTGGCGCAACCTGCGGCCATGTTGCGCAGGGCGGCCGCCTCACACTGCTGGCCCTGGCGCAGGCGGACCGTGACCCAGAAGCGCCAGGCGTTGTCGCCCGCGTGCTCCGCGGGGCCAGCGCGGCCTGAGATCGGCCAAATGAACAAACGGAAACACCGGATCGTGAAACCAGGTGTGGCGCGCCATCCGGCGGACAGCCGCATACGGGAGGACCGACATGTCTGGTGCTGGCCGAACGGGCGCAGGTAAGGCTGCGTCGTTGATGAGCGCGCGGCGGCGGGGCATTACCCCAGCCAGGGCGTGACAAGATGCCCCCCTGGCTGGTCTGGGTGATCGTGGCAGCTGTCCTAAGCGTCGCCGAACTCCTCACTCTTACGCTCGCCGCTGGGCTGCTGGCCGTCGCCGCCGGAGCGGCGGCGGTGACCGCTGAGCTGGGGGTCGGCGCGGCCGGGCAGGCGGTAGCCTTCGCCGTCGCCGGCGGCGTGTCGATGGCGGTCGTGCTGCCCGCGGCACGCCGGCACCGCCGGGCCGCCCATCCCGCCCGCAGCGGAGTCGCGGCCCTTGTCGGCCGGAGCGCCCTGGTCATCGAGCCGGTCGACGCGCACCACGGCCGGGTGCGTATCGGCGGTGAAGTCTGGTCAGCCCGCGCGTTCGCGCCCGGGCAAGTCATCCCGGCCGGAGCGGATGTCGATGTCTTTGAGATCGACGGCGCGACCGCGCTGGTCTACGCAGAGGAAAGGTCATGATCGCACTAATCGTCATCGTCATCGCC
The DNA here is from genome assembly GCA_036497945.1 of Streptosporangiaceae bacterium. Classification (GTDB taxonomy): domain Bacteria; phylum Actinomycetota; class Actinomycetes; order Streptosporangiales; family Streptosporangiaceae; genus RYN-230. The sequence goes on along the minus strand of DASXIN010000162.1, from coordinate 419 downwards.
GTCGCGGGCGCCGTCGTGCTGGTCGGCTTCGGCCGGACGGTCCGGATCGTCCCGCAGGCACGGGCCTACGTCGTCGAGCGGCTGGGCTCCTACAGCCGGACGCTTGATGCCGGCCTCAACACCGTGGTGCCGTTCATCGACCGGGTACGGGCCCGCGTGGACCTGCGGGAGCAGGTCGTGTCGTTTGCGCCGCAGCCGGTCATCACCGAAGACAACCTCGTCGTCCACATCGATACGGTCCTGTACTTCCAGGTCACCGACCCGAAGGCGGCCACCTACGAGATCGCGAACTTCATTCAGGCCATCGAGCAGCTGACCGTAACCACGCTGCGTAACGTGATCGGCGGGCTGGACCTGGAGCGCACCCTCACCTCCCGGGAACAGATCAACGCCGAGCTGCGCGGGGTCCTCGACGAGGC
>DASXIN010000161.1:0-45543 GCA_036497945.1 Streptosporangiaceae bacterium | reverse complement strand
GCCGCGCGACGACCTGGGCGGCATCAACCTGTCCACCGTGCCCAAGGTGTTCATCGAGTGCGCCAACATGCGCAACGCGGCCGACGCCACGCTGCTCACCTCCCCGGCCTGGCAGGCCAGGGCGGCCCTGGCCATCGCGGCCGGCCTGACCAGGTTCCTCACCCGCTAGGCACCGGCCCGGCATCCGGCCGGAACGCGGCGGCGATCTGCTCGCGGTCCGCGCCCCCGGCCAGCAGCACGTGCAGCAGCAGCCGGGCTTTCAGCGGATCGAGGAACCCGGCACCGATCAGGCCCCGGCTGAGCAGATCCGTCTCCGAGCCGGGATAGCCGTACGTGCCGGCCAGCACCGGGCCAGCCCCGGCCCGCGAAGCCAGGATCACCGGGATCTGCCCGGCCAGCCCGGCCAGCACCGGCACCAGGCTGGCCGGCACGTGCCCGGCGCCGAACGCGGCTACGACCAGTCCGTCGAACCGCCCGTCCGCCGCGCGCAGCAGTTCCCCGTCGTCCCCGAACGTGATGACCACCAGGCCGGTCCGCACGGCCGACCCGGACCGGGCCGCAGCGGGCAGCACATACCGGTACGCGGGGCGGGTCAGCAGCCGCACCTGACCTTCCACGACCTGGCCGACCGGCCCGGCGCCCGGTGAGGCGAACGCGGTGATGCTGGTGGTGTGCGTCTTGCGCACGTAGCAGGCGGCATGGATCTCATCAGCCAGCAGCACCATGGCGCCCAGTCCGCGCAGCTGCGGGCGGGCGGCCGCCTGGATCGCGGCCAGGATGTTGGCCGCCCCGTCCGGGCCGGCCTGGGCTGGGTTGCGCATCGCCCCGGTCACCACGACCGGCGCATCCCCCGGGCACAGCAGGTCCAGCAGGAACGCGGTCTCCTCGATGGTGTCGGTGCCCTGGATGACGACCGCGCCGGCCGCCCCGGCCGCGATCTGCTGGCGCACCGCCGCGGCCAGCTCGGTCAGGTCCGGGATGGTCAGGGACGCGCCCGGAACCCGCCGCACGTCATGCACGGACACCTCGATGCCCGCCGCGTCCAGGCCGGGTACCGCGGCCAGCAGCTGATGCCCGGTCAGTGCCGGCACCACGCCGCCCGGCCCGCCCGGGCGGTGTGTCATCGAGATGGTGCCGCCCAGGGAGAACACCGCGACCCGGCCGGGCCCAGCAGTCGGAGCAGCCACGGCCATCCCTTCTTTTACCCCAGCCGCGAGCGGGCACAGTCAGCCCATGACCACCCGCGTGCTGTACGTGATCGCCTGCGCCGCACCCCCGGCTAAGGACGTCGGCCAGCTGGTCCGCCTGGCGCAGGCCGACGGCTGGGACGTGTGCGTGCTGACCAGCCCAGCCGGCCGGAAGTTCACTGACGTTACCGCGCTGGAGCGGCTGACCGGGCACCCGGTGCGCAGCCAGTACAAGAACCCTGGGGAGCCGGACGTGCTGCCGCCCCCGGACGCGATCATCGTGGCGCCGGCCACGGTGAACACGATCAACAAGTGGGGCGTGGGGATCTGCGACACGCTGCCGCTGGGCATCCTGGTCGAGGCGATTGGCAAGCGGCTGCCGGTCGTGGCCATGCCGGTCTCCAACCCGGAGCATGCCGCGCACCCGGCGTTCGCCGAGAACACCGCCCGGCTGCGCTCCTGGGGCGTGACCGTGCTGACCCGGACTCAGCCGGACGAGCCGGCTGACGCAGCCGACGCCCGCCCGGCTGAGCAGGGCTTTCCCTGGGCGCGGGCCCTGGCCGCAGTGGCCGGGCCCGCGCGCTGATCAGCCGATCTGGGACAGGCCCTTCTCCAGGTCCGCGCCGTTCATGGCGGGCGCCAGCTGGACGTCGGCGTTCAGTTCCATGAAGAACGGCTCGGCGAACGGCGGTATGTCCGACGGGTCCGGCATGTCGAACACCATGAACGCGGTGCGCTGGCCGTCGAACGTGGTGAAGTACATCGCCTCCGGCCGCCACCGCTCGGCCGCCCGCTGCATGACGTTGCCCAGCCGGTTGTCCCTGATCGCCTGGTTGGCTGCCTCGACAGGCATGCTGATCTTGGCCATGACTCGCATAGGTCCCCCCGATTGTGTTGATTCCCTTGGGCAACGTACCAGGTCACGGCGTTACCGAACAGAGCCCCGGCTGGTCCGGGTCAGGTGCGCGTAGACCACGATGTTGTCCGCGTACTGCCGGGTGGCGGTGTCGAACGGGCCGCCGCAGGTGATCAGGCGCAGGCCCGGGTACTTGACCTTGCCGTACACATCGGAGGTGGGGAACGCGCTCTTGACCACCTTCTGCACGCCGTCCACGGTGAAAATCGCGGTCGACCCGTTGGCCCGCATGATCTTGATCTGGTTCCCCCGGCGCAGCGTCTTGATGTAGAAGAACACCGATATCCCGGTGAACGAATCGACGTGCCCCAGGATGACCGAGGTGCCCTGCTGCCCGGGCGTGACGCTGCCGTCGTACCAGCCGGCCAGGTTGTGATTCGGCAACGGAGGCACCGCCACCGAGCCGTTGCCGGCCAGGCCCAGCCTTATCACCGGCGCGTGCACATCCAGCTTGGGGATCTCGATCTGCACCGGCCGGGAGAAGGCCAGCGGGGCCGCGACGGTGCCATCCAGGCCGGGCACCGCGGTGCCCACGTTGGCTGGGATCTGCTCGGCCGGACCGTACAGGTGGCCGCGGTCAAGCACCGCGCGGGCGACCACCGCGGCGCCGGCCAGCACGAGCACGGAACCGAGCACCATGATGAGCCGTCCCGGCCCGCGCCGGCGGCTGCGCCGGCTGGCCCGGTCCCAGTTCTCGTAGCCCCGGTATTCCGGGTCGTCGTAGTGCCGGTCGTTGTGGCGCGGCTCCTCGAACAGCCGCTGTTCGTACCGACGGTTCGGATAGCGCCGGTCCTGATAACCCCGGTCCTGGTAACCGTGATCTTCGTAGTACTGCTCCTGGTACGGCTCGTCGCGGTAGCTGTCGTCCGGGTAGCTGTCGCCGGGGTAAAGCTCGTCCTCGAAAAGACCCTGGACCGGCCGGGCCGGCCCGGTGCGGCGGTTACGTCGCGGTAGCTCCATCCGGGTGATTCGCTTCCTAGAAGTAGCAGACGGCCGGCCGGTCCCGGTCCGGGCCGAACCGCGGCCCGGACCGGGACCAGGCCCGATCAGGCGGAGAAGTGCCGCCGGCGGCGGCGCACCCCGATGATCGTGAGGCCGGCTCCGGCCAGCAGCACGGCGATGCCCGCGGCCAGCTCCGGCAGGATTTTGGCGTGCTGCAGGCTGCCGCCGCCACCGGTGGCGGCCGAGCCCATCGGGGTGGTGCCCAGCGGCGGGGCGGTGCCCGTACCGGTGGTGGTGCCTGCGCCCATGGTGGCCATCGGCATCGCCGTGTTGGCCACCTGCACCATGGTGGACGCGGGCATGGTCGCGGTGACGGTGGTCTGCAGGACGCAGACCGCGACGACCGAGACCGTCTGCTGCACGTGCACGATGACGGTGAACCGGCTGGGCGGCAGGATGTGCAGCATCCCGGCCGCCATCAGCGGCAGCGATGCCTGCACCGTGAACATGCCACTGCCGATGTTCGCCATCGCCCCGCTGAGCGGGATGCTGCCGGACTGGGCACCGGCCAGCGGCAGGGCGCCGCTGAACGAGACGGCCGACGTGCCCGCCGGATACGTCCCGCCGAGGCCGTTGGCGGGCGACGAGAGCGTGACCATGTCGGTCGAGCCGACCGTGTTCGGGCCGGACGTGCTCAGCGTCATCGGGATCCGGTCCAGTTGCCGCATCGTGTGCCCGGCCACCGTGACCGTGCAGGCGTACATCGGCCCGGTGGTCGCGGCCGGCACGGTCGACGCGGTGACCATGATCTGCACGGCGGTACTGGCCGTGCTGGACCGCGTGCAGTTGAACGCGGCCAGCGTGGTCCCGGCGACCAGGGTCACCTTGAGCGCGGTAGGCGCCTGGATCGACACCGTGCCCGCGGTTGACGGGACGGCGGAGCCGGTGATGGTGACCGCCGGGATCCGCGTCGCCATCCCGGCGGGCATGGAGGTCTGGCCGGTGAGGGCCACGGGGCCGCCGGACAGCCCGGTGGACTGGGCGGTGCCGGCCGCGGTGACCCGGGTCAGGGACGGCAGTCGGGTACTGTCGGCCGTGGGCAGTTGCATCACGCGCGTGGTGAGCGTGACCGCGGTGGCGGTGCCGACGGTGCCTGCGGTCGGTGCGCTGAGCACCGCCATGACAGTGACTGGTGTGCTGGTGGTGGTACCGGACAGCGTGCACGAGTAGCTGACCGGCGTGGTCGCCCGCGCGGCATTCGCGTCAGCCGGGATAACCGGACCGGTGAGAGTCGCGGCCGAAGCCCCGCTCATCCCGGCAAACAGCCCCGCGACCGCCAGGACGAGTGTGCTGACCGCCCAAACAGCGCGGCGTATCACATTCCCTTGGTGGTACACGTTCTGGCCCTTCTCGAGGTGGCCCGCTCCGTGAGATGACCCGCTCCAAGGGGACGCGCGAACAGCAGACTAGAGGCAGCCTTAACGGGCCTGCAAAGGAATGCAGGCGTCCGTAATCTCGCCGCAAGATGTGCCGGTGATTACCATCAGCGGGTGATCAGTCCACCGTTGCCCCGGTTCCCGGACGGGTTCCACTGGGGCGTTGCCACGTCCGCGTACCAGATCGAGGGCGCCGTGCACGAAGACGGGCGGGGCGTGTCGATCTGGGACACGTTCTGCCAGCAGCCGGGAAAGATCCGGGACGGGCACACCGGTGCGGTGGCCATCGACTCCTACCATCGCTGGCCGGAGGACGTCGCGCTGCTGGCCGGCCTGGGCGTCACCGCGTACCGGTTCTCCATCGCCTGGCCCCGGGTGCAGCCGGCCGGCTCCGGTCCGGCCAACCGCGCCGGGCTGGACTACTACGACCGGCTGACCGACGCGCTGCTGGCCGCGGGCATCACCCCGGTGCCGACGCTCTACCACTGGGACCTGCCGCAGCCGCTGGAGGACGCGGGCGGCTGGCTGGCCCGGCCGACCGCGCAGCGGTTCGCCGACTACGCGGCGCTGGCCGCGGCCCGGCTGGCCGACCGGATCCCGCTGTGGATCACGCTGAACGAGCCGTTCGTGGTCACCGCGTTCGGCTACGCGCTCGGCGTGCACGCACCGGGTCTGGAGCTGATGCTGGGCGCGCTGCCGACCGCCCACCACCAGCTACTCGGGCACGGCCTGGCCACGGCCGCGCTGCGCGCGGCCGGCGCGCGCCAGGTGATGCTGGCCAACAACTACTCGCCGGCCTCGGCGGCCAGCGAGAGCGCGGCCGACCGGGCCGCGGCGGCCGCCTACGCCACCCTGCATGACTGGCTGTTCACCGACCCGGTGCTGCTCGGCCGATACCCCGACCTCAGCTCGTTCGGCCTGGCCAGCGACGGCCAGGACCCGGCCAGTGGCCTGGCTTGCGTGCAGGACGGCGACCTGGCGGTTATCTCCGCCCCGGTGGACGGCCTCGGGATGAACTACTACCTGCCGACCCGGCTGTCCGCGCTGCCCGACTCGCCGCTGCCGTTCCAGATGCAGCCGATCCCGGGCTACCCGGTCACCTCGTTCGGCTGGCCGGTGGTGCCCGCTGGGCTGACCGAGATGCTCGGCCAGCTGGCCGGGCGGTACGGCGGCGAACTCCCGCCGCTGTACATCACCGAGAACGGCTGCGCGCACGACGACCAGCTGGACGGTGACGGTGCCGTGGACGACCAGTTCCGCATCGACTACATAGACAGCCACCTGCGCGCCGTGCACGCGTCGATCAGCGACGGCCTCGACGTACGCGGCTACTACCACTGGACGCTGGCCGACAACTTCGAGTGGGGCGAAGGGTTCACCCAGCGGTTCGGCCTGGTCCACGTGGACCACGCCAGCCAGGCCCGTACGCCGAAGTCGTCCTACGGCTGGTACCGCGACGTGATCGCGGCTCAGCGCGGCCAGGGCTGAGCCCGCTGGGCGAGGTAGCTCAGCAGCATGGTCAGGCTCAGCACGATCAGCGCGGCCTCGACGAAGAGCGACACCGTGCCCACCCAATAGCCCCAGTTGCCGACATCACCGTGATCACCGGGCAGGCCCACCGTGCGGGAGGCGACGTAGCCGATCAGCGGCCCGGCGCCGAGCAGCAGGCCGGCTGCCCAGCCCATCCAGCCCCGGATCAGCCAGACCGGACGCGGCACCAGCAGCAGCACCCCGGTCAGCACGGCGCCGGCCTCGATGAGCCGATACCCCCAGCCGACCCAGCTTGGCGTGGCCAAGACGGTGATACCGCCCTGGTCGGCCACATGCACCGTCGCGATGGCCAGCGCCAGCAACGCCCCGGTAATGCGCACCGCGATCGCTGGCACGACGTCCGTGCGAGCGATGACTGGACTGATGGACGTGGCCGTGGTTTGCTGCGTCACTTGCTGCTCCCCCTTGTTGGGCACCGTGGCCGGTGCTCTCCCCCCTGCAGCACGGCAGGCGGAGCAGCGATGGTTCAGTATCCGAGCGGACCCGCCGGTGTGACCATTTACACATGAACCAGGCCCTGGCCTGGCACGTTATGGCGCTAGTAGCCGCCTAGGCGGGCGCGGCGTGCGGCGCGGCCGCGTCGTCCCAGGCGGCCCGCAACGCGGCCAGGAACACCTCGGCCGGCTGGCCGCCGGGGACCGCCCGCGACCCGCCCATGACGTAAAACGGGACTCCGCTGATGCCGAGACGGTGGGCCTGCCGCCTCCGGGGGTTCGGGCGGCCTGGGCTGGCCAGGGGGGTCAGGGGGCCGGTCAGGTCAGCGGCAGCTCGGCCCAGACCGTTTTGCCACCGTCGGCGGGCTGCACGCCCCAGCGGGCCGACACGGCATCCACCAGGCCCAGCCCGTGGTCCGGCGAGACGGGCAACGGCGGATCCCCGTGCGCACCAGCCAGCGGGCGGGCGTCTTCGACCCGGATCCGCACCGCGTCCATGGCCAGTATCAGGCTGACGGTGAAGCCGGACCGGGCGTGCTTCACGGCGTTGGTGGTCAGCTCACTGACCACGATGGCCACGTCGCTGGCCAGGTTCACCCCGCAGCGCTGCTCGATCCGCCAGCCGCGCAGCAACTCCAGCGCGAAATGCCGGGCCTGCCGCGGGGCATCCCGGTCCAGCGGGAAGGACCGGGTCGCCCGGGACCGGGCCGGGGCCGGGGCCGTCCTGGCCTGCCGGGACACGGTGGCTGGCCGCCCGACGACGGCCGAGTGCAGGCGGCACACCTCGGCCAGCGCGGCGCGCTGATCCGGCCCGCTGACCGACGACTCCGGGTAGCCGCAATACAGCCCGAAGGGGATGTCCCGGGCCAGGTCATTCCACAGGCCTTCGACTTCCAGCGCGGCATTGAGCTGGCCCGCGTCCCAGAGCAGGGCGACCATCTCGCCGTACACCCGGACCGGGCGCCCGGCCGCGCCCACCGCCCTGATCACGTGCCCGACCTCGGCCTCAAAGCTGGCCGCGTCCACCTGGCCGGCCACAGTGAACCGGTGCAGCAGGGCAGCGGCATCGATGGCCTGGTACCGGCCATCCGCCCAGGCGGCCGCGATATCCACGTCCACGCCGGCCAGGTAGCACTCGAACGCCTGCCGGTGCGCCGGGGTGGCCACCACGACCACCGCGCAGCCACCGGCCAGCGCCCCGGCTAGGTACTGTCCCGCGCCGGCCGCGAGCTCCCAGTCCCGCGCGTAGAACTGGACAACATGCCCGCGCTCGGCCGCGCCCGTGACGCCGGGTGCGACGACCACAGTCAGCCTCCAGTTGCCGGCAAAGTCCCAGGACACACCTACTGTACCCGCAGCGTAACCAGTCATTCGGCGCCCGCCACGCTCGGCGATCGAGGCCAGCGAGCGCCAACTACGCGCGATCGACGTCAGCGCCGCCCAGGCAGCCGGTAACGCGGCCGGCTCAGGACATCCCGGCGTAGGCCCGCTGCAGCGTGGCGATGTCCAGCTTCTTCATGGTGAACATGGCCTCGGTGACCCGCTTGGCCTTGGCCGGGTCCGGGTCGCTCATCAGGTCAGTGAGCACCGCGGGGACGACCTGCCAGGACAGCCCGTACCGGTCGGTGACCCAGCCGCAGGCCACTTCCTGCCCGCCGTCGGACAGCCGGTCCCAGTAGTAGTCCACCTCGTCCTGGTCGGCGCAGGTGATCACCAGCGAGATGGCCTCGCTGAACTTGCGCCCCGGCCCGCCGTTCAGCGCGAGGAACTTCTGCCCGTTGAGCTCGAACTCCACGGTCATCACCGCGCCGGGCGCGCCCGGGCCAGCCTCGGTGTACCGGGCGATCCGGCCCAGCTTGGCGTCCTTGAAGATGCTCGTGTAGAAGCGCACCGCCTGCTCGCCCTCGGTGTCGAACCACAGGCACGTCGTCAGCCCGTCGGCAGCCATCACGTTCCTCCTCAGTTCCGTCTGCGTCTCCCCTAGTGACGACCCGCACTCCGCAGATTCACCGTCGTCAAAGGCAGCCGGCACGGCTCCTGCTCCACCTCATTCACCCCGCACGCCTGACGCCAGGGTTAGGCGGACTGGTACTGGCGGGCGGTCTCCTCGACCAGGGTCTGGCAGAAGGCGGGCAGGTCGCCGGGCTTGCGGCTGGTGATCAGCACGTTCGGGCCGGACTTGCAGACGTGGACCGCGGTGTCCACCCAAGTGCCGCCCGCGTTGCGGATGTCGGTCTGCAAGCTGGGCCAGGAGGTCAGCGTCCGGCCGCGGACCAGATCGGCTTCGACCACGGTCCACGGGCCGTGGCAGATGACCGCGGCGGGCTTGCCCGCCTCGAACATCGCGCGGACGAACCGCACCGCCTCGGGTACGGTGCGCAGGATGTCCGGGTTGGCCACCCCACCGGGCAGGATCAGCAGGTCGTAGTCCTCTGGGTGCGCGTCCCCGATGGCCTGGTCCACCGGGAAGGTGTCGGCCTTGTCCAGGTGGTTGAACGCCTGCGCGGTACCCGGCTCGGGTGCCAGCAGCATCGACGTCCCGCCCGCGGCCTGCACCGCCTGCCACGGCGCGGTGAGTTCTACCTGCTCCACGCCTTCGTTGGCGATCATGAATGCGACCCGGCGGCCGTCGAGCTCGTTAGCCATAACTCGTGTTCCCTCCGTCTGATGGCGATCCCCAACCCCCTGCCCAGTCACGCTTGGTTGACTCGTCCTGGTCGAAGAACTAGCCGATCCGGGGATCAGCCGAGCGCGGCGAACACCCCGAAGACGAGCTTGGGTTCCCAGGCCAGCCCTGGTGGCCGGTGCCCGGACCACCCGGCAGCAGCCGACGGCAAATATTACGGAACGCGGACCCCCGCCCGGTTCGGCTAGGGATACGGCCGGTCCGTCACTAGCCTCACCAAATGAGCGAGGGACCCCATGATCACTATGCGCTGAAAGGGATCTTGGTGACGACGAGATACGACGGGCACGGTGGCGCCGCTCATCTGCCCAGAATGGTGGGACAACGATGAACCGTCGGGTACTCGCGATAGCGCTCGGCATTACCGCTGCCATGGGCGGAGTAGTCGGCGGCGTGGTCGCCCTACACGGGTCCGGCAGCGCGGGTGTCAGCCTTTCCGCCAGCTCGCAGTCGGAGCACATGGCGCACATGGGCAACATGACCCGGCTGGGCACGGGGTGGACGTTCAACACGCTCAACAACAGCAATGACCCCACGTTCAACCAGCTCCTGGGCATCAACAACCGGGGTCAGATCGCCGGCTACTTCGGGTCTGGGGCCAAGGGCCACCCGAACAAGGGCTACGTGCTGAACCTGGCCACGACGGGTTCCTCGTTCATGAACGAGAACTTCCCGATCGGCAAGCAGACCCAGGTCATCGGGATCAACGACGTCGGGGTTACGGTCGGTTTCTGGTCCACCCAGAACAAGCGGAGTATGTCGAACAATAACTTCGGCTTCTACACCCTGAACGGCCAGTTCCATAACGTGGTGTTCCCCACCCGGAACATGTCGAAGCCGCCGGTCACCCAGCTTCTCGGGGTGAACGACCGCGACATCGCCGTGGGCTTCTTCAACGGCGCCCAGGGCGATTCGCACGCGTTCGAGTTCAGCATCCGCGGGCACTGGTTCCGCCGGCTGCACATCCCCGGCGCGATGAGCAGCACGGCCTCCGGCATCAACAACCGGGGCGAGATCGTGGGCTTCTTCACCACCCGCAAGGGCGCGGTCAAGAGCTTCCTGATCACCCGGCGCGGCACGGTCGTCGAGTTCAGCATCCCGCGGGCCAGCTCCACGATGGCGTTCGGCGTCAACGACTTCGGCGCCATCGTCGGCACCTTCATGCGGGGCAGCGGCAACAACGCCAAGTCGTTCGGCTTCGTCTGGCAGCCGGGCCGTGGCGTCCGGGTGGTCAACGACCCGATGGGCTCCGGGGCCACCACGCTGAACGGCATCAACAACGCCGGTGACCTGGTCGGCTTCTTCACCGACGCGAAGGGCAACACCGACGGCCTGCTGGTGGCGCACGGCACGTTCACCGTGGCCACCGCACCGCCGGTGGGCACCGGCACCACGCCGGTCACGACGCCGACGGCGACACCGACCACCCCGGCCGGTGTCGGGCCGACCCACTTCTGACGAGTAGCTCAGCACCAGCGCAACGCACCGCGAACAAGGAACGGGCGGCCGGGACAACCCGGCCGCCCGTTCCGCTTGCGCCGTTCGTTTTACCTGGTGCAGCGGGATCAGCGGACTCCGGTGCCCGGGGTGAAGGACACGCCGCGGAGCACCGCACCGGAGCGGGCAGCTTCGACGGTGCGGAAGCTCTCCCCGGTCGGCAGCGTCTGCGCACCCAGGTGGTCGGTGATGGCGACCACCTTGTTCGGGTCCGCGCCCTGGTCACCGCCGCCGCTGACGGTGGAGGTGACCGCCCAGATGGTCACCGTGCCGTCCTGGTTGACCCGGCCGACGATGTTCCGCAGCCCGTCGGTGGCCGGCGCCAAGGGCAGACCGGTGGCCGCGTTGTCACCGGTCGGGTAGCCCGGCACCTGGTACGGCGTGCCGAGGCTGAGCCCGCCGGTCAGCGTGTAGGCGAGCTGCCAGCTCCCGTTCGCCAGGACCCACTTCTGCAGCCCCGCGGTGGTCTGCGCGGCCGCGTCGGTGTAGGTCCCGGACGTCGCGGAGTAGGTGTTCGAGCCATCGCCCTCGTCCGCCACATACAGCGTGTGTGAGTTGGCGAACCACAGCCCGAACGGGAACGACGTGGTGGACTTCAGCGCGGTCGGGAAGCCCTTGAGCACGCACATGTTGTACGGGAACACGCCCTTACTCTGCAGCAGCGCCGGGTCATAGGCGATCGGCGAGGTAGGCAGCGCCGCGCCCGGCTCCGGCAGGCCGACCCCGTTCGGGCACGCCTTCCCGGTGGTGTCCACGAAGTACACCGTGTTGACGCCGTTGCCGCCGCTGCCCTTGGTGTAGTAGACGACGTTGTCGTACACAGTCAGCCCGCGGAAGTTGGTGTCCTTGCCGACCTTGTCGGCGGGGTCACCCAGCTGGGTCACGCTGAAGCTGCCCACCGGGGTCGGCTGGCCCGGGTTCTGGGCGCTCTCCGGCTTCTTCGAGGGCGTCATGATCTGCGCGCCGGCCCCGAGGATCACGCCGTTGGGCTGCGGGTTGCTGCCGTTCCCGGCGTTCCCCGCGGTGTAGATGACATTGGCGCCGTGGCTGTCGTTCAGGATCGCGGCCCGGCCATTGTTGCCGCTGTACGCATTGGTCTCGGTGAAGCTGAACTTGCCGTTGCGGCCCAGCGTGGCGACCGCCCGGTAGTAGCTGCCCGGCACCGGGTTGGTCGGATCGATCACGGCCGGCGTGTTCGAGTTGGACACGTCGATCATGTTCGGCCGGGTGACGTAGCCCATGAACGTCACCGACTGGCCACTCGTGGACTGGTTCAGCGCCAGCTCGGACTTGGACGAGAAGCTGGTCACCATGCCGGAGCCGCCCGGGACACCAGGCCGCGTCCCGGCCGGCACGCGCAGCGTGCGGACCAGCCGCCCGTCCGGGCTGACCTCGTTGAGGAAGATCGGCGAGGTGATGCCGAAGCTGGCGTCGGCCAGGTCGTTGTTGAACACGCCGGGGTAGGTGCCGTCGGCGGTGGCGGTCACGCAGCCGGTGGTGCAGCCGGGCGGCAGCACGGTGACTCCGGGGGTGAGCAGGCCCGCGCGGCCGGTGTACACCGACCCGCTGATCAGCAGGTTGCCCGGCGGCAAGGCGCCACCACCGACGCCACGCGGGGCCGCGCTGGCGCTGGTCGCGGCCAGCACCGGTGCCACCGCGGTGGCTGCCACCGCCAGCAGCACCGGCGCGCGCCAGCGGCTGCGCCGGCGCGGGCCAGCGGCAGCGGGCCACCCCCTGCGCCAGCCACCAGGTGAATGCGAAGGACGTTGGGTCATAGCTGGGAGAACTTCCTCGGTGCGGCCGGTCCCCTGCGGCTCCGGCGCAGCCCCACCCTGCTCACCCAGCAAGGCCATTCCACAAGCAGTGAGTGAACCCGTTCTTAACATTCGCTCGGTGACCCAGCGAACAGCCGGTGCGAGTCACCCGGCATGGGCGTTAGGAATGAGAAATGGGTTTTGGTTACGGCGAGAGGGCGGGCACCCGGCCCGCGCTGGCGCTCCTGATCACGTGGCGGCGGAACAGCTCGGCGGAGGGGAGCAGCCGACGGTCCGCCGACCAGCTCAAGGACAGCTCACGGGCCGCCCCCGGGTCGGTGATCTCCAGGTAGCGCAGCGGGCCCGGGGCGGCCTCCGGCGACCCGGCCCGCGGCGCGGGGACGATGGCCACGCCCAGGCCGGCCGCCACGAAGCCGCGCACGGTGGACAGGTCTTCACCCTCGAACACCACCTCGGGGCGGAACCCGGCCCGCTCGCACAGCTCGTCGCCCAGCCTGCGCAGCGCGGAGGTGCGGCCCAGGCTGATGAACGGCTCATCGGCCACCTCGGCCAGGCCGATCTCGTCCCGGGCGGCCAGCGGGTGATCGCCGCGCAGGGCTAGCCGCAGCGGCTCGACGGCGATCAGCCGGGTGCGCACCGCCGGGCTGCGCCCCCGCCGGGTGCCGATCTCCAGGTCGGCCCGGCCGTCGTCCAGCGCCACTATCTGCGCCTCGTCCCGGACCTGGGTGAGCTGGAAACTGATCTGCGGGTGGGCGGTGCGGAAGCTGCGCACCAGGGCGGGCACCAGCCAGGTGCCGACCGACTGCTGGAAGGCGAGCGCCACGGTGCCGGTGTCCGGCTCGATCAGCTGGTTGACCGCGGCGATCCCGTCGTCCAGGTGGTGCAGCAGCGCATCGACGTGCCGCTTGAACACCGCGCCCGCCTGGGTCAGCCGCAGCGTGCGGCCGTGCCGCCGGAGCAGCGGCGTGCCCAGCTGCGCCTCCAGCCGGGCCAGGGCGCGGGACACCCCGGACTGGGTGACCATCTCCAGCTCGCTCACCTCAGTCACCGTGGTCCCGTCGGCCACCTGCTGGAACCAGCGCAGCGCATCTGTGTCCATATCCATGACCCTAGGTCATGAATTACCGTGGCCATATGACTGCGCAACCGGTGAACCTGACCGCCGCTCTGGCTTCGTTCGACGACATCTACAGCCCGCGGATCGTGGCCCGGATGAACGACTACGACGTGCGGATCGCGCACGCACGCGGGGACCATGTCTGGCACACCCACGACACGACGGACGAGTTCTTCCTGGTCCTGGACGGCCGGTTCGACGTCGCGCTGCGCGAGCCGGACCGCAGCGTGCGCACCGTGTCGCTGCATCAGGGCGACACGTTCGTGGTGCCGCGCGGCGTCGAGCACAAGCCGTCCTCGCCGGGCGGGTCGATCCTCATGTTCGAGCCGTCGGGCACGTCCACCACCGGGGACCGGCACGACGGCGAGATCCCGGACCACGTGGACAGCACCACCGGCCACGATCTCCGTTAACCGCTTGACCCTCACGCAGCGTGAGGGCGGACAGTGGTGCCCGTGAGTGAGTACACCGTCGGCGCGCTGGGCCGGCTGTCCGGCGTGACTGTCCGGACCCTGCACCACTACGACAGCATCGGGCTGCTCTCGCCCAGCGCGCGCAGCGCGGCCGGCTACCGGCTATACAGCCAGGCCGACCTGCTGCGGCTGCGCCAGGTGCTGTTCTACCGGGAGCTGGGCTTCGGGCTGGACGAGATCGCCGAGATGCTGGCCGACCCGGCCGACGGCACCGACGATCACCTGCGCCGGCAGCACCGGTTGCTGCGCGAACGGGCGGCCCGCACCGCGGCCCTGCTGCGCGCGGTCGAGAAGGAGATGGAGGCACGGGACATGGGCATGGCGCTCACCCCGGAGGAGCAGTTCGAGGTGTTCGGCACGGACAAGATGGCCGAATACACCAAGGAAGCCCGGCAGCGCTGGGGGGACACGGAGGCCTGGCAGGAGTCGCGGCGGCGCAGCGCCGCCTACACCAAGGAGGACTGGATCACCATCAAAGCCGAGGCGGACGCCAACATCGAGGGCTTCGCCGAGCTGGTCCGGGCCGGGGCGCCGGCCACCGGGACGGCCACGATGGACCTGGCCGAAGCGCACCGGCAGCACCTGATCCGCTGGTTCTACGACTGCGGGTACGGGGCGCACCGCGGGCTGGCCGAGCTGTACGTCGCTGACCCGCGGTACATCGCGACCTACGACGAGATCGCGCCCGGCTTCTCCTGGTACGTGCACGACGCGATCCTGGCCAACGCCGACCGGGGCGAGCGCGGGGTGACGCAGCCCGGATGAGCCTTTACTCCGGCGCCTGCGCCTGCGCCTGCGCCGGGGCCGGTGCCGGGTAGATCAGGGGCAGGTGGTCGATGCCGACGACCCCGGCCGGCCAGGTCACCCGCGGCGCGGCCCCGGGGGCCAGCTGGTACTCCGGTATCCGGCGGTGCCACTCCTCGAGGGCGACCCGCATTTCCATCCGGGCCAGATGCGACCCGAGGCAGCGGTGCGGCCCGCCGCCGAAGGCCAGGTTCCGCCGCTGACGGCCGAAGTCGATCACATCTGGGTCCGGGTACTCGGCCGGGTCCCGGTCCGCGACCGCCACTACGACCTGCACCAGCGTGCCGGCCGGGATGAGCTGGCCGGCCACCGCAACGTCCTGCGTGGCCACCCGCGGCACGAAGAGCAGCGGGCCGTCGACCCGGAGCAGTTCCTCCACCGCGGCCGGGATGACCGCGGGGTCGTTGGCGATCCGGCGGCGCAATGTGGGCTGGCTGGCCAGCACGGCGAACGCGGTGCTCAGCGCCGAGGTGACCGTCTCCAGCCCGGCCAGCACGAACAGGAAGGACAGCCCGTAGATCTCTTCGTCGGTCAGCCGGTCGTCGCTGGCCTGCGCGGCCAGCAACTGGCCGAGCAGGCCGGTAGTGGTGCCGTCCCGGCGCCGCTGGGCGACGTGCTCGACCAGGTACTCGAAGAGTTCCGCACCCAGCCGGATCGCGCGCTGGCCCAGGGTCTCCCCGGGCTCGGGGGGCCTGGTCCGCAGCAAGCCCTCTTTCCAGGTGTTCAGCCGGTCCCGGTCAGCCGTGGGCAGGCCGAACAGGGTCAGGAACACCTGGGCTGGCAGCGGCACGGCCAGGTCTTCGACCAGGTCGCAGTGGTCCCGGCGGGCCAGGCCATCAATCAGCTCAGCGGCCAGCGCGCGCACCTGAGGCAGCCAGGCCGCCACTCCGCGCGGGCTGAAGAACGGCTGCAAGATGCGCCGGTACCGGGTGTGCTCCGGCGGGTCGAAGGCGATCGGGACCAGCGGCAGCGGGCTGCCGACCAGGTCGAACGCGCGCTGGGAGGAGAACAGTCCGGGGTTCTTGAGGGCGAACTCGGCCGCCTGGCTGGAGGTGATCAGGTAGGACCCGAACGCGGTGCGGAGCACCGGGCCGGCCTCGCGGAGGAAGCTGTAGGCGGCCGTCCGGTCCTCAGCCATCGGCAGCCGGTCCAGCCGGATCGGCGCAGATTCGGGTTCTGCGGTCATTCGCCGGTCATTCTGCGGTCATCTCGGATACCGGTCCTTCCTAACTTAGGTCTGGCCCGGCCCGGGACCGGGCAAACCCGGCGGTACCGGGCTGCCTAGGCGACCCAGGGCCGCCTAGGCTGGCGGTACGGGCACCCGGGAAGGGCCGGCCGGGTGGCTGCGTTGGCGTTGAGTGAGACAATTTCCGGCCAGCCCCGGCGTGGCGTACGCCCCGGGACGGACAGCAACGGAGGTGACGGCACTCGTGACGCTGCCGCAGGACGCAACGGCCAAGTTCCAGGACTATGCGCATCCGGAGATGCTGGTGAGCACGGAGTGGCTGGCCGAGCACCTCGATGACCCGGGCCTCGTGGTGGCCGAATCCGACGAGGACGTGCTGCTGTACGAGACCGGGCACATCCCGGGTGCGGTCAAGCTGGACTGGCACACCGAGCTGAACGACCCAGTGACCCGGGACTACGTGGATGGCGCGGGCTTCGCCCGGCTGATGTCCGCGAAGGGCATCTCGCGGGACACCACCCTGGTGCTGTACGGCGACCGGAACAACTGGTGGGCCGCGTACGCGCTGTGGGTGTGCACCCTGTTCGGCCACCCGGACGTGCGGCTGCTGGACGGCGGCCGGGCCAAGTGGATCGCCGAGGACCGGCCGCTGACCACAGCGGTCCCGGACCGCCCGCTGACTGACTACCCGGTGGTGGAGCGGGATGATTCTCACGTCCGGGCGTTCCGCGATCAGGTCCGCGCGCATCTCGGCCAGCCGATGATCGACGTGCGCTCGCCGGGCGAGTATTCCGGGGAACTGCTACACATGCCGGACTACCCGCAGGAGGGCGCGCTGCGCGGCGGGCACATCCCGGGCGCGGTGAACATCCCGTGGGCTCGCGCGGCGGCCGAGGACGCCACCTTCCGCAGCCGAAAGGAACTGGAAGCCATCTACGCCGGCGAGGCCGGGCTGAGCCCGGCCGACGACGTCGTCGTGTACTGCCGGATCGGGGAGCGGTCCAGCCACACCTGGTTCGTGCTGCAGCACCTGCTCGGCTACCCGACCGTGCGAAACTACGACGGGTCCTGGACCGAGTGGGGGAACAGCGTCGGCGTGCCCATCACCAAGGGAGACGAACCGTGACCACGGCCGGCACGCTGAACCCTCGGCTGCAGGACATCGTGGACGACTTCGACGCGCTGTCCGGCCAGGAGAAGTTGCAGCTGCTGCTGGAGTTCTCGGCCGAGCTGCCGCCGCTGCTGGAGCGGTTCGCCGAGCATCGGGACCTGCTGGAAGCGGTGCCCGAGTGCCAGTCGCCGCTGTTCCTCGCGGTGGAGGTGGGCGACGACGGGACCGTGCACCTGTTCTTCGACGCGCCGCCGGAGGCGCCGACCACCCGCGGGTTCGCCAGCATCCTGTACTCCGGGCTGGACGGGCTGAGCGCCGCGGAGATCCTGGCCACCCCGCCCGAGTTCACCACCTCGCTCGGGCTGCAGGACCTGGTCAGCCCGCTTCGGCTGCGCGGCATGGCGGCCATGCTGGCCCGGATCAAGCGCCAGGTCCAGGAGCAGTCCAGCTGAGCTAGTGCCCCCGCCCGACTGGGTCGCGCCCGACCGGGGCGCGGTACGTTGTGCCACTCCCGCGTGCCAAAAAGCACCGCGCTGCTAGAAGGCACCGCACTCATCAGCGGCCTGTCCGCACCAGTGACCACATCAGCACCACGAGAACCATGGACTGGTACCCCAACCTCGGTGCGGGTGATCGACCTCGCGACTTAGCATGCGTCCGGTGCGGACAATTCCGACAAATCGTCCGGCAAACTGCACCGTGCGCATGCAAAGAAGGCTGGCGAGGGACTGCGAGCCCGGGTGGAACCTGGGTGGTGGTTGACCGGGGTACCCGGATGGCAGGATGGCGCAGCTACCTGGTATGTGTTGTTGCGAGTAACTTGCAATAAGTCCTACGCTGCTGGCAGCGAGCTCCTCGCACGGAAGGTGACCAGATGGCTGACCCGCGCGCCCGGCTGGCCAGGATCCGCAGCGGGCTGACCCCCCGCGAGTGGTCCCGGGCGGCCGCGATGGCGCTGACGGTCGTCGTGCTCAACGTGGCGGGCTGGGCCATGCTGGCCGCCGCGGTCAGCGGTCACTTCCACATCAACAGGACCGAGACCTTCGGCTTCACCACCGGCATCCTGGCCTACACGCTCGGCATGCGGCACGCCTTCGACGCCGACCACATCGCGGCCATCGACAACACCACCCGCAAGCTGGTCAGCGACGGCAAGCGACCGCTGTCGGTCGGCTTCTTCTTCTCGCTGGGCCACTCCAGCGTGGTGTTCCTGCTGGCCCTGCTGCTGAACTTCGGCATCCGGTCCCTGGATGAGCAGGTCAAGAACTCCGGCTCACAGCTGCAGTACACGACCAACATCATCGGCACGATGGTGTCCGGGGTCTTCCTGTTCCTGATCGCGGCGATCAACGTGGTCATCCTGGCCGGCATCGTCCGGGTGTTCCGCGACATGCGCGCGGGCCGCTACGACGACCAGCAACTGGAAGAACAGCTGAACAAGCGCGGCCTGATGAACCGGTTCCTCGGCCCGCTGGCCCGGCGGATCGACGCGCCGTGGAAGATGTACCCGGTCGGATTTCTGTTCGGCCTGGGCTTCGACACCGCCACCGAGGTGGCTCTGCTCGTGCTGGCCGGCACCGCGGTCATCGGTGGACTGCCGTTCTACGCGGTGCTGTCGCTGCCGATCCTGTTCGCAGCCGGGATGAGCTTGTTCGACACGGCCGACGGCTGTTTCATGAACTTCGCCTATGACTGGGCCTTCGCCCGGCCGGTGCGCAAGGTCTACTACAACCTCACCATCACCGCGCTATCGGTGTTCGTAGCCGTGTTCATCGGCGCGGTCGAGGTGCTCGGCCTGCTCGGCCAGGACGGCAACCTGACCGGGCCGGGCTGGTCCTGGCTGGCCGACTTCGACATCAACAAGGCTGGTTTCGTGATCGTCGGCGTGTTCGTGCTGACCTGGGTGGTCGCCCTGGCTATCTGGCGGTTCGGCAAGATCGAACAGAAGTGGGACCTCGCCGCCGGCACACACGGCAACGACTAATATCGCGCCGAAGCCCGCGCCGTGCCCAAGGCGCGCGCCGCCGACTGGACCGCCCGCGCCAAAGGCGCGCGCCGCCGACTGGACTGAGGAGCGCGGAGCGAGGAACGCGCGACAAGCGACGAGGGAAGTCGGCGGGTCCAGCGCGCCGGCGGCGCAAAGAAAGCAGAGCAAGTCGGCGGGTCCAGCGCGCCGGCGGCGCAAGGAGGAACAGTGGACGAGGAGCACGCGCGGCGGCGGCTGCGGGCCGAGCGCGCTGAGGTAGAGCGCCTCCTGGCGGACACCGACAGGTCCGGGTGGGAGGACCGGCAGAGCGAAGACGAGGAAGGCGTCGACGTCGGCGATCCCGCGCAGCCACTGGCCGCGGAAGGCGAGGACGACGCGATCGCGGAGAGCCTGCGCGATCGGCTGGCCGCGATTGACCGAGCCGAGCAGCGGCTGGCCAACGGGACCTACGGGCGGTCCGTACGCAGCGGTCTGCCTATCCCGGACGCGCGGCTGGAAGCCGACCCCGCAGCCGAGCTCACCGTGGACGAAGCCGCGGCGCAGTAATGCGGCCGCCCCTCCCGTCGGCCCGGCCCTCGGTCTGGGTGCCGGCCTAGGCCTCGAGGTAGGGCGGCAGCCCGAACCGGGGGAATAGGCTGGTATCCAGGAAGTGGTGCAGGTGGGTGATCCGGTCGTCGGTGATCTCCGGGACCTGGATGCACCACGGTTCGAACCGCTTGCCATCGGCGGACGGCTTGTACTGGCCGAAGGCTGGGCCGCCGTTGGCCACCACGGGGACGAGCCGTGACCCGGCGCAGGGACTGCCGTAGCCGGTCCAAAACCCGCGGATCTCGTCCGCCCCGCGCAGCCACATCTCGAACGGCGGCATGGAGAAGCTGGCGTCCTTGTGCAGCAGCGTGACCAGTTCATCCACGTCGTAGCGCTGGAACGCGTCCACATAGCGGGTGAGCAGTTCGCGGTGCTGCTCGGTCAGGTCCGGGGCCGGCTCCTCGGCGTCCGGGCCGGTGGCCGCGATCGTGCTCCGGGCCCGCTGCAGCGCGCTGTTCACCGACACCACGGTGGTGTCCAGCAGGTTAGCCACCTCGGCGGCCTGCCAGCAGAGCACCTCGCGGAGAATCAGGATCGCGCGCTGCCGGGGCGGCAGGTGCTGCAGGGCCGCGATGAACGCGAGCCGGATGGTGTCGTGCAGCACCACCTGACCGGCCGGGTCGGCATCCGGGGCGGTCATCGCCGCGTCGCCCGGGATCGGCTCAATCCAGGAAGTCTCCGGCAGGGTGGCGACCGGGGCGGTGGTCGACGGCACCGGCGCGGACAGGTCCATCGGCAGCGCGCGGCGCTGGCGGCTGCGCAGCATGTCCAGGCACACGTTGGTGGCGATGCGGTACAGCCAGGAGCGCACCGCGGACCGGCCCTCGAACCGGTCGAACGCCTGCCAGGCCCGCACCATGGTCTCCTGCACGGCGTCGTCCGCGTCATGGGCGGAGCCCAGCATCCGGTAGCAGTAGCCGGTCAGCTCGGCCCGGTGCATCTCCAGGTCATAAGTAACAGTGCCGGTGGTGGCGATTGCCCTCACGCTCCTCCCTGCTAAGCCCGAACCTACCCACCCGGGCCGGCCCGTGGCGAACCGCGGACTGGTTCCACCCTGCCACCGGCCACCGACACTTTGCCCGAGGGCTGGTGACGGCCCGGGATTGCTGACGGCCCGAAGTTGCTGACGGCCCGGAAGGTTGGTGACCGCTCGGAAGGGAGCTGGGCCACACGTCAGTCGCCTTTCTGTCCGCGCCGCGCCGGCTGATGGCCGACCCGGACCGGGTGCGTCATTTCCGGCGGCTGTGCCGGGCACTGGGGCTGCGCGGCAGCGTGCTGTACTCCCCGCTGACCATCACCGACGTGCAGCGGGCCAGCGCGGTGCTGCTGGCCGCGCCGGACGCACCGACGGCGGTCATCACCAACTCCGACTACACCGCGCACGCCGTGTACAAGGCCGCGCGTGAGCTGCGGCTACGGGTCGGCCCGGAGGTCTCTGTGGTAGGCCACGACGACCTGCCGACCTCGGAACTGCTGGATTCCCCGCTGGCCACCATCCGGCTGGACCGGCTGGAAATGGGCCGGGCCCTGATGCGGCGACTGCTCGGCCAGGTCCCGCCGGACGACTACATCGCCCCGGTCGACCTGATCGACCGCGCCTCCCTGCACCCCCCTGCAGGCAAACCGGCGAGTTCCGGCTCCGATAGCGCAATGCCGCTAGCTTAAGGGCGGGGCTGGCCGGCCAGCCTCCCCAGACTTACTGCACCGCGGGTTGTCGGCAGGCCGCGGCCTGTTCACGATTAGGGATCACCGACCGGAGGAAATGAGTGAGATCTCCCTGTCGCTTTACCCTGATGGGAGTCGCGGCGCTGGCATTGCTGGCCGCCGGTTGCTCGGCGAGTTCCACACCGGGGTCCAGTGGCGGCGGGTCCAGTTGGGCCACGGTCAGCTCGGCGGCAGCCGACGGCGGGATGGCCAAACTCGTCGCCGCGGCCAAGAAGGAGGGCAAGCTCAACGTCATCGCCCTACCGCCGACCTGGGCCAACTACGGCACGATCATGAAGGACTTTGAGGCTAGGTACGGGATCACGGTCAATTCCGCTAATCCCGACGCGAGCAGCCAGGACGAGGTGAACGCGGTCAAGTCGGAGAACGGCACGGCCAGGGCACCGGACGTGCTGGACGTCGGTATGGCCGTGGCCCTGGTCAACACCGATTTGTTCGCCCCGTACAAGGTGGCCACCTGGGCCGATATCCCGACAGCGCAGAAGAGTGCGGCCGGGCTGTGGTACCAGGATTACGGCGGCTACATGTCTATCGGGTACAACTCGGCCAGGTTCGGCACCATTACCTCGGTGCGCCAGCTGCTCGGTAGCAAGTTCAAGAACGCGGTCGCGCTGAACGGGAACCCGACCGAGGCCAACGCCGCGCTCAACGCGGTGATGATGGCCAACCTGGCGACCGGCGGCACGGCGGCCAGCATCGCCCAGGGCGTGAGCTTCTTCCACCAGCTCAAGCAGGCCGGTAACTTCGTCCCGGTGCAGGCCACCGCGGCCACCATCAAGGCCGGGACCACCCCGGTCGTGATCAACTGGAACTACCTCAACACGGCCAGCGCGGTCGGCCGGGGCGCGAACTGGAAGGTGTTCGTCCCGGCCAACGCCACCCTGGCCGGGTACGACGCGCAGGCCATCAACAAGAACGCGCCGGACCCGGCGGCGGCCCGGCTGTGGGAGGAGTTCCTCTACTCGCAGGCCGCGACCGGCGGGCAGAACCTGTGGGCCAAGGGCGGCGCCCGGCCGGTGGAGATGACCGCGATGACCTCGAATGGCTCGCTGGACAAGACGGCGGCGGCAAACCTGCCGCCGGTCTCTGGCACGCCGGTCTTCCTCAGTGCGACCCAGGCCAGCGACGCCGCCACTTACCTGAACACCAACTGGGCCCAGGCTGTGAAGTAGCGGTGCGGTGCCGTCCTGCGCCGCGGGGCCAGTTCGGGTGAGCCGGGCCCGCAGAGCAATAGCGCGGTGAGTTGTACCCCGCCCGTGGGGCATAAGTCACCGCGCTGATGCAGTCGGCCTATCATCGGGCCGTGCGACGCGAGTCCTCGACGGTGGTCGTGGTGGTGGGCGAGGTGCGGGCAGCAGTGCTGGCCGCCCTGGCCCAGTCGGCCAACATCGCCCTGGTCCGTCCCCCGGCGCCGGACGAGGAGCCGGACCGGCTGACCGCGGCCGTCCGGGCGCTGGCCGAGGCGGGCCGCCGGGCCGCGCCGTTCGTGCTCGTGCCGGCTGACCCGCTGGCCGGGGTGGCCGGGCAGTGGCGGGCCATGTGGGACGTGTCCGTCGGGGCGCCGGGAGCGGCGGGTTTCGAGGCGGCGGCGGCCGAGGCGCTGGCCGCCTGGCGGGCCGGACGCTTCGAGCTGCCCGACTATTACCTGTCGCTGACCCCGGACAGCGCCGAGGGCACCGGCCCGGACCTGTATCTCGGCCCGCTGCGGGCCGCCCGGCCGCGCCGGGTCGCGGCGATGCTCAGCGCGGCGGACGACGGGCAGGCCGCCGCGCAGGTGCGGCAGGCGCTGCGCGAACTGCCGCACGGCCCGTGGTGGCCGCCGCTGGACGAGCTGCTCGCGACGGCGCGGACGTTCTTCGCGGGCAGCCTGAGGGGCAGCGGTGTTCCGGTGGCTGGGGGGGCCACCCCCGGCTAGGCCATAGTTACTTTTCTCTTTACCGGACATCTAACCTAGCCGAGCAGCAAAAACGCGGGTTTTCGGTCACACTGGATTACCGGACGCCGGCGGAGCAGAATCAGCCGGGCCAGGTGCAGGAGGGAGGCCGCTGGTGGCCGTCATAGAGCCCACCCCAGCCGCGCCACCGCCGACACCCGGGAGCGGGCCGGCGGCAGGCTGGTTCTACGACGCGCGCCGCGGTGTGCACTACACCAAGCCGCTGATGCGCGGCTGGCTGCACCTGCTCTGGTTCGCGGCCTCGCTGGTGATCAGCACCGTGCTGCTGGGCCGGGCGCACGGCCAGGCGCGGGTGGTCAGCATCACGGTGTACGCGGCCAGCGTGAGCGCCCTGTTCGGGGTCAGCGCGCTGTATCACTGCGGCACCTGGTCGGAGACCTGGCGGCGCCGGCTGCAGCGGCTGGACCACGCGATGATCTTCTTCCTGATCGCCGGGACAGCCACACCGACGTTCGTCGTGGCCACCGGGGGCGGCATCGGGGTGGTCGGCCTGATCCTGCTCTGGACACTGACCGGCACCGCGGCGGTGATCCACATGGCCTGGATGAACGCCCCCGAGCGGCTGGTCGGCGGCACGTTCATCGCGCTCGGCTGGGTGGCCGCGCTGGCTTTGCCTGAGCTCTGGATTCACTCCGGTCCGGTGCCGGGCGTGCTGATGCTGGCTGGCGGCCTGCTGTATCTCACCGGGGCGGTGTCCTACCACTTCCGGTGGCCCGACCCGTACCCCTCGGTGTTCGGCTACCACGAGGTCTTCCACGTCTTCGTCTGTGCCGCCGCCGCGTGCCAGTACGCCGCGATAGCGCTGTATATCGCGTAACCGGTCACCGGACCACCTGCTCTGCCGTCGGGGCCGGCTGGTCGGCGTTCACCGGGCGGGGCCGCGCCGGGAGCAGGGCGGCCGCGAGCAGCGCGCCCAGGAACGCGACGCCGGCCGCGACCAGGCAGCCACCGCGCTGGCTGTACAGGAAGGCGTGCACCGCCGCGCTGGATAGTTGCTGCGCCTGGCCGGCCAGCCCTGCCCGGGCCAGGCCGTGCGCGGCGATCAGCGCGCCGCCGACCGATCCCTTGGCCGCGGCGACGGCTGGCCCGGGCAGGTGAGCAGGCAGGGTGGTCGCTAGCCGGCTGCCGAACAGGGAGGCGGCCACGCTGCCGATCACCGCCACGCCCAGGGTGCCGCCGAACAGGCGCGTCGCGTCATTGACGGCCGACCCCGCGCCGGCCTTCTCGGCCGGCACCGCGCCCATGATGGCCTCGGTGGCCGGTGCGCTGGTCAGCCCCATACCGCTGCCGAGCACGAGCATCTGGCCGACGATGACCAGGTAAGGAGTCGTTGCCGAGCTGGTCGAGATCCACAGCAGCGCGCCGCCGAACAGCACCAGGCCGGCCGCGACGACCGCCTTGTTGCCCGCGCGGACGGCGAGCTTGGTGCCCAGCACCGAGGTGATGGCCACCGATATCGCGACCGGCAGCAGCCGCACCCCGGTGTCCAGGGCGCTGTAGCTCCGGACGAACTGGAAGTACTGGGTGACCAGGAAGATGAAGCCCTGCAGGGCGAAGAAGGAAATGGCCACCGCGGCGCTGGCCGCGCTGAATCGCCGGTTGCGGAACAGCGAGACGTCGAGCATCGGGAACCGCATCCGCCGCTCGGCCAGGACGAAGACGACCAGGATGAGCACGCCCGCCCCGATGGTGAGCACGGCCGCGGCGGAGCTCCAGCCCCAGGTTGGCGCCTCGATCACCCCGAGGATCAGCGCGGTCATCCCCGCCGTGGACAGCCCCAGGCCGAGCCAGTCGATGGGCGGCGTCCGCGGGTCGCGTGACGTGGGGACGGCCACCGCGACCAGGACTCCGACGGCCACGGCGACGATCGTCATGAACAGGAAGATGCTGCCCCACCAGAAGCTGCCGAGCAGCCAGCCGCCCACGATCGGGCCGACCGCGATGCCGACCCCGGTGGTCGCGCCCCACAGGCCGATCGCCCGGGCCCGCTCGCCCCGCCCGGTAAACACGTTGACCAGGATGGACAGGGTGGCTGGGAACATCAGCGCGGCGCCCAGTCCCATCACCGCCCGGGCCGCGATGAGCTCGGCCACGGTACCGGCGAAGGCCCCGCCCAGACCGCCGGCCGCGAAGATGCCGAGACCGGTGAGCAGCGTGCCCTTCCGGCCCTGCCGGTCACTGAGGCTCCCGGCGGCCAGGATGAACGCCGCGAAGACCAGGCTGTAGGCGTCGACCACCCACTGCAGCTCGGTCGTGGTGCTGCCGAGGCTGCGCACCAGGGTGGGCAGGGCCACGTTCACGATGGTCACGTCGGTGCTGATGATGAACGCGGCCAGGCACAGTGCGATGAGCGTGAGCGTCCGGGATCGCATGTCTGATTGCCTCCTTGAGCCGCCGCTCGGGGGCTGCTCTCGCTACTTGCTTTTCTAAAGTGTCTGGCGACACGCTGTCAAGGTATAGTGCTTTATTTTTTCAATTACCGTGGTGCTAGCATGGTGCCATGCGCTCCTACGCCGAGTACTGCTCCGTGGCCAAGGCTCTCGACCTGGTAGGTGACCGTTGGTCCCTGCTGATCGTCCGCGAGCTGCTGATCCTCGGCGGCCGCCGGTTCGGCGAGCTGCAGGACGGCCTGCCGGGCATCGCCACCAACCTGCTGACCGAGCGCCTCCGCCACCTCGAGGAGGCAGGCGTGGTCGGCCGCGACGAGGCCGGCCGGTACGCGCTCACCCCGTGGGGGGAACTGCTGGCCGAGCCGGTCTACGCGCTGGCCAGGTGGGGTGCGCCGCTGATGGTGACGAAGGGGGATGACGAATCATTCCGCAGCCACTGGCTGGCCGCGCCGATCGCGTTCATCTTCGGCGGCCAGGATCCGGGCCGTCCGGCGCTGACCGCCGAGATCCGGGCGGGCGGCGAACCGATCACGCTGAAGTCGGCCGACGGCATGGTGACCTTCCAGCCCGGGCCCGCCGCCGCCCCCGACCTGGTGATCAGCGGGCCGCCCGACGCCATCATCGGGCTGCTGGCCGGCCGGCTGGACGAGACGGCCGCCGCCGAACTGGGCGTCAGCGTCCTGGGCGACCTGGTCCCGCTGGCCCGGCTGCGCCAGGCTGACTGGCTGACCGGCCCGGAAAGCTACACCCCGCGCTAGGCCCGACTTCCCCGGGAGACCGACAATGCCTGACCTGGACGGCCGTACCTACGTGGTGACCGGCGGGAACACCGGGATCGGCCGGGCCACGGCGGCCGGCCTGGCCAGCCGGGGCGCCCAGGTCTACCTGGCCTGCCGGTCGGCCGGGAAGGGCCAGGCGGCCGCGGCCGACATCACCGCGGCCACCGGGAACCCGGCGGTCGGCGTTCTCCCGCTGGACCTGGCCCGGCTGGACTCGGTACACGGCTGCGCCGCGGCGTTCCGCGCGCTGGGCCAGCCGCTGCACGGGCTGATCAACAACGCCGGCCTGGCCGGCCGGCGGGGCGGCCAGACCGCGGACGGCTTCGAGCTGGCCTTCGGGGTGGACCATCTGGGCCATTTCGCGCTGACCACGGCGCTGCAGGACTGCCTGACGGCCAGTGCGCCGGCCCGGGTGGTCACCGTGTCCAGCGACGCGCACTACCAGGCGCGCGGCATCGACTTCGACGCTGTGCGGCGGCCCGGCCGGAGCGTCACCGGGCTGCCCGAGTACGCCGTGGCCAAGCTGTGCAACGTGCTGTTCGCCCAGGAACTGGCCCGGCGCCTGGCGGGTACCGAGGTGACCAGTTACGTGCTGCATCCCGGCCTGGTGGCTTCGGACATCTGGCGGCGGGTGCCCTGGCCGGTGCGGCCGCTGGTCACCCGGCGGATGCTGTCCACCGAGCAGGGCGCCCGGACCGTGCTGTTCTGCGCCACTGACCCGGGGATCGCCGCGGCCAGCGGCCGCTACTACCAGGACTGCCAGGAGCGCGAGCCGAGCCCGGTGGCCAGCGCGGACTTGGCCGCCGAACTGTGGCAGCGCAGTGTGGCGTGGACGGCCCGGCCGGCCGGCCGGTAACCCCCGGCCGGCCGGTAACCGTGGTCAGCCGGGCACGGCCGCCCTGAACCGGAACCGGTCGTCGTTGATCTCGACCACCGGATCGGTGAACCCGGTGGCGGTCAGCCGGGCGGCCAGGCCAGCCGGGTCGATGGGCAGGTAGTCGTCGCCCTGGTGCAGTTCATAGCGGGCCGGCGTGGCCATCCCGTCGCTGCCCACCACCAGCCCGCCCGGGCGGAGCACCCGGCGCACCTCGGCCAGCAGCTTGTCCTGCAGGTCTTCCGACGGGACGTGATGCAGCATGGTGAACAGGGTGGCCGCGGTAAACCGGCCGGCGCCGAACGGCAGCCGGGTGCCGTCGCCGTGCACCACATCGACGTTGCGGCCGGACATCCGCCCGGCCAGCGCGCTGGCCAGCCCCTCGTCGATCTCCACCGCGGTGAGCCAGGGCACCTGGCGGCGCAGCACGTCGGTGGTCAGCCCGGGCCCGGGGCCCACTTCGAGCACCTCGTCCCCGAGTTCGGCCTCCCGCAGCGCCCACGGCAGCAACTCGGACTCGACGTAGGCCGCCCATTCCGGGCTGGCGCAGATACGCAGGTGCGCCTCGTTCATGTTCTCCTCCTCCGCCCGTCACTCAGCTATTGTACTTGCGGAAGAATTGCATGAACTGATGGCCTGCCCCCTGGTCCAGGCCATTCTTGCAAGCCCAGTTGCTCTTGATCCTGGTCGGATCGGCCAGGTTAGATGATTCCACCAGCACACCCGGTACCAGCGTCCAGGCCATGAGGCCCATGTGGTGCTGGGCCAGATAATTGAGGAACGCTGGCACGGACCTCGGTGCGTTGGCCCAGCACGACCGGTTCGACGCGTAATTACTCCATTCTGTATCGGTCATCGGCACGGCCGAGGCATTGTTGCCGAACCGGGTGTTCCAGTACGCTGCGTTGTGCGGTGCGGTCACCCCGCCTGGATGATTCTCCCCGTACTCGAGCGGCCCGGCCTTGGTAACCTGGTATTGCTTGACATACTGCAGCGACCCGCCGGTGTGCGTGCCCTCGATCCAGAACAAGTTACGCGATCCGAGGCGCCGCAGATAACTGGCCAGGGACTGCATCCCGACGTATTTGGTGCCCTTATAGATGCCACCGTTCCGCCAGTACCGCCACATCGTTTGCTCGTTGGGCGAACCCACCCGCCTAGGCTCGTTGAACAGGTCGAAGATGACGTCCGCATTGTGCCCATATATACGGTTCAGCACATTCCAGAACGTCTTAGTCTGCGCCCTCGGCAACCCACTGGTGCTCCGCGGGCCACCTTCGGTCTGGTCGGTGATGGCCACTACCAGACCCAGCCCGAGCGCCTGGTTCACTTCGGATTCGACCAGGCCGAGAAAGGTCGGGTTGACGCTCCCGTTCGCCTTGAACATGGCGTACTGGAAGACCTCGAGTTCCACCGTGTTTGCGCACCACGACGCGGCCGACGCAGTAATTTCGGCGGCATCCCCAGGCTGGTGCCGAGCCCAGTTAGGATTGCCCAGGCCGGTGACCACGATGCCGTAGGGGATGTACCGCTTCCCGGCCGAGGTTGTTATCTCGTTCTTGTGCTCATGAAAGGGCCCGGTGACGTGACGGCAGGCCACCGCCTGGGCACTGGCCTGCGCTAAGCCCGCGGTCCCGGCCAAGCCCGCCAGGGCGAGAACCAGACCACAAGCTATAGCCATCGGGCGCGTGAACATAAGCAGTCTTCCTCTCAACGGGAATATGAATACGGCCAGGTAACGAAACATAACCGGCGAGCGTGATACGACGGCACCGGCTCCGGGCAATGGAGATGACAACGGTGCGCACAGCGGTCGAGAAGGCAGCTGCCGGGATAGCCATTGCCCCGCATTATGCCCTGCTCGCCAGGTACGAACCAGACCCGGATCATGTCCAGCCGAGGGCCAGGACCAGGACGAGCAGCACGCTAGCCGCGCTCAGCTCGATGATCGCGCCGAACACGTCACCGGTCATCCCGCCCAGCCGCCGCCGGGCGGTGCGGCCGAGCAGGCCGCCCGCCAGCAGCCCGGCCAGCGCCGCGGCCAGCCCGCGCAGCGCGGCCGCCGGGCCGCCCAGGGCGAGACCGGGCGGGATCACCGCGGCCAGCAGAACCAGCCCGGTGGCCAGCCGTCCCGGCCGCCCGGTCCGGCCCGCCACGAGGGCGCCGAAGCCGCCCGGCCGCGCCGCGGGCAGCCCGCTGGCCAGCACCGCGGCGACCCGGCCGGTCACCGCGGCCAGCACCAGCGCGGCCACCGCGGGCCAGCCACGCGGCACCGCGGCCAGCGCGGTCACCTGGATCAGCAGCACCAGGACCAGCGCGACCACGCCCAGCGGCCCGATGTCGGAGCGGCGCATGATGGCCAGCGTGTCGGCCGCCGGGCGGCGGCTGCCCAGCCCATCCGCGGTGTCGGCCAGCCCGTCCAGGTGCAGGCCGCCGGTCAGCACGGCCAGCAGCCCGATCGCGACAGCCGCGCCGAGCAGCTGCCGCGGCCCGGACGGCCCGCCCGCCTGGACGCACGCCATCCCACCCGCCGCGATCAGGCCGAGCAGCAGGCCCACCGCGGGCAGCCAGAACATGGCCCGGACCGCCCCGGCGGCGTCGAGCTCGGCCGGGGTGCCGGCCGGCAGCACGGTGAACAGGCTCAGCGCAGCCCGCCACGACGGGGTGCGCGGGGTCTGCGTCATCACCCTCTCCCCGGTCACCGCAGCCGCCGGGCGATCCCCGCGGTGCACAGCCAGACCTGCTCGCACTCGGCGGCGATCCGGGCGTTCAGCACGCCCAGCTCGTCACGGTAGCGCCGGCCGGACACAGTGGCTGGTACCACGCCGGAGCCGACCTCATTGCTGACCGCCACCACTGGCCGGGTGGTGGCCCGCCACGCGCCGAGCAGCCCGTCCACCCGCCGGGCCAGCTCCTGGTCGGCGCCGGGGCGGTCGGCCCACAGCCCGCACTCCGCCATGACCCCGGCCAGCCAGGTAGACAGGCAGTCCACCAGCACCGGTGTAGCCCGGTCCCGGACGGTCAGCTGCGGCCCAGCCAGCAGCTGCGCCAGGTCCAGGGTTTCCAGCGTGACCCAGTGCGCCGGGCGGCGCTGCTGGTGGGCGCGCACCCGCTCGGCCCACTCCGGGTCAGCCGCGTCCGGCCGGCCGCCGGTCGCCACGTAATCCACCCGGTCGCGGGCGGCCAGCAGCCGCTCCGCGGTCACCGACTTGCCGGACCGGGCGCCACCCAGCACGAGCACCCGGTGCGCCCGGCCGCGCCGCGGCCAGCCAGCCCGGGCCCAGCGGATCATTCCTTCTCACCGGACACCCCGGCGCTGTCGAACGTGGCCACCTCGCGCAGCACCCGGGCCGCCGCACCGACCAGCGGCACGGCCAGCGCGGCCCCAGACCCCTCGCCGAGCCGCAGGTCCAGGTCGAGCAGCGGGCGCAGGCCGAGCGCGTCCAGCGCCCGGCGGGCCCCGGGCTCGCTGGACAGATGACCGGCGATCAGGCAGGCCGTGACGTCCGGGGCCAGCGCCCGGGCGGCCAGCGCGGCGGCACCGGCGATCACGCCGTCCAGCAGCACCGGCACCCGCAGCGCGGCACCGCCCAGCATGAAGCCGGCCAGCGCGGCGTGCTCCAGGCCACCCACCGCGGCCAGCACGGCCAGCGGGTCGGCCGGATCGGGGGTGTGCCGGGCCAGCGCCCGGCGCACCACGCCGACCTTGCGCTGCCAGGTCTCGTCGTCGATACCGGTGCCCCGGCCGGTCACCTGCTCCGGGTCGGCGCCGGTGAACACCGCGATTAGCGCGGCCGACGCGGTCGTGTTGGCGATGCCCATGTCCCCGGTCAGCAGGCAGCGGTTGCCCGCCGCGACCAGGTCGCGGGCGGTCTCGATGCCCACCTCGACGGCCCGCTCAGCCTCGTCGCGGCGCATGGCCGGCCCGGCCGTCATGTCCGCGGTGCCCGGCCGGATCTTCCGCGGCAGCAGCCCCGGGCCGGCCGGCAGGTCGGCGGCCACACCGACGTCGACCACGCACACCTCCGCCCCGGACTGGGCCGCGATCGCGTTAACCACCGCGCCGGAGGCCAGGAAGTTGGCCACCATCTGCGCGGTGACCTCCCGCGGCCAGGGGGTGACGCCCTGGGCGTGCACGCCGTGGTCGGCGGCGAACACGGCCACCACGGCGGGCTCGGGCAGCGGTGGCGGGCACTCCCCGGCCACCCCGGCCAGCTGGATGGACACCGCTTCCAGCTGGCCCAGCGAGCCGCTCGGCTTGGTCAGCGCCTGCTGCCGCTCCCGGGCCTGGGCGACCGCCGTGACGTCCAGCGGCCGGATGGCGGCCAGCGTGTCGGCCAGCAGCCGGGCCGGCGGCTGGCCGGCAGCCCGCGGCGGCCCCACTGCCCGTCGTGCACCGCCCAGGCCAGCGGCCGGCGCTGAGCCCAGCCGCTGAGCACCAGTTCCGGCGCGGGCGGGAACTCAGTCACGTAGCCCACACACAGGTAGGCGACGACCTCCAGGTGCCCAGGCAGCCCGAGCGTTTCGGCCAGCTCACGCTCGGCGAAGAAACTGACCCAGCCCACGCCGAGGCCCTCGGCCCGGGCCGCGAGCCACAGGTTCTGCACCGCGCAGGCCGTCGAGTACGCGGCCACCTGCGGCTGCGCGTGCCGGCCCAGCACGTTGCGGCCGCCCCGGGTGGGGTCGCAGGTGACCACGATGTTGACCGGCGTGTCCAGGATCGCTTCGACCTTCAGCTCGCGGAAGGCACGGGCCCGCGGGCCGGGCAGCCGGGCCGCGAACAAGTCCTGCTGGCGGCGGGCCAGAGCGTGTACCTGCTCCCGGACGGCCCGGTCGCGCAGCACGATGAAGTCCCAGGGCTGGCTGAGCCCGACGCTGGGCGCCTGGTGCGCGGCGGCCAGCACCCGGGTGAGCAGGGCGTCGTCCACCGGGTCGGCCAGGAAGCCGTTGCGCACGTCGCGCCGCTCAGCGACGACCCGGTACAGCGCGTCGATGTCCGCCCGCGGCAGCGCGTTCAGCTCGCCAGTCATCTGCTCCTCCTCCATGCCACCATCGCCGCCAGCACCAGCGCGGCCGCGCTGACCAGCCGGGACAGCCGGACGGCCCGGGTGATGTCCGGGGCTGCGGGCGGTCCGCCGTCGCCCAGCCGACCGCGCTGCTCGGGTCGGCCCTGATAACTGTTCCGGCCGCCCAGTCGCACACCCAGCGCGCCGGCGAACGCCGCCTCGCACTGGCCGGCGTTGGGACTGGGATGACGCCGGCCGTCGCGGAGCAGTGTGCCGAGCGCGCGCCGTGAGCTGCCGCCGACAATGGGGGCCAGCGCCGCGGCCAGCAGCCCGGTGAGCCGGGCCGGGATCAGGTTGGCCACGTCGTCGAGCCGGGCGGCGGCCCAGCCGAACCGCTGGTAGCGCGGGCTGCGCTGGCCGATCATCGCGTCCAGGGTGTTCACCGCGCGGTAGCCGAGCAGGCCAGGCAGGCCGGCCACCGCGCCCCAGAGCAGCGGGGCGACCATCGCGTCGGAGGTGTTCTCGGCCACCGACTCCACCGTCGCCCGGGCCAGCCCGGCCGCATCGAGCTGGTCCGGGTCGCGGCCGCACAGCGTGGGCAGCAACTGCCGCGCGGCGGCCAGGTCGCCGGCGTCCAGGGCGCGGCCGACGGCCAGCGCCGCCCCGCCCAGGCTGGCTCCGCCCAGCACGGTCCAGCTAGCCAGCGCGGTGGCCGCCAGGGTGAGCGCCGGGCGGCCCCGGGTCATCCGCTGCCCAGCCAGCCCGGCCAGCGCCACCGGGGCGACGCAGGCCGCGACCATGGCCACGCCCCGGCCGCGGCTGTCCGACCACAGCCTGGCCTCGGCACTGGCCGCCGCCTGGCCGAAGACCGCCACCGGGTGCCCGCGCCGCGGGTCACCCAGCACGGCGTCCAGCAGCCCGCCCGCCAGCAGCCCCGCAGCCCGCGCGGATCCTGGCCGCGACGGCATGATCATCAGCTGAGCCCTCCCCGGGGGTGACCACGCCCCGCAGGCGTTGGGAGCCGACGGCCGGAGTCTCCTGGCTCCCGGATCGCAGCTCGCCCCGGCCTTCCCACCGCTGCCGCGGTCGTGGCCGTCACGGGACTCGCTCCCCGGTCACAGTGGCGGGACCGCGCCGGACTCACACCGGCTTCCTGCCCTGCCGTCGGCGGAACGCAAGACAGAAGATCACACCCCGCTACCCCCGTCAAGCAGCGGCCCCAGCCACCCCGGCGGACTCCTTTCCGGCGCTGCGGGGGGTGTGTGACGTGGGGCGGGGGGTAGCTCCCGGGCATGGTCTCTGCGAGCGTGGGATGAGCACGGACGGCTCCCGGGAAGCGGCCGACGCGGCCCAGGCCGAACCGGACCGGCCCGGGGAGACCGAGGCGGAGCGGGCCGACCGCAACGTGATGGAGTTGCTCAACGAACTCCGCGTGGTCGGCATCGGCGTCCAGGTGCTGTTCGGCTTCCTGCTGGCGATCCCGTTCGCCAACCGGTTCGTCAAGCTGGATCACACCGAGCGCGGGATCTACCTGGCCACCGTGGTGCTGGCCGCGCTGTCCACCGCGCTGCTCGTCGCGCCGGTGGCCTATCACCGGCTGCTGTTCCGGCGGCACGAGAAGGAGAGCCTGGTCCGGGTGACCAACCGGCTGGCCCTGGCCGGGCTGGTCACGGTGGGGCTGGCGGTGTGCTCGGCGGTGCTGCTGGTGACCAGCTTCGTCGCCCCCGGGGTGCGCGCCATAGTGATCACTGCCGGGCTGGCCTGCGTGTTCGCCGGGCTGTGGTTCGCGCTGCCGCTGGCCCGGCTGAGCCGGGACGACATCGACGACCACGAAGACCGGGAGCCAGGTCGCTGACCTCTGGTTTGCGCGGGTTCTTACGATAGGAAGATGAGGTGGCCAACACGCAATACTGAGCCGTCCAGGGTGCGCAGATGACCACGCCAGCACCGGACAGCCCCGCTCTGACCGCAATCCTTACCGTTGATGACGACCCCGGAGTGTCCCGGGCGGTAGCCCGTGACCTGCGGCAGCGATATGGGGGCCAGTACCGTATCGTGCGAGCCGAATCGGCCGCTGCGGCGCTGGACGCGCTGAAGGAACTGCGCCTGCGCGGCGACGAGGTGGCGGTCCTCCTGGCCGACTACCGGATGCCGCAGATGAACGGCGTCGAGTTCCTCGAAGAAGCGATGAAGTTCTACCCGGCCGCCCGCCGGGTGCTGCTCACCGCCTACGCCGACACCAACGCCGCGATCGAGGCGATCAACGTCGTCGATCTCGACTACTACCTGCTCAAGCCGTGGGATCCGCCGGAGGAGAAGCTCTACCCGGTGATCGACGAGCAGCTCGAGGCCTGGCGGGCGAGTGACCACCAGGCGGTGCACGTGACCAAGGTGGTCGGACACCGCTGGTCGGCCCGGTGCACCGAGGTGCGCGAGTTCCTGGCCCGGAACGAGGTCGCTTACCGCTGGTTCAACTCGGACGAACCGGACGGGGAGCGGCTGCTCGCCGCGGCCGGAGCCGATGGGCGGACGCTGCCGCTGATCATCACGCCGGACGGCGAGACGATGATCGCGCCGAGTGACACCGACCTGGCCAGCAAGGTCGGGCTGAGCACCACACCGGCCAAGGACTTCTACGACCTGGTGGTGATCGGCGGCGGCCCGGCCGGGCTCGGCGCGGCCGTGTACGGCGCCTCCGAGGGGCTCAAGACCGTGCTGGTCGAGCGGACCGCGACCGGCGGCCAGGCCGGCCAGAGCTC
The DNA here is from genome assembly GCA_036497945.1 of Streptosporangiaceae bacterium. Classification (GTDB taxonomy): domain Bacteria; phylum Actinomycetota; class Actinomycetes; order Streptosporangiales; family Streptosporangiaceae; genus RYN-230. The sequence continues at coordinate 10,366 of DASXIN010000161.1, read as the reverse complement.
GCGGATCGAGAACTACCTCGGCTTCCCGGACGGAGTGTCCGGGGCGCAGCTCACCCTGCGGGCCCGGATGCAGGCGCAGAAGTTCGGCGCCGAGCTGCTCACCACCCGCGAGGTAGTCGGCCTGGACGTCAAGGGGTCGGCGCGCGGCGTCCAGTTCGCCGACGGCGGCTCGCTCGGCGCGCACAGCATCATCCTGGCCACCGGGGTCACCTACCGGCAGCTCAACGCGCCTGGCCTCGAGGAGCTGACCGGCCGCGGCGTGTACTACGGCTCGGCGCTGACCGAGGCCTCGGCCTGCATCGACCAGGATGTCTACATCGTGGGCGGGGCCAACTCGGCGGGCCAGGCCGCGGTGTACCTGTCCCGGCACGCCAAGTCGGTGACGCTGCTGGTCCGCGGGCCGTCGCTGGAGCGGTCCATGTCGTACTACCTGATCCAGCAGTGCGATGCGATCGGCAACCTGACCATCCGTACCTGCACCGAGGTCATCCGGGCCGACGGGGACGGGCACCTGGAGCAGCTCACGCTGCGGAACACCGCAAACGGCAGCACGGAAACAGTGGACGCCGGAATGTTGTTCGTATTCATTGGCGCCGCTCCGCTGACCGACTGGCTGGACGGGGTGGTGGTCCGTGACGACCACGGGTTCGTGGTGGCCGGCCCGGACCTGTCCGTCTCGGGCCAGAAACCGCCCGGCTGGCAGCTGGACCGGGCGCCCTATCACCTGGAAACCAGCGTGCCAGGCGTGTTTGTGGCCGGGGACGCCCGCGCCGACTCCGCCAAACGGGTCGCCTCCGCCGTCGGCGAAGGGGCCATGGCGGTCATGCTCGTGCACCGCTACCTGGAGAAGCTATGAGCGCAGAGCCAGCCACGCAGTCACCCCAGACCCCCGAGCCCCAGGCTGCGGCACCGCAGACCGCGGCCTTCCAGAACACGCGGCGGCAGACCCTGCCGTGTGACGTGGCCGAGCTGCGCACCCTGTTCCTGTTCGAGAAGCTGACCGATGAGCAGCTGGAATGGCTGTGCCGGGAAGGCCGGGTCGAGCTGTTCGACCCGGGCCCGGTGCACCGCGAAGGCGACCCGGCCACCTGCTTCTACGTGCTGATCGAGGGCACCCTGGTGATGTCCCGCCGGATCGGCGGCGACGACGTCGAGGTGAACCGCAGCTCCGGGCGCGGCGTGTACACCGGCGCGTTCCGGGCCTACCTGGGCGACCGGGTGCCGCAGGTCTACGACAACTCGATGCGGGTCACCGAGCCGAGCCGGTTCTACGTGCTGGACGCGGACAAGTTCGCGGCCATGATGCGGGACTGGTTCCCGATGGCCGTGCACATGCTGGAGGGGCTGTTCTTCGGCATCAAAAACGTCCAGCAGCAGGTCGGGCAGCGGGAGCGGCTGCTCGCCCTGGGCTCGCTGTCGGCCGGGCTGACCCATGAGCTGAACAACCCGGCCGCGGCCGCGGTGCGGGCCACCGCCACGCTGCGTGACCGGGTGGCCGGCATGCGGCACAAGCTGGCCATGATCGCCTCGGGCAATTGGGACCCACGCGGTCTGGAGACACTGATCCGGCTCCAGGAGGAGGCGGCGGAACGCGTGTCCAAGGCACCCGAGCTGACCCCGATGGAGGCCTCCGACCGCGAGGACGCGGTGGCCGACTGGCTGGAGGCGCACGGCTGTGACCGCGGCTGGGAGCTCGCGGCGACGTTCGTCCAGGGCGGGCTGGACGCTGGCTGGCTGGACCAGGTGACGGCGGTGGTCGAGGACGGCACGCTGGAGGGCGCCCTCCGCTGGCTGAACTACACGGTCGAGACCGAGTTGCTGATGAACGAGATCGAGGACTCGACCACGCGGGTGTCCAACCTGGTCACCGCGGCCAAGCAGTACTCCCAGTTGGACCGGGCCCCGTTCCAGGTGGTGGACGTGCACGAGCTGCTGAAGAGCACGCTGATGATGCTGAGCGCCAAGATCGGCGAGGGGGTCAAAGTGGTCAAGGACTTCGACCGCACCCTGCCGCCGATCCCGGCCTACCCAGCCGAACTGAACCAGGTGTGGACGAACCTGATCGACAACGCGGTCAGCGCGATGGACGGGCACGGCACCCTGACCGTGCGCACCGCCCGGGACAACGACTGGGTCATGGTGGAGATCGGGGACACCGGGCCGGGCGTGCCGCCGGAGATCAAGGAGCGTATCTTCGAGCCGTTCTTCACCACCAAGCCGGTGGGTGAGGGCACCGGGCTCGGGCTGGACATCTCCTGGCGGATCGTGGTCAACCGGCACCACGGCGACCTGCGGGTGGAGTCGGAACCCGGGAACACCCGGTTCCAGGTACGGCTGCCGGTGACCGCCCCAGAGGAGGACTGAATGGCGACCGTGCCAGGGATCAACCCGGACGCCAAGCCCAGCGGCACCGGCTGCGACGAGTGCGAGGCGGCCGGCGGCTGGTGGTTCCACCTCCGCCGGTGCGCCGAGTGCGGGCACATCGGCTGCTGCGACAGCTCACCGCAACAGCACGCCAGCGCGCACTCGTCGGCCAGTGGCCACCCGCTGATCCGCAGCTTCGAGCCCGGCGAGGACTGGTACTGGAGCTATCCGGAGGAGGTGTTCTACGACGGCCCGGCGCTGGCCCCGCCCCAGCATCACCCGCTGGACCAGCCCGTCCCCGGCCCAGCCGGCCGGGTCCCCGCCGACTGGACACGCCACCTGCACTGATTCCCCAGGGGCGTGCGTACCCCCACCGACCGGGTGCATGACAAGCTAAGCGAATGAGCATCGTGTCACCCGGTTTCTCCGGCCGGCGCCGGGGGGACCAGAAGCTTCCGCCGGGCCAGTACCTGGTCACCGACTTCCCGGTGCTGTCCGCCGGGCCCACCCCGCGAGTGGATACCGGGTCCTGGCAGTTCCGCGTCACCACCGAGACCGGCCAGGTGCGCGACTGGGACTGGGCCGCGTTCCGCGCGCTGCCGGACGAGGAAATCACCGTCGACATCCACTGCGTGACCAAGTGGTCGAAACTGACCACGCACTGGCGCGGGGTGTCCGTGGACACCCTGCTCGACCAGGCGGAGACCAGCGCGCAGTACGTGCTGGCCCGCAGCTACGGCGGGTACACGACCAACCTGCCACTGGCCGACGTGCGCGACGGGCAGGCCTGGATCGCGTTCGAGTACGAGGGCAAGCCACTGGCCGCCGAGCACGGTGGCCCGGCCCGGCTGCTGGTTCCGCACCTTTACTTCTGGAAATCGGCCAAATGGGTGCAAGGCATCGACCTGATGCCCACCGACCGGCCAGGATTCTGGGAGAGCCTCGGCTATCACAACTACGGAGACCCATGGCGCGAGCAGCGGTACTGGGGCGACTGAGCTGGCAGCAGGGCACGGTCAGCGAGATCCGCAAGGAGACTGCGGCTGCCACCAGCATCGCGATCGACCTGCCCGACTGGTCTGGGCACCTGCCCGGGCAGCACGTAGACGTGCGGCTCACCGCCGCGGACGGCTACTCGGCCGAGCGGTCCTACTCGATCGCCTCGGCGCCCGAGCGGGGCCGGGTCGAGCTGACCGTGCAGCGGCTGCCCGACGGCGAGGTCTCCCCCTACCTGACCGAGACGCTGCAGCCCGGCTACCCGTTCGAGCTGCGCGGCCCGATCGGCGGCTGGTTCGTCTGGGACCCGGCCAGCCCCGGCCCGGTGCTGCTGGTGGCGGGCGGCAGCGGCGTCGTGCCGCTCATGTCCATGATCCGCAGCCGCGCCGCGGCGGATAGCCACGCTCCGTTCCAGCTGCTCTATTCAGTCCGCGGTCCCGCCGACGCCCTGTACGCCGCCGAGCTAGCCGAACGCCAGCGCCAGGCCACTGGCCTGCGCATCGATTACGTGTACACGCGTGCCGTGCCAGACGGGTGGCCACACCCGCCCGGCCGCCTCACCGCTGCGATGCTCCCCCGTGCGGACGACCACGAGCCCCCAGCGGTGTTCGTCTGCGGCCCGACCGGGTTCGTGGAAGCGGTCGCCAACCTGCTCATCCAGGTCGGCCACCAGCCCGGTGTGATCAAGACGGAACGATTCGGACCTTCCGGAGGCTAACCGTGCAGACCTACCTGGACGGCAACGTGCTGGCCGGGCCGCTCGGCGAGGTGTTCGCCGTGGACCTGACCAGCGCGATGGCCCAGTGCGCCTCGTGCGGCGCCCGGGCCGCGATAGGCCAGGCCCACGTGTACCTGGACAACCCGGGTGCGGTGGCCCGCTGCCCGTCCTGCGGGCAGATCCTGCTCCGGCTGGTCCGCACGGCGGACCGGGCCTGGCTGGACGTGCGCGGGATCAGCTGCCTCGAGCTCTCGCTGCCCAGCGAGTGAGGCGGCACCAGGATGACCACGCCCGACGGGCCCGCTGACCGCCGGAACCTCCGGGTCTCCGACGCGGACCGGGAACACACCGCCGAGGTGCTGCGCCGCGCGGCCGGCGACGGGCGGATCACGTTCGAAGAGCTGGACGACCGGCTCACCGCCGCTTACGCGGCCAGGACCTACGGCGAACTGGCCGCGATCACCGAGGATCTGCCCGAGGCGGGCCCGCAGCCCCCCGCTCCGGTGACCGCGCCGCTGCCGCGCGTCGAGGCGGCGGGCGCCCGGTTCCCGGAGGCCCGGATCGGCGGCACGCCCGGGTCGGCCATCTCGGTCGCGGTGATGAGCGAGGCGCACCGGTCCGGCGGCTGGGTGGTGCCGCCCAGCTACACCGCGGTGGCCGTCATGGGCGCGGTCAGCCTCGATCTGCGCGACGCGCAGTTCAGCGGGCACGAGGTGACTATTCAGACGTTCGCCCTGATGGGCGGCATCGACATCATCGTGGACGAAGAGATCACGGTGGACGTGTCCGGTTTCGCCTTCATGGGCGGCTTCGATCACCGGGCGGCCGGCCCCGGCCTGCCCGGCGCGCCCCGGCTGAAGGTGGTGGGCTTCGCCATGATGGGTGGAGTGAACGTGCAGCGCCGCCCGCCGCGCAAGAAGAAGCCGCGCGAACTGCGCGACCGCGGCCAGCCGAACCGGACGCTGGGCGAGCCGGGCCGCGGCCCGTGGGAGCTGGGCGACGGCGGCGAAGCGCCGTCGATGTGATCCAGCAGACAATCGCGCCGGGCATATCCGGAGGACCAATCCAGTTAGCCCGGTTGGGCCTGCGGAAATGGCCGCGAGCCCGACGAGACGGAATGGGCGCCCGATCGGCACCCCGTTCCGGCCCGCCGTAGAGAAACGGCTGACGCCGCCATAACCGGCGTCAAGGAGGTACTCGTCATGAAGCTCAGCCTGCGGTTCGCGCTGGATAATCTGTTCGTCCTCGGCGCGGCGTTCCTCGCTATCTCGGCAATGGCATTCTCGGCCACGGTGGCCGGCTGGCTGGCGTTCGGCGTCTCGGCCGGGCTGCTGGTGCTGGCCGGGGCCAGCCTGGGCACCGCCCGCCGGGCGGGCCAGCGGATCGGGCACGGCCTGATCGGCCTGACCGCGCTGTGGTCGCTGATTGCCGCACTCATCTTCACCGGTCCGGCGCTGACCTGGCTGGTGCTGGCCGACGCGATCGCCCTGGGCGTGCTGGCCCTGGCCGATCTCACCGCGCACGAGGTCAGCACCGAGAACGTGGTGCACCGACTGGAGGTGACCGGCGACACCCGGGCCAGCGACCTGCCCGCGGGGCGGGTGGCCGCCTGACGGATTTATCCGCCCGGCCGGTGGCGGGGACGGCTCCGGCCGTCCCCGCCACCGGCATTTCCGGGCAAATCGGCGTGCGCCTCCCGGGTGACCGTTAACCCGACATACTGGCAGTGTCCGGGAACCAACGCGCAGACAGGGAGCCAGAGCATGAGCGATTCCGCAGCCGATTCCTTTGTGCCGCTGCCCGGCAGTGCGCGCGGGCCGCTGCCCGCCGCCGAGCAGGCCGGGCCGGTGGACGAGTCGCAGCGGATCGAGGTCACCCTGGTGACCCGGCGCCGGTCCGCGCTGCCCCGCGACCTGGTCGAGGGACCGGCTACGGTGACCCGGGAGCAGCTCGGCGAGCAGCACGGCACCGACCCGGCCGACATCGACTTCCTGCGCATCGTGCTAGCTCCGCACGGCCTGCAGGTCACCGTGGCCGACCCGGGTGCCCGCCGGGTCAAGGTCGAGGGCTCGCTGGCCGCGCTCAGTGAAACATTCGGCGCCGAGCTGAGCATGGTGCGCACCCCGCAGCCCGGCACGGGCCAGCCCGCCGAGCACCGGTACCGGCAAGGTCAGCTGCGCATCCCGGCCGAGCTGAACGGGATCGTGCTGGCCGTGCTCGGCCTGGACGACCGGCCGCAGGCCCGCCCGCACTTCCGCCGCGCGCCCGCGACCACGGCCGAGGCGGCCGGGACCGGGACAGGAGCGGCACCGGCCGCGGCCCCGGCGTCCTACACGCCGCCGCAGGTGGCCACGCTGTACAAGTTCCCGGCGGGCACCGACGGGACCGGCCACACGCTGGCCATCATCGAGCTGGGCGGCGGGTTCGGCAGCAGCGACCTGGACGCGTACTTCGGCGGGCTCAGTCTGCCCGTGCCCACGGTCACCGCGGCCAGCGTGGACGGTGCGGTCAACCAGCCCGGCCAGGACCCGAACGGCGCCGACGGGGAGGTCTTGCTGGACATCGAGGTGGCCGGCGCGGTCGCCCCGGGCGCGGCGCAGGTGGTTTACTTCGCGCCCAACACCGACCAGGGCTTCGTGGACGCGGTGACCACCGCGGTGCACGCCAGCCCGACGCCGACCGCGGTCAGCATCAGCTGGGGCCAGTCCGAGGACGCGTGGACCGCGCAGGGCCGGACGGCGCTGGACGAGGCCCTGGCCGACGCGGCCGCGCTGGGCGTCACCGTGACCGTGGCGGCCGGGGACTACGGCAGCAGCGACGCGCAGGCCGACGGCCAGCCACACGCCGACTTCCCCGCGTCCAGCCCGCACGCGCTGGCCTGCGGGGGGACCAGCCTGCGCGGGGACGCCGCCAGCGGGGTGATCAGCTCCGAGACGGTGTGGAACGACGGGCCCGGCCGCGGCGCCACCGGCGGCGGGGTGAGCGACACGTTCAGCCTGCCGTCCTGGCAGGCGTCCGCCGGGGTGCCCGCCCGAGCCGGCACGCCGGCCGGCACGGCGCCCGCCCGAGGCGTGCCCGACGTGGCCGGCTGCGCCGACCCGCAGACCGGCTACCACGTGCTGGTGGATGGGCAGTCGATGGTGATCGGCGGCACCAGCGCGGTCGCCCCGCTGTGGGCCGCCCTGGTCTGCCGGCTGGCCCAGTCCACCGGTAAGCCATTCGGCCTGCTCCAGCCGCTGCTGTACGCGGGGGTGACCGCGGGCGCCGCGGCCGCCGGGTTCCAGGACATCACCAGCGGCAACAACGGCGCCTACCCGGCCGGGCCGGGCTGGGACGCGTGCACCGGCCTCGGCTCCCCCGACGGCACCGCCCTGCTCGCCCTCCTCCGCGCCAAGCCCGCTTCATGATCACGATGTGGGACGGCGCGCCAGGCCCGGCGGATGATGGCTACACCGGCCGGCATCCTCACCCACATCAGACCGACGCCTCACCCACGGAAGACCGGACGCCTCGCCCAGCCATCAGCTGACCGGGCCGAGCACCGCGTTTCAGCCTTCGGGTGGGGTGCCGATAGTGGCCGGGGCGCCGTAGCGCTGCAGCACCTCGGGCACGGCCACGGTGCCGCGCTCGTCCTGGAAGTTCTCCATGATGGACAGCAGCGACCGGGCGGTCGCCCCGGTCCCGTTCAGGGTGTGCGCGAACTCCAGCTTGCCGTCCCGGCGGAACCGGATGTTCAGCCGCCGGGCCTGGTAGTCGGTGGTGTTCGAGCAGGAGGTGATCTCCCGGTACCGCTGCTGGGCCGGGAACCAGGCCTCGATGTCGTACTTCTTCGCGGCCGGCGCGCCCAGGTCCCCCGCCGCGATGTTCATCACCCGGTAGGGCAGCCCCAGCGCCTGGACGATCTCCTCTTCGTGGGCCAGCAGCTGCTCGTGGAACTCGGCCGACTGCTCGGGCACGCAGTAGACGTACATCTCCACCTTGTCGAACTGGTGCACCCGGAACATGCCCTTGGTGTCCTTGCCCGCGGCGCCCGCCTCGCGGCGGAAGTTGGTGCTGAACGCGGCGTACTTGGCCGGCAGCTCACTCTCCTCCAGCCGCTCGTCGGTGTGGAGGCCGGCCAGCGCCACTTCCGAGGTGCCGGTCAGGTACAGGTCGTCGCGTTCCAGGTGGTACAGGTTGGATTCCTCGGTGGGCAGGAACCCGGTGCCGTACATGGCCCGCTCGCCGACCAGCACCGGCGGCAGCACGGTGAGGAAACCCTTGCTGGCCAGCCGGTCCAGCACGAACCGGTACAGCGCCTGCTCGGTCACGGCCACGTCGCCGATCCGGTACGCGAACCGCGACCCGGACAGCCGGGCGCCGCGGGCCATGTCGATCCAGCCGCGCGGCGAGCCCAGGTCGGCGGCGTCCCGGACCGGGAAGCTGAACGACGGCGGCTCACCCCAGGTGCGGATGGCGACCGAGTCCTCCTCGGCCATGCCGTCCGCGGCGGTCGGGTCAGGCAGGTTGGGAATCTGGGCCAGCAGCGCCTGCCGTTCCCGCTCCGCCTCGGCCTGCTCGGCTTCGGCCGCGTCCAGTTCCTTGCGCCGCTGGCGCAGCTCGGCGATCTCTTCCGGGCTGGGCGGAGCGCCCTTGGAGGACCGCTTCTGGGCCGCGCGGAGCATCTCGGCCCGCTCGGTCAGCTCCCGCCACCGCTGGTCGGCCGCCAGCAAGGCGTCGAAGTCGTCGGCCGCGCCACGCCGGGCGAGTGCGGTGCGGTACCGGTCCGGTTCCTGGCGCGCGGCTTTCAGGTCAATCACCTGCGCGAGTCTAGTGGGCACAGCCGGCGCCGCAGGCCCCACGGCCCCGGCCGACCCACCTGGGTGGCCGGCCCCGCCGCCCGAACTGCAGCAACCCTTCACCCACTGCCCAGGGCTCGGTCCGAGAAGTGCATGACTGATGCATTCGCGTAGTCAGGGCTTCCCTGGCCTGGGTGGTTGTCGATCCCTTCCTGGTTGACTGGCTGCGTATTCGGGGTGAGCAACTGGCCAAAGCCATCCACGTCCTTCAGATCCGCGAGCTTCAGACCTGCGTGATCAGAGGATGAAAAAACGCTCAGTGGGCGCGAACAGCCTATTACCAAGATCCTCGGCGCTATTACAGGCGAATCGGTGGCCTGTTGCTGGTCGCGACCCGCAAGAGGGGCGAGATCGCCGCGTGGGCATGGCGGACGGGCACCGTCAGCGAGCGGCCCCGAGTCAGTCCTGCATGGCTTCAGTGAAGAACTCCGGTGGTGCCTGCAGGTCGTGGGCGCGGAACAGAACGGCGTGCTCGACGCCCATGGCCTTGCCGCTCATTGCGGTGAACTTCGGGATGAAGTCCTCGGGGGCGGGGTGGTCCGGGAGCGCGGCCAGGTACGCGGCGTGCGCCTCGAGCGAGGCGATGCCGCGGCGCAGCGGCTCACCCGTGACCTCGACGCCGTGGGTCGCGCCAAAACCGGCGAGTCCGGGGGCGATAAGCCAGCGCACGGCGTGCGGTTCGAGGTCCTCGTTGTCGACCTGCTCCGGGAAAACCCACCGGTTGCCCGCGTCGCGCACCGCGTCGAGCGTCGCGAGCCCGGCCGCGCGGTGGTCGGCCTGGTCGAAGCCATAGGGCGTCTCGATTTCGTAACCGGTGCGGAGTACGACGTCGGGCTTGAACCGGCGGATCTCCCGGCAGATGTCGCGGCGAAGGTCGAGGCCGTAGACGAGCACGCCGTCCGGATGTTCGAGGACGGTCAGGTGCTTGACGCCGACGACGGCGCAGGCGGCCTGCTGCTCGGCGACGCGCAGGCGTGCCGTCTCCTCGGGAGGGTTCGGCATGCCGGCCTCGCCGCGGGTGAGCAGGAGATAACCGACCTCGATGCCGTGCGCGGTCCAGCGAGCGACGGCCGCGGACGTGCCGTACTCCATGTCGTCAGGGTGCGCGACGACGCAGAGCACGCGCTGGAAGGACTCCTCGGGGAGGGCAGGCAATGTCATGTCGGCCATCCTTCCAGAACTGTTCCCCGTCAGTGATGGACAGGCCGGCCCGCATTCGCTTGCGCCAGCACGAGCCGATCTTCGCCCGGTGGCGGCGGATGACCCCGGCCACATAGGACAGGGTCTGGGCAGATGAGACGCGAGACGAGTGACCCAGTAAATCTGGCCAGATCATCTAACCGGGTGTGGGAGCCGGGTCGCGCGAGGGGAGGTCCTGGCAGATGAGGGCCCAGGGACGGTCGGCGGCGCGGGTCATGATCAGGATGGCCCGGTGCGGGCCGGACAGCTT
>DASXIN010000160.1:0-16560 GCA_036497945.1 Streptosporangiaceae bacterium | reverse complement strand
GGCATCGACGTGCTGTGCGCCAACGCCGGGATCTTCCCGGAGGCCCGGCTGGCCGACATGACCGACGAGGACATCGACACCGTGCTCGGCACCAACCTGCGGGGCAGCATCCTGTCCGTGCAGGCCTGCCTGCCCGCGCTGACCGCGTCCGGGCACGGCCGGGTCGTCCTTACCTCGTCCATCACCGGCCCGATCACCGGCTTCCCCAGGTGGGTGCACTATGGCGCGAGCAAGGCCGGCCAGCTCGGCTTCATGCGCACCGCCGCCATCGAGCTGGCCGCCAGCGGCATCACGATCAACGCGGTACTGCCCGGCAATGTGCTCACTGAGGGCCTGGCGGATCTGGGCGAGGAGTACATCCAGTCGATGACGGCCAGCATCCCGCTGCGCCGCCTGGGAACGGTGGACGAGATCGGGTACGCGGCGCTGTTCCTGGCCACCGACGAGGCGGCTTACATCACCGGCCAGACCATCGTGGTCGACGGCGGCCAGGTGCTGCCCGAATCGCTGGGTGCGCTGGATGCCGGCTGATGAGCGGAGAACGGCTTGATGAGTGGGGAAGCAGCGAGCGCCGCGGCTGGTCGCTAGGACAGCACGCGGCGGCGGAAGTTGCGCAGCCCGATGGCCACGAACACTACGCCGAACCCGAGCACCACCGGGTAGATCACGTACAGGTGCATGTGCGCGGCCTCGGTGAACGCGGCCCGCATCCCCTCGTTCACGTAGATCAGCGGGTTGATCAGCACCAGCGTCTGCAGCCAGTGCCAGCCGCCCACCTGCACCGGCGCCAGCTTGGTCCACGAGTAGTAGGTGCCGCCCAGGAAGGTGATCGGCAGGATGATGAAGCCGAACATCAGGCCGATGTTCCGCGGTTCGAAGCTGGTGCCCAGGACCAGCCCCAGGCCGGCCATGGCGATGGAGGCCAGCGGCACGAACGTGAGGATGATCCACCAGTGCAGGGACAGATGCGCCTGCACCCCGGGCGCGTGCACCACCGAGGCGATCGGCAGCACGATGATGGCCGAGATCACCCCCTGGGCCGCGCCGGACAGCACCTTGGCCATCGCCACCAGCCAGATCGGGCAGGGCGCCTGCACCCGGTCCTCGATCTCCCGGGTGAAGCCGAACTCCTGGGCCATGGCCAGCGCGATCGACTGCACGCCCTGGAACATGACCGAGATGCCGACCACCCCGGGGACCAGGATGGTGGCGAATGCGGACTGGGCCGCCGTGCCGTGCCCGCCGATGCCCTGGCCGATCTTCGGGAACACGAACAAGAACACGAAGCAGAGCAGGAACGGCTGGATGATCGTTCGCAGCACGAACTCCCAGGTGTGCTTACGCAGCACGACCAGGTCACGGAGCAGCAGCGCGCCGAGCGCGGTCCAGCTGGCCGCGGCGACCGACCGGGTGGGCCCGCCGCCGATCCGCTGCGTCGCCGTCGGGGTCAGTGAAGTGGTCATCAGTCCCGCCGCTCCTTGCCCGTGGTCATCAGTCCCGCAGCTCCTTGCCGGTCAGGTTGATGAACACCGTTTCCAGGCTGGGCTCGGCCATGGACAGGTCGACCAGGTCGAAGCCGCCGCGCTCGGCGGCCAGCACGAGGCGCGGCACCAGCCGGTCGGTGCCCTGCATGTGCAGCTCCACCCCGCCGTCCACCAGCCGGGTCCGGGTCACCCCGGCCACCTCCTGGCGGAACAGCTCGGCCAGCTGGCCGGCGTCCCCGGTGGTCTTCACCGTGACCACGGTGTCCGCGCCCACCGTCTGCTTGAGCGCGGCCGGGGTGTCCAGGGCCAGGATCCGGCCGTGATCCATGATGGCCACCCGGTCGCAGAGCTGGTCGGCCTCTTCCATGTAGTGCGTGGTGAGCAGGATGGTCTGGCCAGCCCGGTGCAGCTCGCCGAGCAGGTCCCAGAGCGCGAGCCGGCTCTGCGGGTCCAGCCCGGCGGTGGGCTCGTCCAGGAACAGCACGGACGGGCGGTGGAAGATGGCCCGCGCCACCATCAGCCGCTGGGCCATCCCGCCGGACAGCGCGTACACCGACGCCTTGGCCCACTTGGCCAGCTGGAACTGCTCCAGCAGCTCATCGGCGGTGCGCCGGGACGCCTTGGCGCCCATGCCGAACAGCCGCCAGTGGAAGTACAGGTTCTCCCACACGGTGAGCTGCCGGTCGAGCGTGTTCTGCTGCGAGACGATGCCGCTGAGCTGCTTGGCCAGCGCCGGGTGCGCGGCCACGTCGATGCCGGCCAGGAAGGCCCGCCCGGACGTCGGCACGACCCGGGTGGTCAGCATCCCGGCGGTGGTCGTCTTGCCGGCCCCGTTCGGGCCCAGCAGGCCGAAGATCTCACCGGCCTGAACGTCCAGGTTCAGCCGGTCCACCGCGGCGAAGTCGGTGCCCGGATAGACCTTGGTCAGATCCTCGGTGTGGATGACCGCGCCGGGCTGACCCTCAGGCCGGCCGGTGCTGTTCGCGGCCACGGGTGCGCTGGTCATGGCCTGCACATCGTAGCCGCTGGGCGATACGGCACCCTGGTAGGGACCGGCCACCCGGCCGAGGAGAGGGAACGGTGCATGGCTCGGGTAATGATCACAGGATCGGCGGACGGACTGGGCCTGATGGCGGCCCGGCTGCTGGCCGACGGCGGGCACGAGGTCACCCTGCACGCGCGCAACGCCAGCCGTGCGGCCGACGCGCGGGCCGCGCTGCCCGCCGCGGCGCACGTGCTGACCGGGGACCTGGCCAGTATCGCTGGCATGCGCGAGGTGGCCGCGGCGGCCAACCAACTCGGCCGGTACGACGCCGTGATCCACAACGCCGGCGTCGGCTACCGGGAGGCGAGCCGGATGCAGACCGCGGACGGGCTCAGTCATGTGTTCGCGGTCAACGTGCTCGCGCCGTACCTGCTCACCGCCCTGATGACCCGGCCGTCCCGGCTGGTTTACCTGAGTTCCGGCATGCACCGGGCGGCCAATGCTGACGTGGCCGACCTGCAGTGGGTCGGCCGCCCGTGGAACGGCGCGCAGGCCTACTCGGACTCCAAGCTGTTCGACGTGGTGCTGGCCTTCGCGGTGGCCCGCTACTGGCCCGATGTGCTGAGCAACGCGGTGGAGCCGGGCTGGGTGGCGACCCGGATGGGCGGCCCCGCCGCGCCCGATGACATGTCGCAGGCCCCGGTCACCCAGGTCTGGCTGGCCGTCAGCGACGACCCGGCGGCCACCGTGACCGGCCAGTACTTCTACCACCAGCGGCCGCGCCAGGTCCACCCGGCGGCGGCCAGCCACGCGGTGCAGGACCACTTGCTGGCCAGCTGCGCCGAGCTCAGCGGAGTAAAGCTACCCAAGGAGTCCTGACCAAGGCTGCTCGGCGGCCGGCCATGATGTGGCCGTGGACCTCGAGCCGTATCGCGGTGAGCTGGTGGCGTACTGCTACCGGATGCTCGGCTCGTGTCACGAGGCCGAGGACCTGGTGCAGGAGACGATGCTCCGGGCCTGGCAGGCCCGCGACCGGTACGACCACACCCGCGCCTCGGTGCGGACCTGGCTGTACCGGATCGCGGCCAACGCGTGCCTGACCGCGCTGGCCGGGCGGGCGCGGCGGCCGCTGCCGTCCGGCCTGGGCGCGCCGAGCAACGATCCCGGGGCGCCGCTCACCCCCGCGTTCGACATTCCCTGGCTGCAGCCGTTTCCGGATGCGCGGTTCGATCTGGGGGTGCGGACCGACATGCGGCTCGCGCTGGTCGCGGCCATGCAGCTGCTGCCGCCCCGGCAGCGGGCCGTGCTGGTACTGCGCGAGGTACTGCAGTTCACCGCGGCCGAGGTGGCCACCCAGCTGGACACCACGGTCCCGGCGGTGAACAGCGCGCTGCAGCGGGCCCGCGCCGCGCTGGCGGGCATGGCCGACGTGACCGAGGTGGCCGAGTCCGATGATGCCGGGATCCGCGCGGTGATCGACCGGTACGTACACGCCTTCGAGGCGGCCGACGTCCCGCGCTGGTCAAGCTGCTCGCCGACGACGCGGTGCTGGAGATGCCGCCGGTGCCACTGTGGTACCAGGGCCGCCGCGACTACGGCCGGTTCATCAGCCGCGTGTTCGAGACCCGGGGCACGGGCTGGGCCATGCGGCGGCTCACCGCCAACGGGCAGCCCGCACTGGCCGCGTACGCCCCCGCGCCCGGCGGCGGGCACCGGCTGCACACCCTGCAGGTGTTCACCGTCACCGGGGGCCAGGTCGCGGGCAATGTCGTGTTCGCCGACCCGGCCGTGTTCCGCGTCTTCGGCCTGCCCGAGCAGATTCCGCCGGACGGTTTCCGCCCGGCGCGATGAGCCGGGCCGGTGCCGCCGGTATGTACCGGTGAGCATCGACCGCAGGAGGCCATCATGAGCGTGATCGTTATTCAGTTCATCACCCTGGACGGGATCGTGTCTGACCCCGATGGGTCCGAAGGGACACCCGGCGGCGGCTGGGCCTTCCGGCATGGCCCGGAGACCGTCGCCGGGGACAAATTCCAGCTCGGCAGCGTGCTGGATAAAGGCGTCATGCTGTTCGGGCGGAAGACCTGGCAGTTGTTCAGCCGGATCTGGCCGGACCGCGACAGCCCGTTCGCCGCGCGGATGAACGCGGTGCCGAAGCTGGTGGCCAGCCGTACCCTCGGCGACACCTCCGCGTGGCGGAACTCCGAGGTCATCGACAGTGACCCCAGCGCCGCCGTCAGCCGCGAACACCGCGACGTGATCATCACCGGCAGCCTGAGCGTGGTGCACGCGCTGATGGCCCGGGACCTGGTCGATGAGTACCGGCTGCTGACCTTCCCCACCATCCTCGGCGCCGGCGAGCGGCTGTTCCCCGCGGGCCGCCCGCCTGTCTACCTGGAGTGCCGTTCAGCCGGGCAGGCCGGTGCCGCCGTCCTCTCCCGCTATGGCCGACCAGCACGATGACGGCTCGCTTCCTCGCCGCCTACGAGACCCCGGCCGACCCCGCGGCGTTCGACCGGCACTACCGCCAGATCCACATCCCGCTGCTGCGCCAGCTGCCGGGACTGCGCCGGTACACGGTCAGCCGGGACGTCGTGGCGCTGCACGGCGAGCCGTACTACCTGATCGCCGAGCTGGACTGGGACACCATGGACGAGCTGCGCGCCGCGTTCTCCTCGCCGGAGGGCCAGGCCACGGCGGCCGACGCGGCCCGCCTCCAGGAACTCGCCCCGGTCCGCAGAATGATCTTCGCTGCGGACGAAGTGGGCTAGCGGGCATCCGGTCAGCCCAGAGCGAGGATTTGCGCCGCGTTGCGCCGCAGCACCGAGTCCAGCACGGTGGCCGGCAGGTCCAGGCCCTCCAGTTCGGCCAGGCAGCGCTCGGGGGTGAAGAACGGGAAGTCGCTGCCCCAGACGAACTGCCCGGACAGCCGCCCGCTCATTTCCCGGATCACCTCCGGCGGGATCCGCTTCGGCGACCAGCCGGAGATGTCGATGTACACGTTGGTCTTGTGCAGCGCGACCGCGATCAGGTCCTGCTGCCACGGCCAGCCGAAGTGCGCGGCCACCACGGTGAGCTCAGGATGGGCGGCGGCTACCGGGTCCAGCTTGAGCGGGTGCGCGTAGTCGATCCGGATGCCCTGCCCGCCGGGCTGCCGGGCGCCGATCCCGCTGGTCCCGGTGTGGAATAGGGCGAGCAGGCCGTGCTCCTGGCAGGCCGCGAAGATAGGCCAGTAGGCCGGGTCGTCCGGCGCGAAGGCCTGCAGCGAGGGGTGGAACTTCACCCCGCGCAGCCCGAGCGCGGCGATGTTGGTCACCTCGGCCACGGCCGCCGCGCCCTTGTGCGGATCGACCGAGCCCAGGCCGGTGAAACTGTCCGGGAACTCCGCGCAGGCCGCGGCCACCGTCTCGTTCGGCACCCGCGGCCGCCCGGTGGCCGTCTCGGCGTCCCAGGCCAGCAGCACCGCCATGATGCTCAGCGCCTGGTAGCGGGCGGCCAGTTCGGCCAGGGACAGCCGCTGCACCGGGGACCGGAAGTAGGCCTCGGCCGCCTCGACATAGCCGGCCATGCTCTCGTCCAGCCAGTCCGGGGTGGGCAGATGCACGTGGAAGTCGATCGCGCGCAGCGGCTGGTCCGTCATCTGCTTTCTCCCTGGGCCGTATGGATCCCGTTAGGGTTGGCGGCCGGCCTCTGGTGCCGTCCGCCGCCCCAGTGTTATCACGAGGATGTGCAGCGAGAACGGCTCAGCCGTGATCATCTCGCGGTCGCCGCCGGGCTGCTTGGCCCGCTGGCCCTGGCCGCGGTCCTGACGCCGTTCCGCGCCCACTTCCCGAACACCGACGCCGCTCTGGCCATGTTGCTCGTGGTGGTGGCGGTGGCGGCGGCCGGGAACCGGCTGGCCGGATACCTGGCCGCGCTGTCCGCCGCGGTGTGGTTCGATTTCTTCCTGACCCGGCCCTATGAGCGGTTCAGCATCAACCGGCAGACCGACATCGAGACGACTGTGCTGCTGCTGGTCATCGGCGTGGCCGTCACCGAGCTGGCGGTCTGGGGCCGGCGGCAGCACGCGGCGGCCAGCCGGCGGGCCGGCTACCTGGACGGGATCAGCACCACCGCCGCGGCGGTCGCCGCTGGGGAAGGGCCGTCGGAGCTCATCCAGGAGGTGTCCAGCCAGCTCACCAGGGTGCTGTCGCTGCTGTCCTGCCGCTGGCAGTACGGCGTGGCCGGGATCGGCCACCCGGCTAGGCTGCGGCATGACGGCCAGGTAACGACCGGGGAGCAGGTCAGGGACGCGGTGTCCGCCGGGCTGCCGCCGGACACCGAGACCGAGCTGCTGGTGGAGAGCGGCGGCCTGCTCCAGGGCCGGTTCCTGATCATGCCGGTGCCCGGCAGCCGGCCCACCCGGGAGCAGCTGCTGGTGGCCATCGCACTGGCCGACCAGGTGGGCGCCGCGCTGGGCGGCAGCAAAACGGCCGAGCGCTGACGGCCCGGTCCGGGCCGCCGTTCAGTCCCCGGCCGCCGCGCGGATAGCCTGCCACACCCGCAGCGGCGAGGCCGGCATGTCGATGTGCCGCACTCCGAGGTGGCTCAGCGCGTCCACGATGGCGTTCTGCACGGCCGGGGTCGCGCCGATCGTGCCAGCCTCCCCGATGCCCTTGGCGCCGAGCGGGTTGTAGCTGGTCGGGGTGGCCATCTCGGCCAGCTCGAAGCTGGGCAGCTCGGCGGCCGAGGGGAACGAGTAGTCGGCGAACGTGGCGGTCAGCGGGTTGCCCTCGGCGTCGTAGCGGACCTCCTCGAACAGCGCCTGGGCCGCGCCCTGGGCGATCCCGCCGTGCCGCTGGCCCTCGGCCAGCAGTGGGTTGATCACCGTGCCCGCGTCATCCACGGTGACCATCCGGCGCAGCACCGCCTTGCCCGTCTCGGTGTCCACCTCGGCCACGGCCAGGTGCGCGCCGAACGGGAACGTCGGACCGGGCGCCCGGAACACGGCGCGCACCAGCAGCGGCTCGGCTGCGGCCAGCGTGGTCAGCGGGACCGCCGCGTCCGGGTCACCGGCCACCGCGAACGCGCTGCGGCTGGTGTCGAAGACCAGGTCGGCCGGGTTGGCTTCCAGCTCGCTGGCGGCCCGCTGCCGGGCCACGTCGAGCAGCTCCCGGGCCGCCTGCTGCACCGCCGCGCCGCCCTGCTGCAGGCTGCGCGAGCCGCCGGTGCCGCCGCCCTCCGGGACCAGGTCGGTGTCGCCCCACTTGACGGTGATCTTGTCCACGTCGATGCCGAGCTCGTCGCTGGCCAGCATGGCCCACACCGTGGCGTGCCCCTGCCCGTGCGGCGAGGTCCCGGTCAGGATCGTCGCGGTGCCGTCGGCGTGCACCTCGATCTGGGCGTTCTCCCGCGGCCCGCCCGCCTCCGCGCCCGGCCCGGTGATTTCCACGTAACAGGCCAGGCCGATGCCGAGCTGCCGGATATCACCGGCCGCGCGGCGCCGGTCCTGCTCGGCGCGCAGCTCGGCATACCCGGCGGCGGCCAGCGCCCGGTCCAGCGCGGCCGCGTAGTCACCGCTGTCATACAGCGCACCGAACGCCGTTTCGTGCGGCTCGGTGAACTTGGGCAGCAGGTTTTTCCGGCGCACGTCGGCCGGGTCCAGGCCGATCTCGGCCGCGAACAGGTCCATGGCCCGTTCCAGGGCGGCGGTGGCCTCCGGCCGCCCGGCCCCACGGTAGGCGCCGACCGGTGTGGTGGTGGTGACCACCGACCGGGCCACCGCCTCGGCCCGGTCGATGGCGTACGGGCCGGGCGTCATCATCCGGGTCATCATGGGCAGGAACGCGCCGAACCGCGGGTAGGCCCCGGCGTCCTGCAGGATCTCCAGCCGGTACGCGGTGACGGTGCCGTCCCGCGCGCCGCCGATGGTAATCCGCTGCTGCTGCCCCCGGCCGTGCACCATCGCGACCAGGTTCTCGGTGCGGCTCTCCGCCCAGCGGGCCGGCCGGCCCAGCTGGCGGGCGACCCAGCAGACCACCGCGTGCTCCGGGTCCGCGCCGAACTTGGCGCCGAACGCGCCGCCCACGTCGGGGGTGATGATCCGCACCGCGGCCTGTTCGATGCCGAGCAGCGCGGCCAGCGCGCCCCGGGTGTTCTGCGCGCCCTGGTTCGGTATCCACGCGGTCAGCCGGCCATCGGGGCCCCACACCGCGGCGGCCGCCCGGGTCTCCATCGGGGCAGGCGCGATCCGCTGGTTGACGATGTCGGCGCTGACCACCGCCTCGCAGCCGTCGAACAGGCCGGGGTCGAGCGCGGCGGCGTCGCCGAACGACGCGGCGATGTTGCTGCCCGCCTCGGGGAACAACAGCACCTGGCTGTCCGCGACCTGGGCTGGGTCCAGCATCGGCGGCAGTGGGTCGTAGTCCACGTCGACCAGTTCGGCGGCGTCCTCGCCCTGGGCCCGGGTCTCAGTGACCACCACGGCCACCTGCTCGCCGACGAAGCGCACCACGTCGCGGGCCAGCGCCGGCTGGCCCATCTTGTCGTTGATCAGGCCTGGGATCGGCGCGCCCTGCAGCGGCAGGTCGGCCAGGTCAGCCCCGGTGAACGCGGCGAGCACGCCGGGCGCCTCGAGCGCGGCGGTCACGTCGACGGCGCGGATCCGGGCATACGCGATGGGCGACCGGACAAAGAACACATGACAGGCCCCGGCCAGTTGCGGATCCTTCACGTCGTCGGTGTAGACCGCGCCCAAGGTCAGGAAGCCGGGATCCTCAGTGCGCAGGACCCGGGTACCCAGAATGCTCATGTTCCGCCTCTCTCCGCTGTGTAAATTACACGCCCGGCCCCGCGCGGCGCACTGCCCGGCGGACCCCCCGGGTGGGCTCGGACCGCGTCGTCAGGCCCACGCTGAGCTGCAGGGAAAGCGCTTCGACAGCCACCCGTCCGGGCTCCGGCCGGCCGCCGCCGGCCGGCCGCGATCACCGGCCATTGCATCGGGCCGCCTGGCGCTGCGACATTTGGGGTCTCCGCTCGCCGACCTGCCCACCGGGCCAGGACCAAGGAAAATGCCAGTGCGCTACGGACACTTCGACGACGACCGCCGTGAATACGTCATCACCCGCCCGGATACCCCGCTGCCCTGGATCAATTACCTGGGTACGGAAGCGTTCTTCGGCATCATCTCGAACACGGCGGGCGGCTACTCGTGTTATCGGGACGCCCGGTTACGCCGAATCACCCGCTACCGCTACAACAACGTCCCGGCTGACACCGGCGGCCGTTATATCTATCTCCGGGACAATGCCAGCGGCGAGTACTGGTCCCCGTCGTGGCAGCCTACCCAGCGAAAACTCGACGGCTACGAGTGCCGGCACGGCCTTTCCTACACCCAGATCTCCTCGGCCTATCTCGGCATTCGCGCGCAGACCCTGTACTTCGTGCCGATCGGCGAGACGCTCGAAGTCTGGCGGCTGCGGATCCGCAACGAACGGGACCGGCCGGCCCGGCTGTCGGTGTTCTCGGCGGTCGAGTTCTGCCTGTGGAATGCGCAGGACGACGCGACGAATTTTCAGCGCAACTTCTCGACCGGCGAGGTGGAGGTGGAGGAGGCCGACGGCGTCATTTACCACACCACCGAATACCGGGAACGGCGCAATCACATCGCCTACTTCGCCTGTTCCGAACCGCTGGCCGGGTTCGACACCCAGCGGGAGGAGTTCCTCGGCGCGTACCGCGGCTGGGACCGGCCGGCCGCGGTGGAGCGGGGCGAATCAGCCGGCTCGATCGCGCACGGCTGGGCGCCGGTCGGCAGCCATCACGTCCGGCTCGCCCTGGCCCCGGGTGAGACCCGGGAAGTGATCTTCGTACTGGGTTACCAGGAGAACCCGCCAGAGGCCAAGTTCGACCCGCCCGGCACCGGCGTTGTGTGTAAAAAGCAGGCGCAGCAGGTGCTCAGCCGGTGGCTGCGGCCGGCCACCGTCGCGGACGGGTTCACTCAGTTGTGCGAGTCGTGGGCGTCGCTGCTGGCCACCCTGCGGGTGGACACCCCGGACGCGGACACCAACCGGATGGTGAACATCTGGAACCCGTACCAGTGCCTGGTCACGTTCCTGATGAGCCGGTCGGTGTCGCTGTTCGAATCCGGCGTGGACCGGGGCATGGGGTTCCGCGACTCCAACCAGGACCTGCTCGGCTTTGTGCAGATGGCGCCGGCCCGGGCCCGGGCCCGGCTGCTCGACCTGGCCAGCACGCAACTGCCCACCGGCGGGGCGTATCACCAGTTCCAGCCGCTGACCAAGCGGGGCAACAACGACATCGGGTCCGGGTTCAACGACGACCCGCTGTGGCTGGTACTGGCGGCGGCCGCGTATGTCAAGGAGACCGGGGACGCGGCCATCCTGGACGAGCCGGTGCCGTACGACAACGAGCCGGGCAGCGCCACGCCGCTGTATGAGCACCTGGCCCGGGCCGCGCAGTACACGCTGGACCGGCTCGGGCCGCACTCGCTGCCGCTCATCGGGCGGGCCGACTGGAACGACTGCCTGAACCTGAACTGCTTCTCCGACACGCCAGGGGAGTCCTTCCAGACCACGGCCAACCGGGCCGACGGCAGCGCCGAGTCGGTGTTCATCGCCGGGCTGTTCATCCTGGCCGCCCGGGAACTGGCCGGCCTGGCCGAGCTGCGCGGCTTGGCCGCGAACGCGGCCGGCTACC
Organism: Streptosporangiaceae bacterium; assembly: GCA_036497945.1. Classification (GTDB taxonomy): domain Bacteria; phylum Actinomycetota; class Actinomycetes; order Streptosporangiales; family Streptosporangiaceae; genus RYN-230. The sequence goes on along the minus strand of DASXIN010000160.1, from coordinate 5,394 downwards.
GGGCCGCGGCGGACAAGATGGCCGCCGCGGTGGTCGAGCACGGCTGGGACGGCGCCTGGTTCCGCCGCGCCTATGACTACTTCGGCAACGTGGTCGGGTCCAGCGAGAACGACGAGGGGCAGATCTTCGTCGAGCCGCAGGGCATCTGCGTGCTGGCCGGGGTGGGGGTGGAGAACGGCATCGCCACCCGGGCGCTGGACAGCGTGCGGGAGCGGCTGGCCACCGAGCACGGCATCGTGCTGGTGCACCCGGCGTACCGCCGGTACCACGTGGAGCTGGGCGAGATCTCCTCCTACCCGCCCGGCTACAAGGAGAACGCCGGGGTCTTCTGCCACACCAACCCGTGGGTGATGATCGCCGAGGCGATGATCGGCCGGGGCGACGCGGCGTTCGGCTACTACCAGCGGATCAACCCGTCCGCCCGCGAGGCCCTCAGCGACCTGCACCGCTGCGAGCCGTACGTGTACGCGCAGATGATCGCCGGGAAGGAGGCGGCCACCCCCGGCGAGGCCAAGAACTCCTGGCTGACCGGGACGGCCGCGTGGAACCTGGTCGCGATCAGCCAGTGGATCCTGGGTATCCGGGCCGAACTGGGCGGGCTGCGCATCGACCCGGTGCTGCCCGCCGACTGGCCCGGGTTCACCGCCACCCGGCGCTTCCGCGGCGCCACCTACGAGATCAGCGTGCGCAAGCCAGCCGGCCTGACCGGCCGGGTCAGCCTGGTCTGCGTGGACGGAGTGCCGATCGAGGGCACCCTGGTGCCGGCCGCCGCGCCGGGCCGCACCGTCATCGTCGAGGCGATCGTCCGGTAGCCGCCGGGCCCCATTTCCAGGGAGCCGACCATGCGAATACTCTCCAGGCGCCGGGGCAGCGCCGCGCTGGCCGTCATGCTGACCGCCGCGGCCGCGACCGTCGCGGTCACCGTCGGCGCCACCCAGGCGCCGGCCGACACCGGCGCCGCCTGCGCGGCCGGGTACGCCGTCGGCTGGCAGACCCCGTCCAACAGCCCGCCTGACTTCGGCGCGACGGTCACCGTGACCAACAATTCCGGGTACACCATCAGCACCTGGACCATCACGCTGACGTTCAGCGCGGGCCAGACGCTGGTGGCCGGATCGGCCTACAGCGCCAACGTCACGCAGAACGGCGCGACGCTGACCGCGACCCCGGGCGGGACCTACAACGCCGTGCTGACCCCCGGGCAGAGCACCACCTGGGGCTTTGACGGCGACTACACCGGCACGGCCAACCCGGCGCCCACGGTGAGCTGCGCCGGGCCGACCCAGGGGTCGGGCAGCGCCACGCTGTCCGGTCCGCTGGACCCGCTGGGCGTGAACACCGCGTCCTGGGATTCGAACTTCCCCGACCCGGCGGTGGCCAGCGACCTGTCCGCCGCGGGCACCGGGCTGATCCGCTACCCGGGCGGCTCGTATGCGGACGGGTACCTGTGGCAGTCCAACACGTACCAGGGCACCGCCGACCCGGTGGACTTCGCCCAGTACTCCAGCCAGGTGGACACGATCTCCGGCGGGCAGAAGTTCGTCACGGTCAACTACGGCTCGGACACCCCGGCCGACGCCGCCGCGTGGGTGACGCAGTCGGCCACCGCGGGGCAGGGCGTCGCGCTGTGGGAGATCGGCAACGAGGAGTACGGCTCGTGGGAGATCGACAACCACGCCAACCCGCACACCGCCGCGTCCTACGCCAGCAACAGCCTGGCCTACATGCAGGCGATGAAGGCGGCTAACCCGAACGCGCAGCTCTGTTACGACTACGGGATGGACGGCAACCTGGCGCCCGGCTCCGGGGTGACCGACTACCAGGACTGGAACGCGACCATCCTGCAGGCCGACGCGGCCGACATCAACTGCGCCGACGTGCACTGGTACCCGATCAACGGCACGCCGTCGGAGAGCGTCCAGTCGATCATGGAGCTGATCGACAACATCCCGCCTGCGGCGGCCGAGGTCAAGGCGGCGCTGTCCGCTTACGACCCGAGCGCCTACTTCGTGGTCGGCGAGACGAACATGTCGCAGACCGCGAACGAGTGGAACGAGGAGCCGGTCGGCGCGCTGTTCGCCGCGGCCAACGCGATGGAGTGGCTGTCCTTCGGGGCGCAGAGCGTGGACTGGTGGGACGTGCACAACTACGGCACGTCCACCGCGGATTTCGGCATGCTGTCCTCGGCCACCGGCGGTGAGCCGGCCGTGGACACCCCGGAGCCGCCGTACTACGGCTACCAGCTGGCCTCGAAGCTGGCCGTCAAGGGGGCCAAGGTCGGCACGCTGGCCGTGGCCACGCCGAACATCTTCGGCTACTACTCCGACCTGCCCGGCGGCTCGTACGCGGTCATGCTGGTCAACGCCGACCCGGCCAACGGGTACTCGGTCAGCCCGTCCAGCCTGGGCCTGAGCAGCTCGGCCGAGACCGAGTACAGCTACTCGGCGGCCAATCCGACCGTGACGCAGACCAGCTTCTCCGGCAGTTCGGTCGCGGTGCCCGCGGAGTCGGTGGTGGTGCTGACCAACGGCAGCGGCGCCGCGCCCACGCCCACCCCGACGCACTCGGCCACCCCGACGGCGACCCCGACCACGGCGACCTCGACGCCGACGCAGACAGCCACCCCGACGGCCACCCCGACCGCGACGCCCACCGCGACCGGCACGGCGGCGCCGGGCAGCTGCCAGGTGAGCTGGTCGGTGGTCAACTCGTGGAGCGGCGGGTTCCAGCTCGGCTTTACCGTGACCAACCCGGGCGCCGCAGCCACCTCCGGCTGGAACGTCGGCTTCTCCTGGCCGGGTAGCCAGACCATCACCCAGATCTGGAGCGCCCCCGCGACCCAGTCCGGGGCCGCGGTCAGCGTGACCAACGCCAGCTACGACGGGTCGCTGGCGGCGGGTGGCTCCACGACGTTCGGCCTGCTCGGCTCCGGGGCCGCGCCCGCCTCGCTGGGCAGCGTGCAATGCACGGCGCACTGAGCGGAGGCCGTGACCGCCCCGGGTGACATGCTGGCTGAGTGAGCGATGCCCTGGTTGTCCGCGACGTGGCGGTGCGGCAGGTGGTGGTGCCGCTGCGGCGGCCGTTGGCCACCCGGGTCGGCGACTTCCCGCGCTGGCCGCTGCTGCTCATCGACGTGCGCACCGAGCAGGGCATCACCGGCCGCAGCTACCTGGCGCCGTACCTGGACACGGCGGCGGCCGCGACCGCGGTCATGGTGGCCCGGCTGGGCGACGGGCTGCGCGGGCACCCGGCCGCCCCGGCCACCGCGTACCGCGCCGCGCGCGGCTGGTTCAGCCTGGCCGGCTACCAGGGGCTGGCCCTGGCCGCGGTGGCCGGGCTGGACATCGCGCTGTGGGACGCGCTGGCCCAGTCGGCCGGGCTGCCACTGGCCCGGCTGCTCGGCGGCACCGGTGCGCCGGTCCCCGCGTACAACAGCAACGGGCTCGGCCTGATCGAGCCGGCCGCGGCCGGGGACGAGGCGCTGGAACTGCTGGCCGAAGGCGGGTTCACCGCGCTCAAGGTCCGGGTCGGCCGGGCCAGCCCGGCCGCCGACCTGGCCGCGGTCCGCCAGGTCCGGGCCGCGGTCGGCGACGGCGTCACCCTGGTCGCCGACTACAACCAGGGCCTCGACCTGACCGACGCGGCGCGGCGCTGCCGGGCGCTGGACGGCGAGGGCCTGGCCTGGATCGAGGAGCCGCTGCGCTACGACGACCTGGCCGGGCACGCGCAACTGGCCCGGGACATCGACACCCCGATCATGCTGGGCGAGAACTTCTACGGCCCGCGGGCCATGCTGGCCGCCATCCAGGCGGGCGCCTGCGACCTGGTCATGCCGGACCTGATGCGGATCGGCGGGGTCACCGGCTGGCTGCAGGCCGCCGCCATCGCCGACACGTCCGGCCTGCCGATATCCTCGCACCTGTACCCGGAGGTGTCCGGCCACCTGCTCGGGGTGACCCCGACCCGGCACTGGCTGGAGTGGCAGGACTGGGCGCACCCGGTGCTGGCCCGCCCGTTCGAGGTGCGGGACGGCCTGCTGCACCTGCCCGACGTGCCCGGCAACGGCCTGCAATGGGACGAGGACGCCGTCGCCCGCTACCAGGCCAGCGCCTGAGCTGATATATCCAGGGGCATGCCCGCGCACGCACTGCCGCCCGGCCCGGAGGCACGCGCCCGGCGCCGTGAATTGCGCCGGGCCGCCCGGCGCCGCGAGCTGCGCCGCATCCCACGGAACGTCCTGGTCGGGATGGGCGTGGGCCTGCTGATGGTGGGGGTCCGGACGCTGCTGCACACCGTCGGCCTGTGACTGCCGGCCAGCTGACCTTCGCTGTCGCGCCGGGCTGCGGGCCGGGCTAGGTGGCTTGCTGGCGCAGTTGGGCGGTGAGGAACTGATCCCAGGTCCGGGTGCCGCCGGTGTGTCCCGGCGGCGGCAACAGAGCGCCGTTGCGGACTGCCCGGGTGCCCGGTATCCGGACCGGCAGCACCCATCGGCGGCGATGGCTGGCCTTCAGGTACCCACGGAGCAGGTCAGTCCAGTTGCTCACCTGTGGTCCGGCCATGTCCGGCGCCCGGCCGACGGGCTTGCCCAGCGCCAGTTCGACGAGCCGGCCCGCCACGTCGCGGGGATCAACCGGCTGGATGGTGAAGCCTGCTGGCACCGGCGCCACGGGGAACCGGCTCAGCTTCCGCGCATTGGCCAGGCAGTAGTCATAGAACTGCGTGACTCGCAGGATCGTCCAGGGCAGACCGGAGGTGGCCACGATCTGCTCGGCCTGGAGCTTCGTCTTCGGGTATCCCCAGGAGGCGAGGTGGTCGATACCGACGATCGACACGTACACCAGGTGGGCAGGCACCGTCCGGGACGCGGCGGCCACCAGGTTGCGGGTCGCCTCGGCGTCGCCCCTCGTGCTGGTCGCGCAGTGGATGATGGCGGCCGCCCCGGTCACGGCCGGCTCGATGCCCTGGCCGGTCCGCAGGTCTGCGGTGAAGAACGTGACACCCTGCGGGGTGGGCCGGTCGTGCCGGGCGAGCACGCGGACATCGCAACCGCTGTCCTGTAGCCGCGCGACGACAAGCTGCCCGAGCCGGCCAGTGCCGCCAGTGACAAGGACGGGCGAGGCCATGACCTCTCCTTACGCTAATTAGCCCTCAATAGAGGGGTGAGTTCGGCCCGGCTCCTTGTCACATCGGCCGGGTCTGGACGGTCACTCCTATGACCGGCAACGACAAGAGAATGTGACCGATGGACGAACCTGATGTGGTCGCGGAACGGTTCGAGGCTCACCGGGCCCGGCTGCGGGCGGTCGCCTACCAGACGCTGGGCTCGGCCAGCGAGGCCGACGACGCCGTCCAGGAAGCCTGGCTGCGGCTGAGCCGCACCGACCCCGGCAGCAT
>DASXIN010000159.1:0-27965 GCA_036497945.1 Streptosporangiaceae bacterium | reverse complement strand
ACAGCGTGTTGTCGTTCACTCCTGGCCCCCCGGTCAGGATGAATGCCTCGATGAACATCTGCATGGTGGCGACGATCTGCAGCAACAGCAGCATCGAGAGGATCAGCCTGGTCTGCGGCACCGTGACATGCCAGATCCGGCGGAACAGCCCGGCGCCATCGAGTTCCGCGGCCTCGTACAGTTCGCCGGGGATGTTCTGCAGCGCGGCGAGGTAGATCAGTGTCGCAGCGCCCATGTTTATCCAGGTGGCCGCGATCACCACCGAGATCATCGCGGTGGTCGGAATGCTGGTGCCTGGCGACTGCACCCACTGCGAGGTCGGCAGGTGCAGGAGCTGCAGGATGCGGTTGAACAACCCGGAGGATGGGTCGTAGAAGTAGGCGAAGAGCAGCAGCGCCGAGGCCGGCGGCAGCATCACCGGCAGGTAGACCAGGACCCGGAGATAGCCCTTGGCGTGCCGCAGCTCGTTGAGCAGGATCGCGGTGAAGAACGGCACCGCGTAACCGAAGACCAGTGCGAGCCCGGTGAACTCCAGCGTGTTTTCCCAAGCGGTCCGGAACTCCGGGTCGTGGAAGATCCGGATGTAGTTCGCCCAGCCGGCCCAGGTGGTCACGCCCAGGTGGGTCTTCTGGAAGCTCATGATGATCTCGCGCACCATCGGGTACCAGGAGAAGAGTGCGAAGCACAGCACCGCACCGATGAGGAACCCGTGCGCGGAAAGGTTGCGCCGCAGCTGCTGGCTCCGCCTGCTGCGTGCGACCGGCCGCACGACCCGGCCAGGGCTGCCCTGGGCCTTGCGGAGCGGGACCGCGGTGTCCGTCATCGATTCTCCGGATTCTCCTGGGACGGGGCCAGCCAGCAAAGGCGCGATGACTCCGCTGGGGGGCGAGGGGCCGCGGCGACGCGCCATCAGGCGCGCCGGCGGCGGGACTCGCCGCGGGAGCCGGGAGCCCGGCCCCCGCGGCAGCCACTCACCCGCCGCTGTTGGCCAGGAGGGTGTTGACGTTGCCCGCTGCCGTTGAGAGCAGCTTGCTGTAATCCGGGTTGGGTTCGGTGAGCGCGTCGAGCATCGGCGTGTTCAACGCCGCGTACAGCGCCTGGGCGTCGGGCGGCTCACCCATCCCCTTCTCGTGCGCGGCGGCGAACGTCGAGTAGTAGGAGGTGTGGATCGTCGCGCTGGCCTCCAGCAGCTTTTGGTTCTTCTGCTGGGTGGCGCCGGTAAACAGCTGCGGCTCGGGGAAGCCGACCGGGAATCCGTCGGCCTTCTGCCGCGCGTAGTTGAACTGCCCCAGGCCAGGCGTCAGCGACTCGAAGTTGAGCCACTTGATGCCGGCCCGGATCTGGGCCGGCGTGTCGCTCTTCGCGAACATGTAGCCGTTGCCACCCGACAGCGAGCCCGCGGGGGTGCCGCTGGTGCTGGGCAGTGGGCCCATGCCGTAGTCGTTCACGTTGCCGTGGTCGACCGGGACGATGGTGTTGTAGATGTCGTCCGGCGCCGCGATGTACATCCCGAGCTTGTTGGCGGCGATCTGCTGCTGCAGGGTGCCCCAGGCGAGCTGCTGAGTCGGGCTCATGCTGTGATCGACGAACCGCATCTGATGCAGGGCCTGCAGGATCGCCGTGGCCTGCGGTGCGTTGGCCGAGCTGTTGAAGGCCGCCTGGCCGTTGGCGCCCACGATCTGGCCGCCCATCGCGTCCACCTCGGAGGTGAAGTGCCAGCCGCCGACAGGACTCGCACTGTAGTCGCCGTAGCCGTAGATGCCGTGGCCGAGGGCGGCGATCGCCTTGGCGTCCTTCTCCACGTCGGCCCAGGTGGTCGGGGGGGTGTTGGGGTCGAGCCCGGCCTGCGTGAACAGCTTCCGGTTGATGACCAGGCCCTGCGTGTAGTTGGACGTCGGCAGGCCGTAGAGCGTCTTGCCCGCGGTTTCCGCGGCCATCGCCGTCGGGACGATGTCGGCCAGCGTCGGGACCGTCTTGGTGTTCACGTAGGAGGTGATGTCGGCGGCCTGGCCAGCGTCGAGGACCTGGTTGAGGTCGGTGAAGTAGGCGTAGAAGAGGTTGGTCTCGGTGCCGGCCTTGAGCGTGGCGGTGAACTGGGCCGGGACCTCACACTGGCCGGTGTAGCTGACGCTCTTGATGGTGATGTTGGGGTTGGCCTTCTCAAAGGTGGCGACGTCCTCGGTCCACTCCTTGCGCTGAGCCGTCGCGGTGGCCGGCGGTTCGCAGTTGACGCTGATGGTCACGTGGCCATCGCCCGAGGCGCCGGTGGAGCCGCTGCTTGAGCACGCGGCGGCCGTGAGGCCCAGAGCCGCCAGGGCGGCGACCCCGGCGATCGTCCGGTGGCCGGGCCGCCGGTAGAGCTGTCTGTTCGTGGTGCGAAATCTCTTCATGACGACCTCGATGTCGGGTGGAGCGGCGAGTGAACAGGGGGTGATGTGAGCTCCGTCACCAGGTACCGCAGACGGTATATGTCCTTCCATTTACTAGCAAGACTTGAACGATTTTTTAAATGATAACGACTTCACAACGCACGACATGGACAGGCCTAGACCGCAGGTGGTAACGCCGTGGTTCGCCCTGACCTGCGGGAAGTGGCTGGGTCTCAGGCCCGAAGTGCGGTCCGAGTCGGGGACGCCCTGGTGCAGAGCAGGCGATCGGATATCGAGCAGAAAAGCTCTTACTAAATACCGCAAGCTCTTGCAAATACTTGCGGCAACCGCCGTATAATTACGTCATGACACGGCGGCTTGCGGATGTGGCGAAGAAGGTCGGGGTCAGCGAGGCGACGGTCAGCAGGGTGCTGAACGGGAAGCCGGGCGTCTCCCAGACAACCCGGGACACCGTGCTAACCGCGCTGGACGTGCTCGGCTACGAGCGGCCCACCCAGCTGCGCGGCGAGCGCGCCCGGCTGGTCGGGCTCGTCCTGCCCGAGCTGCAGAACCCGATCTTCCCCGCCCTCGCCGAGGTGGTCGCCGGCGGCCTCGCCCAGCGGGGGTTCACCCCCGTGCTCTGCGTGCGCGGGGCCGGTGGCCTGTCTGAGGACAGTTACGTCCGGATGCTGCTCGACCAGCACGTAGCCGGGATGGTGTTCGCCGGGGGCAACTTCGCCGAGGCCGATTCGCCGCATGATCACTACAAGCTGCTGCTGGAGCGGGGCGTGCCCGCCGTGCTCGTCAACGCGGCAGCGGAGGACCTTGACTACCCGCGGGTCTGCGTGGATGACGCCGCCGCCGTCGAGCAGGCCCTCGGCCACCTGCTCTCGCTGGGCCACCGCCGGGTCGGGCTGGTGATCGGGCCGGACGACCACATGCCGTCCCGGCGGAAGCTGGCCGCCTTCACGTCCCTGGCGCAGCGGGCGGGCATCGACACCGCCGATGCGGTCGTGCACACCATGTTCTCCGTGGAGGCCGGCCACGCGGCCGCGGCCCGCCTGGTGCAGGCCGGCATCACCGGCATCGTGTGCGGCAACGACCCGCTTGCACTGGGCGCCATACGGGCAGTGCGCCGCCTGGGCATGTCCGTGCCCGGCAATGTCTCCGTGGTGGGGTACGACGACTCGGCCCTGATGACCTGCACCGACCCCCCACTGACCACCGTGCGCCAGCCCATCGACGCGATGGGCCGGGCAGTGGTGAGCACGCTGGCCCAGCAGGTCGAGGGCAGCACCGTCGCGTCGGCGGAACTGCTCTTCGAGCCCGAGCTGGTCGTCCGGGGCTCCACGGCCCAAGCTGCCGCAAAGCACTAGCTTCCGGCCGGGGCTCAGTCACCGGCACCGGCAGCGTCGTTGCTCGACCTGCCAGGGGGACTGAGGCGCCTGGACGGCCGCCAGGAACTCTGATATGCGGACTGTGCCGGCAAGCGGGCATCGATGGTGGATGGCAGCCGAATAATCCGGTGCGTTGGCCGATGGCATGCCGATACGATGCCGCCGCTCCTAGTCCGATTCGGCGGCATGAGGGGCTAAGCAGGAGGGGCTATCCGTGTCCAACGGGGTCGAGACCAGGACCATATCGGCCGGCAGTGGGCGTGAACTGTGCGTGGAGTTGGCCGGTGAACCTGATGGAAAGCCGATCCTCGTCCACACTGGCGAGCCGATGTCACGGCTCCTGTACGGCGGATGGATCGCCGATGCCGAGCAGAAGGGCATCCGGCTGATCGGCTATGACCGCCCTGGCTACGGCGGCTCGACCGCGTACCCCGGTCACACCGTGGCGTCGGGAGCACAGGATGTCCGGGCCATCGCCGAGGCGCTCGGGCACGACCGGCTTGGCATCTGGGGCAAATCCGGGGGCGGCCCGTACGCCTTGGGGTGCGCGGCCTTGCTGCCCGACCTGGCGGTCGCTGTCGGGGCGGTGGCGTCGCTTGCGCCCTACGGTATCGAGGGCTTCGACTACTTCGCCGAGATGGGCGAGCTCAACGTTGAGGGCACTAAGTTGTTCTTCTCTGACCCGGAGGCAGAACGCCGCGATCTGCGTGAGGGCAGGGAGGAGATTCTCGCGGCCACGCCGGAGCAATTCGCCGAGCAACTGGAGAGCCTCCTCTCGCCCGTGGACGCCGAGGCCCTGACCGGGGACCTGGCCCGATGGCTCACCGAGACCCACAAGGTCGCCGTCTCCCCGGGGGACCAGGGCTGGTGGGATGACGGAGCGGCGCACCTGACTAGCTGGGGGTTCGATCTCCGCGACATCCGGGTGCCCGTCAAGATCTGGCATGGCCGCCAGGATCGGATGGTTCCCGTGCAGCACGGCCAGTGGCTGGCCGCCAACGTCCCTGGTGCGGAGGCTGATATCAGCGACCGCGACGGCCATCTGACCATGATCGGCCGAATCGGCGAGATCCACGACTGGCTCCTCCAGTACTTCTAGGAGCCTGCCAGGCACCCTGTGCTGGACTCCGGGCTGAGAGGCTCAAGCCAGGTCGGTCGACGGCCGCTAGACCATCGCCGTCGCTGGGACCTGACATGCCAGGTCGCGAGAACGCTGGCGTTGTCATCGGCTGTTTTGACGTTTCGGCGGTCTCGTGGCCTGGCGGCTATCCGGACAGGCCGTCGTAGGCGGCCACCACGATGCCGAATGCTCGGCCGTCGCCCGTGCCGCCCTGGTCGAGCATCTGGTTCATCACGTAGGACACGGTCATCCTGGCGTCCAGGTCGACGATGACCATCGAGCCGCCCCAGCCGCCCCAGAAGCAGGTCCGCGGGTTGGGCAGCCAGCCGCTGTGCAGGCCGTAACCGTTGCCGTAGCGCATTGGCACGCCGAGGATGCCGTCCGGCCCGCGATACTGCTCCGCCAGGGCGCGCTCGCAGCCCTCCGGGGACAGCAGCCGGACGCCGTGCGCCGTCCCGCCGCATGCTAGCACCGACTGCACGGCGCCGACCGAGCGGGCGTTGCCGTGCCCGCCGGCGGCCGGGATCTCGGCCCGCCGCCAGGCCACGGTGTTGGCGTCCGCGGGGTCAATCGGCGGGTTGCCGCGTCCACGCGGGGCGGCCTCGGTCTCGCCCTGCCCGCCGCCAGGCGCCGTCGGCTCCTGGTCCGCGGCCGACGGCGGGGGCGGCGGGATGACGGGGATCACGCGGCCGTCGTGTTCGGCGGGCAGCCCGATATGGAAATCCGCACCCAGCGGCTCGGCCACCTCGCGCGCGAAGAACGTGCCCAGGCTGACGCCAGTGACCCGGCGGACCACCTCACCGACCAGGTAGCCCTGGGTCACCGCGTGGTAGCCGGCCTGCGTCCCCGGCTCCCAGCGCGGCGCCTGCGCGGCCAGCCGCGCCGTCGCCTTCGGCCAGTCGTACAGGTCGGCGACCGTCATCGGCTCGTCCCAGGTCGGCAGCCCGGCCGTGTGCGACAGCAGGTGCCGGACCTCGACATCCTGCTTGCCCGCGGCGGCGAACTCGGGCCAGTACCTGGCCACCGGTGCGGTCAGGTCGAGCTCGCCGCGGTCGGCCAGGATCAGCGCGCACAGCGCCGTCATCGTCTTAGTTGTGGACCAGGTGTTGAGGATGGAGTCGCGCTGCCAGGGCGTGGTGCGCGCCGCGTCGGCGTACCCGCCCCACAGGTCGACCACCGGCTCGCCGTCCAGGTACACCGCCACCGAGGCGCCGACGTCATGCGCCTCCAGCGACTCCTCCAGCGTCTCCCGCACTCCGCTGAACCGGTCGGAGCACGTGCCTTGAGTCTGGGCCATGGACGGACGGTAACCCGCCGCCGCTCGCCGAGCCACCGGTTAAGCCCTGGGCCCCCAGCCCAGTCCGCCGAAGCTACGACCCCTTGCTCTGCTCTACGACGACCCACGGCCGCCAAGGCGCGAACCCCGGTCGACCTTTATGTGATTCGAGCCTCGGCTGCTGCGGTCAGTTGATATCGAACTCGTTGCCTTCCGGGTCCTTCATCCCGACCGCGTAGTGGTCCAGCCCTTCCTCGGACAATGCGCCAGTGATAGTGGCGCCCAGGCCGGCCAGCCGGCTGGCCTCCGCGTCGACTCGCTTCTTGCGAGTCTCGATCGGGTCCGTCCGCTCGCCACTGGCGTGGATGTCGAGGTGCAGCCGGTTCTTGACCGCCTTGGCATCTGAGACGACATTGAACCAGATACTCGGCCCGTGGCCCTCCGGGTCGCTGATCCTGTCCGCCCCGTCGACCAGCTCCTCCTCGGGCACCCCCAGCTCGCGGTAGAAGTCGTTCCAGGTAGCGAACCCAGCCGGAGCCGGCGCGAGCTCATAGCCCAGCGCGGCGGCCCAGAACCGAGCCAGCAGGTCCGGGTCGGCACAGTCGATGACCAACTGAAAGCGAACAGGCACCGGTTCCTCCCCAGGCCGCTCGGGTAGCCACCGACATCCTGCCAGATGCTTCGCGGCGCGGGGAAAGAGCGTCGGGTCAGGGCATCTCGAACTGCACCCTGGCGATCTGCTCCGTCATCGGAAGGAGTCCCGCGCAGGCGCGACTGTGCTCCTGTTACCGCTGGTCAAGCTGGTTCTGGGGGTCACGCATTCGGGCCGTAGGCCGCGGCGATGTCCTGCGAGCCGGCCCACCGGCTGTAGGTGGGCGACTGCGGCCAGCCCTCCGGCGAGTCCTGCCACTCTTCCTGCCGCCCGTAGGGCAGCAGATCGATCAGCGCGAAGGCGTAACTGAGCTGCTCGGTGCCACGGCCATTCGTGTGCCAGGTGCGATAGACGGTGTCGCCGTCACGCAGGAACACGTTGACCGCGAACCCGCCGCCCGGTGGCGCGCCAACGTCGGTGCCGAATGGGCTGTTCGCCGTGGAATACCAGGTCATTTTGTTCCCGACGCGCCGCTTGTAAGCCAGCGCCTCGTCGATCGGGCCCTGGGTGACGATGACGAACCGGGCGTCGTAGCTGTCCAGGAACTCCAGCCTGGTGAACTGCGTGGTGAACCCGGTGCAGCCCGGGCACTGCCACTGCTCGCCGGGAAACCACATGTGGTTGTAGACGATCAGTTGTGACCCGCCGTCGAAGATGTCCGCCAGCCGGACCGGCCCCTCCGCACCGTCAAGGGTGTAGTCGGGCATTTCGACCATCGGCATTCGGCGTCGCTGCGCGGCGATCGCGTCGAGTTCCCGGGTTGCCGCCTTCTCCCGGGCGCGCAGTGCATCGAGCTCGCGCTGCCAGGTACCGGCGTTGACGATGGGCGGCAGTGCGCTGGTGGTCATGGCTTCCTCCGAGGTGCGCCCGGTAGCTTGCGGTTTGCAGATACAGACGCTGCCCGGCCAGCGAACTCATCGGGTGGTGAACAGAGCCGGCCGAAATGCCGCCAGCTGACCGGTACATCACTACCGCTAAGTGCACTCAGAGTGCAGTATCATGCACTCATGGATGAGAGTGCCGCTGCCCTGGCGCTGGCCATCGGCGCCCGGGTCAGGCAGCAGCGGCAGTCACGGCGCTGGACGCTCGATCAGCTGGCCGAGGCGGCCGGGGTGAGCCGCCGGATGGTGATCAACGTCGAGCAGGGCGCCGCGAACCCAAGCGTGGGGACCCTGCTGAGGATCAGCGATGCGCTCGGCGTCGGGCTCCCAGCGCTGGTCGAGCCACCCCGATCCAAGCCGGTGAGGGTCACCCGCCAGGGTGACGGCGCTGTGCTGTGGAGCAGTGAGTCCGGCGGGCGCGGGGTGCTGGTGGCCGGCACCGAGCCGCCGGATGTGGCCGAACTGTGGGATTGGACCCTGGGACCCGGAGACCAGCACGGAAGCGAGGCCCACACGCCGGGCACCGAGGAGCTCATCCAGGTCCAGCAGGGCACGATCAGGGTCGAGGTCGCCGGCCAGCCGGTCACCCTCGAGGCCGGCGACGCGGTCGCGTTCCCCGGCGACGTGGCGCACTCCTATGCCAATCCGCGAAATGAGCCGGCGAGGTTCTCCCTGGCCGTCCTCGAGCCGGGCATGGGCCCGGGATCACGATCGGAGGCTGACGATGCCTGACGAGGTCATGCTTCAGGAGTTCCTCGCCGGCGGCCAGGTCGACGCGGCGGTGTTCGCGCTGCGGCCCGACTACCGCGCGATGCTGCTGGCCGTCGATGGGATCGTGCCGGGCCCGAGCGACCAGGCGAGCGACGCGCTGCTCCAGGCGGCGGAGGCAGCCGCCGCCGAGGCGCTCCGCGGCCAGCCGGTGGAGCAGCTCCCGCACGTGGCGGCGTGGCGCGAGGCTTACCGGGCGTTCGGGGCCAAGCCGAAGCGCACCCGCAACAGCCTGGAGGCGCTGCTGCGCCGGGCGGCGTCTGGGCTGCCCCGGGTGAACCGGCTCACCGATCTCTACAACGCGGTCTCGGTGCAGCACCAGATCCCGCTCGGCGGGGAGGACCTCACCCGCTACACCGGCCCGCCGCGGCTGGTGCGCGCCCTGGGCACGGAGCCCTTCGACACCGTGGCCGATGGCGTCGCGCTGACCGAGCACCCTGAGCCTGGCGAGGTGGTGTGGTGCGACGACGCCGGCGTGACCTGCCGACGCTGGAACTGGCGCCAGGCCCGCCGCACCCAGCTCAGCGACGACACCACCACGGCGCTGTTCATCCTCGACGCGCTCGACCCCATGACCGACGAGGCACTCCACACCGCCGCCGACGACCTGGTCGCTCACCTGGGCCGGCTCGGACCCGGCGTCCGAGTCGCCCGCCGCCTGATAGCCGCTGGCCCGGCGCCCGGTGAAGGAGCCTGACCTCTCAGCCACCCATGGAACGGCGCGCCCGGCCCACCACCGGCACCGCACCCGCATCGCCCAGATGCGCCACGACGTAGCCGATGAGATAGCAGCCGGCTGGTCGTTCATACAGTGAGCCGGCCGCGGTTCGATTGGCCTCAGCGGAAGGACGAGAGCGTGGAGCAACCGACCGCAGGAGGAGCGCTCCAGGCGCTGGAGCCCCTCGTGGGTGAGTGGACCGTCGAAGCGAAAGGGCCGGATGGGCAGGCATGGCCTGGCCAGGGCCGGGCCAGCTTCCAGTGGCATCCGTCACGAGCGCACCTGGTCCAGCGCACCGTCATCGACGTGCCCGGCGCTCCGGACAGCATCTCGATCATCGGTTGTGATGCCGACAACGGGAACTTTGTCCAGCTGTACAGCGACGAGCGCGGGGTCTGCCGTATCTACTCGATGCGCATCGACGGCAGTGAATGGATTCTCCAGCGTGATGGCGATCCCTTCCCGCAGCGTTTCGTGGGAACGTTCAGCGGCGACGCCCACACGATCTCAGGTCGCTGGGAGAAGGCCGAAGACGGCGCGGACTTCGCCATCGACTTCTACCTGACCTACCGGAAGGTCGCACCGCCCCAGGAGTGATCTCCACGACTACGGCACGATGGCGCCGGGCTACGTGAGTGACCCGTGGATGGTCTCCATGGCGAGGGACGCCTTGGCGTATCCGATATGGATGGCGGGAAGCGTCATCAGCGGGGCTCGACCATGCCTCTCCCTCGGCAGCCTGCAGCGCCGGGGCGGATTCTGGGCCGTCGCTGGCAACTATTCTCCAGGAGAGTAGGTCAACTACTACCCGAGAGTCTACTCGTGAAGTAGTCTCTCGGTATGAGTGTTCCGCTGACGCTGTTGGGGCTGCTTGAGCGCGGGCCCAGCCATGGGTATGACCTGAAGCGCGACTACGACGCTTACTTCGGGCAAGGGCGGCCGCTGCGCTACAGCCAGGTGTATGCCACGCTGTCGCGGCTGGCCAGGGACGGGAAGGCCGTGGCCGGGCCCGTCGAGCAAGGGGCCGGGCCGGAACGGCGCCGGTACATCATCACCGACGAGGGCGTCGCCGACGTGGAGAAGTGGCTCGCCGAGCCCGCGCCGCCGGAGCCTGAGCTGCAGAGCGAACTGTTCGCCAAGGTCGTGCTCGCGCTCATGCTCGGCAAGCACGCCGACAACTACCTCGACGTCCAGCGGGCGGCGCACCTGCAGCGGATGCGCGAGCTCACCGAGTTCAAGCGGCAGGGCGGCACCCTCGACGTGCTGCTCGCCGACCACGCCCTCTACCGCCTGGAGGCGGACCTGCGATGGATCGACCACACGGCGGCGCGGCTGGACATGATCGCGCGGACAGTGCAGGGGCAGTCATGACTCCCGATCACAACGCCGCTGGGCACAGCGCCGCGAACCTCAGTGTCACGCGACACGGGCACGGCGCGTCGGGGAAGTTCATCGAGGCCGTCGATCTGTCGCTGTCGTTCGGCAGCACGCCGGCGCTGCGCGGGGCGTCGCTCGGCGTCGCCAAGGGCGAGATCGTCGCCGTCATGGGGCCCAGCGGGTCCGGGAAGTCGACGCTGCTGCACTGCCTGGCCGGGATCCTGGTGCCTTCCTCGGGGGAAGTGCATTTCAACGGGATGCGGCTCGACCGGCTCAGCGACGACAAGCGCAGTGCGCTGCGGCGGGACCGGTTCGGGTTCGTGTTCCAGTCCGGGCAGCTCGTGCCCGAGCTCACCGCCGAGGAGAACGTCGCGCTGCCGTTGCTGCTGTCCGGCATGCGGCGCGGGCCGGCGATGGCGGCGGCGCGCGCGTGGTTCCCCACGCTCGAGCTGGACGGGCTCGAGTCCCGGCGGTCCGGTGAGCTGTCCGGCGGGCAGGCGCAGCGCGTCGCACTCGCCCGCGGCCTGGTCGCCGAGCCCGAAGTGCTGTTCGCCGACGAGCCGACCGGGTCGCTGGACTCGATGTCCGGCGAGCTGGTGATGAACCTGCTGGTGAGCGGGGTCCGCGAGCAGGGGACCACGGTCGTCCTGGTCACCCACGACGCCCGGGTCGCCGCGTACGCCGACCGCGAGGTCGTCGTGCGGGACGGCACTGTCGGCACGCTCACCGGGGTAAAGCCATGAGCGCGGCGACCGCGATCGAGCGGGACACGAGCACGATCAGCACGCTTACGGGGGCGAAACTGTGAGCGGGGTTGGCACGCTCGAACGGGACGCTAGCCGTTCCGGCATGAACGGGTCTGGCACAGTCGGGCTTGGGCTGCGGCTGGCCGTGAACGGGGGGCGCGAGGCCGTTACCCGGCTGGTCATCCTGGCGGTCGCGGTCGGGCTCGGCGTCGGGCTGCTGCTCACCGCAGTGGCTGCGACCAACGCGGTCACTTCGTGGAACAACCGGCACGGGTGGTTCTGGACCGGCACCCAGTGGGCGGCGCCGGGGCCGGCCACGGGGGTCGCGCCGCTGTGGTGGCACCCAACCAGCGACATCTACGACGGCCAGAGGATCAGCCGCTTCGACGTCGCGGCCACCGGCGCTTCCTCGCCGGTGCCGCCGGGGCTGTCCCATGACCCGGCGCCGGGGACGTACTACGCCTCGCCCGCGCTCGCGGCGCTGCTGCGGTCCGTTCCGGCGGACCAGTTGGCTGACCGCTACCCGGGGCACCTGGCCGGGATCATCGGCGACGCCGCGCTGCCCTCGCCTGACTCGCTCGTCATCGTCGTCGGGCGCACCCCGGCGCAACTGGCGACGGCCGTGGGCAGCGTAAAGGTGACCGCTATCGCGACGACCGTGCCGGACGGCCTCGGCGGGAATGTCACGATTTCCCCCGCCAGGAAGGGCCATCGGCCGCAGCTCCCGCCGAACTTTAACCCCAACGGGCTCAAGTACACGCCGGCCGACACCGGCATACCGGCGAGCGGCACCGACCTGATCCTGTCCGTCGTCGCGCTGGCGATCCTGCTGCCGGTACTGATCTTCATCGGCACCGCGACCCGGCTGTCGGCCGCCCGCCGGGAGGAGCGGTTCGCGGCGATGCGCCTGGTCGGCGCGACCCGCACGCAGGTGTCCGCGCTCGCGGCGGTGGAGTCGACCGCGGCGGCCCTGCTGGGCGTGGCCGCCGGGTTCGCGATCTTCTTCGGGCTGCGCATCCCGGTGGCGGGCATCCCGTTCGTCGGCCAGCCGTTCTTCCCCGGCCAACTGACGCTCAGCCTGTTCGACGTCATCGTCGTCGCGGTCGGCGTGCCGGTGGCCGCCGCCGTGGCAGCGCGACTGGCGCTGCGCCGGGTGAACATCTCCCCGCTCGGCGTCACGCGCCGGGTGACGCCAAAGCCGCCTGGTGTCTGGCGGGTGGTGCCGCTGCTCCTCGGCCTAGCTGAGCTCGGCTTCTGGGAGGCGCACGGGCACCCGGCCTCGATCCAGGGGCAGATCCAGGCGTTCGTGACCAGCTTCGCGCTGATCATCATCGGGCTGTTCATCGCCGGGCCGTGGCTCACCATGGCCACCGCGCGGCTCATGGCCCGGTGGACCAGCCGCCCCGGCACGCTGATCGCCGCCCGGCGCATCGGCGACGACCCGCGGGCCGCGTTCCGTTCCGTCAGCGGCCTGGTGCTCGCGCTGCTGGTCACCACCGTCGCGACGATCGCGATCAGCACGCAGGACGCCAAGAACCCCACCAGGTTCGGCAACATCGCCGAGTCGCACGTGCTGATGGCGCAGATATCGGCGTCGAATGCGGTCGCCCGGGGCAGCGGCCCGGGAGTGCGGTCTGGCACCGCGAACCCAGGGCCGGCCGCGCCCGCCGCGCCGCTCGCCGCCCAGCTGAGTGCGGTGCCCGGCGTCCAGGGGGTGCTCGTGGTGCGCGCGGTCCCCGGGCTGACGATCCCTGGCCGTTTCGAGAACCTCGGCGTCAACGCGTTCGGCGTCAACACCGACGGCAGCGTCACCCCGATCCCGGCCGGCGTGGTCTCGTGCGCGCAGCTCGCGACCGTGCCCGCGCTCGGCCGCTGCCCGGCAGGCGCGGCAACGGCCGAGTTCCCGGCGGACGGCTTCAACGGTCCCCTCGGCTTCAACTCGAACGTGGACACGTACACCTGGCCGGCCGCGAATGTGTCGGTCGCCGGACTCGACGCCCTCGGCGTGGACGGCATCAACGTGGCGACGAACGGCGCCACGGCGACGGTCGAGCGGGCGCGGACGCTGCTGGAGGAGAGCGTTTACCCGACGGTCTCCCCGCCGTCCACGTACGCCGACATCGCCGCGAAGGACAATTCGCAGAACTCCGGCTACCAGCAGCTCGCCAACGTGGTGATCCTGGTCAGCCTGGCGATCGCCGGGTGCACGCTGGCGGCGGGCATCGCGGCGGGGCTCGCGGAGCGCAAGCGGCCGTTCAGCCTGCTGCGGCTCACCGGCGCGCGGCTGTCCACGCTACGCGGCGTCGTCGCGCTGGAGGGCGCGGTTCCGCTGCTGACGGTGGCGGTTGTGGCGATCGGGACGGGCTTCGGCGCCGCCGCGATGTACGCGACGGAGGCGCAGAACCGCCCGATGGTCGCGCCGGGCCTGGCGTACTACCTGCTGACCGTCGGCGGCATCATGGTGTCCCTGGCGATCATCGCGGCGACGTTCCCGATCCTGACCCGCATCACGGGCCCGGAGGTAGCCAGAAACGACTAACGGGAAGGCCGGCGGCCACGTGTCTTCGCTTAGCCGCCGGTCTTCGCTTACTTCCGGCCACTGACATTCGAGGCAATCCACGCGCGGCGCGCGGCATTTCTCCGCTCTTGGATTCCCGACAAGTCAATCCCGAATCACCGATACCGTCGGGCTCTTCACGCGCGGGCGCGTAGCGGACTGACGCACCCGTGCGTGGCAGCCGCCGCTGCCCGCGCTGTCAGGCGAGCTCCACGAGGGGGAAGGCGCGCCGGCCCGCCAACTGCACTGTCCCTAACGCAACAGCCAGCCCAGCAGCACCCTTTAACAGCGCCCGGCGGCCGATGACAGGCTGCGTGTTCTTCTCGGTCTTCATCGCGGCATCCCTTCCTCGGCGGATATCCCGCTCTCAGGTGCGCCAAAGGTAGGTGCACCGCGGCCGGCCAGCAATCCCGGTCAACATGACATTTTTGCCCGAATCCGCGATGAAAATAAGAAAGTCTGCAGCGTCGCCGTCTCGCCTGAGCTGACCTGGGATAACGCGCCGCCTGCGACACATCTTCCGGCCAGCTCGGTGCCGTTTTTCTACCATTACCGCCCTATCGGATGTGAAAGCTTCATTCCGACGCAGGCGCCGATGGCCGGTCCCTTCCGGGTAAGTGATCGGGTTCTCTTACCCGGGCCCTGGGTCAGGGCTGGAGGACGATCCGGCCGGGGATGCCGCCGGCCGCCTTCGCGCTGTACGCCTCGACTGCCTGCGCGAGCGGGTACACCCCGCCGACCTGGGGGCGCAGCTGCCCGTCGTCGACCAGGCGGGCGAGCTCGGTCAGCTGAACGCGGCTGGACTCCTGGATGAAGACGACCGTCCTGATGTCGTCCCGGCTGGCCGGCGGCGACGAGTCCGCCTTCACCGAGACCAGTGTTCCCCCGGGCCGGAGCAGGGCCGGCGAGCGGGCCAGCACCTCGCCGCCGATCGTGTCGAACACCAGGTCGGCCTGGCCGGCCACGTCCTCGAGGCGGTCGGCGTCCAGCGCGACGTAGCGATCGGCGCCCAGCTCCGTGACCAGCGGCCGGGAGTGGCTGCGCCCGGTTCCGATCACCTCGGCCCCGGCCCAGCGGGCAAGCTGGACCGCCATCGAGCCGACCGCGCCGCCCGCGCCATGGATGACCACCGTCTGCCCCTTGGCCAGCTTTCCGTGGTCAAACAGGGCCTGCCACGCCGTCAGGCCGGCCCGCGGCACCGCCGCGGCATGGACGTGGTCTACGGTCTGCGGCTTGAGGGCCACGTTACGGGCTTCGACGGCGACGTACTCGGCGGCCGCGCCGTCACGGAGCTGGTCGGTCAGCCCGAACACCTCGTCGCCGACCGCGAATCCGGCTGTCCCGAATCCCAGCGCGGCGACCACCCCCGACACCTCGTGGCCAGGGATGACCGAGGTCCGCTGATGACCAGCCCGGCAGGTCCAGATGGGCCAGTCCAGCTCGTTGTGCGTGATGCCGCACGCGGCGACCTTGACCAGCACGTCGCCGAACATGGGCTTGGCATCGGGTGTCTCTTCGAAGACAAGCCCGCTGATGCCGGTAGGTTCGTGGGTGCGAATGGCCTTCATCGTCAATCCCCTTTCGTCTCACCCCTCCGACGACACAGTCCGCTCGAATGTCAGGCGGCGCGCCGGCCTCACACCCGGGTGCGGTGTCTCGTCGGAGGGGTGAGGGTAGATGCGACCAAGGGGAGCCGCGCCATGACCACCCGATCCGGGCCAGGACCCGGCCAGCCCGATCCGGGCTTGGCCGCGATCATCAGCGAGCGGCGTCAGCTGATCAACCTCGCCTACCGGCTGCTGGGATCCCTGGCCGAAGCCGAAGACGCCGTGCAGGAAGCCTTCGCCCGCTGGTACGCGCTGACCCCGCCGCAGCGCGACGCCATTGCCTCCCCCGGCGCCTGGCTGAGCACGGTCACCAGCCGCATCTGCCTCGACCAGCTCAGCTCGGCCCGCGCCCGCCGCGAGCGCTACGTCGGCCCGTGGATCCCCGAGCCGCTGCCCGAGCCGGCCGAGTGGATCAGCGGCCGCCCCGGCGCCCCGGCCGACCCCGCCGACCGCATCACCCTCGACGAGTCGATCTCCATGGCGTTCCTGGTCGTGCTCGAATCGATGACCCCAGCCGAGCGCGTCGCGTTTATCTTGCATGACGTCTTCGGCTATCCCTTCACCGAGATCGCCCGCATCGTAGGCCGCACCCCGGCCGCCTGCCGCCAGTTGGCTTCCTCCGGCCGCCGGCGCAGCCGCGCTGCTCACCCCCCTGCGGCCCCCACCGACCGCCAGGCCGCCCTCATCCGCGACTTCAAAAACGCCTGGCAAAGCAGCGACATCGCCGCGCTCGTCGCCCTGCTGGACCCCGACGCCACTATCACCTCCGACGGCGGCGGCCTGGCCACCGCCGCCCTGCATCCCATCGAAGGAGCCGGCCTGGTCGCCCGCTACCTGGCCGACCTCGCCGCCCACGTACCAGCCCTGACCATCCTCGAACGCACCGTCAACGGCCAGCCCGGCCTGATCGCCCAGCAACACGGCAGCACTGTCACCGTCTTCGCCTTCGACATCACCGGAGACCACGTCACGCACATCTGGGCCGTCCGCAACCCCGAAAAACTCCGCCCCTGGACCACGGGCTGACCACGTACCCCGACCGCCTAGGGTGGGGGCTAGAGGTGATGCGTTGAGGGGCGGCCCGATATGAGAAAGCTGCTAATCATCATCGGGGCAATCCTGTTCACTGTGCTCGGGCAGGCGGCCAGCGCCAGTGCCAGTACTAGTGCCAGCACGCTGAGCGGCTGCCTCACCCAGCAGCATGTCTGCGTGGGCAGTGGCGGGCATGCGCTGATCTCGGCCGGCCAGCAGAGCCAACTCGAACGCCAGATCGGCACGGATGACATCTACCTGGTGGTGGCCTCCTCCGGCTCATCCGGTTACAACCGCGCGATGGGCCAGATCATCAGCGCGCTCAGCGGGCACCAGCAGTTCACGGTGGGCTTCCTGGACAGCCAGCAGCGGCACTTCGGCGCCTACAGCAAAGGAATGCTGCCGCCGCACGGCGCCGCTGACATCGCAACTCAGGTCGTCGACCAGCATCGGGGCAACGTCTTCGCCGGGCTGACCGCGTTCGTACAGGACGTGCAGCAGCAGGCCGGCTCGGGCGCGACCAGCGGCACCGGCGCTGCGGCCAGCGGGTCGTCACACGTGCTGCGCAACGTCCTGATCATCCTGGGGGTCACCGTGCTGCTCGCCGCGCTCGGCGGTTTGCTGATCTGGCGGCCGATCCGCAGGCGCAGGCGGCAGGAGCTCAAAGAAGCCAAGACGGCCGCCCAGGACGACCTGATCGCGCTGAGCGCGGGCGTCACCGATCACGAGGCCGACCTGTCGATCCGCAGCCATCCTGACGCGGCGGCGGAGCAGGCAGCGGCGCTGAACGCCTATGAACAGGGCACGGCGGCCCTCGATGCGGCCCGCAGCGTCAGGGGCATGGGGGCGGTGAGCCGGGCCATCGCCGAGGGCCAGTACCACCTGGCCAGCGCCCGCGCGCTCGCGGCTGGGCAGCCCCGGCCCGCCCGGCGCGCGGCGTGCTTCTTCGACCCGCGGCACGGCATGTCCGTGCGTGACGTGCTCTGGACACCGTCCGACGGTGGCCCCGCCCGCGAGGTTCCTGCCTGTTATGACTGCGCCCGCAAGGTGGATCAGGGCATCGAGCCGGAGATGCGCCGGGTCGAGGTGCAGGGGGAACGGGTCCCTTACGTCAACGCCGGCTTCGCCCCGGCCTACTGGGGCGGCTACGGCTTCCTGCCCGGCATGTTCACCGGCTTCCTGCTCGGCGAGGCACTCGCGCCCGGCTCGTTCTTCCCCGGTGACTACTACGGCGATGCCGGGGCGTACGACGACGGCGGGGCGGCAGATCAAGGCAACGGCGACTACGGCGGCGGCGACTTCAGCGGCGGCGGGGACTACGGCGGTGGCGACTTCGGTGGCGGGGACTTCGGCGGCGGCAACTTCTTATAGCAGGCCCAGGTCGCGGCCGCGGGCTACCGCGTCCTTCCGGTCCGAGACGCCGAGCTTGCGGTAGATGGACTGGGTGTGCGTCTTGACCGTGTTCAGCGAGACGTACAGCTCCTTAGCGATCTTGCGCAGCGACCGGTCGCCGTCGAACAACCGAAGCACCGCTTCTTCCCGCCCGGTGAGCGGCTCGGCCAGCACGGCGGCCCGCCGCGGGCTGGCCAGCCGGCCTTCCAGCGCCTCGAGCCGGGCCCGCTGCGCGTCCGCGCCGTCCGGCAGTTCGGTCAGCACCTCGCGTGCCGCACCGGCCAGCCGCTCGGCCCGGGCCCGGTTGCCCTGGTCCAGGACCACCTGCCCGAGGGTCAGCGTGGCCACGAACGTGGGCCACGGGCTGCTGCCGGCGATGCCCTGGCGGGACTGGAGGGCCTGCTCCAGTTCACCGCGGGCCTGGTCGAGCTGCCCCTGGGCGGCGAACACCGTGCCCGCCGCGATGTGCGCCAGCGAGGCCGACGGCGTCTGCCGGATTTCATCCCGGTCGGCCAGGCTGAGGGCGTCATGCACCAGCTCACAGGCCCGGGGCAGGCGGCCGTCCTCCACCGCGATGAGGGCCAGCGTGGCGGAGGCCACGATCCGGGTCAGTGGCAGCGACGCCTCGTTCCGGGCCGCCTCCTCGAGCGGCCGGGCGGCCGCCTCGGGCTCGCCCGCCATGTACAGGCTGTACCCGAGTGACCAGCGGGCCAGCGCGTACCACGGTGACGCCGGGTCGGTTTCCAGCCGGGCCGCGGTGGCCGCTGATTCGCGCATGACCAGCAGGCCATCGAACCCGTAGGCGCCGCGCAGCATCGCGGCGGACGAGCGCAGCGAGCGCATCCCGTCCGGCAGCGACCCCTCGTCCGCCGCGGTCTCGATGACCGGGACCCAGCGCCGGGCGGACTGCCGGTCCCCGGACATGGCCGCCGTCCACGCCGCGCAGTGCGCGGCCAGCGGGCTGGCCGCGATCCGGCCGTCGCCCAGCGCGCGGATCCAGTTGTGCACCGTGCTCACCTGGCCCGAGCTGACGTAGCCGAACCAGTAGTCCGCGATCAGGTCGATAGCCAGCCGGAAGTCGCCGGAGGCCATGGCGTGACAGATCGCCTCGTCGGCCGACCCGTGCAGCTGATGCCAGGCGCTGGCCGCCTGGTGCAGGGCCGGCACCAGATCCGGTTCGGCCCGCGCCAGGTGGCTGCGCAGCACCTGGCGGAACAGATGGTGGTAGCGGAACCACTGCCGGGTCTCGTCCAGCGGCACGATGAACAGGTTGTCCCGTTCCAGCAGGCCCAGGATCTCCGCCGGGTTGGCCACCCCGCTGACCGCCGCGCCCAGCGGGGCGCAGAACCGGCCCAGCACCGAGGTGCGGACCAGGAACTGCCGGACCTCCGGCGGCTGCCGGCTGAGCACCTCTTCGGCCAGGAAATCGCCGATGAACCGGTTGTCGCCGGAGAACTGGCCGATGAACTCGTGCGGCGACGGATGACCGCGCAGCGACAGCGCGGCCAGGTACACGCCCGCCGGCCAGCCTTCCGTCCGTGCCACCAGATCCGCCAGATCAGACCCAATCAGCTCAACGCCGGATACCGCGTGCACCAGCGCTGCCACGTGCGCGGGGGCCAGGCGGAGCTGGCTGGGCCTGATGTCGAGCAGTTGGCCGGCGGCGCGCAGGCGGCCCAGCCGCAGCGGCGGATCGACCCGGGTGGTGAGCACCAGTTGCACCGACGACGGCAGGTGCGCGAGCAGGAAGTTCAGCTGCTGGTGGCAGGCCCGCTCGGTGATGACGTGATAGTCGTCGAGCACCAGCACGACCGGTCCGCCCAGCGCGGTCAGCGCGTTGACCAGGCTTGGCAGCACGGTGGCGGTGAACTCGGGAGCCTGCACCCGGAGGGTGCCCAGGACATCCTCGCCGCCGAAGCCGGGACAGGCCCGTTGCACGGAGCTGATCACGTGCCACCACAACCGGCCCGGGTCATTGTCGGCCGGGTCCAGCGATACCCAGGCGACTGGCCTGCGCTCCGCGGCGCTGGCTCGCCACTGGGCGATGAGCGTCGTTTTGCCGAAACCGGCTGGCGCGGCGACGAGCACCAGTTTGGTCGCGGCGTGCGCGGATAGGTAATCGGTGAGTTCCGGCCGCGGCACCCATTCGGTCCGTGGGGCGGGTGCGTGCAGCTTGGTCTCGATGGGCACGTCGAGCCCGGCGCGGGCAGGGTCCACCCCGGTAGCCGCCCGCCTAGCGGCGGGTGGCGCTCGCCCCCCTCCTGGACGTGCGGCACCGACCACCAATCAAGAATGGGTCAAGGTCCCCTGCCATGGCAAATGCCACGGGTGCACGGCGCGCCGCGCAGCCAGCCCATTCCGCTCGGGCGATTCACCAAGACTTTGCCAGCCGGTCACCCCGGCAGCTTCGGCGCGTCGCACGCGGTGCTCACGCTCGGCTCGCGAATCATACGCTGAGGCTCCGACGCATCCGCTGGCTCCTGCGCGCTGCTGGGACCGCGGTCATGGCCGCACTCTGTTCCGCTCTGTGTCTCGGGCTGGCCAGCCCGGCACTCGCATCGTCGCGGGCCGCCGCGGCCACCCCTACCCCATCCGCCACCGGCGGCGCCGGCGCCGACGGCTCGACCACCTGGCAGTACCCCTCCGGCACCAGCGGCACCGTGACGCTCTCCTCGACCAGCCTGAACGGGGTCGGCGACTACGTCGCATACCACCTCTACAACGACGGCTACCGGGTGCTGGCCGGGCCGGTGAGCTTCTCGGTCACCCCGTCGAAGCTGGCTCCGGCGCCTTCCTTCGCGACGGCGTTCGGCGGGTCCGGCCCGGGGGCCCTGCAGCACCCGCGCGCCGTCGCGGCCGGCTCCGGCGGCAGCGTCTGGGTGGCCGACACCGGCGGCAACA
Source organism: Streptosporangiaceae bacterium (assembly GCA_036497945.1). Taxonomy (GTDB): domain Bacteria; phylum Actinomycetota; class Actinomycetes; order Streptosporangiales; family Streptosporangiaceae; genus RYN-230. The sequence goes on along the minus strand of DASXIN010000159.1, from coordinate 7,172 downwards.
AGGTGGAGCGCTTCTCCGCGGCCGGTCATCTGCTGCAGTCGTTCGGCAGCGGGCTTGACCAGCCGTCCGGGATCGCGCCGGACACGGCCGGGCACGTCTGGGTGTCGGACACCGGCCACGACCGCATCGTGGAATTCTCCGCGGCGGGGCGTCAGCTCACCGCGTTCGGCGCGGCGGGCAGCGGCCAGGGTCAGCTGGACCAGCCGCTCGGCCTGGCCATCTCGTCCGCGGGCCATGTCTACGTCGCGGATCAGCGCAACAACCGGGTCGAGGAGTTCTCCCCCAGCGGCGGCTACCTCAGCTCGATCTCCGTGGCCACCCCGGCCGACCTGGCCTTCGACGGCAAGGGCGACATCTGGGTGTCCAGCCCGAGCTACGCCGACGGCAACGGGGTGTACGAGTTCGCCCCGGACGGGACCCAGCTGCAGAACGACAACTCGACCCAGGCGTCCTACGGCGCGCTGTCCAACCCGGCGTCGATCGCGGTCGGCCCGGACGGGCGGCTCTACGTCGTGCAGCCGGACTACGGCTGGGTCACCGTGGACAACCCGGATGGCAGCTTCTACACCGAGTTCGGCCTGCAGCCGGATCCGGCTCAGGCCAGCAAGGACTTGTCGTTCCCGGACGGGCTCGCGGTCAGCTCGGCCGGCACCGTGTGGGTGGCGGACACCGGAAACAACCGGATCGTCGAGTTCGCGCCGGCCGGTCATCCGGCCGCGCCGCCGTGGTGGCGGGGCAGCCCACTGCTGCTGGTCGGCCTGGCTGCGCTGCTAGTCGGCCTGGCCGCGCTGGCCGCCTGGTGGCTCCGCCAGCGCCGCCGCCGTCCGCCGGTCACCGCGCCCGCGGCGGCTAGCCCGGCCGCGGCGGCTCCGGAGCTGTCCCGGCGCTCGGTGCTCGCCGGGGCGACCGCGCTGACCGGGATCGCGGTCGGCGGTGCGCTGCTGCCGCTCAGCCTGCGCAAGGTGCTGGCCACCTCGCTGGCCAGCACCCGGCGCGGCACGATCAGCGACATCCAGCACATCGTCATCCTGACGCAGGAGAACCGCAGCTTCGATCACTACTACGGCACGATGCCGGGGGTACGCGGGTTCGCCGACCCGACGGCGATCAAGCTGCCGAACGGCAACCCGGTCTTCTACCAGCCGGACCCGTCGCACGCGCAGGGCTATCTGCTGCCGTTCCACTACGACACGCTGACCACCAGCGCCCAGGCCACCCCGGGCACCGACCACAGCTGGCCGACCCAGCACCAGGCCTGGGACAACGGCAAGATGGACCAGTGGGTCGCGGCCAAGGGCCCGTACACGATGGGCTACTTCAAGCAGCAGGACATCCCGTTCCACTGGGCGCTGGCTGAGGCGTTCACCATCTGCGACAACTATCACTGCTCGGTGTTCGGGCCCACCAACCCGAACCGGCTGCACATGTGGACCGGCATGATCGACCCGAACGGCACGGGTGGCGGGCCGGTCATCGACAACTCGCCGGCGTTCAATAATGTAATTCTTTCCTGGACCACCTACCCGGAACGGCTTGAGCAAGCCGGCCTCAGCTGGCACGTCTACCAGGAAGAGGACAATTACGACGACAACTCGCTGGCCTGGTTCAAGCAGTACGCCAATGCGCCGTCGTCCTCGCCGCTGCGGCAGCGGGGCATGGCGTTCGGGCGGGCCGGGGATTTCGAGAGCGACGCGCGGAACGACCGGCTGCCCCAGGTTTCCTGGCTGGTCACGCCTACCGCGCAGACCGAGCATCCGGACTTTTTCCCGGCGGCCGGCGCGGAGTACATCGCGCAGAAATTGGATGCGATCGCGTCGAACCCGGACGTGTGGGCGAAGACCGCGTTCGTCCTCTGCTACGACGAGAACGACGGGCTGTTCGACCACGTACCGCCGCCGGCCCCGGCCGCGGGCACGCCCGACGAGTTCGTCCAGGGCGAGCCGATCGGGCTGGGCTTCCGCACCCCGACCACGATCGTGTCGCCGTGGACGGCGGGCGGCTTCGTCTGCTCCGACGTGTTCGACCACACCTCGCTAATCCGGTTCATCGAGGCCCGGTACGGCGTGCACGAGCCCAACATCAGTGCCTGGCGGCGGCAGACCTGCGGCGACCTGACGTCGGCGTTCCAGTTTGCCCGGCCGCCGGCCAGTTATCCGCAGCGCAATGGCGAGCTGCGGCTGGCGGTGACCGAGAGCAGGCTGCTCCGCGCCCAGCGCCAGGTCAACAACAACCCGGCGCCGGCGATCCCGGCCGTGAACCAGCCGCTGCCGCGGCAGTAGTCCGCGCCCAGGCCAGCGCCCAGCCACCCGTGCTGGTCGCTGGCCTGGGACGTTACAGTCGGGCGATGAGCAACGAGCCACCGCCGGGCGGGGTGCTGCGGCGCGGGCTGTCCACCGGGCGGCTGGAGGCGCTCAGCGACGGGGTGTACGCGATCGCCATCACCCTGCTGGTCCTGGACATCGCGGTGTCGGCCCACGCGGGCGCTCACCTGCTGCGCTCGCTGGCCCACCAGTGGCCGTCCTACCTGGCCTACGTGGTCAGTTTTTGACGATCGGCGCCTCCTGGCTGGGCCACAACGTGATCACCGAGTACCTGGACCGGGCCAACGCCGTGTTCATCCGGCTGAACCTGGTGCTGCTGCTGTTCGTCGCGTTCCTGCCGTTCCCCACCCGGCTGTTCGCCGACTACATCGGCGAGGATCAGCCCGAGCGGGTGGCCGCCACCATCTACGGGATCAGCCTGCTGCTATCGTCCACGTTGCTCTTGGTGCTGTGGCGGTACGCGGTCCGGGCCAACCTGGTCCGCCCCGACATGGCCGATGAAGAAGTTCAGCTGCTCACCCAGCGCCTCACGCCCGGGCTGGGCGGCTATGTCGCCCTGATCGTTCTCGGGCTGTTCGTCCCGGTCATCGCCGTGGTCGGCTACCTGGCCATCGCGTTGTTCTACATCATCCCGTTCCGCCGCAGCTGGGGCCACATCCACCTGTTCCGCCGCCGCCGGCAGCGGCCCGCTCAGCGTGCCGGAGCAGATCACCAAGGGGAGGCTTCATGAAGATCGACGGATCGATTGCCCTGGTCACCGGGGCTAATCGCGGGCTGGGCCAGGTGTATGCCCGGGAACTGGTCCGCCGCCGTGCGGCCAAGGTCTACGGCGCGGCCCGCGATGCGGCCGCGGTCACCGAGCCCGGGGTGACGCCCATCGCGCTGGACATCACCGACGTGGAGCGCGTCGCGAAGGTCGCCGAGCAGTGCACCGACGTGAGCCTGCTGGTCAACAACGCCGGGGTGCTGACGTACAGCACGTTCACCAGCGCACCGGACCTGTCCGGCGCCCGGCAGGAGATGGAGACCAACTACTTCGGCACGCTGAGCATGTGCCGGGCCTTCGCCCCGGTGCTGGCGGCCAACGGCGGCGGCGCGATCGTCAACATGCTGTCGGTGACCAGCTTCTACAGCAACCCGTTCAACGCGTCGTACGGCGCGTCCAAATCGGCGGGCTGGTCGATGACCAACGGTGTCCGCCTCGAACTGCACCACCAGGGCACCCTGGTGGTCGCCGTGCACGCCAGCTTCATCGACACAGACATGGCCGCGCTGACCAACGCGCCCAAGGACAGCCCGGAGTCGGTCGCCCAGCAGGCGTTCGACGCGGTAGAAGCGGGCCAGGTCGAGGTGCTCTGCGACGAGCGGACCCGGACCGTCAAGGCGGAACTGTCCCGCGATCAGGAGCTGATCTACCCGCCCGTGCAGAAGTTCTGGGACGACGCGATCAAAGGCAGCAGCTAGCAGGAGGCTACTCCTGCGGGAGGTTCTCCTTGGCTCGCTCGTAGGTGCCGCCCGGCGGGTTCGGGTCCGGCGCGTACACGAGATGGATCACTCCGGTCGCGAATGGCTGCGACGAGAGCAGGCGGAGCGGCTGCTCGGGGACACCTTCCTGGAACAGCCGCAGCCCTGAGCCTGCCAGCACGGGGTGGACGAAGAGGTGCAGCTCGTCGAGCAAGCCGGCGGCCAGAAGTTGCCGGACCACGGAGACGGACCCGCTGAGGGCAATCCTCCGGATGGAAGGGTCGGCCTTGAGTACGGCTACTCCTTCGACCAGGCTGCCCGGCAGCTGTTCGGAGTTGCGCCAGGTGAACTCGAGCGGCTGGTGCGAGACCACGATCTTACGCATGTCGCCGAGCTTCTTAGCGAACTCGGCGTCCTCCTCGCCTGCGGCCTCTCGGCCGGGCCAGGCGCCGGCGAAGCTGTCGTAGGTGACGCGACCGAAGAGCATCACATCGGCATCGTGCGTGCGATCGACAGCACGGCCCATCTCGTCGTTGAAATAGGGGAAGTGCCAGTTGCCGACGCTTGGGTCGACGACGCCGTCGAGCGCCATGAACATGCTGGCGGTGATGATTGCCATCTGAACTCCTTGTTGGTTCCGCTGGTCTGAGTGGATCAGACGATTCAGATTGCGGGAACTCATCGCTCAGCACGCTTCGATGCCCAGCCCGTCGGCCGCGGGCGGCGCGGCCAGGATCTGCTCCCGGCGGCGGCCGTAGGCGGTGTTCCAGCCGTCCAGGTACCACTCGGCCACCGGCCGCTTGATCGCCGGGTCGGTGACCACGACCCAGCCCCAGCCCTGCTGGTTGCCGCCGGTCGGGCCGCGGACGGCTGCATCGAGTAGGGCCCAGATGATCTCGTCGGGGACCGGCTCGCTGGACAGGTACCTTCGCGCCGGGGTGGAGTGCAACGCGTCGAGCACCGGCAGCGGCTCGACGGGGTCAGCCACCGCCCAGCCGATGCAGTCCCCGCGGCGGGACGAAGCCGCCGGGCAGGCCATTCCCGGGCAGATAGAACGGCAGCAGGTGCACGTGGGGCACCGCCGGACCTTGTGGCATCGCCGCCGAACCCGAATTGAGGCTGGCCACGACCAGGCCGGTGGCCAGCGCCCCACTGCACGCGCCGACGGCCAGGCCGGTGAGCAGGGTGCGGCGGTTGGCGCGTTTCTCGGACGCCTGGCGCATGCCCGCCAGGCGTGCCTCCACCCGGGCGGCCACGGCCCGGTCGACCCTTTCCAGGAACGCTGCCACGACCGCGTCGCTGTACTCGGGCCCCAACTCCTGATGCGCCGCGGCCGCGGCGCGGATGTCATCTGGGGATACCGGCGACGTATTCATTCGGCCAGGCTAACCCTGGGTGGCCGACGACGGGCCGATCCGCCCGCTAAGAGTTGCCTGACAATGCCTGCAGGCGGCCATGGCCGCGATTACTTCGGACGGCCGGGCGGGTCTTCATGTGGACGGCATACCCGGGAATCAGCCCGGCCGCAGCCACCGGAGGCGACATGCGCAAACTGATCGTGAGCAGCCTGGTCTCACTCGACGGTGTCCACGGTGACCCGCAGTCGTGGATCGGGGATTACTTCGACCAACAGGCCGCGGAGGAGTCGCTCGCGGTGCTGCTCGACAGCGACGCGATGCTGATGGGCAGGAACACCTACGACTACTTCGCCCCCGCCTGGTCGTCGCCTTCAGGGCCTTACCTGGAGCGGATCAACGAGATGCGCAAGTACGTCTTCTCCTCCACCTTGACGGCGGCGGACTGGAACAACACGACGATCATCCCCGGCGATCCAGCCGCCGCGGTGCGGGAGCTCAAGGAGCAGGGCGACAGGCATCTTATGATCTACGGCTATGGCCAGCTCGCCCAGACGCTGCTCGAGCACGGCCTCGTCGACAAGCTGAACTTCGTCATCAACCCCGTCATGGTGGGCAGCGGGACCACGCTGTTCCGGCCCGGCAAGCACACGAACCTGCGCCTGGTCTCGGTCGCCGAGCGCCGCAACGGCGTGGTCACCCTGTCCTACGCAAACGCCTGATGCGGTACTAGCCAGCCGGTTTGATCGCTCGGGTGGCAATGTAGCCGGGCATGAACCGGGCCGTGGCGTCGGCGTGGTGCGACGCCTCGACCAGGTGGGTGAGCCGGAAGCCCGCGGCCAGCTGGCCGCCGATCTGCTCGGTCAGCGAATGGCTGTATTCGATCGGGCCGTCCCCGTAGCCGCGCTGCCGCTCCGCGTCGGTCAGGTCAAGCGTGCTGAACGGCAGCGGGTGGCGCACCACGAGCTCGCCCCGGTCGTCCAGCGCGCCGATGTCGAAGATGAAGATGTCCGGGTTCATGAAGCCGGCCAGCAGCGCCCCGCCCGGCCGGAGCACCCGGAACGCCTCACGCCACACTGGTTCCAGCTCCGGGGAGAACACGTTGGACACCGGGTTGACGATCACATCGAAGCTGTCGTCCGGGAAGGCATCCAGATCGCGCATGTCACCGAGCACGGTGTGCAGCGTCAGACCCTCCCGGGCGGCCACCTCCTGGTCCCGGGCCAGCTGCCGGGGCGAGTTGTCCAGCACGGTCACCTCGGCGCCGGCCGCGGCCAGGATCGGGCCCTGCTGCCCGCCGCCGGAGGCCAGGCAGAGCACCTCCGCCCCGGCCAGGTCGGCCGGGAACCAGTCCCGTGGCGTGGCTTCGTAGCCGATCAGCACCACCGACCAGTCGCCGGCCCAGGCCCGGGCGATGACGTCCGGCCCGACCGGCCGGGTCCACTCGTTGCCGCTTTCCACCTCGCGGTCCCAGGCGGCCCGGTTGTGCGCGACCGGGTCGAACGTCATGGCGTGTCCAGCCTGGCTTCCGGCCGGGTCGGCTCGAACAGCTCCACCGGGTTGCCGGATGGATCCTCGACCAGGATCTGCTTGCCGCCCACCCCGGCGACGATCTCGTTGCGGAACCGGGCGCCGTTGCCCCGCAGTTGCGCCACGGTCGCGGCCAGGTCGGTGACCTCGAGTGCAAACCGGTTCCAGCCGCCCGGCTCAGGCAGCGTGCCGTCCGGCATGGCCTGGCCGCCCCCCGCTCCACCGCCCGGGGCGCTGAGCGTCAGCCGCAGATCCCCCCGGGACAGCATGGCGAACGCCGGCGCCGGGTGCATCACCTCGGTGAAGCCGAGGTTGCCGCAGTAGAACGCGATCGCCGCATCGACGTCGTTGACGATGTACCGGACACTCACGGTGGCCATCGGCTACACCTCCGTGCCCCAGCCTAGGGGGCTGGCACATCAGCAGCCCGGCTGAGGCCGGTGCGGCCCGCAGCCGCACTCCGGCGGCCCGGCCGGGTGCCGGTCGTGGCAGCAGGGCAGCA
>DASXIN010000158.1:0-106325 GCA_036497945.1 Streptosporangiaceae bacterium | reverse complement strand
CCGCCGCTGGACCTGCCGTACCGGGACGGCACCTGCCCGCGCCCGGCGTCCGGCTGGTCCCGGTCGGGCGCGGGCGACACCGGTAGCGGCCGGTCCCGGGCCAGCGGCGCAGCCACGTCCCAGCCCAGTTCCCCGGCCGCGGCCGGTGACCCGGCTAGCAGCACGCCGGCCCGGCCGCCCGCGGGGTCGGCGCCGTCCACATCCCGGCAGCGCTGGCCCGGGGTGGCGCCGCGGCCGCCGGCCGCCGCCCCGCCGCCGTCCAGCAGCCCGGCCCGGTCGTCCGGCGGCCCGGCCCGGTCGTCGAGCGGCCCAGCCCGGTCGCCCGGCGGTGCGGCCCCGCCGCCCACTGCGCCGCCCGCCCAGCCGCCAAGCTCGGCACCGCCCTGGTTCGGCGCCCCGTCCCGCGGTGGGCCGCCGCAACGCACCCCGAGCCCGGCGCGCGGCGCCGACGCCGGGTCGGCCGGCAGCCGGGCGCGCAGTCCCAGCCCAGCCCGCGGGCCGGGGCGCAGCGCCGGACCGCCGACGCGCAGCCGGCCCGGCGGGCCGGGCAGCAGCAGCAACGGCGGTAGCCAGCCCGGGGCGGAGCCGCCGGACAGCAACGGCAACGGCCGGGCCGACAGCAGCCCGCCCGGGCCCTTCTGGCTGCGCCCGGTGCGCCGGAAGAAGTAGCTGGCCGCGATGGATCTTTCCCCGCGCCAGCGGGTGCTGGCCTTCCTGGGCATCGTCCTGGTGCTCGGCGGGACCGGCGCATACCTGCTCATCCCGGGCGTGCGGGCCGCCCTGGGCCAGGGGCCGCCGAGCAGCCCCCGGCCCACCGCGTCCGCCCACTCGTCCGGTAGCGCGGCCCCGGTCCCGTCCAGCCCGCCGCCCAGTTCCGCCGCACCGGCCGGCTCGCCGGTGCCGTCCGCGCCGAACATCTACGCCTGGCTCCCGTTCAGCCAGGCCGACCTGGCCAAGGCGGCCAGCGTGACCGAGGCGTTCGGCGCCGCCTACGACACGTTCTCCTACCAGGAGAGCGCCGCCGCCTACGCGGCCTCGATGCGCAACCTGGCCAGCAGCGAGCTGACCGGCAGCCTGGCCCGCGGGTACAGCACGCTCGGCGTGGCCAGCCAGCGAACCAAACAGCGGCAGGTGTCCACCGCCCAGGCGGTGATCGACTCGCTACGCAGCTTCGGCGCGTCCAGCCTCATCTTCGTGGTCACCATCAACCAGCGGCTGCACACCAACCAGGGCACCAGCCAGGGCAGCTCACAGTGGGCCATCACCGTGGTCAACAACGCCGGGACCTGGCTGGTCAATGACATCGAGCCCGCCCAGGCGGGCAATACGTGAACTGGCACGTGTCCGTCAGCCGGGGACGGGTGGCCGCGCTGGTGGCCATCGTGCTGGCCGGTCTGCTGGTCACCGCGGTGGCCGTGGTGCCGATGGCCATGATCGGCGGCGGCGCCATGCTGTTCGCCGCGGGGGTCGGCTGCCCCAGCCCGGCCAGCAGCAAGACCGGCCAGCCGGTGGCCACCACCGCGGCACACAACTCGATCCCGGCCAACTACCTGGCGCTGTTCCAGAAGGTGGGGCAGCAGGGCGGGGTGCCCTGGGTCATCCTGGCCGGGATCGGCAAGGTGGAGAGCGACGACGGCCAGTCCAACCTGCCCGGGGTGCACTCCGGGCAGAACGGGTTCGGCGCCGCGGGCCCGATGCAGATCGGCATCGGCGGGGCGTCCGGCAACAGCTGGGGTGGCACCCCGGTGCATCCGGCCGGTCAGGTGGTGAGCGGCGTGGCCACCGACGGGAACGGCGACGGCGTGGCCAACGTCTACGATCCGGCGGACGCCATCGCCGGAGCGGCCAAGTACCTGATGCAGCACGGCGTGCAGAGCAACGCCAGCGCGGCCATCTTCGCCTACAACCATCTGCAGTCCTACGTCCAGGCCGTGCTGAACTGGGCGGCCATCTACAGCCGCGGCGGCTACACGGTGAGCAACGCCACCACGGTGAGCGCCCCTGAATGCCTGACCAGCGTGCAGACCGGCCAGGTGCCGAACCAGGTGGTGGCCAGCGTGATCAGCTACGCCCGGACGCAGCTGGGCAAGCCGTACCTGTGGGGCGGCACCGGGCCGGACGCGTTCGACTGCTCCGGGCTGATGATGATGGCCTACCGGGCCGCGAGCATCAACATCCCGCGAACCTCCGAGGAGCAGTGGTCCTGGGGGCCGCGGATCTCGGCCAGCCAGGTCGAGCCAGGGGACCTGGTTTTCTTCGCGGGCTCGGACGGGACACCCACCTCACCCGGTCATGTCGGCCTGGTCATCGGCAAGAATACGATGATCGAGGCGTACGCGACCGGCTTCCCGATCCGGATTTCGCAGTTCGGCACATCCGGTTCGGCGGCCGGGGATGGTACCGTGGTCGGCTTCACCCGGCCATGGGCGCACTCCGGCATTACGCTGCCAGCCCAGGCGGCCCACTAGCCCTGGCTAGTTGCCGCGGGAGCGCGGACTTTACCCTTTGCCGGCCACGGGAGTGCACTAAACAACTATTGGGATAGTCAAGGCATTACAACTATGTCAGGCGGAAAAGAGCCTTCTGGTGTATCTTCCGGCATGACCCGGGCAGAAGAGTGAGGCCGATGGTGATGGGTGAGATCGAGTGAGCCAAGGCGGCCAAGCGCAGGCATCGTCTCGGGGATCTGCCGTGCCACCCGACGTAGACGGGCACGCGGCCCCGGGTTCGCGGGGGGCGCCGGGCCGGGCAGGCCGGGCCTTGACCCCGCTCTTTCCGCAGCCGCCGGAAGCGCCGCGAGCACTCGCGGCCCCCGGGATTGTCCTGGCCTACCTCATCGCGATCGGGCTCGGTGCATTCGTCCTGCTCGAACGGCAGACGGGAGTCCCGGCCTGGGACTCAGTGGGTGCGGAAGACCGCAAGATTTTCCTGGCGGCCGGAATTCTTCATCCGTGGGGCAGCCTCTTCCGTGGGTACAACGGATATTTGGAGCTGGTCCCGCGGGTCATCGGTGATGTCATCGCCCGGCTCCCGTTCCGGGATGCCGCCGTTGGCTTCGCGGTCGCTGGTGCGCTGATAGCGGCGTGCTGTGCCGTATTCGTGTTCCACGCGTCCGCCGGCCACATACGGAGACCGGCGCTGCGGGCCCTGCTGGCCATTGGCGTGCTGCTCCTGCCGACGGCACTGTATGAGATCAGCAACAGCGGGGTGAATACCCCCTGGTACCTCCTCTTCGCCCTCTTCTGGGCGCTGGTGTGGCGCCCGCGCTCCCGTGCGGGCCTGGGCCTCGCGTTCCTGATCTGCTTCGCGGCTGCCGCATCGAATGTCCTGGCTGTCGCGTACCTGCCGGTGGTGGTGGCGCGGCTCCTGGCGTTGCCGCGGGTCCGGGAGCAAGCGGCCACCCTCGGCTGGGTGGCGGGCGGCATCCTGCAGATTCCGGTGGTCTTGGTGTCAGCCAGAAATACGCAGGTGCCTCCGGTGGCCGGCGCCCTGGGTTTTTATGCCCGCAACGTGATCCTGGCCGGGGTGGGCGGGCATCACCTGGCTACGATAGCCACGAACGCGATCGGGATCGTCGCCGCCACGGCGCTGGCCGGGTGCGTCGTCGCGGCGGTGGCCGGATGGGCGGTGCTGCGGGGCGGCCCGCAGGTCCGCTTGTTCGTCATCACGGCACTGGTGAGCGGGTTCCTGCTCACCATGCTCCCGGTGGGGGTGCACGGGTATATCGCCAGCCCCGGAGAGGTGCGCACAGTCGTGTTCGTGCACGGCTCCCGCTACGCGCAGGTGCCGATCCTGTTGCTGTATTCTGCCGTGTTCGTCACGCTGGACGCATTCCTGAGTCGAAGCGGCATTGGTTTGGAGCGCCCGGTTAGTATGCGCCGCGCCGCACCTGGCATCGCCGCGCTACTGGTCGCGGTGGTTGCGTTCAGCGCCCTGTGGGCGACCGACTTCCGCTACGTCAACCGGCGCGCCACGTCAGTGACATGGGCACACCTGGTCAGGGATGCGCAGAGAATCTGCGAGAAGCCGCTGCCGCCGCAGGTCCGTGCACGAAGACTGCCCACAAACATGACTTGCTCAATGCTGGACCGCTGAGGACAGTCGGCCGCCCCAGAGTCGGTGCCGCAGCCCCGGCGGCGCCGGGCCCACGCGCGGGGCAGGCTTTGCGTGTTCTTTACCTCTATGGGGGGATCGCCATTGCTGATGGCAGCCCACCCGACTGTCTTGCCCCGGTATTGGTATGTAGTACTTAAGCTGGACGAGTAATCCGGTAAGGTAGCCACTTGCTCCACCCGTATCCATGGTTGGGTACGGGTGCGACTTCGGGGCTGGAATCGGGTGCTATGTCCGGTGCCTGGTCGTCAAAGTGATCAAGCGAGGAACAGTATGGTTACCACGCACGACGCGGCCCGCCGCTTCCCTTCCGACGTAGTGATCATTGGTGGCTGCGGCCGCGTCGGGCTTCCGTTCGGCGTCGCCTTGGCCTCCCGTGGCTTGTCGGTCCGGCTCTATGACCTCAACGCCGCCGCGGTGGCGACGGTCAACCAGGGCCACATGCCGTTCAGCGAGGAGGGGGCCGACGAGCCACTGCGTGCCGCCGTGGCGGACGGCACCCTCACGGCCACTACGGACCCGGCGACCGTCGGCAGCGCCGAGGTCCTCGTGGTGGTCGTCGGGACCCCGGTCGATGAGCACCTCAACCCTGATCTGGGTGCCGTTCCGGCGGCGCTGGACCGGTGCAGCGGTCATCTGGTGGACGGCCAGCTCATCATCTTGCGTAGCACCGTCCACCCGACCGTTACCGCGCTGACCGAGCGGATGCTCCGCAAGCGCGGCGTGCAGGTCGACGTGGCGTTCTGTCCCGAGCGGATCGCTGAGGGTCATGCGATGACGGAGTTGTTTGATCTGCCGCAGATCGTGGGGGCGCGGACGGAGCGGGCGGGGGACCGGGCGGAGAAGTTTTTCCGGATTCTTACTGATGAGATCGTCCGGCTCGAGCCTGAGGAGGCGGAGCTGGCGAAACTGTTTACCAACACGTGGCGGTATATTAAATTCGCGACGGCGAACCAGTTCTGGATGATGTCCAACGATTATGGGCTGGACTTCGAGCGGATCCGCCGGGCTATCCGGCAGGATTATCCGCGGGCCGCGGATATGCCGGGGGCGGGGTTCGCGGCGGGCCCGTGCTTGCTGAAGGACACGATGCAGCTGGCCGCCTTCAACCAGAACAACTTCATCCTCGGCCATTCGGCGATGCTGATCAATGAGGGCCTGCCGTTGTATGTCGTATCGCGGCTGGAGGAGCGGTTTGACCTGCCGTCGCTGACGGTCGGGGTGCTGGGCATGGGATTCAAGGCGGGCAGTGATGACCCGCGGGAGAGCCTGTCTTACAAGCTGCGGAAGATTTTGCTGCTCAAGGCGGCTGAGACGCTGTGCTCGGATCCGTATATCGCTGATGACCGGTTCACGCCGCTGGATGAGGTACTGGCGCGGGCTGATCTGCTGGTGATCGCGGCGCCGCATCCGGAGTACCGGGATCTGGCCACCGACAAGCCGGTGGCGGATATCTGGGGGATAATCGGGAGAGGGACCCGGATATGAGCGGAGATCTATCATGAAGCCCGGTGTGTCGGTGGTGATCCCGGTTTATAACGAGGGTGAGGCGATCATGCCGTGCCTGGACCGGATTTTGCGGGCGGTGACGCTGCCGTGTGAGGTGCTGGTTGTCTATGACATGCCTGAGGACACCACGGTGCCGTATATCGAGAAGGCCAGCTTGGCCGACTCGCGGGTGCGTGGGGTGCTGAACGTGCACGGGCCGGGGCCGGCTAACGCGATCCGGTACGGCTTTGATGAGGCGCGGTCGCCGGTGACCGTGGTCACGATGGCCGATGGCAGCGATGACCCGATGCAGATCGATGAGCTGGCCCGACTGGTGGAGCGGGGTGTCGTGGTGGCGGCCGCGTCCCGGTACATGCCCGGCGGGCAGCAGGTGGGCGGGCCGCGGCTGAAGCGGGCGCTGTCGCGCACCGCGGGCCGGTCGCTGCACCTGCTGGCCCGGGTGGGGACCCGGGACGCGACCAACAGCTTTAAGGCCTACTCCACCGATTTCGTCCGCGAGGTCGGCATCGAGTCGAGGACCGGCTTCGAGATCGGCCTGGAGCTGACCGTGAAGGCCACCCGGCTGCGCCTGCCGGTGGCCGAGATCCCGACCATCTGGCTGGACCGCTCCCTCGGCGACTCCCGCTTCGAACTGGTCCGCTGGCTCCCCGGCTACCTGCACTGGTACCGGTTCGCTTTCGGCCCCAAGCTCGCCATGTCGGGACTGGCCACGCGGACCGGCCCGGTTGCGGGAGACTGAGTCCGGCCCGGGGGCGAATGGCCCCGACGGCTGGCAGGCTGGCCAGCCGACAACATGCACAGGAGGAGAGCGGTTCGTGGTTAAGGTTCTGGTCACTGGCTCGGCGGGGTTCATCGGCGGGTATGTGGTACAGGAGCTGCTGGATGGCGGCCATTCGGTGGTGGGCCTGGATAATTTCTCGAAGTACGGGCCGGTGAAGCACAGTTACGACGAGCACCCGAACTACCGGTTCGTCGAGGGTGATGCCCGTAACGTCGGCTTGGTGACTGAGCTGCTGGAGGGGTGTGATCACTTCATCGCCGGGGCGGCGATGATCGGCGGGATCTCCTACTTCCATGCCTACGCGTATGATCTGCTGGCCACGAATGAGCGGATCATGGCGGCGAGCTGCGATGCCGCGCTGGCCGCGCGTAAGGCGGGCTCGCTGAAGAAGATGACCTACGTCAGCTCGTCGATGGTGTATGAGAGCACGGAGCACTGGCCGTCGGCGGAGGGGGATGAGCGGAAGATCCCGCCGCCGCTGTCGTCGTATGGTTTCCAGAAGCTGGCGGTGGAGTATTACGCGCGGGCGGCGTGGGACCAGTACCAGCTGCCCTACACGATCGTGCGGCCGTTCAACTGTGTCGGGGTCGGTGAGGGCCGGGCGCTGGGCCAGGTGGAGGTGCTGTCGGGCAACGTCCAGCTGGCCATGTCCCATGTGGTGCCCGACCTGGTGCAAAAAGTCCTCAAGGGGCAGGACCCACTGCACATTCTCGGCCAGGGCAACCAGGTCCGGCACTACACCTACGGCGGCGACCTGGCCCGCGGCATCGTGGCCACGCTGCAGCACCCGGCCGCGGTGAACGAGGACTTCAACCTGTCCACGGCGGAATCGACCAGCGTGGCTGAGCTGGCCGAGGCGATCTGGCGGAAGATCAAGGGCCCGGTTGTGCCGCTGCGGCTGGTCTCCGACGACCCGTATGAGTACGACGTGCAAAAGCGCGTGCCTGACGTGGCCAAGGCTAAGACCGTGCTGGGCTACGAAGCCACCACCACCCTCGACCAGATGCTCGACGAAGTCATCCCCTGGATCGAGCAAGCCGTCCAGGAAGGCCGGCTCTAACACCGTCGCGGCCCGGCTGAGGAGAGGCGGTGGATCGATGGAGCCAGCAGGGCCAGCCTGGCGTCGGCTCAGGTCCAGCGCCGGGGCTTGACCGCGAGACCGTGGCCGATGGCACCGGACATGACCAGCTCGCCCCGGCCGCTGCGGGTGACGCGGCGGAAACCGGCCCGCCGGCCGGGGCGGCGGGGCAGCACCCGGGTGGGCCCGGTGGCCGACTGAAGCACCCGGTCCTGGTCCACCTGGCTGTGCTGGCCGGGTACCTGGCCGCCGGGATCGCGGTGAGCTGGCCGCGGGCTACCTATCTGGCCGGGAAGTTGCCCGCCACCCGGGACGCCGGCTCCTACGTGTGGGGGTTCTGGTGGGTTGAGCACCAGCTGGCCCACCTGGGCAACCCGTGGTTCACTCGCGGCATCGCCGCGCCAGTCGGCACTCAGCTGGGGCTGCACGCGCTGCTGCCGCTGCCCGGCGTGCTGTTCGCGCCGGTCACCGTCATCTTCGGGCCGAGCGCGTCGTACAACCTGCTGTCCATCGCGCTGCCCGGACTGCTCTGCTACGCGACGTACCGGGTGGCCCGGCTGTGGCTGCCCTCCCAGCCGGGTGCGATCGCCGCGGGCGCGTTCTTCGGCCTGTCCTCCATGCTGGTCTGGCGGTCCTGGTACCACCTCAACCTGGCGGCCGGCGAGCTGTTCATCCCGATCGCCCTGGAAGCCGCGGTCCGGCTGACCCGCCGCCCGGGCTGGCGCCAGGCGGTCATCCTCGGCGTGGTGCTCGGCGCGGCCGTGCTCACCGATCAGGAGATCGCCGTCCTGGTCATCATCGTGACCGCGCTGGCCCTGCTCACCTGGCTGCTCCGGCCACCGTTCACCATGGCCAAACTGCGCGCCACCGCGCTGGCTGCCGTGGTCACCGTGGTGCTGGCCAGCCCGCAGCTCGCCGCCATTCTCCAGCAGGTGAAATCTGGCGGCGCCACCTCCCCGCCCGTCACCCTGGCCAAGGCCTACATCAAGTACTCCGCCCGGCTGCCGGGTATCGTCGCGCCGTCCCCGCAGATCAGTCACTTCGGGCTGGGCGGCCTCGGGTTCATCTACACCGGGCCGACCAACGACGGCATCCCCTCGTTCGGCCTAGTGCTCACCGTCCTCGCCGCGCTCGGCGTGCTGGCCGGCTGGCGGCGGCGCAGCACCTGGCTGCTGGCGCTGCTCTGGCTCGGCTGTGCCGCCCTGGCCCTCGGCCCGACGCTGCGGGTCGGCGGGCATATCTACGCCCCCGCGCCAGAGGTGCTGGGCGGGCGGGACCTGTCCCGGCTCATGCCGTTCACCTGGTTCGCCAAGCTGCCCGGCCTGTCCGGGTTCCGCGAGCCGGACCGGATGATGATGCTCGGCATCCTGCCCGCCGCGCTGCTCGCCGGGGCGGTGGTCGACTGGCTGCGGTATCACTTCGCCCCGGCCATCGTCATCGTGGCCGCGCTCGGCGTGCTGGAGGTCGGCTGGTCCGGCAACCCGGGCATCGGTACCATGCGCACCGCGCTGCCCGCGGTCGACCGCGCGATCGCCGCCGACAACTCCGGGTCCATCGTGGTCGACGTGCCGTTCGGCATCCGCGGCGGCACCTACGGCTATGGCCTCGGGTTCGACCCGGAAGCGCAGGTCCTGGCCACCGCCGACGGCCACCCCCGGTCCGTGGGCTACATATCCCGGGTACCGCTGCCCACGATCAACGGGATCCGTCGGCACCCGTTCTACGCTCAGCTCGCCGCCCGGCAGTACGGCGGGCACAGCACCGCCACCGAGCTGGCCGCGGCCCGGGCGGACGCCCGGCGGATGCACGTCGGCTGGGCGCTGGTCTGGAACTGGCCCGGCGCCAGCCCGAAGGTCCTGCCGTACCTGCGTGCGGTCGGTTTCCGCTACGCCTACCAGGCCGATGGTGTCTCGGTCTACCGCCTCGGCAGCTAACGAGCTAGCGGCGGGGGTCAGGCTTCGCCGCGGCTGCGCCGGGGCATCCGGCGCGGCATCGGCGGCTTGGCCAGCTCCTCGGGCAGCCTGAGCAGCGGGTTGCTCGCGCTCGCGATCACCTGGCTGGCGGTTTCCATGATCCGCTGGCCGCGGGCCCGGGACGCGGACCTGAGCAGCTCGAACGCCTGCCGGGGCCGGATCCGGTGCCGCTCAGCCAGCACGCCGATGGCCTGCTCGACCCGGACCCGGACGGTCAGCGCGCGCTCGAGCTGGGCCACGGTCTCCTTGAGCTGCTCGGCCTCGGCCAGTTCCGCGGCCGTGCCGCGCGGGCCGGCCCGGTGTGCGCCGCGGCGGGCGGCCCGGCGGCCGCGTGGCTCGCTGGGACCAGGCCGGCTCGGCGCAGCCGGCGGCTGCGGGCCGGCGATCAGGCCGGAGTTCCGCCCGGCCGCGTCCTGCGGGTGGGCCGGCGGCGCGGGTGGCGTGCCGCTGGCCGCGGTCGCGTCCAGCTCGGCCTGCTCCTCCGCGGTCAGCTCGGCGTTCAGGATGTCGGCCAGCACCATGGCGCTGGTCAGGTCGGGCAGTTCCTCGTCACCGACGCGCCAGCCGCTGGGCGTGCGCTCCACCGCCTGCGGCGCCGTGCTGTCCGCGTCGCTGCCCAGGGCGGCGCCGTGGTCCTCGGCGTTCCCGGGCACGCCGACAGGGCCGGTGCGCGCCTGCGCACCAGCGTCATCCCGGTCGTGCCTGCCACTCATGCGTTCGCGGCGAGCCCGCGCAGCCTCTCCTTGACCTGGGCCGCCGATGGGTTGGTCATCGCCGTCCCGTCCGGAAAGACCACCGTCGGCACCGTCATGTTCCCCCCGTTAACGCTGATCACGAACGTCGCAGCCGCCTCATCGACCTCGATGTCGATCTCGGCTACCTCTATGCCGTCTCTTGCCAGCTGTCCCTTCAGTCGGCGGCAGAACGCGCACCATTGCGTCGAGTACATCGTTACCCGCTCTGACACGCATTCGCTCCTATCGTCGGAAGAATTGTTCCGCTCCCTCAACGCGGCGCGGGGCCGCCAGCTTCCCGTAGCGGCGGGCAACCACCCCGCTTTCCCGCGCCGCGCTGGCCGGGCGCGGCCGTTGTGTCGGCTGGATAGGGCAGGATGGCGGGCACCGGAGGTGCGCATTGCGAGCTACTGAAGCCCGGCCCGGCCCGGCCGACCCGGAGTCGGTGCTGGCCGCGCTGGACCCCGAGCAGCGGCAGGTCGCGCTGGCCACCCGGGGGCCGGTGTGCGTGCTGGCCGGGGCGGGCACCGGCAAGACCCGGGCTATCGCGCACCGGATCGCCTACGCGGCGCTCACCGGCGTGGTGGACCCGGGCCACGTGCTCGCGCTCACCTTCACCACCCGGGCGGCGGGCGAACTGCGCGCCCGGGTGCACCAGCTGGCCGGCCGCGGGGCCGGGCTGGACCGGGTGCAGGCCCGCACGTTCCACTCGGCCGCGCTGCGCCAGCTCAGCCACTTCTGGCCGCGCACCGTGGGCGGGCGGCCGCCTGCCGTGCTGGATTCCAAGGTCACCCTGCTGGCCGAGGTGGCGCGCCGCCAGCGGGCCGGGACCAGCCCGGCCGAACTGCGCGACCTGGCCGCGGAGATCGAGTGGGCCAAGGTGCTGGGCGTGCCGCCGTCGGACTATCCGGACGAGGCGGCCCGGGCCGGGCGGGCCGGGCCGCTGGCGCCCGCCCTGGTGGCCCAGCTCTACACCGGCTACGAGGAGCTGCGCCGGGAGCGCCACCTGGTGGACTTCGAGTCGGTGCTGGAGCTGACCGCCGCCATCCTGGCCGAGCACCCGGAGGCGGCCGCGCAGATCCGGGACCGGTACCGGTACTTCGTGGTCGATGAGTACCAGGACGTCAACCCGCTGCAGAAGCTGCTGCTGGACAGCTGGGCCGGGGACCGGGACGACGTATGCGTGGTGGGTGACCCGCGGCAGACCATCTACTCGTTCGCGGGGGCGACGGCTGGCTACCTGACCGGGTTCGGCGCTGATTTCCCGGATGCGACGGTGCTCCGGCTGGTCCGCAACTACCGGTCCACGCCGCAGGTGGTCGCGCTGGCCAACCAGATCACCGGGCTGGCCGGGCGGCGCTCGCTGGCCGCCCAGCTGCGCGCCGACGGTCGCCCGGTGGCGGCCGGAGGGACCGCGCCGGGGGGCACGGCGGCGCTGGTCGCGCGGCGGCCCGCCGGGCCCGCCGCGGAGTTCGCCGAATACCCCGACGAGCAGGCGGAGGCGTCGGCCATCGCGTCCCGGGTGGCCGACCTGCACGCCGCCGGGGTGCCGCTCGGCCAGGTCGCGGTGCTGGTCCGGACGAACGCGCAGACGCTGCCGGTGGAGCAGGCCTTCGCCGGGCTGGGGCTGCCCTGCCAGCTGCGCGGGGCGGAACGGTTCTTCGACCGGCCCGAGGTGCGCCAGGCGGTCGGGCTGCTCCGCGCGGCGGCCAAGTCGGCCGGGAGTGACTCCGCCGAGGGTGACTCGGCGGCGGGTGGGCCGGCCGCGGAGGTCCGGCACATCCTGGCCGGGCTCGGCCTGACCCAGCAGCCGCCGGCCGGCCGGGGGGCGGCCCGGGAGCGGTGGGAGTCGCTGGCCGCGCTGGCCCAGCTGGCCGAGGACTACTTCGGCGGTGCGCCCGGTGATGGGCTGCGCGGCTTCACGGCCGAGCTGGCACACCGGTCGGAGATCGAGCACGCCCCGGCCCTGCACGGGGTGACGCTGGCCTCGCTGCACGCGGCCAAGGGCCTGGAGTGGGATGTGGTCTTCCTGCCCGGCCTGACCGAGGGCATGCTGCCCATCGTGCACGCGCAGACCGAGGACGAGATCGAGGAGGAGCGGCGGCTGCTGTACGTGGGCGTGACCCGGGCCCGGGAACGGCTGTTCCTGTCCTGGCCGCTGGCCCGGTCCGCGGGCAGCCGCCGGTCCCGGCGGCCGTCCCGGTTCCTGGACGGGCTGCAGTCGCGCACCCGCCAGGCGGCCGCGCTGGCCTGACCGGTACGGTGCCACGGTGAGCAAGGCCCTGGACAGCCTGGTCGAGCTGCTCGACCTGGAGCAGATCGAGGCGGATATCTTCCGCGGCCGCAGTCCCAGCGACTGGCGGCAGCGGGTGTTCGGCGGGCAGGTCGCCGGGCAGGCCCTGGTCGCCGCGGGCCGAACGGTGCCTGCCGACCGCGCGGTGCACTCGCTGCACGCGTACTTCATCGGGCCGGGTGATCCCGTGGTGCCCATCGTCTACCTGGTGGACCGGGTGCGTGACGGCCGGTCCTTCACCACCCGGCGGGTGTCCGCCATCCAGCACGGTAAGACGATCTTCACGTTGTCCGCGTCGTTCCACCTCGACGAGCCCGGACTGTCGCACGGATCGCCGATGCCCGCGGTGACGCCGGCCGAGTCGATCCCGCCGGTGAGCCATGAGTTCTTTGCCGGCAACCCGATCGACCTGCGTTTCGTCGGTCCGCCGGTCGGCATCGCACCGAACGACGTGACGGAGCACAGCCTGGTGTGGCTGCGGGCCGACGGCGAACTGCCCGACGACCCGCTGTTGCACGTCTGCCTGATGACCTACGTCTCGGATCTGACGCTGCTCGACACCGTGCTGCGCAGGCACGGCATCTCCTGGGCCGACGGCCAGATCAGCGGGGCCAGCCTGGATCACGCGATGTGGTTCAACCGGCCGTTCCGGGCCGACCGGTGGCTGCTCTACGACCAGGAATCGCCGTCCGCGGCGGGCGCCCGTGGCCTTGCTCGCGGGCAAGTGTTTACTGACCAGGGCGAGCTGGTGGTGTCCGTTGTCCAGGAAGGACTGATCCGGCAGCTGCGCTAGCGGCCAGAAAAAGAGTTGCCCCGCACCGGCCGGGTTCTTTAGGCTGCTACACATGTTCCAGGCGAGCTGACTACGCCATGAGGAAGGGAGGTGACCCTGGTGAATAACAACATGCGCTCCGTTCCGGTCGCGGACATGCCGTGGACCGGAGCTTTCGCTGCCGCACCAGGTGCCTGCCTGCCGATGGGCGTGCTGACTCTCCTCGACCCAGCCGGGCACCGCGGCACAGCGCGACCGCGCGTCATCACCGATCCGCTCGCGCAGCGGCGCGACCAGGCGTCTACCCAGGTCAAGCCGGGCTCCGGCCAGCCGAGCACCTCCGTCCAGACGTACACCCACGCGATGAGCGCTGCCGCTGACGGCGGCAGCCAAACGGGTTCGCTTCCAGCCTGGGATCCGGTCTAGAAAGGCCGGCCTGGATCCCCCAAAGGCCGCGGACCCGCACCGGGTCCGCGGCTTTAGTCATGTCGGGCCCGCCGTTTTGTCAGACCCATGAGAGACGGTAAGAGCAGGACGAGAGGGGTTGGACAATGTACGGGCCCGGTACCGCCGCCGTAGGAGGCACGGCGTGGTTCGAGGCAATCTCGGCACCAGAATCCGTGAGGTCAGGCCAGCCGCGCAGCGGGCCGGCCGGGGTCACCCCCACTGTGGTGCCGGTGGCGCGCAGTGCTGAGTTGCCCTGCACCGACGATCCGGAGTTGTTCTTCGCCGAGTCTCCGCAGGATGTGGAGACGGCCAAGGCGCTCTGCGTCGGTTGCGCCGCCCGGATGGCGTGCCTGTCCGGGGCCATGGAGCGCCGGGAGCCCTGGGGCGTGTGGGGCGGTGAGCTCTTCCTGCGCGGTCAGATCGTGCCGCGGAAGAGGCCGCGCGGACGTCCGCGGAAGCACGACGTGGCGGCCTGACCTGTCGTCAAGCCAGCGAATCAGTAAGTGAAGACGGGCGGTGGAGTGAGATGTACTCAACCAACTATCCAGCAGCGCTCCAGCGAGAGCTGCTGGCACAGGCCCGCCGTGATGGTCAGATCGCGCACCTGCGAGCGGTGCGCCGGGCGGCCCGCCGGGTAGACCGGGCCGCCCGCCGGCTGGAGCGGGCGCAGCACGCCGCGCGGCAACTGCGCGGTGTGCGGCAGGTGTCCTGACCAACCTGCGGGGGAGCGGGGGCGGCCGGTAACGGCCGCCCCCGCGTCGCGTTTAGCGGGGTGCCAGGTCCCCTGCGTTTAGCGGGGGGCCAGGTCCCCGGGGCGGGCGTCCCGGTCCTCCGGGCCAGGGTCCAGCAAGTCCGCGGCGGGCGGGCCAGAATCCAGCAGGTCCGCGGCGGGCAGGCCAGAGTCCAGCAGGTCCGCGTCAGCCCGGCCGGAGGCCGGGCTGTCCGTAGCGTAGCCCGGCATCCAGCGGATCATCTCGGCCCGGAACGGCCCCTCGGAGCCGAGCTGGCAGAGCACGCCGATGCCTTCGGTAGACACCCGGTGGATGAGCACGTAGGACGGCGGCAGGTTGAGCCGCCGGCCCAGGTTGGACGAGCGCGGATCGGTGACCCGGGCCGCTTCGGAGCGCAGCCATTCCCGGCTGAACTTGAACGTCTCCTGCCGGGACGGCTCAGCCAACGGAGCCAGGAACGCGTACAGCGCTTCCGGATCGACCTCGATGCCCGGGCGGACGAAACCCTGCTCGCGGAGCTCGTCTTCGGCCTCGCGGATGTCGCCGCCACTATGGATGATGCGGAGCAGCTTGCCGATGAACGGCGGCAGGCCGTCCGGCAGCCGGTCCACCGCGCCGAAGTCGAGCACGCCCAGCCGGCCGTCGGCCAGCATCCGGAAATTGCCTGGATGCGGGTCAGCATGGAGCAGCCCGGCGCGAGCCGGGCCGGAGAACAGGAACCGGGTGAAAAGTATCCCGGCCCGGTCACGTTCCTGCTGGGTGCCGGACTCGATGATCTGGGACAGCGGGGTGCCGTCCATCCATTCGGTGATGATCACGTGGTCGGTGGCCTGCACGACCTGCGGCACGTAGATGTCCGGGTCATCGGCGTATGCGGTGGCGAAGGCCTGCTGCGAGTTGGCCTCCAGCAGGTAGTCGATCTCCTCCCCGACTCGCGCCTGCAGCTCATCCAGCAGCGGCTTGACGTCGAGCCCGGGCATCAGGATGCCGAACAGCCAGCCGGCCCGGCTGAGCTGCTTGAAGTCGCTGAGCAGCGCCCGCCCCGCGCCAGGGTACTGGATCTTGACGGCCACCTGGCGGCCGTCCTGCCAGACCGCGCGGTGCACCTGCCCGATGGACGCGGCCGCCTTGGGCTGGTCGTCGAACTCGCGGAAGGCGTCCCGCCAGCCTGGGCCGAAATCTCCGGCCAGCACCTCGTGCACGGTCCGGGCGGGCAGCGGCGGGGCGGCTTCCTGCAGCCTGGTCAGCGTGGCCCGGTACGGTCCGGCGATCTCCGGCGGCAGCGCGGCCTCGAAGATGGACAGCGCCTGGCCCAGCTTCATCGCGCCGCCCTTGAGCTCGCCTAGCACCCGGAAGATCTGCTCCGCGGTGCGCTGCTGGATCTCGTTGGCGACCAGTTCGGCGGACCTGCCGCCGATGCGCTTGCCCAGGCCAAGGGCAGTCCGGCCCATCAGGCCAGCGGGGAGGGTAGCCAGCTTCGCGGTCCGGGTCACGGCTCTTCGAGGGAGATCGTTCACTCTTACATTCTCGGCTAGGTTGCCAACCGAGTGCTACAGCGGCAGTGATCATGTTTCGGCCAGCTCCGCCGCCGCCACTGCCAGCCGGGTGATACGAGCTCCAGCGTGGCGTTGATCACTGCCTGGGCTGGCTGGGCCAGGTCCAGGCAGCTGAGCACCTGGCTGACCGCCTGTGCGGCGACCGCGGTGACCAGCGTGGCCGCGCAGGCCACCGGCTGCGCCGCCTGCCCGGCCAGCTGGGCCAGGATGAACGGCCAGGCTGGATCGCGGTCGCTCCGGGCCAGCTCCACACAGCTCAGGCAGGCGGACTCGCCGGGCAGCACCAGCGGGCCGACCACACCGATCGCCTCCCGGGCCGACGCGGCCAGGTGCGGCACCCGGGCGGCCACCAGCTGGGCCGGTAACTCAGCCGGGTAGCCGTCGGTCAGCACGGCCAGATCCGGCCGTGGGCCAGCACTGCCCCGGCGCTGCCGCGGCACCGGGGGCAGCGGCGAGCTGCTGCCGCCGCGGGTGGCCGGTGGGGTGCCGCCGGGCTCGGCCGGTGGGATGCTGCGAGTGGCTGGTGGGGTGCTGCCGCGGGTGGCCGGTGGGGTGTTGCCGGGGCGCCGGGAGCGCGGCCGGCCGGGGACAGCGGGGCGCGGCCTGGCCGGCCCCAGCAGGCCGGTGCACACCACGCGGCCCACGCCGGACGCGGTCAGCAGGCTAGCGATCTCCGACCCGACCGGGCCCGCGCCGTAGACCCGGACCGAGGCGCCTTGCCGGCGGGCCAGCACCCGGGCCCCGCCGTCGGCATGCCCATGCGCCAGCGACGCCGTGGCCAGCTCGCGGGCCAGCCGCCCCCGCGGCCCGTCCGGCAGCGCGCGCAGCTCGGCCGCGGGGAAGTCCTGCACCGCACCCGCCGCCGCGAGCAGGCCGATCACCTGGTCAGCCTGCTGGCGCGGGATGCCGAGCTGCTCGGCCGCGGCCAGCACCTGACTGTGCTCCCGGCTGCCGTCCAGCAGCCCGATCAGCGCCGCCGCCCGACCCATCCCAGTCAGCGCGACGGCCCGTCTCGGGTCGATGCCGATCTGCAGTGTGTCCCGGTCCCGCCAGACCACCACCAGCCCCGGCTTGATCGCTGGCCTCATACCGTGACCATGACACGACGCACCGACATTCCCGGCTGAGGTCCGCGCCCGCGCCAGGCAATCGGCTCCGCCGAAACCACTGGCGCGCTAACGGAAGCACGCCTGTGGCAGGGGTGCGCAGCGTCTTGTAGGCGGGCTCACCAGAAACACTCGTATCACCAGCCGCAAAACCACTAGCAGACCCGATGGCCTTTCCGGCTTCCGAACCCAACTGCGCGCCGACTAGGTTCGCTGCTCGCGCCCCGGTAGACCTCGCGATCTAGGTCCAGAATGGCTGATGTGACAGCACGATGTTGACTTACATGTCCCCGTAGCAGCGGTAATCGCTTGATCGCGAATTTCAGTCGTCGTGGGTTTGCCACGATTGGCCGGTGCTGACGAGGCCCCCGGGTGCGTACTGAGAGTCGGCGATGAGCTCGGCTCCCGGCGGGTCGTGCGCCCCCTTCCCCGGAGTGACGGCGGCCCGCCACCCGGGGGACCCGTGCGTTGTGAGGCTAAGCGGGCCGGCCCGGACAGTCAAAGCAGGTTGTGGATAACGCTGTGGAATTCCTGGGGAGATTGCGGAGCGCCACTGTGGATATAGCGGGGGATGATGGTGAATTTCCGGCCTGGCGACGATCTGACCGCTCACTACCTGGCAATACTCCATGCACCGCCTGTGGACAACAGGCAATTTCCGGCGCGGTTGCCGACGGGTGATTAACACGCTCCGCACACGGCTCGCCGGAGTAGTGAGCTCCCGGTCGGGGTAGTGAGCTCCCGGCCGGGGGTAGTGCACGTCGGGTCAGAGCGCAGGGCCCTGGTCGGGGCGGTCAGGGCCGGGTCCACCGGCGTCCGGGCCGTCCTCGTCCGGCTTGGCGTCCTCGTCGGGCTTGGTGGCGTCGCCGTCCGCTTCGACCGCCTCGATCTCCTGATCGAGGCTGGACATGTCGAGTTCCGGCCGGCCGGCCACGAACCCGGCCGGGTCGTCCAGGTCCTCCGTCGTGGGCAGCAGGTCGGGATGCGACCACACCGCGTCCCGGCCCGCGACGCCGCGGACCTCGGTGAGCTGCTGCCACAGCGCCGCGGCCTCACGCAGCCGCCGGGGCCGGAGTTCCAGCCCGACCAGGGTGGCGAAGGTCTGCTCGGCCGGGCCGCCGGTAGCGCGCCGCCGCCGGATGGCCTCGGCCAGCGCGTCGGCCTGCGGCAGGCGGCCGGTGGCGGCCGCGTTGACCACGGTGGCCACCCAGCCTTCGACCAGCGCCAGCAGGGTCTCCAGCCGGGCCAGCGCCGCCTTCTGCTGCGGGGTGTCCTCGGGCTGGAACAGCGAGGCATCAGCCAGCGCGTCGCGCAGTGCCTCCGGGTTGGACGGGTCGATCTGCGGCATGGCGTCGCGCAGCGCCGAGGTGTCCACGGTGATGCCCCGGGCGTAGTCCTCGACCGCGGCCATCAGCCGCGAGCGCAGCCACGGCACGTGGGCAAACAGCCGGTGGTGCGCGGCCTCGCGTAGCGCCAGGAAGATGCGGATCTCGTCCGCGCCGACGGACAGCCCTTCGCTGAACTCGGCCACGCCCGACGGGAGCAGCGCGGCCACGCCCTCCGGGCCGAGCGGCAGGCCCACATCGGTGGAGCTGACCACCTCACGGGCCAGCGCGCCCACCGCGGCGCCGGTCTGGCCGCCGACCATCATGCCGCCGATCCGGCGCATCATCGCACCCAGCCCGCCCATGCTGCCCAGGCCGGCCAGGCCACCCATGCCGCCGCTGACGGCCTGCAGCGCCTGATTCAGCTCGCCGGGCAGCTCACCGCCCTCGCCCGGGTCCATGGTGAGCATGCCGCCCATCGCGTCGACCGCCTTGTCGGCGATCGGGTCACACAGCTTCGACCAGACCGGCAGGGTGGCCTCGACCCATTCCGACCGACTCCAGGCCTGCGCGGTGCGCACCCCGCTCGGGAACGCGGTCACCTCGTCCAGCCACAAGTCGGCCAGCCTGATCGCCTCGACGACCTTCTGCCGGTCGCTGTCCAGCACGCTGGGGTCGCCCTCGGCGGCGACCGTGTGCCGGGCCACGTTCTTGGCCAGGTCCCAGTTGACCGGGCCGCCCTGCCAGGACATCAGGTCGGCGAACTGGCGTAGCGCGTCGGCGAACTGCTGTGGGTCACCGAACGGATTGCCCTCGCCGGGCGTCTCGCCGGAGCCACCCGGACCGCCGGAACCGCCGGAACTGCCCTGGCCTCCGGAACTCCCGGAACCGCCAGGCCGGCCAAAGCCGAAGGGAGGATCAGCCATCTCCGCGACCTCTCAGGCAGGATGGAAGGGTCACACCCGCCACGTTATCTCGGGAGCGGCATACGTTGAGCACTGCACAGGCCCAGGTTCGCCGCAAGCGCACCGAGCCGGGGCCGCGCACCGGCCGCGGTAACCGGGCTGGTCGCGGCGACGCGCCCGGGGCTGATCGCGGTGCACCGCCGCCGTCCGAGCCGCCCGCCGGGGCCAAGGCGGCACCCGCCAGGGCCGAGCCGGCGCCCGCCGCCACGCGGGCCCAGCCCGCCGGGCGCGGCCCGGTGGTGGCCATCACCGGCGCGGCCCGCGGCCTCGGCCATGCCCTGGCCCTGCGGCTGGCCACGTCCTCGGCCGCCCGCCGGGTGATCGCCATCGATGACCACCGGGGCGACGTCGTCGGGGTGACCTGGCGGCTGGCCGACATCCGTGACCCGGCGCTGGCCGGCCGGCTGACCGGGGTGGACGTGCTGGTGCACACCGACGTGGACATGTCGGCGGACACCGACCACCGGGCCCGCCGCGCGTTCAACGTGCGCGCGGCGCAGACCGTGCTGACCGCGGCGGCGGCCGGCCGGGTGGGCCGGGTGATCCTGGTGACCAGCGCCATGGTGTACGGGGCTGGCCCGGACAATCCGGTGCCGCTGGCCGAGGACGCGCCGCTGGGCCTGGACGACAACGGCAGCGTGGCGGGTGACCTGCTGGAGATCGAGCACCTGGCGCGCCGCTCGCCGCGATCGCACCCGGGCATGGCGATCACCGTGGTGCGGCCCGCCGCGCTCGTCGGCGAGGGGGTGGACACCCTGATCACCCGGCATTTCGAGGCTCCGCGGCTGCTCACCGTGAAGGGCTCCGCGCCGCGCTGGCAGTTCTGCCACATCGAGGACCTGGTGTCTGCGCTCGAGCTGGCGGTGACCGGCACCATCTCCGGTGTGTTCGCGGTCGGCTGTGACGGCTGGCTGGAACAGGATGAGGTGGAGGAACTCAGCGGGCTGCGCCGGGTCGAGCTGCCCGCCGGGCTGACGTTCGGCACCGTGCAGCGGCTGCACCGGATCGGCATCACCCCGGCGCCCGTGTCCGACCTGCGCTACATGGTGTACCCGTGGGTGGTGGACTGCCGGGCGCTGCGCGAGGTCGGCTGGCGCCCGTCCTACGACAACGCGACCGCGCTCGGTGTGCTGCTCAAGCAGCGGGCCGGGCACCATGCCGTGGCCGGCCGCCGGCTGCCCAGGAAGGAAGCGACGATCACCGCGGCCGGTGCCACGGTGGCGGTCATCGGCACCGCGGCCATCGTGCGCGCGGCCCGGCGGCGCAAGCGCGGCAGCTAACCCGGCCGTCGGCCCGGGCTTCCAGGTTCAGGCGCTACCTTGGCTCCGTGACTGTGATCCGGCTGGCCGAGGTGCGCGATGTCCCGCTGTCCGTGGACGAGGTGCACAATGCCGTGTCCGATCCTGCCGCGGGCGGGATCGTGCTGTTCACCGGCACGGTGCGGAACCACGACGGGGGCCGCGACGTGCGCCACCTGTCCTACTCGGCGCACCCGTCCGCGGCCGCGCTGCTCCGCCAGGTCTGCGAGAAGGTGGCCGCCGACTACCCGGTGACCGCGATCGCCGCGGTACACCGGGCCGGCGACCTGGAGATAGGCGACCTGGCCGTCGTGGTGGCGGTGTCCTGCCCGCACCGCGCCGAGGCGTTCGCCGCCTGCCGGGCCCTGATCGATCAGCTCAAGGAGAGCGTCCCGGTCTGGAAGCACCAGGTATTCGGCGACGGCGAGAGCGAATGGGTGAACAGTGCGTAGTCTTCCCCCCATGTCCCGCCGCACCGTCACGCTGCTGGTAGCCGGGATCGGGGTGGTGGCGGCGGCGCTGGCCGCGGCTCTGCTGCCGGTTCCGTATGTGATCCTCAGCCCGGGCCCGACGCTGAACACGCTCGGGCGGACCTCCAGCGGCCCGCTGATCAGCATTAGCGGGCACCCGACCTATCCGACCAACGGGCACCTCAACCTGGTCACGGTGTCCTTCCTGGGTGGCCCGGGCGACAGTTTCAACGTGTTTACCGCGCTGCGCGCCTGGCTCACCCCGCACGAGGCGGTCGTCCCGGAGCAGGAACTGTTCCCGTCCGGGCAGTCTGAGCAGCAGGTGGAGCGGCAGGACACGCTGCAGATGGTCAGCTCGCAGGAGACCGCCGAGGCGGCCGCGCTGTGCGCCCTGAACATCCACTTCACCACGCTGGACACGGTCACCCAGACCGAGAAGGGGCTGCCCGCGGCCGGGGTGCTGAAGCCCGGTGACCAGATCATCGGGGTGGACGGCACACCGGTCGGCTGCAGCCACGACTCTGGCACCCTGATCCGCCAGCACCCCCCGGGCAGCCAGGTCACGCTCACTGTGCTGCGCAAGGGCCAGCCGCAGCACATCACGCTGAAGACCGCGAACGTCCAGGGGCACTCGGTGATCGGGGTGTTCCTGACCGAGAACTTCCGGTTCCCATTCAAGATCAACATCAAGGTGGGGAACATCGGCGGACCGAGCGCGGGCATGATGTTCGCGCTGGGCATCGTGGACAAGCTGACCCCGGGCAGCCTGACCGGCGGGAAGTTCGTCGCGGGGACCGGCGAGATCTCGGCCAACGGCGCGGTCTCGCCGATCGGCGGCATCCAGCAGAAGATGGCGGGGGCCCGGGCGGCCGGCGCGACCTGGTTCCTCACCCCGGCGGCGAACTGCGCGGACACCAGCCGGGCGGTGCCCGCCGGGCTGCACCTGGCTAAGGTGGCCACGCTGCACCAGGCTTTGACCGACCTAGCCGCGATCAAGGCGGGCCGCAGCGTTCCCGGCTGCTGACCAGCAGCCGGCGGCGGGTGCGACGGGCCGCGCAGCGACGAGGGTAGATTGGCGCCGCGCGGCAGCGATGTGAGGGGGAGTGTGTGAGCTTCCGGACACCCGGACCGGCCAGGCCGCCTGGCCGTCCGGCGCTCGCCCTGACCCGCTGGCCGCGGCTGGTGCTGCCGGTCGTCGCCGGGGTGGTCGGTTTCATCGTGCTGGTCGCCATCGGGGCTGGCATCTGGACCGACTGGCTGTGGTTCAGCGCCGTGCACTACGCGTCGGTGTTCGGCATCACCTACGGCACCAGATGGGCGATGTTCTTCGTCGCCGGGCTGTTCATGGCCGTGGTCACCGGGGCCAACGCAGTGCTCGCCTACCGGCTGCGGCCGATCTACCGGCCGGTGCCCGCTGCGGGCGCGGGCGCAGCCGCGGGCGCGGACAGTTACCGGCTGGCCATCGACCCGCACCGGCGGCTGCTGCTCGGCGTGCTGCTCGCTGTGATCGGGGTGATCTCCGGCATCACCGCGGCTGGCGCCTGGCGGACCTGGCTGCTGTTCGTCAACCAGGTCAACTTCGGCGTCAAGGATCCTCAGTTCCACCTGGATCTGTCGTTCTTCGTGTTCACCTATCCGTTCATCCGGCTGCTGCTCAGCTACCTGTTCTGGGCCGTGCTGCTGTCGCTGGTGCTGGCCGTGGGCGTGCATTACCTCTACGGCGGGCTGCGCATGCAGGGCCGGCGCCCCCGGGTCACGGTGGCCACGCAGGCCCATCTGTTCGTGTTGTTCGGCATCTTCGTGCTGCTCAAGGCGGTCGCGTACTGGTTCGACCGGTACGGGATCGATTTCTCCCAGCGCGGCGCGGTGACCACTGGGGCGTCCTACACCGACGTGAACGCGGTGCTGCCGGCCAAGACCGTGCTCGCGGTGATCGCCATCCTGTGCGCGCTGCTGTTCTTCGCGGGCGCGGCCCGGCGCAGCGCGATGCTGCCCGCGGTCGGGTTCGGCCTGCTGGTGCTGTCCGCCATCCTGATCGGCGGGCTCTACCCGGCGATCATCCAGCAGTTCGTGGTCAAGCCGAACGAGCTGGCCAAGGAGACCCCATATATCCAGCGGGAGATCAACAGCACCCGGCAGGCGTACGGGATCAGCGCGGCCACGGTCAAGGTGCGCCAGTACCCGGCGAAAGTGGCCAGTTCCTCGTCGCTGGCCGGCCAGGTCGGCGGGCTGCAGGGGATGCGGCTGCTCGACCCGGACATCGTGTCGCCCACGTTCCAGCAGCTGCAGCAGATCAAGAGCTACTACCAGTTCCCCGGCCAGCTGGCCATGGACCGGTACCCGATGGCCGGCAGCTCGCTGCCCCGGGACACGGTGATCGCGGTACGCGGCATGGGCGGCCCGCCGCCCGGCCAGGGCAACTGGATCAACACCCACCTGGTCTACACCCACGGCTTCGGCGTGGTCGCGGCCACCGCGAACACCGTGCAGGACAACGGCAACCCGTCGTTCGTGGAGAGCCAGATCCCGCCCACCGGGGTGCTCAGGCTGCACCAGCCCCGGGTGTACTTCGGCCAGCAGCAGAACACGTACGCGATCGTCGGCGGCCCGGCCGGCGGTCACCACGAGGAACTCGACTACCCGTCGGACGGCGGCCAGCAGAACAACACCTACCGCGGCGGGGGTGGGGTGGCCGTCGGGTCACCACTGAACCGGCTGCTCTACGCGATCAAGTTCCGGGAGCTGAACATCCTGCTGTCCGGGGCGATCAACGGTGACTCCAAGATCCTCTACGACCGGCAGCCGCTGGCCCGGGTGGCCAAGGTCGCGCCGTTCCTCACCCTGGACGGCGAGAGCTACCCGGTGGTGGCGGCCGGGCAGATCTACTGGGTGGTGGACGGGTACACCACTACCGACCTGTACCCGTACTCGCAGCGGGTCGGCCTGGCCCAGGCCACCTCGACCAGCGACGCGCCGGGCGGCTCGGTGGCCGGGCAGCAGGTCGGCCAGGTCAACTACATCCGCAACTCGGTCAAGGCCGTGGTGAACGCGTACACCGGGGCCGTCACGCTCTACGCCTGGGACGACCACGATCCGGTGCTGCAGACCTGGATGCGGGCGTTCCCCGGCGTCATCAAGCCGAAGCGGGACATCCCGGGCTACCTGACGCCGCACCTGCGTTACCCGCCAGACCTGTTCGAGGTGCAGCGCCAGCTGCTGGCCCAGTACCACGTGCTGCAGGCGCAGTCCTTCTACGGCGGGCAGAACTTCTGGTCGGTGCCCAACGAGCCGGGCACGGACCAGTCCGTCAGCCAGCCGCCGTACTACCAGACGATGACCATGCCGGGCGCGCCGACCGGGTTCTCGCTGACCTCCTCGCTGGTCCAGCGCGGCCGCCAGAACATGGCCGCCTACCTGGCCGTGGACAGCAACCCGGAGTCCGTGGACTACGGCACGATGCGGGTCCTCCAGCTACCCCAGGACATCGCCATCCTCGGCCCGCAGCAGGTGCAGGGCACGTTCGAGTCGAACGCCGCGGTGTCCCGTCAGCTCGCGCTGTACCGGCAGGAGGGCTCCAGGGTGATCCTGGGCAACCTGATCACCCTGCCGGTGGCGGGCGGCCTGATCTACGAGGAACCCATCTACATCCAGGCGGCCAACACGACCGCCGGGACCACCAGTTCTGGCTCGTACCCGGTGCTGCAGCGGGTGGTCGTCTCGTTCGACGGCAACGTCGGCTTCGGGCCGACGCTGCAGAACGCGCTCAGCCAGGTGATCCCGGGGCTGGGCGGAGCCGGCTCGTCGAGCGGCGGCCAACCGGGCAGCGGCGGCACCGGCCAAGGCTCGGCCAGCGCGGCGGTGCGCGGTGACCTGGCGCAGGCCGAGTCGGACTACGCGAAGGCGCAGGCGGCGCTCAAACAGGGTGACCTGACCGGCTACGCGAAATACATCGCGAAGATGAAGACCGCGCTCGACCAGGCGCAGCGGGCCGCCCAGCCGCACCCCGCGGCGACCAGCAGTGCCACCCCGTCGCCGTCCGCATCGCCCTAGCCGGCCCCTGGCCGGCCCACGGTCGGCCCTCGCCGGACCCAGCCCCGGCGGCTAGCCTGGTCTAGACCATAACGGTCCAGCCCGGGCGGCTCAGGTCGCCCGGTGCGGCGCGACACGGCACGGGCGGAACATGAGTGGCGATGCTCACCGGCAGGTCGACGGAGGGCGTACGCTCGGTCGTGACGGGACTTAGATGAAAGCTGATTCGCCAGTTATCTGGCACCTCGGGCCCCCAGGCGGGGGAAGGAGACAGACTGCTCGTGGCACCTCGGGTGCTGGTCGACGCCACCACTGTGCCGGCGGACCGGGGCGCGCTCGGCCGTTACGTGGACGGCCTGATCGTCGCGCTGGAGGCCATCGGAGCCGACCTCGCGGTCGCCTGCCAGCGAGCCGACGAGGAGCGCTACGGCAGGCTCGTCCCTGACGCCACCGTGGTCGCCGGGCCGACCGCGATCGCGCACCGCCCCGCCCGGCTGGCCTGGGAGCAGACCGGCCTGCCGCTGGTCGCCCAGCAGGTGAACGCGGACGTGCTGCACGCGCCGCACTATACGATGCCGCTGCGGCCAGGGGTTCCCGTGGTGGCCACCATCCACGACCTGACGTACTTCACCGAGCCGGACGCGCACAACGCGGTCACCGCCACGTTCTTCAAGTCGGCTATCCGCACCGCGGCCCGGCGGGCCACCCGGCTGATCGTCCCGTCCAAGGCGACCCGGGACGAGCTGGTCCGGGTGGTCGGCGCCGACCCGACCCGGATCGACGTCGCCTACCACGGCGTGGACCACACCGTGTTTCACCGGCCGAGCCCGGAGCGGATCGGCCAGGTGAACGACCGGCTGGGCCTGCACGGCCATCCGTATGTGGCGTACCTGGGCGGCCTGGAGCCGCGGAAGAACGTGCCCGCGCTGATCACCGGCTGGGCGGCCGCGGTGACCGACATGACCGATCCGCCCGCGCTGGTGCTGGCCGGCGGCAGTGGGTGGAGCGAGGAAGTAGACGAGGCAGTGGCCGCTTTGCCCGCGCACCTGCGCCTGGTCCGCCCCGGCTACCTGCGCTTCACCGACCTGCCGGGCTTCCTGGGCGGCGCGCTCGTGGTGGCCTTCCCGAGCCGCGGCGAAGGCTTCGGGCTGCCGGTGCTGGAGGCGATGGCCTGCGGCGCGCCGGTGCTCACCACGCATCGCACCTCGCTGCCCGAGGTGGGCGGGGACGCGGTCGCCTATACCGAGCCGGACGCGGCGGACATCGAGGCCGCGCTGGGTGGGCTGCTGGCCGATCCGGCGCGCCGGGAGGCGCTCGGCGCGGCCGGCCACGCCCGGTCGGAGGAATTCACCTGGACCGCGTCGGCCGAGGCGCACATGGCCTCCTACCAGCGTGCGGCAGCGCAGCGCGGAGAGTAACCTCGCTGCTCATGTCAGGCCAGCCAGCCGCAGCACCCGTAGACCGGGAGCCACTCGAAGCCATCCTGCTCGTGGGCGGGCAGGGCAGCCGGCTCCGGCCGCTCACCATCAGCACGCCCAAGCCCCTGCTGCCCACCGCCGGGGTCCCGTTCCTGGCCCACCAGTTCGCCAAGGCAGCGGCCTGCGGCGTCACGCACATCGTGCTGGCCACCGCCTACCGGGCCGAGATGTTCGCCGAGTGCTTCGGTGACGGACGGGCGTTCGGCCTGGAAATCTCCTACGTGCAGGAGGCGGAACCGCTGGGCACCGGCGGGGCCATCCGGAACGCCGCGGCCGGCCTGCGCGGCGGCCCGCACAGCCCGGTCGTGGTGCTGAACGGGGACATACTGTCCGGGCACGACATCCCGGCCCAGATCGACCTGCACCGCAAGACCGACGCCGCGGTCACCCTGCACCTGGTCGAGGTGCCCGACCCGGCCCGGTTCGGCTGCGTGCCGACCGACGGCAGCGGGCGGGTGACCGCGTTCCTGGAGAAGACACCGAACCCGGTGACGAACCGGATCAACGCGGGCTGCTACGTGTTCCGCCGGTCGGTCATCGACGAGATTCCGCCGGGCCGGGTCATCTCGGTCGAGCGGGAAACGTTCCCCGGCCTGATCAGTGCGGGCGCGATCATCATGGGCTACCCGGAGTCCGCGTACTGGCTCGATGTGGGCACCCCGGAAGCGTTCGTGCAGGGGTCGTGTGACCTGGTGCTGGGCCGGCTGCTGTCCAGCGCGGTGCCGGCCGGCCGGGGCGCGCCGGGCGAGCGGCTGGTGCTGGACGGGGCGCAGGTGCACCCGGCGGCCCGGGTGCACGGCGGCACCGTGGTCGGCGCCGGCGCGCGGGTGGCCGCGGACGCGCACGTCGGCGGCAGCGTGCTGTTCGATGAGGCCAGCATCGGCGCGGGCGCCCGGGTGACCGGCAGCGTGGTCGGCCGGGGCGCGCGGATCGGCGACGGCGTGCTGCTGGACGGCGTGGTGATCGGCGACACGGCCCGCATCGACCCCGGAAACGAGCTGCGCGCCGGGCTGCGGGTCTGGCCCGGTGAAGAACTGGGCCCGACGTGCGTCCGCTTCTCCACGGACGGGTGAGCGCCGCACCGGCCCCGCGGGACGAGCGGGCGCCCGAGCCGGACCCGCCGCACTTTTCCCAACGCCAGCACGCGGCGGATGCCGCCAACCCGGACGCGGCCGGCGAGTGGCGCACGCCGTTCGTGCTGGACGTCCCGCGAACGCTGGGCGTGCACGCCCGCGGCCGGGGCGACCCGGCATACCGGGTGGACGCCGACGGCAGCATCTGGCGCACCTCACTGACTCCCGACGGCCCAGGTACGCTGCGGGTGCAGGTGCTGGCGGTGCCGGCCTCAGCCCGCACGGCCGGCGATCCGGCCTCAGCCCGCACGGCCGGCGATCCGGCCTCAGCCCGCACGGCCGGCGATCCGGCCTCAGCGCGAAGCGGCGATCGGGGGGCTCCGGGGGGTCGCCCCCCCGGACTAACACTGCGCGCGAGCGCCTGGGGGCCAGGGGCGTCTTGGCTGCTGGGGGCGCTGCCTGCCGCGCTGGGCGCGGCGGACGACCGGGCTGGCTTCGACCCGGCCCACCCGGTGCTCCGCGAGCTGTCCACCCGGTTCCAGGGCGTCCGGATCGGCCGGACCGGCCGGGTGCTGGAAGCCCTGGTGCCCGCGGTGCTGGAGCAGAAGGTGGTCGGCGTGGAGGCCCGGCGGGCCTGGCGCTACCTGCTGCTCCGGTTCGGCGCGCCCGCGCCCGGGCCGGCCCCGGCGGGCATGCGGGTGCCGCCGCCCGCGGCGGTGTGGCGGCGCATCCCGTCCTGGGAGTGGCACCGGGCCGGGGTGGAGGGGGTGCGGGCCCGCACCATCATCGGCGCCGCCGAGGTGGCCGGGCGGCTGGAGGAGATCGTGACGATGGACTCGGCCGCGGCCGACCGGCGGCTCCGCGCGCTGCCCGGGATCGGCGTGTGGACCTCGGCCGAGGTGCGCCAGCGGGCCTGCGGTGACGCGGACGCCGTATCGGTCGGTGACTACCACCTGCCCGCCTGGGTGGGCTGGGCGCTGGCCGGCCGGATCGTGGACGACGCCGGCATGCTCGAACTGCTCGCCCCGTACCCCGGTCACCGGCACCGGGCGGCCCGGCTGGTGGAGCTGAGCGGGCTGGCCCCACCGCGCCGCGGGCCGCGCATGTCGGTGCGCGACTACCGGTCGTTCTGAGCCGCGGGGTGCCGCCTACTGTTGGGGGATGAGCGCCGACTCCCCAGCCTCCCGCCATTCGTCCCCGCCCCCTGCCGAGCCCGCACGACCGGCTGCGCCGGCCTCGGCGCCGAGCGGCGATCGGGGGGTTCCGGGGGGTCGCCCCCCCGGAACAGCACTGCGCCGGGTGCTGGCCCGGGCCCGGGACGGGAAGGCGCTCGACCCGGGGGAGGCGGCCATCCTGCTGCATACCCGGGGTGAGCAGCTGACCGAGCTGCTGAGCTACGCGGCCCGGGTCCGGGACGCCGGGCTGGCCGCCGCGGGCCGGCCCAGGATCATCAGCTACTCGCGCAAGGTGTTCATCCCGCTCACCCGGCTGTGCCGGGACCGGTGCGCGTACTGCACGTTCGTCACCGTGCCGGGCCGGCTGGACAGCCCGTACCTGTCCCCGGACGAGGTGCTCAAGATCGCGTCAGACGGCGCCGCGCTGGGCTGCAAGGAGGCGCTGTTCACGCTGGGCGACCGGCCGGAGGCGCGCTGGCCGCAGGCCCGCGAGTGGCTGGACGCGCACGGCTACGACGACACGCTGTCCTACGTCCGGGCCATGGCCATCCGGGTGCTGGAGGAGACCGGGCTGCTGCCGCACCTCAACCCCGGGGTGCTCGGCTGGCAGGACTTCCAGCGGCTCAAGCCGGTCGCGCCGTCCATGGGCATGATGCTGGAGACCACCGCGGCCCGGCTGTACACCGAGCGCGGCGGGCCGCACTTCGGCAGCCCGGACAAGGACCCCGCGGTCCGGCGCCGGGTGCTGGAAGACGCGGGCCGG
Organism: Streptosporangiaceae bacterium; assembly: GCA_036497945.1. Lineage (GTDB taxonomy): Bacteria > Actinomycetota > Actinomycetes > Streptosporangiales > Streptosporangiaceae > RYN-230. The sequence continues at coordinate 76,656 of DASXIN010000158.1, read as the reverse complement.
TCCAGCGTGCCGTTCACCACCGGGATCCTGATCGGCATCGGCGAGACCCGGGCCGAACGGGCCGAATCCATCTTCGCCATCCGGCAGGTGGCCCGGGAGTACGGCGGCATCCAGGAAGTGATCGTGCAGAACTTCCGGGCCAAGCCGGATACCAAGATGCGCGGCACGCCGGACGCCGACCTGGACGACCTGGCCGCCACCATCGCGGTGGCCCGGCTGGTGCTCGGGCCTTCGATCCGGATCCAGGCGCCGCCCAACCTGATCGGCGAGGAGTACGAGCTGATCCTGGCGGCCGGCATCGACGACTGGGGCGGCGTGTCCCCGCTCACCCCGGACCACGTCAACCCGGAACGGCCCTGGCCGCAGATCGACGAGCTGGCCCGGCGCACCGCGGCGGCCGGCCTGACGCTGCGCGAGCGGCTCACCATCTACCCGGGGTACCAGCGGGAGCCGTGGCTGGACCCCCGGCTGGCTGCTCATGTGGCCGCGCTGGCCGACCCGGCCACCGGGCTGGCCCGGCAGGACGCGCGGCCCACCGGGCGGCCGTGGCAGGAGCCGGACGGCGGCTGGGGCGAATCGTCCGGCCGGACCGACCTGCACACCACGATCGACAGCACCGGCCGGAGCGCCGACCGGCGGGCGGACTTCGCCGAGGTGTACGGGGACTGGGCCGAGGTGGCCACCCGCATCGCTCCGGCCGCCAGGCCGGATCAGGCGGCGGCACCGCGCGGCTTGCCGCGCCCGGCGCGGAGCGGCGGTCGGGGGGCTCCGGGGGGTCGTCCCCCCGGGCAAATACGGCCCGAGGTGGCCGCGGCGTTGCGCAGTGCGGAACGGGACCCGGCCGGGATCACCGATGCCGAGGCGCTGGCCCTGCTGGACGCCGACGGGGCCGAACTCGACGCGCTGACCGCGCTGGCCGACGGGCTGCGCCGGGACGCGGTGGGCGACGACGTCACGTACGTCGTGACCAGGAACATCAACTTCACCAACGTGTGCTACACGGGCTGCCGGTTCTGCGCATTCGCCCAGCGCCGGACTGACGCCGACGCCTACACGCTGTCCCTGGCCCAGATCGGCGACCGGGCCGAGCAGGCCTGGGCGGCCGGGGCGACCGAGGTGTGCATGCAGGGCGGCATCCACCCGGACCTGCCTGGCACGGCGTACTTCGACATCGCGGCCGAGGTCAGGCGGCGCTGCCCCGAGCTGCATGTGCATGCGTTCTCGCCGATGGAAGTGGTCAACGGGGCGGCCCGCACCGGGCTGAGCATCCGGGACTGGCTGACGGCGGCCCGGGAGGCCGGGGTCGGGTCGCACCCGGGCACCGCGGCGGAGATCCTGGACGACGACGTGCGCTGGGTGCTGACCAAGGGCAAGCTGCCCGCCGCGGCCTGGATCGAGGTCATCACGACCGCGCACGAGCTGGGCATCCCAACCACCGCGACGATGATGTACGGGCACGTGGACACGCCGGCGCACTGGGTCGGGCACCTGCGGGTGATCCGCGGCATCCAGCAGCGCACCGGCGGCTTCACCGAGTTCGTGCTGCTCCCGTTCGTGCACGCGAGCGCGCCGATCTACCTGGCCGGCCTGGCCCGGCCCGGTCCGACCCGGCGGGAGAACCGGGCGGTGCATGCGCTGTCCCGGATCATGCTGCACGGCGCGATCAGCTCGATCCAGTGCTCCTGGGTCAAGCTGGGTGACGACCTGTGCCGGACGGTGCTGCAGGGCGGGGTCAACGACCTGGGCGGCACGCTGATGGAGGAGACGATCAGCCGGATGGCCGGGTCGCAGCACGGCTCGTACAAGACGATCAGCCAGTTCGCCACGCTGGTCGCCCCGCTGGAGCGGCCGCTGCGGCAGCGCACCACGACCTACGGGCAGCCGGACGCGGAGCGGCTGGCCGCCGCGGCGGCCAGCGACGGGGTGGCCGCGGCCGTCCGCGCCCCCCTCCCGCTGGTCACGCCGTAACTGGCGCGCTGGTGACGCCGTAGCGGGCACATGGGGCGGCGGCAGCGGGCATGATGCTGCGGTGGCCGGCCGTATGCTGCGGTGGCCCAGTTCGCCGCGGAAAGGGGATGACCAGGATGGCTGACCGGGTTGCCACGCCAGCCGCGCCGCCCACCCGGAGCGCGCGGCTCACCGGGTGGGGCCGGATCGCGCCGTCCACCGCGCAACTGGCCGAGCCGGCCGATCCCGGCCAGGTCGCCGGGCTGCTGCGCACAGCGGCCCCGGCGGGCCGCGGCGTGATCGCCCGCGGCCTGGGCCGCAGCTACAACAACGCGGCGCAGAACGGCGGCGGCCTGGTCATCGGCACCCGGTCGATGAACCAGATCATCAGCCTGGACACCGACAGCGGGCTGGCTATCTGCCAGCCCGGGGTCAGCCTGCAGCAGCTGATGGTGGCCGGGCTGCCGGCCGGCTGGTTCGTGCCGGTCTCCCCGGGCACCCGGCAGGTGACCATCGGCGGCGCGATCGCCGCCGACGTGCACGGCAAGAACCACCACCGGGCAGGCAGCTTCGCCAGCCACGTGCCCTGGCTCGATCTGCTGCTGCCAGACGGCTCGGAACGCCGGGTGACCCCAGATGCCGAGCCGGCGCTGTTCTGGGCCACCGCAGGCGGCATGGGGCTGACGGGCATCATCCTGCGGGCTGGCGTTCAGCTAAAAAGGGTTGAGACGTCCCGGCTCACCGTGGATACGGTGCGCACCGGGGATATCGACGAGACGATGGCCTACCTGGCCGCCACGGACGACCGGTACGGCTACACGGTGGCCTGGACCGACTGCCTGGCCCGGGGCGGGCAGCTGGGCCGCTCGGTGATCACCAGCGGGGACTTCGCCGCGGTCAGCGACCTGGCCCCGTGGGACCAGCGGGACCCGCTGGTGTTCCGGCCCGGCGGGCGGCTCAGCGCCCCGGCCGTGTTCCCCAGCGGGCTGCTGAACTCCCGCACGGTCGGGCTGGCCAACGAGGCCTACTACCGCCGGGCGCCGCGCCGGCTGGACGCCCAGATCCAGACCATCGGGCAGTTCTTCCACCCGCTGGACGCGATCCGGAACTGGAACCGGGTGTACGGCCCGGCTGGTTTCCGGCAGTACCAGTTCGTCGTTCCGTTCGGCCAGGAGCAGCTGGTCCGCCGGGCGCTGGAGCGGATCAGCGCGGCCCGCGCGCCGTCGTTCGTGACCGTGCTCAAGCGGTTCGGCCCGGCCGACCCCGGATTGCTGTCCTTCCCGCTGGCCGGCTGGACGCTGGCGCTGGACTTCCCCGCCCGCACCCCGGGCCTGGATGGCCTGCTGGATCAGCTGGACAGCGCGGTGCTGGACGCCGGCGGCCGGGTCTACCTGGCCAAGGACTCCCGGGTGCGGCCGGAAGTGCTGGCGCAGATGTACCCGGGCCTGGAGGAGTTCCGCAAGCTGCGGTCGGAGCTCGACCCGGCCGGCCTGTTCGCCTCCGACCTGTCCCGCCGCCTCGGCCTTTAGAGCAGCATCAGGAAGTCGTCCGGGTCACGCGGGGGGCGGTCCCGGGCCGGGGCGGCCGGGTGGCCGACCCCGACGGCGCCCATCGGCTCCCAGCCGGCGGGCAGACCCAGCGCGGCGGCGGTCACCGGGCGGCAGAACATGGTGCTCGACACCCAGCATGAGCCGAGCCCGGCCACGGCCAGCGCGACCAGCAGGTTCTCCACCGCGGCGCCGGCCGCGACCAGGAACATCTCCCGTTCCGCCGCGTTCCGCCGCTGGTCGGGGTAGGTGTGCGCGGCGTCGGTCAGCAGGCACGGCACGATGATCAGCGGCGCCCGGCGCAGCGGCTCGCCGCGGCGCACCCGCCGGGCGATCTGCTCCTCGGTGAACCCGTCGCCGCGCAGGTCCGCGATCCAGGCGGCCAGCATGTCATCCAGCAGCCTGGCCCGGACCCCCGCCGAGGCCAGCACCGCGAACCGGACCGGTGTGGAGTGGTGCGGCGCGGGCGCGGTCAGCGCGGCCCCGATCGCGGCGCGCACCGCGGCCAGGTCCACCGGGTCGCCGGTGAACTCGCGGACCGTCCGCCGCGCGGTCAGTACGTCGGCCGCGCCGTACCGGAACAGGTCCTCGTCGGCCGGCCTGATCAGCGCGGCCGCGCCCGGCCCGTCGTCCGCGGTGACCAGCCCGGCCAGGCCGCGGATCAAGGCCACCGGCAGGCCGTTGACCTTGCCCTTGACCAGGTCCGCGGCGGACGCCAGCTCGTCGGCCACGGCGGCTATGGTCACCTCGAGCGGGGTGCCGAACGTGTCCGGCTCGCCCCGGTAGTCGCGCACCGGCAGCAGCCCGGCCGCGCCGATGGCCTGGTCCGTCTGGCCGATCCGCCACGGCCGCCCCAGGGTGTCGGTGATCAGCACGCCGACCTGGACGCCCAGCCGGTCGCGCAGCCCGGCGCGGATCCGCCGGGCCGACCCGTCCGGGTCCTCGGGCAGCAGCGCCACCATGCCCGGCGCCAGGTTGGAGTTGTCCACCCCGGCCGCGGCCAGCACCAGGCCATGCCGGGTCTGCACGATGCGCGCCGGGCCGCGCTGCGCCACCACGCGGACCGTCTCCGCCTCGATGGCCTTGTCCCGGTCGGCCTGGATGACCCGGCCCTCGGCCTTGCTGACCACCTTCGAGGTGATCACCACGATGTCCCCGTCGGCCAGCGCCGGCCCGGCCGCCGCGATCAGCCCGGCCAGGTCCGCGCCGGCCCCGACCTCGGGAAAGCCGGTCAAGCCGGTCACCGCGAAACCATATTTACCCAACGCCGGTGCCGGGCCGGCGCCAGCCGGCTCGTGCCCGGTCATCGGGCCAGCTCCGCGGCCAGGTCCAGGGCGGCCCGGGCGATCGCGGCCGTGGCCGGTGGATCGGTCATGTACAGCGGCAGCGCGCGCACCGTGATCCCGGCCAGTTCCGGCGCGTCCACGGCGTCCTTGTCCTGCTCGTCCACCAGCCAGCCGGACAGCAGGCCGGGGCCGTAGTGCGCGGCCACCCCGCGCGCGGTGGCCGGCACGCCGATGGCGGCCAGGCAGGCGTCGGCCATGCCGCGGACCGGCGCGCCGCCGATGATCGGGGACACGCCGACCACGGTCTTGTCCCGCAGCGCCGCGGCGATGCCCGGCACGGCCAGGATGGAGCCGATGCTCACCACCGGGTTGGACGGCGGGAACAGCACCACGTCGGCCGCGGCGATGGCGTCCAGCACACCGGGCGCGGGCGCCGCCTGGGCCGCGCCCTCGAACCGGATGGCCGTGGCGGGGACTGCGGCGTGCAGCCGCACCCACCACTCCTGGAAGTGCACCACCTGGCCGTCGGGCAGCGCGACGTGCGTCTGCACCGGGTCGTCGGACATCGGGATCAGGGTGACCCCGGGCTGCCAGCGCTGGCACAGCGCCGCGGTGGCCGCGGACAGTGGCTGGCCCGCGGCCAGCAGGCTGGTCCGCGCGATGTGCGTGGCGAAGTCCTTGTCGCCGAGCTGGAACCAGTCCGGCCCGGTCTGGTAGGCAGCCAGCTCGGCCAGCACGCCGAACGTGTCCCCGGCCCGGCCCCAGCCCTGCTCCTCGCTGATCCCGCCGCCCAGGGTGTACATGACGGTGTCCAGGTCGGGCGAGACGTGCAGGCCGAACAGGGTGATGTCATCGCCGGTGTTGCCGATGACGGTGATGTGAGCGTCCGGGGCCACCGCGGTGAGCCCGCGCAGGAAACGCGCGGCCCCGACTCCGCCTGCCGGCACGGTGATGCGCATGCCGGCCAGTCTTGCAACCCGCGCTGCGGCCCGGTCGGTGCGCCCCCCGGGAACCGCCGCCAGGTACCGGAATCCGGCCCGCGCAGGCCTGGGACCCCAGGATTCTCGGCGGACTTTCCCGTCATCAGGGTCAAGAACATTTGCGCTTTATCACGTATGTAGCTTGACGCGATGCAAGACACGCGGGTGTAATTTCAACCGTGTAGTTCTCACGCTCCGGGGGAGAGGGCGTGGGGGACCGAGGGGTAGGAGGTGCGCTGTGGCCGAGGTGATCGTGGCGCTAGCGCCCGGCGGCGGGTTCGGAATCGGTGTGGATGACACTGCGGAAGTAGGTTGGCAGGATCGCGCACTATGCGCGCAGACAGATCCGGAGGCCTTCTTCCCCGAGAAGGGCGGCTCTACCCGGGAGGCGAAGAAGGTCTGCCGCGGTTGTGAGGTCCGGGCCGAATGCCTGGAGTACGCGCTCGAACACGACGAGCGGTTCGGCATCTGGGGCGGTCTGTCCGAGCGGGAACGGCGCCGGATGAAGCGCGAAGCCATTTAGCGCTTCATTCTGACGGCCGGCCGCAGGTCAGCTGTGGCATGGCCGCTGCGGGCGTCACTGCCCGGGTCACCGGGGTCTGCACGGAAGCGCCCAGAGTGCCTGCCTGGCCGGCATCGGTTCGCGTATTGTTCACCGCGTACCCGCGCCTGCCGGAGCCGAGCGGGCCGTCATGCGGCGCCGGGCGGGCGGTCATCCTGAGCAGCAAACGGACTCGTGTCGTCAACTAACCCGCAGGGCCAGCACGTCGTTACCGCGGTGATCGTTGCCCATGATGGCGCCGCGTGGCTGCCGCGCATCGCGGAGGCGTTGCTCGGCCAGACCAGGCCGGTACAGCGGGTAGTCGCGGTGGACACCGGCAGCCGGGACCGCAGCGGGGCCGTGCTGGCCGAGCTGCTCGGCCGCTCTGTCGTGTTCGGCATGGACCGGCGGACCGGCTACGGCGCCGCGGTGGCCCAGGCGCTGCGGCACCGGGCGGCCAACACCAACGTGCCCGGGCCGGCCGGGCTGCCGTCCGGCGAGCGTGCCGAGTGGATCTGGCTGCTGCACGACGACAGCGAGCCGGAGCGCGACGCGCTGGAGCAGTTGCTGCGCGGCGCGGCCGAGGTGCGCTCCGCGGCGGTGCTCGGCCCCAAGGTGATGGACTGGTCGGACCGCCGGGTGCTGCTCGAGACCGGCGTGACCATCGACACGGTGGGCCGCCGGATCACCAACATCGAGCCGCGTGAAGTGGACCAGGGCCAGCACGACGGGGACCGCGACGTGCTGTCCGTGGGCAGCGCCGGCCTGCTGGTCCGCCGGGACGTCTGGGATCAGCTCGGCGGGTTCGACACGGCCATGCCGCTGCTCCGCGACGACGTGGACTTCTGCTGGCGGGTGCACGCGGCCGGGCACCGGGTCCGGGTGGTCACCGACGCCGTGGTCTACCACCTGGAAGCCACCGCGCGGAACCGGCGGGCTCCCTCGGCCGCGCCCCGGCCGCGCCGGATGGACCGGCACAACGCGCTGCTGACCCTGCTCGGCAACCTGCCGTTGCGACCCGCGCTGTCCGCGCTGGCCGGCAACCTGGTGCTGTCCGCGCTGCGCACGATGTTCTTCCTGCTGGCCAAGCGGCCACGGGCGGCCTTCGACGAGTTCGCCGGCGTCGGCTCGGTGCTGGCCCATCCGCTGCGGCTGCTCGGCGCGCGGCGGCGGCGCGCCCGCGGGCGGCGCGCCGCGTACGGCAAGCTGCGCAGTGAGCTGCCGCCCGGTCACTCGTTCCGGCGGCTGGCTGAGTTCGCGGCCAGCGTGTTCTACACCTCGACCCAGATCGACACCAGGGGCAGCCACCACGCCACCGACGACCCCGACGAAGATGAGTACCTGCTCACCGACACCGGGTTCGCGCAGCGCATCCTGACCAATCCCGGGGTGCTGCTGTTCGTCGCGCTGACCGCGATCACCGTGGCCGCGGAGCGGTCGCTGATCACCGCGGGCACGCTGACCGGCGGGGCACTCACCCCGGCGTTCGGCGGCGTGTCCGGGCTATGGCACGAGTACCTGCAGAGCTTCCACCCGGTGGGCATCGGCTCGGCCAGCAGCACCCCGCCGTACGTGGCGCTGATCGCCTTGCTGGCCACGGGGCTCGCCGGCAAGCCGTGGCTGGCCATCGACGTCATGCTGATCGGCTGCGTGCCGCTGGCCGGGCTGACCGCCTACTTCGCGGCCCGCCGGATCACCACGTCGGTGTGGGCCCGGGTCTGGGCCGGGGCGGCCTACGCGCTGCTGCCGGTGGGCATCGGCGCGGTGGCGGCCGGCCGGTTCGGGGCCGCCGTGGTGTTCGCGCTGATCCCGCTGATCGGCATGCTGGCCGCGCGGATCTTCACCGCCGCCGGGCGGCGGGCCCGGCGGGCCGCCTGGGCCACCGGCCTGTTCCTGGCCATCGCCACCGCGTTCGTCCCGCTCATCTGGGTGGTCGCGCTGGCCGCCGCGCTGCTGGCCGCGGTCACCCTGGGCCGGGGCCGCCGCGACCGCCGCGGCACGGCCATCAACCTGGGCATCGCGCTGGTCACCCCGCCGCTGCTGCTGCTGCCCTGGACGGTGCAGCTGGTCAGCCGGCCCGCGCTGCTGTTCCTGGAGGCCGGCCAGAAGGTGCCCGGCCTGGCCGTGGCCGGCCTGCCCGCCCGGTCGCTGCTGCTGCTGTCCCCGGGTGGTCCGGGCCTGCCGCCGTACTGGGTCACCGGCGGCCTGGCCCTGGCCGCACTGGCCGCGCTGCTGCTCACCGCGCGGCGCTCGCTGGTCCTGGCCGGCTGGTCAGTCGCGCTGCTCGGCCTGCTCATCGCGGTCGCGGCCAGCCGGGTGCTGGTCACCCCGGACGGCGCGCTCCGGACGGTCGCCGCCTGGCCGGGCATCGCCCTGGCCGTGGCGGCCGCGGGCCTGGTGCTGGCCGTCGTGGTGGCCGCCGATGTGCTGCCCGGCCAGCTGGGCGAGGGCCGCTGGCGCCGCCCAGCCGGCCTCGGTGTGCTGGTCCTGGTGGTAGCCGCGGCCAGCGCGCCGCTGCTGGCTGCGGGCGAGTGGCTGACCTCCGGGGTGCGCGGACCGGTCACCGCGTCCAGCGGCCCGGTGCTGCCCGCTTTCGTCAGCGTGTCGGCCGACACCGGGCAGCGGCTGCGCACCCTGGTGCTGCGGCCAGGCGCGGGCGGGGTGACGTTCGAGGTGCTCCGGGACAGCGACCCGCTGATCGGGGCGACCGACCTAAGCCAGCCGCCCGCCGGCCAGCAGGCGCTGGACAGCACCGTGTCCACGCTCGTCGCGCCGAGCGGCGGGGATGCCCAGGATCAGGGCAAGGCGCTGGCCGCGCTGGGCATCGGCTACGTGCTGCTGCCCGGGCCGGTGAACGCGACGCTGGCCGGCACGCTGAACGACGTCGCGGCGCTCCGCCCGGTGAGCAAGACCGGGGCCTTCCAGCTGTGGCGGGTGGCCGACACCACGGCCCAGGCCCGGGTCATCGAACCGGACGGCACGGTGGTCCCGGTGCCCTCCGGGCAGGTGGGCGTGTCCGGCGCGGCCGCGCCGCGCAGCGGCGGGACGCTGGTGCTGGCTGAGCCGTCCGGCGGCTGGTCGGCCACGCTGAACGGCGCCGCGCTGCAGTCAGTGGCGCCGGTGGACGGCTGGGCCCAGGCGTTCCGGCTGCCGTCCGGCGGCGGCACCCTGAACGTCTCGCACAGCCAGCTCGGCCGGGATCTGATCGTGGCCCTGGAAGTGCTGGCCGTTCTGGTGGTGGCGGTGCTCGCGCTGCCCGGCACCCGGGTGCCCGCGGAAAGCGGCGCCGCCGCGGCGGCGCCGGCGGAGCCTGCCGGTCGCCGGGAGCGTGGCCGAGAGGGCAGCCGGGAGCGTGGCCGGGAGGGTAGCCGGGAGCGTGGCCGGGACGGCAGCCGGGAACGCCGGGACGGCGGCCGGGAACGCCGCGAGGGCGGTCGGCGCCGGCCGGCGGACGCTCCGGTGGCGGCCATGGCCGCGGGCCCGGTTGAGCCGGCTGCGGCCGCTCGCGCGGCCGGCGCGGATGCGGGGCAGACGACCACGGTGCTGGCCAGCGCCGCCTCCGGCGCGGCCTCGGCTGCGGCCTCGGCCGAGGCGGAGGCGGGGGCGGCTAGTGGCCGGGCGGGCAGCAGGGCCAGGGCCAGCACCGGCCTGCTCGGCCGGGGCGCGGCCAGCCGGGCCATGGCGGCCGGACGGGGCGGCCATGCCGCGGCTCCGGCTGCGGCTGCGGCGGGTGGCGCGGATCCCGCCGGGCCGGAGCGAGCTGAAGGCGACGGCCGGAGCAAGCGGCGGCGCTTCCGCCGTGGCGGCAAGCCGGCCGAGGCCAGCACGCCGGATCAGGTGCCGGGCGGGTCGCGGGCCCGGTCCGGCCGGGCGGCCGACCAGTCGGCGCCCAGGCAGCCCGCGGCCGCCGACCGGTACCCGGCGCAGCCGGGCCGGCGGTACCCGGATGAGTCCAGTGGCGGGTACCCGGCCCGGGATTACCCGGACGAGTCGAGTGGCGGTTACCCGGCCCGGCCGCGGTACCTGGACGAGTCGAGCGGCGGATACCCGGCCCGGCCCAGCGCTGGCTACCCGGATGAGTCGAGCGGTGGATACCCGGCCCGGCCGCGGTACTCGGATGAGTCGGGCGGTGGGTACCCGGCGCAGCCCGGCCGTGGCTACCCCGATGAATCGAGCGGTGGGTACCCGGCGCAGCCGGGCCGTGGCTACCCGGATGAGTCCAGTGGCGGATATCCGGCGTGGCCCGGCGCTGGCTACCCGGATGAGTCGAGCGGTGGGTACCCGGCCCGGCCTAGCCGGGAGTACCCCGATGAGTCCAGTGGCGGGTATCCGAGCGGCGGCCGGTATCCGGGTGAGTCGAGTGGGGGGTACCCGGCCCGGTCCGGCCGTGGCTACCCGGATGAGTCCAGTGGCGGGTACCCGGCCGAAACTGGCCGCGGCTACCCGGCCGGGAGTGGCGGCCAGTACCCCGGCGCGGACCGTGGCGGCTACCCCGGGGACACCGGGTACCGCGGCGCGGGCTACCCGGAGGGCGGCCGGCGGGTGAGCCGCGGACGGCTGCCCGGCGACGACGACATGCTCCCGCCGCCACGCCGCGGCGCCCCCGGCGGGACCCCCCCGGGCGGCCGCGACCGTACCGGCTCTGGCGGGTACCCGGACGCCGGTCACCGGGGCGGTGACTACCCGGACCCCGGTTACTTCGGCCGCGGCCACCCGGGCGCCGGGGACGAACTGGCGCCGCTGCCGCCGTCGCCGCCCGCGGGCGGGACCGGCCGCCGGGGCCGCCGGGACACCGGCGGGTACCCAGGCGGCGAGGGTTACCCGGACGAGGGCGGCTACCCCGAGACCGGCCGGCCCGACGACGTGCCCGCGGCGTGGGGGGGCGAGGCCCCGGACGAGCCCGGGGAGGCTGAGTGGTGAGGAACCTGCGCGGCAGCCGGATCCTGACCGCGGCCATGGTCGTGCTGCTGCTCGGCGCGGTGTACGGGCTGGCCGGGCTGCGGCACACCATGTCGCTCAGCGCCGGGTCGGTGCCGCGGTCACCGCGGGTCGCGGCGGTCACCTCGGTGCAGCGCGTCTGCCCGGCCCCCGGCGCCAGCACCAGCTCCGGCGGCGGCGTCGCCGTGATGAGCTCCCCGGCCGGCTCTGGTTCGGCCCAGGCCGGCGCGTCGCTGAACGTGACCCGGCTGACCGGCGCCGGCAGCGCGCTGCCCGGCCCGCGGGTGCTGAGCGTCACCCAACCGGGCGTGCCGCGGCTGGCCCAGGTGGCCGTGGACCGGGCCACCGCCCGCAAGACGGCGCACACTCAGCAGGCGGGCGGCACCACGCAGCCAGGCACCGGAACCGGGACCGGGACCAAACAGGGCACTACGACCAAGAAGAAGACCGGGACGCAGCAGCAGACCCCGGCGCAGCAGGGCAGCGCGCTGGCCGCCACCCCGGTCAGCGGCGGCGTGGTCATCCAGGCCAGCGGCTCGCTGGCCCAGGGCCTGGAGGCCGAGCAGACCAGCACAGGAAGCCTGCCCACGGCCGCCTGCACCAGCCCGGGGACCAACTTCTGGTTCTCCGGGCCAGGCCAGCGCACGGCCGACCGGATCGAGCTGTACCTGATGAACGCGGGCAGCCAGGTGGCCGACGTGGCGGTGGACATTTCCACCGATGCCGGGCCGCTGCAGGAGACCACCGACACCGGGATCAGCGTGCCGCCGCACGGGATGATCGTCCAGTCGCTGGCTGGCACGCTGCGCAATTCCCGGGCTATCGCGCTGCACGTACGGACGACGGTCGGCCAGGTCGCGGCGGCCGTCCAGGAGAGCACCGGGGGCGGCCAGGGGACCTGGCTGCCCGCCACGCAGGTGCCCGCCAAGCACCTGATCATCCCGGGGCTGCCCGGGGTGGCCGGCGCCCGGGAGGTGTACATCGCGGTGCCCGGGGTGAAGGATGCCAACGTCCAGGTCACCGCGGTGACCTCACGGGGCAGCTACCAGCCGACCGGAGCCAGCGGGATCGACCTGCCCGGCGGTTCCGCCGCGGAGATCACCGTGCCCTCGCTGGGCGGGATCCCGGCCGCGCTCCGGCTGACCGCCAACACCCCGATCACCTCGTCGGTGCTGATCCCCGGGGGTGGCGGAGCGCTGGGCACGTTCACCGCGGCCGCGCCCGCCCTCGAGGAGCAAGGGGTGGTGGCGGACAACCTGACCGGGCCGGGCCGGTCCTCCACGCTGGTGCTGTCCGCCCCGCACGGCGCGGCCCGGGTCAGCGTGGCCGAGATCGCTGCAGCCGGGTCGGCCGCCCGGCAGACGCAGGACGTCCCGGTCCCGGCGGGCAAGAGCGTCGTGGTCACGCTCCGCGCAATACGCGGGGCGCCTCGCGGCACCCCGTTCGCGGTGGTGATCACGCCGCAGGCCGGTTCCGGGCCGGTGTACGCCGGCCGGGTGATCATGGGTAACGGGGCGGGCGCCGCGCTGCAGGCCATCCTCCCGGTGGCCAGCGCGCTCACCACGGTGCCGCTGCCGCCGGTCCGTCAGGCCGCCATCACCGCCTCCCCGTAGGGCATCAGCATCACTGCGGTGACTTATGCCCCGCCGGTGAGGCCAAAGTCACCGCACTCATCGAAAAGCCGGGTTAGTCGTCGGCGGCGTAGCCGGGGTCGATCTCGTCCGGGTCCAGGCCGAGCAGCCGGGCGAACTCTTCCACGATCACCTCGAAGATCAGCTCGCCCAGTTCATCCTCGCTGTCCGCGCGGGCGGCCAGCGGCCGCCGGTACACCACGATCCGCGGCGGCCGGGCCGCCGGGCCGGCCACCCCGGGCGAGCCCGGGTCCAGCCGGGCCAGCGGGACGCCCTCGCCCACCGTCCCCGGCAGGCCGGGCCGGGGGATCTCCTCGACCGCGAACTCGACCCCGGACAGCTTGGTCTCCCAGCGCGGCTCCAGCCGGGCGACAGCCTCCAGGATGAGCTCATCGAAGCGTTCCGACCGGCTCCGGTGCAGCGGCACCCCGGGCGGCGCCAGCACGCCGCGCAGCCCGCGGCCATGCCGGTCCCGCCGATTGATCCGGGGGCGGCCGCCTGCCCCGTCCCCGCTGCCGGTACGCACAGTTGCCGAGCGTATCGCCCGGTGTTCTCGGGTGGGCCGGGACCGCCCCGCGGGGCGGCAAAACGGGTTCCGGGCGAGACACGATCGCACAGTGTGCCCCGGGTGGTGGCGTTACCGCCCGCGGATAGGTACGGTCAGCCGTTGTGAGCGATGCACGTCACCCCTCCCCAGGCCGGTCGCATCGCCACGCCGCGAACCCGTTCGGCACCACCCCCAGGGCGCTCCGGTGACCCCCCGGCGCTGCTCCCGGCCTGCGTGCAAGCATCCCGCGGTGTACACCCTGACGTACGTGTACCGGGACTCCACCGCCGTGCTCGGCCCGCTGGCCGCGTACGTCGAACCACACTGCTACGACCTGTGCTCGGCACATGCCGACCGGCTCACCGCGCCGCGCGGCTGGGAGGTGGTCCGGCTGCCAGTGGACCCGGTGCCGGCCGAGGCGGACGACCTGGAGGCGCTGGCCAACGCGGTCCGTGAGGCCGGGCTGCCGCCGGCCGCCGAGCCGGTCGGCCAGGGCGTCGAAGTCGGCCGCCGGGGTCACCTGCGCGTGCTGCGCTCGGCGCCGGACAGCCGGGACCGGATGCGCTAGCCGGACGCCCCCGCTGACCAGGCCGGTAGGCTCGGAGTCCGCGCAGTGCTATCCCAACATCAGACAAAGAGCCGGGTGGATCGGCGCCAGCCAGGGCAGTGTTCGGTTCGAATCAGCCCCCGCCCGGCATGACGGGGCAGCAATAAGCACGGGAGGCAGACCCTCAGTGGGCGACTACCAGAAGATCTTCAAGGCCTACGACATCCGCGGGATCGTCCCGGACGAACTCGACGAGCAGGTCGCGGAGTCGGTAGGCGCTGCCTTCGCCCGGCTGACCGGGGCGCGCAGCGTGGTCACTGTGCACGACATGCGCACGTCGTCGGCGCCGCTGGCCAAGGCGTTCGGCCGGGGCGCCGCCGCCCAGGGGGTGGACGTGGTCGAGGGCGGCCTGGGCTCCACCGACATGCTCTACTACGCCAGCGGCGCACTCGGCATGCCCGGCGCGATGATCACCGCCAGCCATAACCCAGCCAAGTACAACGGCATCAAGCTGTGCCGGGAGGGCGCCCGGCCGGTGGGCGCGGACACCGGGCTGACCCAGCTGCGCGACATGGCGTCGGCCGGCGTGCCCGCGGCTGGCGGGCCAGCGGGCACGGTCACCCGGCGAGACCTGCTGTCCGGGTACGCGGATCATCTCAAGACCCTGGTCGACCTGTCCGCCATCCGGCCGCTCACCGTCGCGGTTGACGCGGGCAATGGGATGGCCGGGCACACCGTGCCCAGGGTGTTCGACGGCCTGCCGATCACCCTGGTGCCGCTCTACTTCGAGCTGGACGGCTCCTTCCCCAACCACGAGGCCAACCCGATCGACCCGGAGAACCTGCGTGACCTGCAGCGCGCGGTGCTCGAATCGGGCGCCGACATCGGCCTGGCCTTCGACGGCGACGCGGACCGCTGCTTCGTCGTCGACGAGCGCGGGCACATCGTGTCGCCGTCCGTGCTCACCGCGCTGATCGCGGTCCGCGAACTGGCCCGGGAACCCGGTGGCACGGTGATCCACAACCTGATCACCTCGCAGGCGGTGCCCGAGATAATCGCCGAGCAGGGGGGCAGCGCGGTGCGCACCCGGGTCGGCCACTCGTTCATCAAGGCCCGGATGGCGGAGACCAACGCCGTGTTCGGCGGCGAGCACTCCGGGCACTTCTACTTCCGCGACTTCTGGTTCGCCGACTCCGGCATGCTGGCCGCGCTGCACGTGCTGGCCGCGCTGGGCACCCAGGACGCCCCGCTATCCGAGCTGCTGGCCGGGTACGCCCGGTACGTCGCCTCCGGCGAGATCAACAGCGAGGTGGCCGACCAGGCCGCGGTGACCGCCCAGGTCCGGGCGGAGTTCACCGGCCGCCCCGGGATCGGCGCCGACGAGCTGGACGGGCTGACCATCACCGGCGACGGCTGGTGGTTCAACCTGCGGCCGTCGAACACCGAACCGCTGCTCCGGCTGAACCTCGAGGCGGCCGACGAGGCCACTATGCTCAGGCTGCGTGACGAGGTGCTGGGCCTGGTGCGTGGCCAGCCCGGATAACCGGCCAGGCACGGCCGCAGAGAACCGCCGGGAGGCGCTGTGAACATCGACGACTGGCTGCTCGAGATACTGGCCTGCCCGCAGTGCCACGCGCCACTGCGCGCCGACGAGGCGGCCAGCGAGCTGGTCTGCACCAATCCGGCGGACTGCGGGCTTGCCTACCCGGTCCGCGACGACATCCCGGTGCTGCTGGTGGACGAGGCGCGGCGGCCCCCGGCAGGTTCATGACACCCGCGGCCGCGGACCGCTTGGACTCGGTGCCGCAGCTGGAGGCGGCTGACCCGAGCGGCATGCTCCGGCACGTCGCCTCGGCCGCGGCGCAGATCCGCCGGGCGCTGCGGGCCACCGAGGAGACGGAGCTGTCCGCGGTCCTCACCGCCGGGCGGCCGCGGGCCATCGTGGCCTGTGGCATGGGTGGGTCGGGGCTGGCCGCGGAGCTGCTCAAGGCGGTGTGCGGCCCGGGCTGCGCCGTCCCGGTCGTCGTCGTGCACGACTACCAGCTGCCTGGCTGGGTGGGTGCCGCTGACCTGGTCCTCGCGGTGTCCAGCTCCGGGTCGGCCGAGGAGACGCTGGCCGTCGCGGCCGAGGCGGTGCGCCGCGGCTGCCCGCTGGCCGGGGTGGGCGCGGCCAGGACCCCGCTGGCCCTGATCGCCGAGCAGGCCCGCGCGCCGTTCGTGCCCATCGAGCGTCCCGGCATGGACCGGGCCGGCCTGTGGGGCCTGTCCGTGCCGCTGCTGGTGATCGCATCCCGGCTCGGCCTGACCGAGGTGACGGCGGACGAGTTCGAGGCGACGGCGGTGACCCTGGAGCGGATCTCCCACCTGTGCCGCCCGGGCAGCGAGGCGTTCGTCAACCCGGCCAAGATGCTGGCCCTGGATCTGGCCGGCGCGCTGCCGCTGATCTGGGGCAGCTCGCCGCTGGCCGGGATGGCCGCGCTCCGCTTCGCCTGCCAGCTCAACGAGGACGCCAAGTACCCGGCGGTGCATGGGGTGCTGCCCGAGGCCAACCACAACCAAGTGGTCATGTTCGACGGCCCGTTCGCGCCCTGGCCGGCCAGCAGCCACACCGTGCTGGCCGATCCGGTGCTGGCCGCGCCGGTGCTCGACGAGCCCGGGCTGGACGAGGAGGAGGAACCGGGGCCGCCGGTGCCGCTGCGCCTGGTCATCCTGCGGGACACCGCCGAGCACCCGCAGGTGGCCCGGCGCCGCGAAGTGTCCGCGGAACTCGCCGGGCGGCGCGGCATCGAGGTCAGCGAGCTGGCCGCCGAAGGGGACCGGCCGCTGCACCGGCTGGCCAGTCTCATCCAGCTCCTCGACTACGCCGCGGTGTACCTGGGTATCGCCACCGGGGTGGACCCCGGACCGGTCGCCGCCATCGGCGACCTCAAAGACAGGATCGCGTAGCTATCAGTAACCACAGCGAGGCTGCCCCGGACCAGGCCGCGCAGGCCACCGGGGCGGAGCAGGACGGGAAATCCCGCGGTGTCGGGCTGCGCGCGGTGCTGGCCGCGCTGGGCGCGAACCTGGGCATCGCGGTCGTCAAGCTGGTCGCGTTCGTCATCACCGGCTCGGCTTCCCTGCTGGCCGAGTCGGTGCACTCGCTGGCCGACAGCGGCAACCAGGCGCTGCTGCTGCTCGGGCGTAGCCGGGCGCAGCGCGCGGAGACCGAGGAGCACCCGTTCGGGTTCGGCCGGGAGCGGTACTTCTACGCGTTCGTGGTCGCGGTGGTGCTGTTCACCGTGGGCGCCGTGTTCTCGGTGTACGAGGGCATCCACAAGATCCTCAACCCGGAGCACATCAGCTCGCCGGTGGTGGCGTTCGTGGTGCTGTTCATCGCGATGGGCCTGGAGAGCTTCTCACTGCGTACCGCGGTGCACGAGAGCAACGAGGTGCGCGGGCGGTACGGCTGGACCACGTTCATCCGCCGCACCAAGTCCCCGGAGCTGCCCGCCATCCTGCTCGAGGACATCGCGGCGCTGACCGGCCTGGTGTTCGCCACGGTCGGGGTGGCGCTGACCGTGATCACCGGCGACGGCGTGTGGGACGGGGCCGGCTCGCTGGCCATCGGTGTGCTGCTCGGCTGCGTCGCGGCCGTGCTGGCCGTGGAGATGAAGAGCCTGCTGATCGGGGAGTCGGCCAGCGCCGAGACGGAGCGGGCCATCGTGACCGCGCTGGAGGCGGGCCCGGAGGTGCAGTGCGTGATCCACCTGCGCACCCTGCACATGGGTCCGGAAAGCCTGCTCGTCGCGGCCAAGATCGCGATCAGCGGCGCGGACAGCGCCGCCCTGATCGCGGCGGGCATCGACGCGGCCGAGCGCCGGGTCCGGCAGGCCGTGCCGATCGCCGAAATGATCTACCTGGAACCCGACATCTACCGGCCAGGCCGCGCGGACGCCACCGACCCCGCCATCCGCGCCGTCCGCCGCCCCCGCCGCTGAACCACACCCAGCTTTCACTCACATGGCGGGGCGGGGTGCGGCGGGCGGCCGGGGGAGTGGTGAGGTGTGGCGGGCCTCAGGGGGGAGTGGGGTGCGGCGGGCGGCCGGGGGGGTTGACGGGCGCGGGGGTGACCCGGGGGGCCGACGGGGGCCGCGGGCGCTGGGTCAGGTTCAGCAGGCGGAGGGCGCGTTCCTTCTCGAAGTCCAGCGCCTGGCCGGGCGGGGCCGGGATGCGGCCGATCCGCCGGCCGAGTTCAGCCACCTCGGCCCGGACCCGCGGATCGCTGAGCACCCGCAGGCCGAACGCCAGTTCCGCCGGACTGATGTCCAGCCGCCGCTCGATATCCAGGCCCAGGGCCACCGCGGCCAGGTCCTCGCGGCCGAACTGGCGGTGCGCCGGGCCACGGGCCGGCCTGATCCCGGCGGGTCGCCACCGAGTCGCGGGCTCGCGGACCGGCGGCAGCAGGCCGAGTAGCTCGCGATACCGCAGCATCCGCGGGGAGGTACCGAGTTGCTGGGCGGCGGCCGAGATACGCATGGGCGTTAAGCTAACAAATTCTTGTCAAGAATGGGGCCGCAGTGCTGCGGGCAGGCCGGGCGGTGCCGTAGCGTCGTGCTGTCTACCCCGAGATCCTGCTGAGGAGTGTCATGCCTACGGAACCCGTTCCGTTCAAGGTTGCCGATCTGTCCCTGGCTGACTTCGGCCGCAAGGAGATCAGGCTGGCCGAGCACGAGATGCCCGGCCTGATGGCCGTGCGCGCCGAGTACGCGGAGGCGCAGCCGCTGCGCGGGGCCCGGATCACCGGGTCGCTGCACATGACCATCCAGACGGCGGTGCTGATCGAGTCGCTGGTCGCGCTGGGCGCGCAGGTCCGCTGGGCCAGCTGCAACATCTTCTCCACCCAGGACCACGCCGCGGCGGCGGTCGCGGTCGGCCCGAACGGCACGCCGGACGACCCGCAGGGCATCCCGGTGTTCGCCTGGAAGGGCGAGACGCTGGAGGAGTACTGGTGGTGCACCGACCAGGCGCTGAGCTGGCCAGAGAAGGGGGAAGGGGAGGCGGTCGGGGGGCCGAACATGATCCTGGATGACGGCGGGGACGCCACCCTGCTGGTGCACAGGGGGGCCGAGTACGAGGGCGCCGGGGGCGTGCCGTCGGCCGCCGCGGACGACCCGGAGGAGTGGCAGGTCGTGCTCGACCTGCTGCGCCGGTCACTGGAAACCAGCAAGGACCGCTGGACGCTGATGGCCGAGGGCATCCACGGCGTGACCGAGGAGACCACCACCGGCGTGCACCGGCTGTACGAGATGGCCCGGGAAGGCACGCTGGCCTTCCCGGCCATCAACGTGAACGACTCGGTGACCAAGTCCAAGTTCGACAACAAGTACGGCTGCCGGCACTCGCTGATCGATGGCATCAAGCGGGCCACCGACGTGCTGATCGGCGGCAAGGTCACGGTGGTGTGCGGGTACGGGGACGTGGGCAAGGGCTGCGCCGAGTCGCTGCGCGGCCAGGGTGCCCGGGTCGTCGTCACCGAGGTGGACCCGATCTGCGCGCTGCAGGCGGCCATGGACGGCTACCAGGTGGCGCTGCTCGAGGACGTGCTGACCACCGCGGACATCTTCGTCACCGCGACCGGCAACCGGGACATCATCACCGCGGACCAGATGAGCCGGATGAAGCACCAGGCCATCGTGGGCAACATCGGCCACTTCGACAACGAGATCGATGTGGCCGGCCTGAGCCAGATCCCCGGCGTTCGCAGGCTGACCATCAAGCCGCAGGTGGACGAGTGGTTCTTCGCCGACGGGCACTCGATCATCCTGCTCTCCGAGGGCCGGCTGCTGAACCTGGGCAATGCGACCGGGCACCCCAGCTTCGTCATGTCCAACTCGTTCACCAACCAGGTGATCGCGCAGATCGAGCTGTTCACCAAGGCCGACGAATACCCGGTGGGTGTGCACACGCTGCCCAAGTACCTGGACGAGAAGGTGGCCCGGCTGCACCTGAACGCGTTGGGCGTGCGGCTCACCGAGCTGACCAAGGACCAGGCCAGCTACATCGGCGTCCCGGTGGAGGGCCCGTACAAGCCGGACCACTACCGGTACTGACGCTGGTGCTGATGCTGGTGCGGGTGGTCTGGTGACCGAGCAGCCTGGCAGCGGGCCGGCCGGCGACATCGCGGACGCCGGGCTGGCCAGCGCCGGGCTGGCCCGGATCGGCTGGGCGGAACGGTCCATGCCGGTGCTGCGCGGCATCACCGCGCGGTTTGCCGCCGGCCGGCCGCTGGACGGGCTGCGGGTGGCGGCCTGCCTGCACGTCACGGCCGAGACCGCGGTGCTGGTCGGTGCGCTGCGGGCGGGCGGCGCCCAGGTGTTCCTGGCCGCTTCCAACCCGCTGTCCACCCAGGACGACATCGCGGCCGCGCTGCAGGCGTCCGGTGCGGCCGTGGTGTACGCCCGGGCCGGGGCTGACCTGGCGCTTTATGGCGAGCACATCGAGCGGGCCCTGGACGCGGGCCCGGACCTGGTGGTGGACGACGGCGGCGATCTGATGGAGGCGCTGCACACGCTGCGGCCCGACCTGCTGGGCAAGGTGGCGGGCGGTTGCGAGTCCACCCCGGCCGGGGTGATCCGGCTGCACCGGATGGCCGCCGAGGGCACGCTGGCCTTCCCGGCGGTGGCGGCGGACGCCACCGGTACCCGGCTGATGCTGGACAGCACGCACGGCACCGGCCAGTCCGTCATCGATGGGCTGTTGCGGGCGACCAACATGCTGCTGGCCGGCCGGACCGTGGTGGTGGCCGGGTTCGGCTGGTGCGGCCGCGGTATCGCGCAGCGGGCCCGCGGGCTGGGCGCTCAGGTCGTCGTGACCGAGGTGGACCCGGTGCGGGCGCTGGACGCGATGATGCAGGGCTACCGGGTGCTGCCGATGAGCGCGGCCGCGCCGCTCGGGGAGGTGTTCATCACCGCGACCGGGTCCCGGGATGTGATCGCTGCTTCACATCTGGCGGTCATGCGGGACGGGGCCATCCTGGCCAACGCGGGCCACTTCGACGTCGAGGTGGACGTGCGGGCGCTGGCCGATCTGGCGGTGAGCGTCGTTGCCGCTGTGCGCCCGCACACCGACGAGTACGTGCTGGCCGACGGGCGGCGGCTGCTGCTGCTGGCCGAGGGCCGCATCGTCAACCTGGTCGCCGCGGAGGGCAACCCGGCCTCGGTGATGGATGTGGCGTTCGCCGGCCAGGCGCTGGTGCTGGCCTGGCTGGCCCGGTCGCATGAGTCGCTGCTGGCCGGCGTGCACCGGGTGCCGCCGGAGATCGACGACGAGGTGGCCCGGCTCGCGCTGGCCGCCACGGGCACCGCCATCGACGAACTGACCCCGGCCCAGCGGGAGTACCTGAGTTCCTGGCAGCAGACCTGACGTGTGCCGCCCGGGTGGCGGATGATCTAGCGGGGGTCGGGGGACTGGGCGGCGGGCTGGGGTGGGGGTGGGGGCGTGTCCTCGGCGACTGGGGCGCCCCCCCGGCGGGCCAGCACGATGAGCGAGACGCCGCCGCCGATCAGGATCAGCCAGAAACTGATCAGCCGGTAGGCGATGGACGCGGCCAGCGCGGCCGAGGCGGTCATCCCGGCCGCGGTCAGCGCCGCGGTCAGCGCGATCTCGACCAGCGCGAACCCGCCCGGGGACAGCCCCGAGCTGCCCACCGCGGCGCCCGCGCCGTAGGCCAGGAGCAGCCCATTCCAGGGCACCGGCTGGCCGGTAGCCAGGATCGAGCAGGCCAGGCAGCCGCAGTCGGCCAGCCAGTTGACCAGGGCCAGCGCGAACACCTGGGCATATCGTGTCCCTGGCAGGCTGATGCTGGCCACCCGGTCCAGGAACTCCTCCAGGGCAGCCGGGTCCATCCACGACTTGCCCCAGCGGCGGTGCAGCGGCCGGAGCAGCACGGCCAGCGTGCGGTGGATCCAGGCCCGCGCGGCCCGGTAGCGCAGCGCGAGCAGCACGGTGACGCCCGGGATCAGGAACACCGCCGCACCGACCAGGCCGGCCACGGTCGCGGCGGGCTGGCCGCCGAGGAACGCCCCGACCACCAGGACGAGGGCCAGCGCGGCCGAGGACACGATGGCCGAGATGGCCAGCGCCCAGCTGGTGATGGCCGAACCGAGGCCGCGGCCGCGGAACTGCTTGTAGGAGAAGACCGCGGCCAGCTGGGCGCCGGCGAACGGGACGGCCATGGACAGCGCGTTGCCCGCGTAGGTGATCGACATCACCGTGCCGAGGGTGGCGGCCTGGTCGCCCTCGGCCCGCAGCAGGATGACCCGGCTGATCCCGAACGCGGTCAGCGAGATCGCCTCGGCCACCAGCGCGGCCAGCACCCACCACCAGTTGAGGTGGGCCAGCGTGTGCAGCGACTTCAGCAGGATGTGCTCGTTCGTGACGATGATCGCGGCCAGGCCGGCCGCCGCGATGACCGCGACCGTGATCCTCCGCCACCGCGTCGCGGTTCCCCCGCTGCTCATCCCGATGTGCCGCTCATCCGGCTGGGCTGGTCATCTGCTCATCTGGGCGGAAGAAATCCTCCTGGGCGCCCCGCGGGACGCGCGGGCGGCCCGCCGGGCTGGTCAGGTCCGGGCTGGTCAGGTCCGGGCTGGCCCGGGCTGGGCTGGTCTGGACCAAGCTGCTCCGGCCCGGGCTGCTCCGGCTGGGGGGCCGGGGCCGCCGCTGGGCCGCTGTCACCCAGGGTAACCCGGCCCATGAACCTGGCCTGCTCCCGCGCGCGCCGCTCGGCGAGCACCGCGCTGAGATAGTCGGGCGGCGTGGTGCCGGGCGGCGGAGCCGGGCTGACCTGGGCGGCCACTGCGGCCGCGATGCGCTGGCCGAACTCGGTGCGGGCCGCCGGGGTCAGCGTGTAGTACCGGCTGAGGTACTGCCGGGCGGTTTCCGCCATGCCATCGTCCAGCCCGGACAGCTGCAGCGTGGCCGCCCAGCCGGCCAGCGCGGGCGGCAGCGTGGGCAGCGCCGCGGCCGGGCCGCGCGGCTGCGGCATCCGCTCGGTGATGACGAACGTGCCGGCCCAGATGTCGCCGAGCCGCTTGCCGTTGGCCGACAGCAGCGAGGTGACCAGGGCCAGGAAGCCCAGGGTCAGCCAGATCTCCAGCACGGCCAGCAGCGCCCGCATCAGCGCCTGGCGGAACCGCTCCGGGCCGCCGTCGTCGCTGACCACCCGCAGTCCCAGGGCCAGCTTGCCCAGCGACCGGCCGCGGCTCAGCGTCTCGATGGTGGCCGGGTAGCCCACCACGATGAGCACGAACTCGGCCAGCCCCAGCGCGGCCAGCGCCGCCGGGTTGAGCGCACCGCCGGCCGCGGCCGCGAGGGCCACCCCGGTCAGGAAGAGCAGCAGCACGATCTGGATCATCAGGTCGATGGCCAGCGCCACCGCGCGGGTGGGAAACCGGGCGCAGGGCACATCGATGACCACGGCCTCGCCGGTGACTACCTCGGCCACGTATTTCCCCAGTCCGGTTGATTCCGGCACCAGGGTAGCCGCAGGCAGCCCGGCGGGGCCGGTCCCCGCCCCGTTACCCTCCAGGGGTGGACGTCGACGCGTACGTGGCTGCGCACCAGGCCGACTGGGCCCGGCTCGACGCCCTGGTCCGGCGGCGGCGCAGCCTGACCGGGGACGAGGTGGACGAACTGGTCACGCTGTATCAGCGGACCACCACCCACCTGTCCACGCTGCGCTCGGCCGGGCACGACCCGGCCCTGGTCGCCCGGCTGGCCAGCCGGGTGGCGCAGGCCCGGACCGCGGTGACCGGCGCGCACACGCCGGCCTGGTCCGTGGTGGCCCGGTTCGCCGTGGTGTCGTTCCCGGTGATGGCCTACCGGCTGCGCTGGTGGTGGGCGGCCACGGCGGGCGGTTCCGTCCTGGTCGGCCTGCTGCTGGGCTGGTGGGTGGCCCGGACGCCTGCCGTGCAGGCCGCGCTGCTGCCCCGGGCCGAGGTCCGCGACCTGGTGAACCACCAGTTCCAGCACTACTACTCGCAGTACGCGGCCACCTCGTTCGCGGCCAAGGTGTGGACGAACAACGTGTGGGTGGCGGCCGAGTCGCTGATCTTCGGTGTGCTGCTCGGGCTGCCCACGCTGCTGGTGCTGTTCGAGAACGCGGCCAACGTGGGCGTCCAGGGCGGGCTCATGTTCGCGCACGGCAAGGGCGGGCTGTTCGCCACGCTGATTCTGCCGCACGGGATGCTGGAGCTCAGCGCGGTGTTCCTGGCCGCGGCGGCCGGGCTGCGGCTC
The DNA here is from genome assembly GCA_036497945.1 of Streptosporangiaceae bacterium. Lineage (GTDB taxonomy): Bacteria > Actinomycetota > Actinomycetes > Streptosporangiales > Streptosporangiaceae > RYN-230. Next base: position 52,414 of record DASXIN010000158.1, on the reverse strand, counting down.
GGCTGGTGCATCATCGACCCTGGTCCGCGGCCGCGCGGACGGGCCCTGGCCGAGGAGGGGCGTTCGGCGCTGACGATCGCGCTGGGGCTGATCGTCGTGCTGCTGGTGTCCGGGGTCATCGAGGCGTTCGTCACGCCCTCGCCGCTGCCGTCGTGGGCCCGGATCGGCATCGGCGCGGTGGCCGAGGCGGCGTTCCTCAGTTATGTCATCCTGCTCGGCAGGCGCGCCGCGGCGGCCGGCCTGACCGCGGACATGGCGCACGCGCCGGATACCGCGCCGGTGGCGGGCTGACGGTCAGAGCCGGCCGCCCGCCTTGAGCTCCAGGTAGGCGTCGGCCAGCGCGGCGGGCAGCCGGTCCGGCGGTGCGTCCACCACCTGCACGCCCCGCCGCCGCAGCAGCGCGGTAATCCGCTCCCGCTGGGCCAGCGCGGCCTCGGCCGCGGCCGCGCCGTAGACCCGGTCCGCGTCGCCGCGGGCGGCCGCCAGTTCGGCCAGCCGGGGGTCAGCCACTGCCGCGATCATGATCAGGTTCCGGGACACCAGCGTGCCCAGCCGGGGCAGCATGCCCTCCTCGATCACCACCGGGTTCAGGTCGGTGAGCAGCACGACCAGGCAGCGCCGCCGGGCCACCGTGAGCACTGCGCTGGCCAGCGCTGCGGTGTCGGTCTCGGTCAGCTCGGCGTCCAGCGGGGCCAGCGCGGCGGTGACCGAGGCCAGCACGGACGAACGCGGGGCGCCGAGCACCCGGGCGCGCAGCCGCCGGTCGAACGCGAGCAAGTCGACCTGGTCCCCGGCCCGCGAGGCCAGCGCGGTGAGCAGCAGGATCGCGTCCATCGAGGCGTCCAGCCGCGGGATCCCGGCCACCCGGCCGGCCGCGGTCCGGCCGGTGTCCAGCACGACCAGGATCCGGCGGTCCCGTTCCGGCCGCCAGGTGCGGACCATCACGTCGCCGCGGCGGGCCACCGCCCGCCAGTCGATAGACCGGACGTCGTCGCCCAGCACGTACTCACGCAGCGAGTCGAACTCGGTGCCCGGCCCGCGCAGCATCGACCGGTGCTGCCCCTCGAGCAGGCGCAGCTGGGCCAGCTTCTCGCCCAGGTGCCGCCGGCTGCGGAACGGCGGCAGCACCCGCACGGACCAGGTCACCGCGTGCCGTCGCTGCCGGGCGGCCAGCCCGAACGGCCCGAACGAGCGGACGATGACGGTCGCGGACAGCTTGTCCCCGCGGCGGTCCGGGGTGAGCGTGCTGGTGACTGAGCCCTGCCCGCCCGCCGGGACGCGCAGCGCGGCGCGGCCGGGCACGGCGTGCGCGCTGGGCGGCCAGGTGGCCCGGACCGCGGCGCGCAGCGGCCGCCGGCCCGGGTTGCGCACGGTGACGGTGACGGTCGCCGTCTCGCCGAGCAGCACCCGGGTGTCGCCGGACCGGGTGATCTCCAGCCGCCGCAGGCCGGCCGCCAGCATCAGGTCCGCGACGATGGCCGCGGCCAGCAGGCCGTTCACCGCCAGCAGCGCCGCCACGCTACGGAACGCCAGTACCAGCAGCGCGCCCGTCAGCGCAGCCAGTGCCGTCCGCCCGGTCAGGGCCATCGCCGGGTTACCGGGGCACCGGCACCGACGCGAGCACGGCCTCCAGCACGCCGTCCGGCGTTGCGCCTTCGAGTTCGGCCTCGGGCCGGAGCTGGATCCGGTGCCGCAGGGTGGGCCGGGCCAGTGCCTTCACATCGTCCGGGGTGACGTAGTCGCGGCCCGCCAGCCAGGCCCACGCCCGGCTGGTCGCCTGCAGCGCGGTCGCTCCGCGCGGGGACACGCCGAGCCGCAGCGACGGGGACTGCCGGGTGGCCCGGCACAGGTCCACGATGTAGCCGGCCACCTCGGCCGCGACCCGGACGTCGCGCACGGCGGCGGTGGCCGCGGCCAGCTCGGCCGGCCCGGCCACCGGCCTGATCCCGGTGGCGGCCAGGTTGCCCGGGTCGAATCCGGCCGCGTGCCGGGCCAGGATGCCGATTTCCTCGTCCCGGTCGGGCAGCGCGACGGCAAGCTTGACCAGGAACCGGTCCAGCTGTGCCTCGGGCAGCGGGTAGGTGCCCTCGTACTCGATGGGGTTCTGCGTGGCGGCGACCAGGAACGGCTCGGGCAGCCGCCGCGGGCTGCCCTCCACCGAGACCTGCCGCTCCTCCATCGCCTCCAGCAGCGCGGCCTGCGTCTTGGGTGGCGTCCGGTTGATCTCGTCGGCCAGCATCAGGTTGGTGAACACCGGGCCCTCGCGGAACTGGAACAGCGCCGTCTTCGCGTCGTAGATCAGCGAGCCGGTGACGTCACCGGGCATCAGGTCCGGGGTGAACTGGACCCGGGTGCTGCGCAGCGCCAGCGCGGCGGCCAGCGAGCGCACCAGCAGCGTCTTGGCCACCCCGGGCACGCCTTCGAGCAGCACATGACCCCGGCACAGCAGGCAGATGACCAGGCCGGTGAGCACGGAGTCCTGGCCGATGATGGCCTTGCCCACTTCGGCGCGGACCGCTTCCAGCGCGCTGCGCACGGCATCCGGCCCGGCGCTGGGGGCGCCGGGGCCGGGCAGGTCGGCCAGCTTAGCTGCGGGCGGGTGTTCGGCGGTCAATGCGTGCGTACCTCTTCCTCGACAGCATCGATATCACGGCCCAGCGCGACCAGCGCGGCGTCGTCGCGCGGAACCGGCCCGAACAGGACTTCCCGCAGTCTGGCCGGCTCGCGGCCGGTCCGTGCGGACACCGCGGCACATACCGTGTCCGGATCCGCGGTGCCGGGCAGCGCGAGCCGGGTGGTGATCCGGTGCCGCGCCGCGCCGCGGAGCACCGCGGCGGCCCGGTCGCGGGAGTGCCGGGACCGGTACAGCCGGCCGTGGCCTTCCACGGTTTCCGAGGCGCGCACGATGACCGGGAGCGGCTCGGTGACCAGCGGGCCAAGCCGCCGCATCCGCCACACCGCGGCCAGCGCAACGGCCAGGAACACCTGCAGCGCGACCAGGTAGGCCGGGCCGGGTATCTCCTGCAGCAGGGATTTCGGCGGCGTCGGCCCGGCCGCGCCGGGGATGGCCGGCGCACTGGGCACCAGCCAGATGATCTGGCGGCTGCCGGCCAGCAGGTTCAGCGCCAGCGCGGCGTCACCCCGGCTGGCCAGGTCGGCGTTGCTCAGCGGCTGCCCGCTGCCGAGCAGGGTGACCGACCGGCCCGCGGACGGGTAGCGCACCAGCGACGGGTGACCGGCCAGCCGGTAGCACTGCCAGGCGCCGGGCGCGGTGTCGCGCATCAGCACGCCGCCCATCACCGCGTCCCCCGCGGCCTGCGCGGCCGGCAGCGGGCAGCCCGGGCGGACCGGCCGCCCGCCGGTGGCGCCGGCCACCCGGGTGCCCGGGTAAGCCGTCGGGCCTGAGCTGGCCGGGGTCGCGGGGAGCTGGGCCAGGGCGGCCAGGCTGCGGCTGTCCGGCTCCACCACCAGCAGGTTGGTACGCAGCTTGACCAGCGTGGTCAGCTGGCCCGGGGTGAGCAAGTACGGGCTGGTCAGCACCAGCCCGGGGTGGCGGCCGGCCGCGTCCCGCACCGCCTCCTGCGCGGCGGCGGCGCTGGTCACCGCGGTGACCGGCTGGCCGTGGCGGCCGAGGATCTGGGCCAGCGCGCGGGTGCCCTGCCCGGCCGGGTTGCCCGGGTCCAGGTAGCGGGACGGCGGCCGGGGCGGGGTGAGCAGCGCGACCAGGACCCCACCCAGCAGCACCACGCCCACCACTATTGCTATGCGCCTCCGGGGCCCCTTAAGGCGTCGCCTTCCCTCGTCGCTCGTTCCTCGCTCCTCAGTCCAGTCGACGCCGGGCCCCTTTGGCGCGGGGCTCATGCCGCATCGCTCGTGCTGGGCTGGGCGGGCCGGTCGGCCTGGAGGCGGATGTCCAGGTCGTGTACCAGGGCGTAGCCGTCGGCGGTGCCGGGGTGCTCGCCGTAGCAGATGTCGTCGAACAGCTGGGCCGCGTCACGCAGCGCGGCGGCCTCGGCGGGCAGCACCAGCCCGGCCTCGGCCGCGATCTCGTCCGCGGTCCGGCCCAGCCGGGGGCTGAGCACCGCGCGTTCCTCGAGCTGGCGGGCGATCCCCCGGACCGCCTCCAGGATCGCTCCCGCGTAGTCGCCCGCGCTGGCCAGCCGGGCCGCCCGCTGCCGGTGATCGGCCGCGCTGAGCGGCTGCCCGCTGAGTACCAGCACACCAGGCTCCCGGTGCGCGCGGGCCAGTGGGCCCAGCCGGGTCAGCACCAGGGTGACAGCCAGCGCGGTCAGCGCGGCCAGGGCGACCACCGCCCACCAGCCGCCGGGGAACGACTTGCCCGCGCTGTACAGGTCGTTCAGCAGCCGGTTGATCGCGTCGAGCAGCCGCTGGGCCAGCGACTCGTGCCGGTGGTAGATGGCCTTGGACAGCTCGGCGCGGGCCAGTTTCTGGCCGGTCTGGCGGCCGACCAGGGGAGCGCCGCCGGTGCCCAGCATGGCCAGGTTCACCACGGCGGCGGGGCACCCGCGGCGGTCGGCGGACTCCCCGGCGGGGCGCTCGCGGCTGGCTGGCCGGCCCGGGGTGGCTGCCACGCGGCAGCGAAGTCGCTGTCGGCCAGCGGCCCGCCGCCGGACGCGGTGCGCAGCGCCAGGTCCAGCCCTTCTTTGCGCATCCGCATGTCCACGTACAGCAGCACGGTGACCGCCGCACTGATCGGCCGGGTCACCGTGCCGGCCGCGATGGTGCCGAGCACGGCGATGACCGTGCCGGCCGAGAACCCGGCCGTGCCGCCGAACAGCGTGCTCAGGAAGCTGAACGGGAGCTGCAGGATGGCACTGGCCACCGCGACGATGAGGCCGGCCAGCAGCAGGATGCCGAACACCCGCCAGAAGCTGCGCCGGACCAGCCGCCAGGACCGGGCCAGGGCCGGGCCGGGGCGCTCCCGTTCCAGCACCACCACCGGGGTCACCAGGCTGAACATGGTGGAGAACCAGATGCTGAGCACCACCGCCACGATGAACCCGGGCACCCCGATGGCCACGATGATCGCCGCGGGCGCGCTGGCCGCGAACGCGACCAGCAGGATGAGGCCCAGCGCCAGCAGCGGGCTCAGCCCGGCCAGCAGCACGAGCAGGGTGGCCAGCAGCACGCTGGGCAGCCGCGGCGCCGCCGCCCGCCAGGCGTCTGCGGCGCTGATCTGCTGGCCGCCGGCTTCCCGGGCGATCACCGGCGCGAGCAGCCCGGCCAGCACGGCCTGCACGATGATGGTCAGCAGCACGGTCACGCCGAGCACCGGCAGCGCGTCGGCGAAGATCTGGCCGAGCAGGTGCACGGCCTGCTGCGAGGTGAGGTTCTGGCCCGGGCTGGGCACGTTGATCAGGCTCAGCGTGAGCGAGCTGGAGATGACCGCCGAGACGGTCATGATGATGGCGGCGATGCCCAGGGTGGCCTTGGGGTTACGGCGGATGGTGGCGAACGAGCCGTCCAGGATCTCGCCCAGCCCGAGCGGGCGGAGCGGGATTACCCCGGGCTTGGGCGCGGGCTCGCCGTAGCGGGGTCCCGGGCCGGGCGGCGGCGGATAGCCCGGCTGCCACGGCCCCGGGCCGGGTGGCGGCGGCGGATTGCCCGGCGGCCACGGCCCGGGCGGCCCGTATCCCGGCTGCCCGTATCCCGGCTGGCCGGGCGGCGGCCCAGCGCTGCCCGGCGGCGGTGGCGGTGGCGCCCCGAGGTCAGCCGGCGGGAACCATGGCTGCGGCTGCGCTGGCGGCCCGTCCCCGGGCGTGTCCGACGACGGACTGTCTGTCATGGTTCTCCCTCACGGCGCTGCCGCCACGCCTGCCTGCGCGGCGCCTCGCCGCCGGACTGCTCGCTGCTGAGCGGACGCCCCCTCGTCCTCGCTGGCGCCCATACTCGCACGAAGCCGGCCAGGCATGAAGCCAGGGCAGCGGAACACCGACCCGCCCGGGCGGGCCGCGGTCGACCCGCGGCCCCGGCCGGAGGCAGACTCAGCACATGGACGTGCCCACGCTGCGCTGGCTCGGCGAGGACGAAGGACCGGCCATCGCGCTGCTCGACCAGACCCGGCTGCCGGCCGAGGAGAGAGTGGTCACCTGCGGCAGCGTCGCCGAGCTGATCGACGCCATCCGCCGCCTGGTCATCCGCGGCGCCCCCGCGCTGGGCCTGGCCGGCGCGTTCGGTGTGGCGCTGGCCGCGTACCAGGACGAGGACGTGCCGGCCGCGGCCCGCGCGCTGGCCGCGGCCCGGCCGACCGCGGTCAACCTGGCCTGGGGTACCGGCCGTGCGCTCGCTGCCTACCAGGCTGCCCAGCAGGCCGGCGGCCCAGATTCGCAACGCCGGGGCGCCCACGCGGCCCTGGCCATGGCCCGGGCCATCGAAGCCGATGAAGCCGCGGCGAGCGCGGCGATGGCCGCCCACGGACTGCCGCTGATACCGGCCGGCGGCCGGGTGCTGACGCACTGCAACACCGGGGCGCTGGTGTCCTCCGGCGAGGGCACCGCGTTCGCGGTCATCCTGGCCGCGCACCGCGCGGGTCGGCTGGCCAAGCTGTGGGTGGACGAAACCCGGCCGCTGCTGCAGGGCGCCCGGCTCACCGCCTGGGAAGCCCAGCGGGCCGGCATCGACTACGCGGTGCTGCCCGACTCGGCCGCCGCTGGGCTGCTGGCCAGTGGCGCGGTCGACGTGGTGTGCACCGGCGCGGACCGGATCGCGGCCGACGGCAGCGTGGCCAACAAGGTCGGCACCTATGGCCTGGCTGTGCTGGCCCGGCATCACTCGGTGCCGTTCGTGGTGGTCGCCCCGGTGTCGACCATCGATTTCGGCACCGCCGATGGCAGCGGGATCGTGGTCGAGCACCGCCCGGCGGACGAGGTGACCACGCTGTCCGGGCAGCCCATCGCGCCGGCCGGCAGCCCGGGGTACAACCCGGCCTTCGACGTTACTCCCAGTGGCCTGATCACAGCTCTGGTGACAGAGCGTGGTGTTGCTCAGCCCGTGAACAGCGGTACCCTGCGTGTGCTGGGCGATCCTACTGCGCAGCAGAACAGTGCCGTCCCTGACGTTTCCGTGGAACTATGAGGCCCATGAAAGGTCGTGTGCTCGTCGTCGATGACGACGCTGCCCTGTCCGAGATGCTCGGCATCATGCTCCGCGGCGAGGGCTTCGAGCCCACGTTCGTCGCCGACGGGGACAAGGCCATCGAGGTATTCCGGGACACTCATCCTGACCTGGTCCTGCTCGACCTGATGCTGCCGGGCGCGGACGGTATCGACGTGTGCCGCCAGATCCGTACCGAATCTGGTGTGCCTATCGTCATGCTCACCGCGAAGAGCGACACTGTGGACGTGGTGCTGGGGCTGGAGTCCGGGGCAGACGACTACATCGTCAAGCCGTTCAAGTCCAAGGAACTCATCGCCCGGGTCCGGGCCAGGCTGCGCCGCACCGACGACCCAGCGCCGGAGATGCTGCAGATCGTGGACGTCGAGATCGACGTGGCCGGGCATTCGGTGAAGCGCAACGGCCGCCCGGTCAGCCTCACCCCGCTGGAGTTCGACCTGCTGGTCGCGCTGGCCCGCAAGCCACGCCAGGTGTTCACCCGGGAGGTGCTGCTCGAGCAGGTCTGGGGCTACCGGCACGCCGCGGACACCCGGCTGGTCAACGTGCACGTACAGCGGCTCCGCGCGAAGATCGAGAAGGACCCGGAGCATCCGGAGATCGTGGTGACGGTACGCGGCGTGGGCTACAAAGCGGGACCTGCCTGACCAGGGACCTGCCTGACCAGGGGCCTGCCTGCCGCGACCCGGCAGGTTCCCCAGCAGCGTGGAGAAGGGCCATGGAGGGGGTAGCGAGCAGCAGCGAAGCGGGCCGGGGCCCGCGCCGGGACTCGCCAGCGGGCAGTTCCCGGCTGACTCTGCTGGTCCGCCGGGCCGCCCGGCGGCTGCCGCCGGAGGCCCGCTCGGTCATCCGCGCCGGGCAGCGCCGGGCCCGGCTGCTGGCCGGACGGCTGCGCCGCCGCTGGCATCGTTCGCTGCAGCTGCGGGTGGTTGCCACCACCCTGGTCATCTGCGTGGTGGTGGCCACCGTGCTCGGCTTCTTCCTGGTCCAGCAGATCGCCAGCGGCCTGCTGAGCAGTACCCGGACAGCGGCGGCGCACCAGATCAGCCAGGGCCTGATCACGGCCAAGAACGACGCGGGCCTGGAGGGTACGGCCGGGGACCAGTCCAAGGCACTGCCGCAGCTGGCCGCTGACCTGCAGGGCCTGAGCGGGCCGGGGGACACGTTCGACGTGGTGATCCTGACCCAGACGGCGGGCAGCTCCGCGTTCGCCGGTATCTACGGCAACCGGTATCTCAACCCGGCCAGCCTGCCCAAGAAGCTGATCGCCAGCGTGACCCAGGAGCAGCAGCGAGGCCGCACCGACGACCTGGTGTCCACCCCGACGCAGATGAGTTACCTGCAAGGCCGGGCGCCGGTTCCTGGCCTGGCCATCGGCGGTGTGATCAGCCCGCACGCCCAGCTGTACTACCTGTTCCCGCTGGGACAGCAGCAACAGACGCTGGCCCTGGTGCAGCGGGCCATGCTCGGCGGCGGGCTGGCCTTGGTCGTGCTGCTGGTGGGCATCGTCTCGCTGGTCACCCGGTGGGTGGTCGTGCCGATCCGCGAGGCGGCCGAGGCGGCCAAGCGGCTGTCCGATGGCCAGCTCGAGCAGCGGATGCCGGTCCGTGGTACGGACGACCTGGCCGCGCTGGCCCGGTCGTTCAATGACATGGCGGCCAGCCTGCAAGAGAAGCTGCACGAACTGGAGGAGCTGTCCCAGGTGCAGCGGCAGTTCGTGTCCGACGTATCGCACGAGCTGCGCACCCCGCTGACCACGATCCGGATCGCGGCGGATGTGCTGTTCGCGGCGCGCCAGGACCTGCTGCCGTCCGCGGCGCGGTCCGCGGAGCTGCTGGAGGGCCAGCTGGAGCGGTTCGAGTCGCTGCTCGGGGACTTGCTGGAGATCAGCCGGTACGACGCCAACGCGGCCACCCTGGACGCCGAGTCGGCCGACGTGTGCGATCTGGTCCGGCGGGCCGCGGCCGACGCCGAGCAACTGGCCGCGCGGCGCGGCACCCGGATCGATTTCCGGCTGCCCGCCGAGCCGTGCGTGGCCGAGGTGGACCGGCGCCGCGTCGAGCGGATCCTGCGCAACCTGCTGGACAATGCGGTCGAGCACGGCGAGGGACGGGACGTGGTGGTCACCGTGGCGGGCGACCGGGACGCGGTTGCGGTCGCCGTCCGGGACCATGGCTGTGGCTTCGGGCCGGCCCAGGCACAGCTCGTGTTCGACCGGTTCTGGCGGGCCGACCCGGCCCGGGCCCGGACGACCGGCGGGACCGGGCTCGGCCTGGCCATCGCGCTGGAGGACGCCCGGTTGCACAACGGCTGGCTGCAGGCCTGGGGGGAGCATGGCAAGGGCTCAGTGTTCCGGCTCACCGTGCCCCGGGTCGCCGGGCAGCAGCTGATCGGCTCGCCGCTGCCGCTCGGCCCGGACGAGGCCGAGCCCGGGCCCGAGCTGGTCCGTTCCCCGCTGGTGCGGCAGCTGGACGACGTCATTCAGCCGGCCCAGCCCGCCTCCGGATTCGCCGCCACCGACCGGGACGGCCCGGCAGGCACCGGCCCGGCCAATGGCTAGGCGGCACCCGCTGCTGCGCTGGCTGGTGGTCGCGCTGGCTGCGCTGGCCACCGTGGCCGGCTGCGCGGACGTGCCGGCCAGCGGGCCGCTGCAGTCCACCAAGCTGCCGGCCAACGGCGGCGGCCAGCAGCAGGGCAACCCGTGCTGTGCGCAGATCATGAGCCCGCCTGAGCCGGGCTGGGGCCCGGTGCAGCTGGTGCAGAACTTCATCCTGGCCAGTGCGGACTTCGGGCAGGACCACGCGATCGCCCGGCAGTACCTGACCGCGGCGGCGAATTCCTCCTGGCGGCCGGGGCCCGGCCCGGCGGTCACTGTTATCGCCGGGACCCCGGACGTGTCGTCGGTGCTGCCACCGCAGCTGAACTCGCCGAAGACCTCGATCGTCGAAATCACCGCCAAGGAGCTGGGCGCGGTCAACCGTACCGGCCAGTACATCCCGGCTCCGGACGGGCAGAAATCGCTCATCCAGCGCTTCGGCCTGCGGCTGGTCAACCGGCAGTGGCGGATCGACAGCCTGCCCGCGGTAACTGGCAAGCTGTCCCGGGAGATGCTGCTCAGCAAGGATTTCTTCCAGCTCGCCTACCAGCCCCGGAACCTCTACTACTTCGACCCGTACTACAAGAGGCTGGTGCCGGATCCGGTGTTCCTGCCGATCAGCACGGCCGACCCGGCCACCGCACTGGTCAACGCGCTGCTGGCCGATCCGCAGGGCTGGCTGGAGGACGCCGCGTACTCCGAGTTCCCGGCTGGCTCGCACCCCGTCCGGGTGCAGATCCCGCCAGGCAGCAAGACCGCCATCGTCGACCTGAACATGCCCAAGTCGGCCGCGACCCGGTCCAGCCTGGCGGAGATGTCCGCGCAGCTGGTCTGGACGCTGACCAGCACGTCGTACGGGTCGCGCACCATCCAGGCGGTGAAGCTCGAGGTCAACGGCCGGGCCTGGACGCCACCGGGCAGTGCCAGCGCGGTACAGGACCGTAGCGACTACCCGCAGCCGAGCCTGCAGCCGCCACGGCGTCAGAGCCTCTACTTCCTGACCGCGAGCGGTGCCGTCCGGGTGCTGCCCAGCCACCGCAGCGCCAGTGAGCCGGCGCCTGGCCAGGCAGGCACCAGCCAGGTCCCGCTGACCAGCATCGCCATCTCGCCCGACCAGCACTACCTGGCCGGGACCAGTCCGTCGGCCGGGGGCACGCTGTACACCGCCGACCTGGCCGCGGCCGCCCAGCCGCGGGCCAGCCAGTCCGCGCGTGATCTGCATGTGCGGCTGGCCGGCCTGAAGGTCAGCGCGGCCAGCTGGGACCATCAGGATGAGCTGTGGGTGGCGGGCACGATGCACGGCCGGCTGGCCGTGCGGATGTTCCAGGGCCGCGGTGGCTCGCCGGTCACGGTGACGCTGCCGCCCGGCATCCAGCAGATCACCGCGCTCCGGGTGGCCCCGGACGGGGTGCGGGTCGCGCTGATCGTGTCCACCAAGGCCGGCCCGCGCGTGCTGCTGGCCGCCGTCGTCCGCAGCACGAACCAGATCACCCTGTCCAGCGCCGGCCAGCTTGGCGCCGACCTGGCCGATCCGAGCTCGCTGAGCTGGTACGACGCTGATCACCTGCTGGTGGTGGACCAGGCACAGAGCGGGCCGCAGCTGTTCGAAGTGCCGGTCAACGGCGACCGGTCCACGTTCCAGAGCGTCGAGCCGGGGATGATCTCGATCACCGCCGCGGGCCCGCAGAACAGCCTGTTCGCCACCCTGCAGACCGGTCAGCTGGCCCGGTCCGTCGGTCTGGGTGAGCTGTGGAGCACGCCACTGGCCGGCCGGGCCGCCACCTACCCGGGCTGAAGTGCCGGTCCGGGGGGACGCCCCCCGGCCCCCCGATCGCCGCTCCGCGCCGAGGCCGGCGGGGCCGGCCGTGCGGGCTGAGGCGTTTCCTCCCGGTGCCGCATCTGCCCAGGTACCACCCGTGGCCAAGAAGACAGTCCCGGCTCCTGACATCCGGGCCCGGGCAGGCTAGCGTCGTCATATGGCACCCGTCCGGGTCCGTGGTTGCGCCGTGCGGGGTACCCCGGCTGCGGGGTGCCCGGCCTGGCAAGCCGATGCCAGCCGCAGGCGACACGGCCCACGTAAGGCGACTTGTTGTCGACCGATCACGGTGCGGCTTAGAGGTAAGTCCTGCCCCGCCGGGAGATCAGATGTCTCCCGGACCGGGAGAAGGGTGGTCGTGGCAACAGGCCCGCGAATCCCTCAGCAGGCGGATGTGGGGACGAAGACCAGGTCGGCCGGACGGGTGCCACCCACACAGATGGTCGAAGGGGGTATCCCACGTGGACATCATCTTCAGGGGTCGGCGGACGGGTGTGCCGGAGCGTTTCCGTGACTACGCGACAGCCAAGCTCGACAAGATCGTGAAGCTCGACCAGAAGACGATAAGCATCGATGTGGAAGTCACCCTGGAACGCAATCCGCGCCAGTCTGCGCAGCGAGAGCGGGTCGAACTGACCGTGTACTCGCGCGGGCCGGTGGTCCGCGCGGAAGCGGCCGCCGACGACCGCTTCCAGGCGCTGGACCGTGCGGCGGCCAAGCTGGAGACGCACATGCGGCGTGCCTGTGACCGGCGCAAGCCGCGCAAGCCCGCACACGGCGGGCCGGCCGAGGCAGCGGCCGTGGCGGCCGCCGGGGCCAGCACCCTCCCGCCGGTCGGCCCAGCCCTGGACGGCGGGCCGGACGGCGCGCAGGCCGGCCCGGTGGACGAGGCCGGCCTGGACGACTGGCCGGACACCGACGTACAGCTCGAGGCCGTCGTGCCGATCCCGATGGAAGGAGATGGCCCGCTGGTCGTGCGGGAAAAGTTCCACCGCGCGACCCCGATGACCATCGACCGGGCGCTGCACGAGATGGAACTGGTAGGGCACGACTTCTTCCTGTTCCGGGACGAGGCGAGCCGGCTGCCGAGCGTGGTCTACCGGCGGCGGGGCTATGACTACGGGGTGATCCGTCTGGTGGAGGACGTGTCCCGGCCGCCCACCCGGCCGTCCCGCCGCTCCGCGGTCGGCGCCAACCAGCGGATAGGGGAGAATCGAGTTACCCGGTAGTCGGTATCCGGTCCCCGGGCCGTGCTGGCAGCACGGCCACCGGAGCCCCCGGTTTGCGCGGCTGCCCCCGCTGCGCCAGAGTTTGAGCACTGATCGCGGCGGGTGGCATCCGCGCCGGCAATGCACGCAGGGTCAATAGGAGGTGCCATGCGCGGAGATCCCGCGGTGTCCACAGATCCCGGTGCGGCTTCGGGGTCGGTGGATTCCTCAGCCTCCGATCCCATCCGCGCCCTCATCGTGGATGATCACGCCTTGTTCCGCCGCGGCCTGGAAATGGTGCTGGCCGCCGAGGACGACATCGAGCTGGTCGGCGAGGCCAGCGACGGCGCGGAAGCGGTGCAGAAGGCCGGTGAGTCGCTGCCCGACGTGGTCCTGATGGACATCCGGATGCCCAAGTCCAGCGGCATCGAGGCGTGCCGGGCGATGAAAGAAGTAGCGCCCAGCTCGAAGATCGTGATACTGACGATCAGCGACGAGGAGGAGGACCTCTTCGAGGCGATCCGCGCCGGGGCCAGCGGTTACCTGCTGAAGGACATCCCGCTGGACGAGGTGGCGGATGTGGTGCGCGCGGTGTACGGCGGGCAGTCGCTGATCAACCCGTCGATGGCGGCCAAGCTGCTCACTGAGTTCGCCGCGCTGAACAAGCGGGACCAGGAGGAGCGGGCCGAGCAGGTACCCGCGCCCAAGCTGACCGACCGGGAGATGCAGGTCCTCAAGCTGGTGGCCAAGGGGATGAACAACCGGGACATCGCCAAGGAACTGTTCATCTCGGAGAACACGGTCAAGAACCACGTGCGCAACATCCTGGAGAAACTCCAGATCCACTCGCGGATGGAAGCGGTGATGATCGCGGTCCGGGAAAAGCTGATCGAGTTCAGCTGAGCGCGGCGCGCAGCCGCTCGGCCAGCTGTGGCGGGCTGACCTGGCCCACCTCGACGGCGGAGCAGCCAACCCAGCCAGCTGCATCGCGCAGGGCCTGGGCCATCGGCCCGGCCGCCGCGGCGGATTCCAGTGACAGCTGGCGGGCGACCAGCGTCTGGCCGCGGCGCACCGGATCGACCCGGCCGAGCAGACGGCCCCGGGCCAGCAGCGGCATCGCGTAGTACCCGTGCACCCGCTTGGCCCTGGGCACATAGGCCTCCAGGCTGTGCTCGAAGCCGAACATCCGCCGGGTCCGCTTGCGGTCCCACACCAGCGGGTCGAACGGGGAGAGCAGGGTGACCCGGTGCCGGCCGCGCGGCGGCGTGGCCAGCGCGGCCGGGTCGGCCCAGCCGGGCACCGGCTTGCCCGCCATCTCGACGGTGACCGGGGTCAGCCCGGCGGCCAGCGCGGAATCGGCGGCCAGCTCCGCGTGCCCGGCCTTGCCGTCGGTCAGCTCGCGCAGCCGGTGATAGTCGATCAGGTCGGCCCGGGTGACCACGCCGAGCGCCCGGCCGGCCACCCCGGCCAGGTGGGCCAGGCACTCCGCGTCGGTCTTCTCGGCGTCCAGCAGCTCGCTGGGCAGCACCCGCTCGGGCAGGTCATACACCCGGCGCCAGCCGTCCCGGCGGACGCAGACGACCTCGCCCACGTCCAGCAGCCACTCCACGGCGATCTTCGTGTCCGACCAGTCCCACCACGGGCCGCCCGCCTTGGCCCCGCCCAGCTGGGTACTGCTGCGCGGGCCGTCCGCGCGCAGCCGGGCCAGCACCTCGGCGCAGGTCCGCTCGTGGCTCTGGTGCCAGCGCCGCCCGCGGGCGCGCAGCGCCCGGCGGCGGAACGCGTACCACGGCCACTCCTCGATCGGCAGCACGCAGGCCGCGTGTGACCAGTACTCGAAGGCGGCCGGGCGGCCCGGATGCCAGTAGGCCCGCTCGATCCGCTGCCGCGGCACCGCGCCGAGCCGCGCGTACGCGACCAGCTCGTGGGACCGGGCCAGCACGCTGATCGTGTCCAGCTGGACCGCGCCGACCCGGCGCAGCATGGCGGGCACGCCGCCGCGGCGGCCGTCCGCGCCGAGAAAGCCCTGGGCGCGCAGCGTGATCAGCCGGGCCTCGTCGGCGGACAGGGACAGCTCTGCGGGCGACTGGACAGTGCTCACCACAAGATGGGGAGCCTAGCGGGCCGTACCGACAAACTGCGGGCGCCAGCCCTCAGCTCGGTTTAATACCAGTCTTCGAAGATGTCGTTGGATAGGGCGATCAGGCCGCCTACCACGACCAGGCCGATCGCGACCCAGAACAGCCACCAGGTGGGGCCGAAGATCAGCGCCAGGCCGCCGACCACGAAGCCCACCATGATGATGCTCACCGCCACCCAGGACACCGGGCGGCCATGGAACGGCTCGTACTGCCCGGCCTGTGCGCCGGCCTCGGCGACTGTGCCGCCGGTGGTCGTCCCGCTGAGCGCGCCGTCGTCCGGCTGGGCACCGGACTTGATGTCCGTTCCCACCTGGTCCGCCATGGGCGCCGCTCCTCTCGTCATCCGCTGGCCGTAGTATCCCACGCCCGGTAACCCGGGCGCGCGGCCCGCGCTTTCCCCATATTGTGGCGGAACCGCCATGCGGCCGGCGCCCGGCCCCCTGGAATACCCGGATCGGCGAGTTCCGGCTGGGCAACGATCCGATCCAGGTGCACGCGTGCGGCTCGGTTTCGTTGCCGGTCTCGCCTACCATGACAGTGACGATGTGGCACCGGCGGGTGCCCGCCATGATCCGCGAGGAGCGCGACAAGAAGTGCCAGCCATCATCGACAGTGTGCTGCGGGCCGGCGAGGGCAAGACCCTGCGCCGGCTCAAGCGGATCGCGGATCAGGTCAACTCCATCGAGGAGGACTTCGCCGCGCTGAGCGACGCCGAGCTGCGTGCGATGACCGACGAGTTCCGGCAGCGGTACGCCGACGGCGAGTCCCTGGACGAGCTGCTTCCCGAGGCGTTCGCCACGGTGCGCGAGGCGGCCCGCCGCACGCTGGGCCAGCGGCACTTCGATGTGCAGTTGATGGGCGGCGGGGCGCTGCACCTGGGCAACATCGCCGAGATGCGGACCGGTGAGGGCAAGACCCTGACCTCGGTGCTGCCCGCCTACCTCAACGCGCTCACCGGCAAGGGCGTGCACGTCGTGACGGTCAACGACTACCTGGCCAAGCGCGACGCGGAGTGGATGGGCCGGGTGCACCACTTCCTCGGCCTGGAGGTCGGGGTGATCCTGTCCCAGATGCCGCCGGAGGAGCGCCGCAAGGCGTACGAGGCCGACATCACCTACGGCACCAACAACGAGTTCGGCTTCGACTACCTGCGCGACAACATGGCCTGGGGCCTGGAGGAGTGCGTGCAGCGCGGGCACAACTTCGCCATCGTTGACGAGGTCGACTCGATCCTGGTCGACGAGGCGCGGACGCCGCTGATCATCAGCGGCCCGGCCGAGCAGAGTGCCCGCTGGTACACCGAGTTCGCCAAGATCGCGCCCCGGCTGCGCCGCGGCGAGGACGGCGAGGGTGACTACGAGGTCGACGAGAAGAAGAAGACCGTCGGCATCCTCGAGTCCGGGGTGGAGAAGGTCGAGGACTGGCTGGGCATCGACAACCTCTACGACCCGGTCAACACGCCACTGGTCAGCTTCCTGAACAACGCCATCAAGGCCAAGGAGCTGTACAAGAGGGACAAGGACTACGTCGTGGTCAACGGCGAGGTCCTGATCGTGGACGAGTTCACCGGCCGGATGCTGCACGGCCGCCGGTACAACGAGGGCATGCACCAGGCCATCGAGGCCAAAGAAGGCGTGCAGATCCAGAACGAGAACCAGACGCTGGCCACGATCACCCTGCAGAACTACTTCCGGCTCTACGACAAGCTGGCCGGGATGACCGGCACGGCGATGACCGAGGCCAACGAGTTCGCCCAGATCTACAAGCTCGGCGTGGTCCCGATCCCGACCAACAAGCCGATGATCCGGGACGACGAGGCGGACGTGGTCTACCAGACGGTGGCGGCCAAGTTCGAGGCGGTCGTCGAGGACATCAAGGACCGGCACGAGGCGGGCCAGCCGGTGCTCGTCGGCACGACCAGCGTGGAGAAGTCCGAGGTGCTGTCGGTGCTGCTCAAGCGGAGCGGCGTGCCGCACGAGGTGCTCAACGCGAAGCACCACGAGCGGGAGGCGGCCATCGTCGCCCAGGCCGGGCGCAAGGGCGCGGTCACGGTGGCCACCAACATGGCCGGCCGCGGCACGGACATTATGCTCGGCGGCAACCCCGACTTCATCGCCGACATCCAGCTGCACCAGCGCGGGCTGTCCCCGGTGGACACGCCGGAGGACTACGAGGCCGCCTGGTCCGAGGCGGTGGACAAGGCCAAGGCCGCGGTGGCCGAGGAGCACGAGGAAGTGGTGGCCGCGGGCGGCCTGTACGTGCTGGGCACCGAGCGGCACGAATCGCGCCGGATCGACAACCAGCTGCGTGGCCGGTCCGGCCGCCAGGGCGACCCCGGGCTGTCCAGGTTCTACCTGTCCCTGGAAGACGACCTGATGCGGATGTTCAACGCGGACAAGGTCGCCCACTTCATGGAGTGGCTGAAGACCCCGCCGGACGTGCCGATCGAGTCCAAGGCGGTGACCCGGTCCATCCGGTCCGCGCAGACCCAGGTCGAGCAGCAGAACTTCGAGATCCGCAAGGACGTGCTGAAGTACGACGACGTGCTCAACCGGCAGCGCAAGGTCATCTACGGCGAGCGGCGCCGGGTGCTGGAGGGCGCCGACCTGCACGAGCAGATCCGGGAGATGATCGACGAGGTCATCGAGGGTTACGTCACCGGGGCGACCGGCGAGGGCTTCGCCGAGGAGTGGGACCTGGGCCAGCTGTGGACGGCGCTGCGCGCGCTCTACCACCCCACGCTGACCACCGCCGACGTGATCGAGGAGGCCGGCGGCGAGCAGTCCGCGCTGTCCCAGGAGTTCCTGGTCGAGACGCTCCAGGCCAACGCCCAGGAGGCCTACGAGCAGCGCGAGGAGGAGCTGACCCCGGAGATCATGCGCGAGCTGGAGCGCCGGGTCGTGCTCTCCGTGCTGGACCGCAAGTGGCGCGAGCACCTCTACGAGATGGACTACCTGCGCGAGGGCATCGGCCTGCGCGCCTGGGCGCAGCGTGACCCGCTGGTGGAATACCAGCGCGAGGGTTACGACATGTTCAGCGCCATGATGGAGGGCATCAAGGAGGAGTCGGTCGGCAACCTGTTCAACCTCCAGGTCGAGGTGCAGGAGAACCCGATCGTGGAGGAGGCGGCCAACGGCGCGGCCGCTCCCGCCCCCACCGGCACGCACGCCAAGCCGGGTGGGCCGGGCGGCGCGCACGCCAAGCCCGTGGCGGACGGCGACGGCCAGGCCTCCGGCGCAGCCCAGCCGGCGGCCGGGCCGCAGCCACCGGCCGCCCGGTCGCGCCGGTCCCGGGCCGCGGGCCGCGGCCGGGCCAGCGCCGCGCCACGGGCCGGTGCGCCCGCGCCAGCTACGCCCCCCGGCGACGGGCCGGTCGTGGCGCCGGGCCTGCAGCGCCCGAAGCGGCCCGCCCAGCTGCAGTACAGCGCCCCGTCCGCGGACGGCCCGGGCGAGGTGGAGCAGCGGGGCGACCGGTCCTCCGCCGACCCGTTCAGCCGGGTCGGCCGCAACGACATGTGCCCGTGCGGGTCTGGCCGCAAGTACAAGCGCTGCCACGGCGACCCGCGCAACCGGTCCGACGGCTGATTGCGGCCGCCTAGCCGCCCGGCCGGGGCGGCTAGGCCGCCTCGACCTGGGTGCACAGCCACTTCCCCGGGCGGGTCGGGCGGCCCAGCGACGCGGGCCGCGGGGCGGTGTGCTCCAGCCGGACGGCCACCGCCTTGATCTGCGGGCCGACGCTGAGCAGCACGGTCATCTCGATCACGTCTGCAGCAGGATGTCGGGCCACCACCCGGCGCAGCTGCGGGCGCTGACCGGCGGTGAGCAGCGGCCCCATCCGCTGGATCCGTGACCGGGCCCGCTCGGTGGTCCAGCTGGTCAGCTGGCGCGGCGGCCGGGTACCGGCCAGCGTCTCGACCAGCACCCGGGCGAACTGGCCGGGCAGGGCCGGCGCACCGCGGCCCACGGCGTGCGGGCGGTGGCCGGCGGCCGGCTGGCTGGTGACGGCGGGCTCGCCGGCCGGGGTCCGCGTGGGCTGATCCAGGGCGGCAGGCCGAGGCGGCGTGCCGGGCGGGCCGCTGGTGACGGCCGCGGCTAACTCGTCGTCGTAGGGCGGGGCCGAGTCGGGCACGTTGTGCAGCCGCACCGCGGCCGGGTCGGGCAGCGGTGGGCCGCCCACCTTGGGGCACGGCCGCCGGGGCCGGCCGGGAACGCAGCCGCGCGGCTGGGCGCCCGGCGGTTCCCCGGGCGGCGGTGCGGGCGGAGTGGGCATGGAACCTCCCAGAGTCAGCGACGGGGCGCGGCCTGGCGGGCGGGGCCCGGCGCAGGGCCGGGGAAGGGCTCTGCGCCGTATCCAGATTTGTACCGGCAGGCAGTGACATTTCCCGGCGCTGCCCGGCCGGGTCCTTCCGTGGCCCCGGATCGTGCGCCATCATGGTCTGCGGCGCCAGGCCAGGGTGGGGAATGTGGCCTGGCCGGACTCGGTTGTCTGTGAAGCCGGGCCACTATGCCGGGGCCTGGTCCTGCCTTCTTTGGAGAGTTACCTTGTCGCTGCCACCGCTGGTCGAACCGGCTGCTGAGCTGACCGTGGACGAAGTCCGCCGCTACTCGCGCCATCTGATCATCCCGGATGTCGGGATGATCGGGCAGAAGCGGCTGAAGAACGCCAAAGTGCTCGTGGTGGGCGCGGGCGGCCTCGGCTCTCCCGCGCTGCTCTACCTGGCCGCGGCCGGGGTAGGCACCCTGGGCATCGTCGACTTCGACGTGGTGGACGAGTCCAACCTGCAGCGCCAGATCATCCACGGCCAGTCCGACATCGGCCGGCCCAAGGCCGAGTCGGCCCGGGACAGCATCCGCGAGATCAACCCGTATGTGAACGTGATCGTGCACGAGGAGCGCCTCGACTCCGACAACGCGCTGGAAGTCTTCGCGGACTACGACCTGATCGTGGACGGCACGGACAACTTCGCCACCCGTTACCTGGTGAACGACGCGTGCGTGCTG
Source organism: Streptosporangiaceae bacterium (assembly GCA_036497945.1). Taxonomy (GTDB): domain Bacteria; phylum Actinomycetota; class Actinomycetes; order Streptosporangiales; family Streptosporangiaceae; genus RYN-230. Next base: position 32,522 of record DASXIN010000158.1, on the reverse strand, counting down.
CTCGGCAAGCCCTACGTGTGGGGCTCCATCTACCGCTTCGACGGCCAGGCCAGCGTGTTCTGGGCCGAGTACGGCCCGTGTTACCGGTGCCTCTACCCGGAGCCGCCGCCGCCCGGCATGGTGCCGTCCTGCGCCGAGGGTGGCGTGCTGGGTGTGCTCTGCGGGTCCATCGGCTCGATCCAGGTCACCGAGGCCATCAAGGTCATCACCGGGATCGGCGAGCCGCTGGCCGGGCGGCTGATGATCTACGACGCGCTGGAGATGACCTACCGCTCGGTCAAGGTCCGGAAAGACCCCGAGTGCCCGGTCTGCGGGAAGAACCCGACGATCACCGAGCTGATCGACTATGAGGCGTTCTGCGGCGCGGTGTCCGAGGAAGCGCAAGAGGCCGCGGCCGGCTCGACGATCAGCGCGCAGCAGCTCAAGGAGATGCTCGACACCGACGAGAAGATCTTCCTGGTGGACGTGCGCGAGCCGAACGAGTACGAGATCGTCTCGATCCCCGGCGCCACGCTGATCCCCAAGGGTGAGTTCCTCTCCGGGGCCGCGCTGGAGCGGCTGCCGCAGGACCGGCGGGTCGTGCTGCACTGCAAGTCCGGTGCCCGCTCCGCGGAATGCCTGGCCATCGTGAAGAACGCCGGGTTCTCCGACGCGGTGCATGTCGGCGGCGGCGTGCTGGCCTGGATCAGCCAGATCGACCCATCGCTGCCGTCTTACTGAGCCGTCCAGCCGTCCTGCCGAGTGGCTGGCTGACCGCCCACCGGGGCGGTTGCGGGCTGGCGTTATCGGGCCAACCTCACGGTGCGCCCGGTACCGGGCCGGCCGCCGCCGTACCATGCCGGTGTGGCGATGCGTCCGGGAAGTCTGGGTGATGGCGGCAGCCCAGCGCCGGAGGAGGACATCGCCACAGATCCCCGGCCCGGCTGGGGCCGCGCGCTGGCCAGCCCGCCGCGCGGCGGGCATGCGGCGGCGCATGTCCAGCCACCCCACCCGGCCCGGTGGCGGTACCGCGTGCTGCTGGCCGGCCTGATCGCCGCCCTGGCCGGCCTGGCGGTCACGGGGGCCGCGGTCGTCGTGCACCTGCTGCCGCGCACGTTCAGCGCGGCGCAACAGCAGCAGATCATCGGCTGGGAGATGGGCAAGCGCTGGCGGACCTGGCCCGCCGGGCGCATCTTCCCGGCCAGCATCGCGTATCAGATACCGGCGGCGCCGCTGGTCAGCGGCGCCATGGTGCGGCTGGACGCGCGCCGGGTCGGCATCGCCCGGCAGGCGTCCTGCCAGGCGGCCACGGATCCGGCGGCCTGGCGGGTGCTGGCTCGGCACGGCTGCCGGACCGTGCTCCGCGCCACCTACCAGGACTCCACCGGCACGTTCGCGGTCACCGTCGGGGTGGCCGTGCTGCCCGGCCTGGGCCAGGCCAGCGTTTCCCGGCATGACCTGCCCCGGGGCAGCGGCGTGCGCGCCGTCCGGTTCGGCCATACCCTGGTGGCCGGCTTTGGTGACGCCGCGCGCCAGTTGTCCGCGGCCACCGCGGCCGGGCCGTACCTGATCATGTCCACGGTCGGCTACGCGGACGGCCGGCACCACGTCCGCGAGTCCGCCGACCCGTACGACAAGGACGAGATGCTGAGCGTGGCCCACGGCATATCGGCCTGGATCGGCGCCCGGATCGGCGCGATCCCGCCCGCGCCGCACTGCCCAGGCGGACCAGCATGCTGAACGCCCGTGCCCGCTGGCTCGGGGCCAGCCTGCTCGCGGCCGCCCTGACCGCCTGGTACCTGGCCATGGCCGCCGCCCCGGCCAGCGCGGACACCGTGCGCGACGCGCAACTGTGGGTGCTCAACGCGGTCGGCGCGCCCACCGCGTGGCAGCTCACCGAGGGCCAGGGCACGACCGTGGCGGTGATCGACAGCGGCGTCAACCCGGCGGTATCCGACCTGGCCGGGTCGGTCGTCACCGGCCCCGACCTGACCGGGGTGCACACCCCGATGGGCAACCCGAACTGGGGCGTGCACGGGACCTGGATGGCCTCGCTCATCGCCGGGCACGGCCACGCCCGCGGCGGCAGCGGCATCATGGGCATCGCGCCGCGGTCCAGGGTGCTGTCCATCCGGGTGGTCACCGACCGGAAAGACCCCGGGTACGCGACGTACCAGCATGAGTCGGACAGCCGGGTGCAGAACGCGCTGGCCCAGGCCATCGGCTACGCGGTGCGGCACCAGGTCAGCGTGATCAGCATGTCGCTGGGCTACGGCGAGCCGAGCGCGGTGGTCCGGACCGCGCTGCAGAACGCGCTGGACCACGGCGTCGTGGTCGTCGCCTCATCCGGGAACTCCGGCGAATCCGTCGGCGCCCGCGCGGCGGGCCAGGCGCCCTACTCGTTCCCGGCCGACTACCCCGGGGTGCTCGGGGTGGCCGCGGTGTCCCGCAGCGGCGCGCCGGCCGGTTTCTCCAGCGACAACCTCTCGGTCCAGGTGGCGGCACCCGGGGTCAACGTGCCCGCGCAGGGCCGGGACGGGCAGTACTGGCTGGTCAGCGGGACGAGCCCGGCGTGTGCGCTGAGTGCCGGGGTGGCCGCCCTGATCAAGGCGAGGTACCCCGGCCTGGCACCCGCCCTGGTGGTCCGGGCCATCACGTCCAGCACCCGGCACCGGCCGCCCGGCGGCTACGACGACAAGGTGGGCTTCGGCACCGTGGACGCAGCCGGCGCGCTGACCGCGGCCGGGCGGCTGGCCGGCCACCTCCGGCCGGCCGCGGGCCTGCCGGTGGGCAGCTACTTCGGCGGCGGGAGCGCCGCCGTCCCGGCCGTCCCGGTCCGGCCGCGCGGGGCCACCGGACTGATCACCGCGTGCCTGACCGGGCTGGGCTGCCTGGCGCTGGCCGGGATCGCCGGGGCCGGGCTGGCCGCGCTACGCCGCGCGGGGGCCCGCGGCCAGCACGCCGTGCCCCGGCCGCCCGCGCCCGCCTGGCCTGGGCCCCGGGTGCAGGCCAGCTGGCCGGACGCCGAGGAGCCGGGCTGACCCGGGGAGCCGGCCCGCAGGACCCGGGGACGCTGCCCGATTTCGCCAGCCGGGTGCTGGACGTGGCCGACCTGATCCCGCCGGGCCGGGTGATGTCCTACGGGGACGTGGCCGAGTACCTCGGCCAGGGTGGCCCGCGCCAGGTCGGCCGGGTGATGGCGCTGTGGGGTGGCAGCGCGCCGTGGTGGCGGGTGGTGCACGCGGACGGGTCGCTGCTGCCCGGGCACGAGCGGGCCGCGCTGGCCGCCTACCAGGCCGAGGGCACCCCGCTGCGGGCGTCCCGCAGCGGCGCGCCGCCGCGCATCGACATGCGGCTGGCCCGCTGGGACGGCCGCGGCCCGGCACCCGGGTGAACCGGGCGCTGCCTCTCGTACGGGCCCTCCGGGCCTGCGCTCGTCAGCCGGTTTGCCTAACGCTCCCGGGCGAGTCGGCTGCGGATGTCGGTGCCCTCTGCTGGAATGCATGCTAAATGGACTATCAGACAGGCGGTTACCGGCTCCTCCGGCGGCCCGCGCCGCCGCCCGGCCCGCTCCGCCTCGACGCCGCGCAGCAGGCCGTGGTCGACCATCCGGGCGGCCCGCTGCTGGTGCTGGCCGGGCCGGGCACCGGCAAGACCACCGCGATCGTGGCCGCGGTGGTGCACCGGATCACCCAGCGCCAGATCGACCCGGAACGGGTGCTGGTGCTCACGTTCAGCCGGAAGGCAGCGCAGGAACTGCGCGAGCGGATCACCACCCGGCTGGGCCGCACCACCCGGCAGCCGCTCGCACTGACCTTCCACAGCTACGCGTACGCGCTGGTCCGCCGCGAGTTCGTGCTGGCCAGCGACCTGCCGCCGACGCTGCTGTCCGGCCCGGAGCAGCTGCTGGAAGTGCGTCGCATGCTGCGCGGCGAAGGCGAATCGGGTACCGCCCGCTGGCCGGAGCAGCTCCGGCCAGCGCTGGCCACCCGCGGTTTCGCTACCGAGCTGCGCGACTTCCTGCTCCGCGCGGCCGAGCGCGGGCTGGACGGCCGCGGCCTGGCCCGGCTGGGCCGCGCGCAGGGCCGCCACGACTGGGTCGCGGCCGGTGGCTTTCTGGACCGGTACATCGCCCGGTTCGACCTCGCGCCGGTGCCCGCCTACGACTACGCCGAGATCGTCCGGATGGCGGCTGCGCTGCTCAGCCGGACCGGTACCCGGGACCGCGAGCGCAAGGCCTACGACGTCGTGCTGGTGGACGAGTACCAGGACACCGACCCGGCCCAGGAGGCGCTGCTGTACGCGCTGGCCGGGGACGGCCGGGAGCTGATCGCGGTCGGCGACCCGGACCAGTCGATCTACGCGTTCCGTGGCGCGGACACGCACGCGATGGGCCGGTTCCCCGACCTGTTCCGCACTCCGGACGACCGCCCGGCCAGCGTGATCGCGCTGCGCACCTGCCGCCGCAGCGGCCCGGTGCTGCTGGCCGCCTCGCGCCGGGTGGCCAGCCGGCTGCCGGTGGCGGCCGGCCTGTCCGCCGCGCATGGCCGTGGTCACCGGGAGCTGATCCCGCTGGCCGGCACCGCGCCGGGCGCCGTCCGGGTGCTCGTCGCGGCCAGCGCCAGCCAGGAGGCCGCAGTCATCGCCGACACGCTGCGCCGGGCGCATCTGGTGGACGGCGTGCCCTGGTCCGCGATGGCGGTCCTGGTCCGGTCGGCCGTGCAACAGGTTCCGCTGCTCCGCCGGGCGCTGGCCACCGGCGGGGTGCCGGCCGTGGTGGCCGGGGACGAGCTGCCGCTGGCCGCGGAACCCGGCGCGCGGCCACTGCTGGCCTTGCTGCGCTGCGCGCTGCAGCCCGGCGCGCTCGACGAGGAGACCGCGGCCGACCTGCTCACCGGGCCGCTGGGCGGCACCGACGCGCTCGGCCTGCGCCGGCTGCGCCGGGCACTGCACGCCGCTGACACCGCGGCCGGCCAGCCGCCCGGGGAGCGGCCGCTGGCCAGTGCGCTGCGTGACCCACGCCAGCTCGACCTGATCGGCGGCCCGGCGGTGGACGCGGGCCGGCGGGTGGCCGGGCTGCTCGAGCTGGCCCGGCGCACCGCGCAGGGCAGCACGGACGAAGGGGCCGCACCCGGCACCGCGTACGAGGTGCTCTGGGCCGTCTGGCAGCGGTCCGGGCTCGGCCCGGCCTGGCAGGCGGCCAGCGCGGCGGGCGGGTCCCGCGGTGACGCGGCCGACCGTGACCTGGACGCGGTCGTCGCGCTGTTCGACGCGGCGGCCCGCTTCGCGGCCCGGCTGCCGCCCGGCTCGCCCTGGCTGTTCCTGGACAGCCTGGGCGGCCAGGAGATTCCCGGGGACACGCTGGCCGACCGCGCCCCGCAGGGCGAGGCGGTGCGTATCCTCACCGCGCACCGGTCCAAGGGCCTGGAATGGGACCTGGTGGTGGTGGCCGGCGTGCAGGAAGGCAGCTGGCCCGACCTGCGGATGCGCTCTTCACTGCTGGGCATGGACGAGCTGGTCGAGGCGGCGGCCGGCCGGGCCCCGGCGGCCGGGCCCGGCGGCGTGGGCGATGACGCCGCCGCGGCCGCGCTGACCTCCCAGCTGCTGCACGAGGAGCGGCGGCTGTTCTACGTCGCGGTGACCCGGGCGCGGCACACCCTGGTGGTCACCGCGGCGGGTGGCAACGACACCGACGAGCGGCCGTCCCGGTTCCTCACCGAGCTGGCCGGCGACCAGGTCCCCATCGAGCAGGTCGCGGCGGCCGGCCGGCACTGGCTGTCGCTGCCCGCGCTCACCGCCGAGCTGCGCCGGGCCGCCGCCGACCCGGGTCGGCCCATGCCGGTACGCCAGGCGGCCGCCGCCCAGCTGGCCCGGCTGGCCGCCGCCGGGGTGCGCGGCGCCCACCCGCGGCACTGGTACGCGCTCAGCACGCTGTCCGATCCCGGCCCGCTGGGCGGCGGGATCCTCAAGCTGTCCCCGTCGCAGGTCGAGTCGTTCACCAAGTGCGGGCTGCGCTGGCTGCTGGAAGCGGCGGCCGGCGCGAGTGGCACCGACGTGCTGCGGCATCTCGGCACGGTGATCCACGCCGCCGCGGTGCTGGCCGCGGAGGGCACCGACGAGGCGGGCATCGGCCAGCGGATCGACGACATCTGGCATCACCTCGACTTCGGCAGTGCCTGGTACAGCGGCAAGCAGCGGGAACTCGCGCACCGGATGGTGACCAAGTTCCTGGCCTGGCACCGGAGCAACCCGCGCGAGCTGGTCGCGGTCGAGCAGGCGCTCAAGGTGCGGATCGGCCAGGTCGAGATCACCGGCCGGGTGGACCGGCTGGAGCGCGATGGCCACGGGGGCGGCGTCATCGTGGACCTCAAGACCGGCTCGGGCCGGCCCGCCGACGCGGACCTCGACCGCAATCCCCAGCTCGGCGTGTACCAGCTCGCCGTGCTGCTCGGAGCGTTCGAGCAGTTCGGCCTGACCGACCCGGGCGGCGCGGAACTGGTGCAGGTCGGCAAGGCCGGCCTCAAGGCGGAGGTCAAGGTGCAGCGGCAGCGGGCGCTGGCCGACGATACCGACCCGGGCTGGGCCGCCAGCCTGGTCGAGACCGTGGCCGAAGGCATGACCGGCCCGGTGTTCGGGGCTACCGCCAACCCGGGCTGCCGGGTGTGCCCGGTCCGGTCCTGCTGCCCAGTGCATCCGGACGGTGGCCAGGTGACCCCGTGACGTACAGCCCGGCCCAGCTGGCCCGGCTGCTCGGGCTGGCCGAGCCGACCGCCGAGCAGGCCGCCGTGATCGCCGCTCCGGCGCAGCCGCTGGCCGTGATCGCCGGGGCCGGCTCGGGCAAGAGCGAGACCATGGCGGCCCGGCTGGTCTGGCTGGTGGCCAACGGCATGGTCCAGCCGGAGCGGGTGCTCGGGCTGACGTTCACCAGGAAGGCCGCCGGAGAGCTGGGTGACCGGGTCCGGGCCCGGCTGGACGGCCTGCGCACGGCCGGGCTCCAGGTCGCCGACGGCGAACCCGGCCTGGACGGTGAGCCCGTGGTGTCCACCTACCACGCCTACGCGGCCCGGCTGGTCATCGACCACGCGCTGCGCGAGGCGCTGGAGCCGACGCTGCGGCTCATCACCCCCGCGGTGGCCTGGCAGATCGCGGCCCGGGTGGTGGCCGGCTACGGCGGCCCGATGGACGCGGTCAGCTGGTCGCCGCCGGCGGTCACCGCCGCCGTGCTGATGCTGGCCGGTGAGCTGGCCGAGCATCTGCGCACGCCGGACGAGGTGGCCGCGGTGGGGGAGTGGCTGGACGCGCAGGCCGCCGCGCTGCCGGGCACACCGCGCGGCGGCCGGCTGCCCGCCCCGGTGCGCAAGATCCTGGACTGCCAGCGGACCCGGGAACAGCTGCTGCCCATGGTGGCCGGTTACACGCGGGCCAAGGCCGAGCGTGAGGTCATCGACCATGGTGACCAGGTGGCGCTGGCCGCCCGGATCGCGGCCGCGCATCCCGAGGTGGGCGCGGCCGAGCGCAGCCGGTATCAGGTGGTACTGCTGGATGAGTACCAGGACACCAGCCAGGCCCAGCTGGTCTTGCTGCGGGCCCTGTTCGGCGGCGGTCATCCGGTGACCGCGGTGGGCGATCCGTGCCAGTCCATCTACGGCTGGCGCGGGGCCAGCGCGGGCAACCTGCGCCGGTTCGGCCGCGACTTCCCGGTGCTGGTGGCGGGCGGCGCGGCCGGGGCCAGGCGTAGCGGGGGGCGGGCGGCCCGCCCGGCTCCGGTCCGCGTGCTGTCCACCAGTTTCCGCAACACCGGCCGGGTCCTCGACGTCGCGGCCGTGCTGCAGGAAGGGCTGCGCGCGGCCGCCCCGGAGGTGCCGCGGCTGGTGCCCCCGCCGGACCGGGCTGGCCGCGGCCGGGTGATCTGCGCGCTGACCGAGACCGCCGCGGCCGAGGCAGACTGGGTGGCGCTGCAGGTCGCCACGCTGCTGGCGCTGCCCGCCGGGCTCGCGCCGGACGGCGAGCCGTGGCCGGACGGCCGGGCCGACGGGGTGCATCCCCGGGACATCGCCGTGCTGTGCCGCAAGCGCGCCCAGTTCCCCGCGCTGCGCGCCGCGCTGGAGGCGCGCGGCATCCCGGTCGAGGTGGTCGGCCTGGGCGGGCTGCTGACCGTGCCCGAGGTGGCCGACATCGTGGCCACCCTCCGGGTGCTGCACGACCCGGGCGCGTCCGGCTCGCTGGCCCGGCTGCTCACCGGCCCGCGGTGGCGGATCGGCCCCCGGGACCTGGTCGCGCTGGGCCGGCGGGCCCGCGCGCTGACCCGGGAAATGCGTGCGTCAGGCTCGGCCCAGCGCGGGCCGGATGGCGCCGGCCCGGGCCGCAGCGCCGCCGCAGGGCCGGACCGGCTGGCCGTCCCGGCCGAGGGTGACGCGCTGGCCAAGGCCGTCACCGACCTCACCGCTGACCCGGGCAGCCTGGTCGAGGCGCTGGACGACCTGGGCGGCCCGGCCGGGTATTCCCCGGCCGGGCACGCCCGGCTGGCCGCCCTCGGCGCGGAACTGCGCGACCTGCGCTCCCGGGTGGCCCGCCCACTGCCGGACCTGGTTGGCGAGGTGGAGCGAATGCTCGGGCTGGACATCGAGGTGGCCGCGCGGCCCGGCCGTGACCCGGCCAGCGCCCGGGCCGACCTGGACGCGTTCGCCGACGCCGCGGCCGCGTTCGCGGGCGACCAGGATGAGCCGACGCTGGGCGCGTTCCTGGCCTACCTGACCGCAGCCGAGGAGGAGGAGTTCGGCCTGGAGGCGGGCCGGATAGGCGACAGCGACAGCGTCACCCTGGCTACCGTGCACGCGGCCAAGGGGCTGCAGTGGGCCGCGGTTGTCGTGCCCGGGCTGGCGGCCGGCCAGAAGGCCCAGGTCTTCCCGGCCAAGCCGAGGTATGCCAGCCGGTGGACGGAGAACGCCCGGCTGCTCCCGTTCGGGCTGCGCGGGGACGCGGCGGACCTGCCGGCCCTGGCCGACCTGACCGCGGACTCGGTGGCCTCGTTCGGCGCCGCCTGCGCGGCCCGGGACCTGGGTGAAGAACGCCGGCTGGCCTACGTGGCCACCACCCGGGCGGCGTTCTGGCTGGCCTGCAGCGGCTACTGGTGGGGCGACGCGGCGTCGCCGCTCGGCCCGTCGGTGTTCCTCACCGAGGTGCGGGCGGCGTGCGAAGCCGGGGCCGGCATCGTGGCCCAGTGGGCGCCGACGCCCGAGGACGGCGCGGAGAACCCGGTGCTGGCCGAGCCGCCCGCGGCCAACTGGCCAGCCGCCCCCCAGGGGACCGGCTATGACGCGGTACGGGAAGCCGCTGAGCTGATCCAGCAGGCGATGGCGGCGGACCGGGTCGCGGATCGCAGCCAGCCGGCCGATGCTGAGCCGATCGGTACTGAGCCGATCGGTACTGAGCCGGCCTGGACGGGGCTGGCCTGGCCCGGGCTGGCCGGGGCCGGGCTGGCCGATGCGGGCCAGCTGACCGAGGCGGACCGGGCGCTGATGGCGGCCTGGACCACCGACACCGGGCTGCTGCTGGCCGAGCGGGAAGAACGCCGCGCAGAAACCGCCGGGGCGGTCTGGCTGCCGGCCCGGCTGTCGGTGTCCTCGCTGGTCCTGATGGCCCGCGACCCGGCCGAGCTGGCCCAGCAGATCCGGCGGCCGATGCCCCGGCCGCCGGCCCCGCAGGCGCGCCGCGGTACCGCCTTCCACCGCTGGCTGGAGGAGCGGTTCAGCCAGCAGCGGCTGATCGACCCGGATGATCTGCTCGGCGCGGCCGATGACCCGGCCGAGGGCCTGGCCGACGGCGACGCGGACGACCTGGCCGAGCTGCGGGACCGTTTCGAGGCGGGGGAGTGGGGCAACCGCTGGCCGGTGGAGGTGGAGATCCCGTTCGAGACGCTGATCGCTGGGCGGCCGGTCCGCGGCCGGATCGACGCGGTGTTCGGCGACGCCGCGGACGGCAAGTTCGACGTGGTCGACTGGAAGACCGGCCAGCCGCCCAGCTCGGCCGCGGAACATCAGGCGGCCGCGGTCCAGCTGGCCGCGTACCGGCTGGCCTGGGCGCAGCTGGCCGGGGTGCGCCCGGCTCAGGTCCGGGCCGCGTTCTACTACGTGCGGCAGGATCTCACGCTCCGCCCGGCTGACCTGCTGGACGAGGCGGGACTGGCCGCGCTGATCGAGCAGGTCCCGGCGGCGGCGAGCTGACCAGGCGGGCTGGGCTCAGTCCCGGAGATGCTGCTCGATCGTGGTCACCTTGCTGGTCAGCCCGTCGGTCACGCCGGGCCGCAGGTCGGCCTTGATGACCAGGCTGACCCGGGGCGCCTGCGCGGCCACCACGTCCACCGCCCGCTTGATCACGCCCAGCACCTCGTCCCACTCGCCTTCGACGGTGGTGAACATGGCGTCGGTGCGGTTCGGCAGCCCGCTGTCCCGGACCACCCGGACCGCCTCGGCCACGTACTCACCGACTCCCTCACCGACGCCGAGCGGAGTGATCGAGAACGCGGCAATCATCGGCTGCTCCATCCTGTAGTTCAGTGCCGGGCCGAGCGGGCCAGCAGCCCGGAGATCAGCATTTCGAGCACGTCCCGCAGGGTCGCGGTGAAGTCGAGCCGCATGGCCGCCAGCCCCGGGTCCGCGGCGTAGGCGGCGAGCATAGCCGCCGACGGCTGGCAGTTCGCCCAGATCGCGCCGGTCACCAGCACAGCCGAGCCAGCCAGCCGGAACGCGTCGTGCTCGCCGAGCTCGGCTAGGCGGCCCAGGATGAGCTGAGCCAGCGCGGCCACATTGGCCAGCGCAGCGCGTTTGTAGCTGGCTGCGACCTGCGGCGACACGTTGCGTTCCAGCACCGCGGCCTGGGCATACATCAGGTCACACAGCACCGGCCGGGCGGTCAGCGAGGCAGCCAGGGCGGCGGCCAGCTGGTCGCCCCGCTCGGCGGGCGGCGCGCCCGTGTCGACCGCCTCGCCGAGCTCCCCCTCCAGCTCGGCGAGCCAGTCTTGCCAGGCCGCGTCGAGCAACTCGAGCAGCACGGCCTCGCGGGACTCGAAGTAACGAAGCACGTTCGACTTGGCCAGCCCGACCCGCCGGCTCAGCTCGTTGAGCGTGACCTCGGCCACCGGCATCTCGGTTAGCATCGCGGCCGCGGTGTCCAGGATCGCCCGTCGGCGCACCGCACGCTGCTCCTCGCTGCGCGCACGCTGGAACGTCGTCATCATGCTCGCATTTTACAGACCTGCGGTCCGTTGTGTTCAGACCGCTGGTCTGTTAAGTTGGCGTTATAACAGACCGGCGGTCTGTCAGAGAGCTGAGAGGACGCATCATGGACACCGTTCCCGATCAGTCGGGCAAGCTGGCCGTCGTCACCGGGGCCAACAGCGGCACCGGCCAGGAGGCCGCGCGCCGCCTCGCCGCGGCCGGGGCGACTGTCGTCATGGCGGTGCGCACCCCCGCCAAGGGCGAGCGGGCCCGGGCCGGGATCCTGGCCCGGCATCCGGGCGCCCGGCTCGACGTGCGCCAGGTCGACCTGGCCGATCTGGCGTCGGTCCGGGGTTTCGCCGACGGCTTGCTCGCGGGCGGGACGCCGGTCGACCTGCTAGTCAACAACGCGGGGCTGATGGCGCCGCCGACCCGGATGACCACCGCCGACGGCTTCGAGCTGCAGTTCGGCACCAACTTCCTCGGCCCGTTCGCGCTGACCGTCCAGCTGCTGCCGCTGCTGCTGGACGCACTGGCGCCCCGGGTGGTCACGATGAGCAGCGGCATGGCCAACTACGGCCGGATCCGCTTCGACGACCTGCAATGGGAACGCCGCCGGTACCGGGCGATGCTCGCCTACGCCCAGTCCAAGCTGGCCGACCTGATGCTGGCCCGGCAGCTCGCCACCCTGGCGGACCAGCGTGGCTGGACCCTGCTCAGCGCCGCGGCGCATCCCGGGTTCACCCGGACCAACCTGCAGACGGCCGGGGCCAGCCTGGGCCGGGACAAGCCGAAGCGGACGGTGGCCAACGGCCTGCCCATTCTGCCCTCGCAAGGGGTCGAGCCGGGCACCGAGCCGCTGCTGTACGCGGCCACCAGCCCGGCGGCCGTGGCCGGCGGCTACTACGGACCGGGCGGGCGGTTCGGCCTGGTCGGCCCCACCAGCACCGTCCGGCCACCGCGCCGGGCCCGCGACGCGGCGACGGCGGGCCGGCTGTGGGCCGAGGCCGAACGGCTCACCGGCGTCAGCCTGTCAGCCGCCGCCCGGCCGTAGCGCGCAACATGGTGTCTAGGGACTGGAGGCGGCTGCGGCATCCACCGGGCGGGCGGCCACCGACCGGCCCGGGGCCGGGAAGCCGCTCAGCGCCAGCCAGGCGGCCAGGCCGAGCGGGTAGACGATGTAGCCGAACCGGCTGGCCGGGGCGAACGCGAACATCAGGGTGACCCCGATGACCAGCCGCCAGCCGGCCGCGCGCTCGTCCCGCGGCGGTGACACGACCAGGGACACCGCGATGGCCAGGCCGGCCAGCAGGATCAGCCCGATCGCGGCGTAGTGCCCCCAGGACCACGTCTCGGCCATCAGGTGGCCGGGCAGCACGCTGGCCGCCGGGCTCTTGATCTTGGTCAGGCCGAGCGGGAACAGGATCGTGTTGGACACCACCGAGGCAGGCTGGGCGAACAGCACCGGGCCGTCCACCGCGAGCGGCACGCACAGCGTGGCCAGCACCAGCGCGGCCGCCGCGCGGCGGCCGCGGAGCACCGCCACCAGGGCCAGGGCCACGGCCAGCGCGGGCCAGGCGGTGGCTTTCATGGCCGCGGCCAGGCCCAGGGCCAGGCTGGCCAGGATGATCCGGCGGGTGGTCAGCCCGCCGAGGCCGTCCGGTGCCGCGCTGTCCGGGGCCACCGTGTCCAGGGCGCCGCTGTCGGTGCCAGCACTGTCTGTTGCCACACTGTCTGTTGCAACACGGGGCCGGAGCAGCGCCAGGCCGAGGCAGATCAGCGCCAGCACGGGCAGGTCGTCGCCGCCGGTACTGATCGGGTAGGCGATGATCGGCGAGGCGGTGACCACGACCGCCCACAGCCACGGCCGCCGCACGCCGCTGAGCTTCAGCGCGGTGCCGAACCCGGCCAGGAACGTCACGCCGAACCATACCCGCGGGTCGGTCAGCAGACCGCCGCCGAAAAGTGCGTGCGGCAGCCCGAAGAACGCCAGCGCGGGCAGGTACGGGTTGTATACGTCAGGGTTGTGCGCCGCGGCGATGGCGCCCGCGCCCTCGTACGGGGTGCCCCGGTGCAGGAACAGCTGGGCCGACCGGATGACCACGCTCACCTCAGGCTGGCCCATCCGGGACGAGGCCATCCAGGCCAGCGGGATCACGACGGCGCCGGCCACGCAGATGGCCACGGCCAGCGGGAGCCCGCGGCGCCGCCCGGCCAGCGCGGCCAGGGCGGCCAGGCCGTAGGAGCAGGCGGCCAGTTCGCCCCAGAGCCGCTGCGGCGCATCCGAGCTGATCGCGGCGACCGCGCAGGCGAACAGCGCACACACGACCAGCGCTGCGGCGGCCCACTCATGCTCGACCGCCGCGCACTGCGCGGCGGCGCGGCGGCGGGCCAGCGTGGCGGCCCGCCGCAACCAGTACCGCCAGCGCACCCCGCGCGGCCCGGTGTCCTGCCCGCCGCCGCGTGGCGGGCGAGTCAGCGGTAGCGTCATGTGTCACCACGCTACGACGAACTGCCCGGCCGGGTCGTCATGCCCGAGGTGGATTTCTGGTATCGGCTGGGTCAGGACGTGCGCCTGTGGTAGTAGCGCCGACGGCGGGGAGGCCACCGTTTCATGCAAGCAGCCGAATACATCGACAGCCAGGCGCCGGATTTCTTCCGCCAGCTCTCCGAGTGGCTGGCCATCCCGTCCATCTCGGCTGACCCGGCGCACCGTGACGACGTCCGGGCCTCGGCCGAGTGGCTGGCCGCCCACCTGTCCGGCACCGGGTTCCCGGTGGTGGAGATCTGGGAGACCGGGGAGCCCGGCGCGCCGGGCGGGCCGGCCGTGTTCGCGCACTGGCCCGCGGCGGACCCGGCCGCGCCCACCGTGCTGGTCTACGGGCACCACGACGTGCAGCCGGTCGAGCCGCTGGCGGAGTGGGACTCGCCGCCGTTCCAGCCGGTGCAGCGGGACGGCCAGCTGCTCGGCCGGGGGGCCTCGGACGACAAGGGCCAGGTGCTGCTGCACACCCTGGGGCTGCGGGCTTGCCTGGCCACCGGCGGCACGGCCAGGCAGGCACCGCCGGTGTCGCTCATGTTCCTCATCGAGGGGGAGGAGGAGTCCGGCTCGCCGCACTTCGCCGACCTGCTGCGCCGCCGGGCCGGCCAGCTCGGCTGCGACGTGATCGTGATCTCCGACACCACGATGTGGGCCGCGGACGTGCCGTCCATGTGCACCGGGATGCGCGGCCTGGTCGACGCCGAGATCGACGTGCGCGGCCCGGAGCGGGACCTGCACTCCGGCTCGTTCGGCGGCGGCGTGCCCAACCCGCTGCACGCACTGGCCGCGCTGCTGGCCGGCCTGCACGACGCCGACGGCCGGGTCACGCTGCCCGGGTTCTACGCCGACGTGCTCCCGCTGAGTGACGCCGAGCGGGAGCTGTTCGCCCGGCTGCCGTTCGACGAGAAGGCCTGGCTGGCCGACGCGGGACACAGCCAGGCGACAGCTGGGGAGGCCGGGTACACCACCCTGGAACGCATCTGGGCCCGGCCCACCGCGGAGATCAACGGCATGTGGGGCGGGCACACCGGCCCGGGCGCGAAGACCATCGTGCCCCGGGAGGCGCACGCCAAGGTGACGTTCCGGCTGGTGGCCAACCAGGAGCCCGCGGCGGTGGCGGCGGCGCTCCGGGAGTACGTGGCCGGGCACACCCCGCCCGGCATCGAGGCCACCGTGTCGTTCGGCGGCCCGGGGGTCCGGCCGTGTTTTTCCCCCCTCCACGCACCGGCCGTGCAGGCGGCGAGACAGTCGATGGAACGGGCGTTTGGTAAAGAAGTGCTGTTTACCAGGGAAGGGGGCAGCGGCCCGGAAGCGGACCTGGCCGACATCCTGGCGGCGCCGCTGGTTTTCGTCGCGGTGGGGCTGGATGCGGACCGGATCCACGCGCCCAATGAGAAGGTGGAGATGGGCCTGCTGCTCAAGGGGGCGGAGGCGGTCGCCTACCTGTGGGACGAGCTGGCCCGGCGCGGCGTCCAGTGAGCGCGGCCGACCAGACCGCGGGGCAGGCTCAGGACTACGCCGCTGAGCTGGGCGGCTTCGTGCTGGCCCGGGGCACGGTGGACCGGGTCAGCGCCCGCCGCGGCGACACCGAGTGGCTGGCCGCGGCGTGGGCCGACCCGCTGACCCGGGTGCTGGTGCTGGACCAGGGCCGGGCGCTGGTCCGGTTCGGCGACCAGGACGCCGAGCTGGTGCTGGTCGGGCCGGGCGAGGCGCCGGAGGGGCTGAACTTCCTGCTCGGCGTGGACGACGCCGGGGTGACCTACTTCGGCGTGCTCGGCCCGCCCGGCTGGCTGGAGACGCACGGCGCGGACCCGGACCCGGCCGGGCCGGCGGCCGAGCAGCAGACCGTGTCCGAGCAGGCGGCCTGGCTGAAGCGGCAGCAGCCGGGGGTGCGCCCGGCCGGGCTGCGCGAGGCGGCCGCGTTGCTCGGCGACCGGGACGCGGGCCTGTTCACGCACGCGGTGGCGCTGGCCAACTGGCACGTCAGCCACACGCACTGCCCGCGCGACGGCACGCCGACCGTGCCGATCGCGGCCGGGCACGCGCGGCGCTGCCCCACCGACGGCAGCGAGCACTTCCCGCGCATCGACCCGGCGGTCATCATGCTGGTCACCGACCCGGACGACCGGTGCCTGCTGGCCCGCAACAAGCGCTGGCCGGAGCGCCGGGTGTCCGTCCTGGCCGGCTTCGTGGAACCGGGCGAGTCGGCCGAGCAGGCGGTGGCCCGGGAGGTGGCCGAGGAGACCTCGATCGCCGTCAGCCAGGTCCGGTACGTGGGCAGCCAGCCGTGGCCGATGCCGCAGAGCCTGATGCTCGGCTTCCGCGCGGTGGCCAGTGGCCCGCTCGATCTCCAGGTGGACCACGAGGAGATCGCCGAGGCACGCTGGTTCAGCCGGGACGAACTGCGCGCCGCGCTGGCCGACCGCGAGGTGCTGCTGCCGCCGCCGGTGTCCATCGCGCACCAGCTGATCCAGTCGTGGTACGGCGAGGAGCTCCCCGGGGTCTGGTGAGCCGCCCGGCGTCTGGTGACCTGCCGGTCCCAGCATGGTCCGGCCTGATGTCCTGATCCGGTCTGGTCCGACATGATCCGGCCGGACCAGGATGGTCAGCGGGGCGCGAGCTGCCGGATCGCCTCGGCCTCGGCCACGCCGGGCCCGGGCACGATCGCGATGACCGGCGTGTCCAGGCCGGCCGCCTGGTACTCGGCGACCCGTTCCCGGCACTGGGCGGGCGGCCCGTGCACCACCAGCTCGTCCACCAGCTTGTCGTCGATGGCGGCCAGCGCGCCCGTCCGGTCGCCGGCCGCCCAGGCCTGCTGCATGGCGGCCAGCCGCGGGCCGCGGCCCAGCCAGTCGTGGAACGCGACGTAGGCGGGCACGGTCAGGTAGGCGGCGATCAGCCGGCGGCCGATCTGCCGGGCCGCCGCGGCGTCCGGCGTCGGGCAGACGAAGATCCGGGCGATTAGCTCACAGCCCGGCCCGGCCACCGCCCGCACGGCCGGCACGTCCGACGGGGCCAGCCAGTTGGTGATGGCCCCGTCGGCCAGCGCCGCGGCCAGCGCGACCATCTGCGGGCGGAGCGCGGCCAGGGCCAGGGCCGGCGGCGGGTCAGGCGGCGCGGCCAGCCGGAACCCGGACACGCGGAAGGTGTCGCCGTCCAGGCTGACCTTCTCCCCGGCCAGCGCCGGGCGGAGGAACCGCAGCATGTCCCGGGCCCGCTGATAGGGCCGGTCCAGCGGGACACCGTTCCACGCGGTCACCACGACCGGTGAGGACACCCCGATGCCGAGCACGAACCGGCCGGGCGCCAGCGCGGCCACGGTGGCCGCGTTCATCGCCAGCAGCGCCGGGCCGCGGTTGTAGATGCCCGCGATCGCGGTGCCCAGCCGGAGCTCCGGGGCCCACCCGGCGGCCAGCGCGAGCGGGGTGAACGCGTCCGCCCCGTTGACCTCCGCGGACCAGGCGTCGGTATAGCCCAGCCCGGGCAGCTCCGCGACCAGGTCCCGCTGCGCGGGCAGCGGCAGCCCGTTCAGCGGCAAAGTGATGCCCCATCGTGACGTTGGCGGCACGGTACCTCCTGCGGTTCCAGCCCATCATGTCAGCGGCCGTGGCAGGATGCCCGGCATGGACCTGGAATACGATTCCGCCGTGGGCGGCAGACATGTCCGGTGACCTGGACCTCGATGCCGTGTTCGGCCGGTCATCGCCGGATGACGCGTTCGCCGCCGTGCTCACTGAGGCGCGGATGGTGCTAGCCGAGATCGCCAGCCCGCTGCAGGCGGAGCTGTGGGGCTCGGACATCCTGGCCGCGCTGGGCGGCATGCAGGGCCCGGCCGCGCAGGCCATCGTGCCCGCCGCGGAGCGCAGCGGCAGCCCGGAGGCGCTGGCCATCCTGCGCGTGCTGAGCGCGCTGGGCTGGCCTGAGCTGCGGGACGAGGCCGCCGCGGCGGCGGGCCGGCTGGCCGCCAAGGGGGTGCCGGACCCGGCCTGGGCGGCCGGCCTGGGTACGCCGGAGGTGCGCGAGTGCTGGCGCTACGGGGACGACCGGGGGATACAGGAAGCGGTCACGATGAGCTTCGAGTACCCGGCCGGCCGGCACGTGGTCTCGCTGCTGCTCGATCACTCCTTCGGTGGCGGCATCAAGAACGTCTGGGTCGGCGAGGCCGGCGACGTGCTGGCCCGCACCGAGGCCATGGCGGCCGCGGATCCCGGCATGACGTTCGAGATGATCACGCCGGCGGACGCCCGGCGCCGGGCCGAACGGGCCGTCGCCGCCGGGGAGTGCCCGGGGCAGCCGGACGAGTTCAGCACAGTGGCCTCCACCCGGGCCATCCTGCGCGCCCGCGTGGCGCTGCTCGCTGCTCTCTAGAGATTGGCTATCTAATTCGAGAGCACTGCTCTTGATTCTGAACGCCAGTACGTGCATACTGTTCTTAGACGAGAGCGGTGCTCTCCGGGTTAAGAGGAGGATGCGATGAACGCCACCCCGCAGCAGCGGTACGTCCAGCCGACCGGTATGGACCGCCTGTTCAACAACACGGTCGCCGCGCTGACCCGGGCCGGGATCAGCATCTACGGCTCCCGGGTGCTGGCCGTGCGCGGCCGCAAGTCCGGTGAGTGGCGGACCACGCCGGTCAACCTGCTCACCGTGAACGGGCAGCGCTACCTGGTCGCGCCGCGCGGCCAGGCCCAGTGGGTGCGCAACATCCGCGTGTCGGGATCGGGTGAGCTGCGCGTCGGCCGCCGGGCCGAGCCGTTCACCGCCACCGAGCTGGCCGACGCGGACAAGCCGCCGGTGCTCCGCGAGTACCTGCGCAAGTGGGGCTGGGAGGTCGGCCGGTTCTTCGAGGGCGTCACGAAGGACGCCACCGAGGAGCAGCTGCTCGGCATCGCCCCCGGCTTCCCGGTCTTCCGGATCAGCACGGACCGCTCGCCCGGCGAGTAACCCGGCCGGGAGCGGCCCGGCTCGCAGATGGGACTACCTGAATGCATCACTCATGCAGTTGGCTGGCGGGCGCTAGGCGGTGAGGGCCAGGGTGCCGCCGGCCGGGTCGAGCAGCCGGTGGCAGCCGGGGGCGGCGGGGAACCGGGCCAGGTCGCCGCGCACCACGGCGCGCGGGCCGTCCGGGCCGGCCAGGATGGTGCCGTCGCCGCCTACCGCGGCGAACTCGCCGTCCAGCCGGAGCAGCACCGGGCCGTCCCGGCGGGCGGAGATGGCGCACCGGCCGTCCCGCAGCCCGGCTAGCACCCCAGCGGCGCCGTCCGCCGGGCCGGCGCCGTCCGCGGCGGATTCCACCCAGGTGGTCGGGGTGCCCGGCACGGCGTCCGCGCCGGGCCGGTGCCAGTCGCTGCCGCCGACCGGGACCGCGCCGGGGTCCCAGGCCAGCCACCAGGCCATCGTGTTGGTCCACCGCGGGTCCAGCCAGCTCCAGTGCCACACCTCGACCAGCGGTGGCTTCCGCCGCATCGGCTTTAGCCAGCTGACGTGCCCGCCGATCGGGTGGTTGACCGACAGCAGCCCGCCGCCGCGCTCGGTGGCGGCCAGCCACGAGTCGGCTGGCTCGCGGAAGTCCACCCAGCCCAGATCGCCCAGCGCGCCGGCGTGCCCGCTGTCCGTGGTGACCTCCTGGCCGCGGATCAGGGTGATCCCGTACCGGGCGGCCGCCCAGCCCAGTTCGGCGTGGTGGCTGACCGTGTTGTGGTCGGTGACGGCGAGGAAGTCGAGCCCCTGCACGGCGGCCAGCCTGGCCAGCTCTGGCACGGTCAGCGCGCCGTCCGAGTGCACGGTGTGCGCGTGCAGGTCGCCGGCCAGCCAGCGGTGCCCTGGCCGGGCGGGCAGCTCGCGCCTGGGCGGCCGATCGGTGAGCGGGCCCGGCGGTTCCGGTTCCGGCCCCGGCCGGAGCGTCCCTGGTGTGCTGGTCACTTCCGCGGTCAGCGTGTAGCTGGCCCCTTCGGCCGGCAGCTGGTAGAGGCCCAGTGCCACCTGCCATTCGCCCGGCTCCAGCTCGCCGGGCAGGTAGCCGGGCGTGGCCTGGTCGGCGGTGATGACGAACTCCGAGCGGGCGCCGCCGGACCAGCCGCGGAACCCGGCCGGCCCGAAGCAGCCCAGGTCCAGCACGGCGCCGGACCGGTCGTAGTCCAGCTGCACGTGCAGCCCGGCGGTGCCTGGCGGCACCGGCACCGGCAGGTAGTGATACGGCGACGCACAGCGGTCCTCAGGAGTCCACCGGCCGCGGTGCCGGGTCACGCTCATCCGCTGTCTCTCGCTCGCCTCATGTCCCTACCGAATCAGATCCCCCCGGTTCCAGCCAGCCGGGTGCGGGGGCGGGGCGGTTTTCATCAGCGCGGTGAGTTGTGCCCCGCGGGTGGGGCACAACTCACCGCACTCATGGGGTAGCTGGGATTGACGGGGAATTCAACGAGCGTAGAATTCAACGCGCGATGAGTTAGTGGGCTGCTCGGCGGAGAGGGGCACGGCGATGTGGGCGATGATCGTGAAGGAGTTCCGGCAGCTGCGCCGGGACCGGCGCACGCTGGCCATGATGATCGTGCTGCCGGTGCTGTTGCTCGTCGTGTTCGGCTATGCCGCCAGCTTCGACGTGAAGAGCATCCCCACCGTGGTGGCCGGCCCGCAGGCCGGGCAGCTGCCGCTGCGTGCCCCGTTCCACGTGGTGGCCCGGGCGCCGGCCGAGGGGGTGGCCTGGGCGCGGACGCAGCTGCGGGACAACCGGGACGGCGCGGCCCTGGCCGTGGTGACCGGGAACCGGACCGTGGTGCTGGTGGACGGCAGCCAGTTGTTCACCGCGCGGGACGCATTGACCGCGCTGGCCGCGCGCAGCCGGACGCTGTCGGCCGGGCAGGGGCCGGTGATCCGGATCCTGTTCAACCCGCAGCTCAAGACGTCCTACATCATGATCCCCGGGCTGGCAGGCGTGGTGCTGGCCTTCATCGGCATCATCATCACCAGCCTCGGCGTGGTCCGCGAGCGGCAGACCGGGACGCTGGAGCAGCTCGCGGTGATGCCGCTGCACCCGCGGGACGTGTTCCTCGGCAAGATCGTCCCGTACTTCGTGGTGGCCTGCGTGGACCTGGCCATCGTGCTGGCCGTCGGGGTGGCCCTGTTCGGCGTCCCGTTCCGCGGCTCGTACGCGGTGTTCGGGCTGGGCGCGCTGCTGTTCCTGTTCGTCACGCTCGGCCTGGGCGTGTTCATCTCCAGCGTGTCCGAGAACCAGGGCCAGGCCATCCAGCTGTCCTTCATGTTCACCCTGCCCCAGGTGCTGCTGTCCGGGCTGATCTTCCCGCTGACCTCGATCGCCGCCGGGGTGCGCTGGATCTCCTACATCCTGCCGCTGACCTACTTCAACGAGATCTCCCGCGGGGTGATGCTGCGGGCTGAGCCAATCGGGCCGCTGTGGCAGCCGCTGACGTTCCTGGCCCTGCTTGGGCTGATCGTGATGAGCCTGGCCATGCTGCGCTTCCGCGGTTACCTGTCGCCGGCCGGGACGGGTGGCCGTCGCGGCGGGCGCCGGGCGGCCGCGCCTGCGATGGCCACCGCGGGCGCCGGGCCGGACCCGGCGAGGACCCGGTGAGCGGCGACGAGCCGGCCAGCGGCAGGGGGTCGGCCAGCGGCAGGGAGCCGGCCAGCGGCAGAGAGCCGGTACGCGGCGGGGTAGCCGCCGATCCGGAATGGTGGGGAACCGAGCGGGTGTCCGTCCGGTACGGCCGGCGCCTGGCGCTGGACCAGGTGACCTTCCGGGCGCGGCCGGGCCAGGTCAGCGCGGTGGTCGGCGGCGACGGCGCTGGGCGCAGCACGCTGCTGCGCTGCCTGGGCGGCGCGCTCGCCCCCAGCTCGGGCACGGTCCGGCGGCCGCCGCAGCGGGACATCGGCTACCTGCCAGCCAGCTCGGGAACCTACCCGGACCTGACCGTGGCGGAGAACCTGGCCTTCCGCGCGGCCGCCTACCAGCTCCCGGCGGCGGCCGCGGCCGAGCGCAGCGCCGCGTTCCTGGCCCGGGCCGGGCTGGCCGCGGCGCGGGACCGGCTGGCCGGGCAGCTGTCCGGCGGGATGCGGCAGAAGCTCGGCGTGATCGCCGCCATGCTGACCAGCCCGGCCCTGCTGGTGCTGGACGAGCCGACCACCGGGGTGGACCCGGTGAGCCGGGCCGATCTGTGGTCGCTGATCGCCCGGGCCGCGGCCGACGGCGCTGCGGTCGTCGTGGCCACCAGCTACCTGGACGAGGCAGAACGCGCCGCGGCCGTGCTGGTGCTGGACGCGGGCCGCCAGCTCGCGGTGGGCACGCCGGATCAGATCGTCGCGGCCATGCCCGGCCAACTGCGGGTCAGCGACACGGTGCCGCCGGGCGACGACCGGCCGCGGGCCTGGCGCCGGGCCGGCCGCTGGCGGGTCTGGGACCCGGCCGGGACCGCGAGCGGCCAGCCCGTCCGGCCGGACCTGCAGGACGCGGTCACCGTGGCCATCCTGGGCCGGGAACTGGCCGGGACCGGGGAACTGGCCGCGGACGGGGCGGGGAGCGGTGATGGCGGCACTGGCTGAGTGCGTGGCGGTGAGCCGCCGGTTCGGCGGCTTCACCGCCGTGGACGGGGTGGACCTGGCTATCGGCCCGGGTGAGGTGGTCGGCCTGCTGGGCGCCAACGGAGCGGGCAAGACGACGCTGATCCGGATGCTGCTCGGGCTGCTGCCCGCCTCGGCTGGGCAGGTACGGCTGTTCGGCGGGCCGCCGTCGCGGCAGGCCCGGCGCCGGCTCGGCTACGTGCCGCAGGGCCTCGGGCTGTATGACGACCTCACCCCGGCGGAGAACCTGGCCTTCGTGGCGGCCGTGTTCGGCGCTGGTCGGCCGGCGGCTGGGCTGCAGACGATGGCGCCGGAGCAGGTGCTGCCGCCGGAGGCGGTGCGCCGGTACGGCCGGGTTCTGGTCGGTGACCTGCCGCTCGGCGTGCGGCGCCGGGTGGCCTTCGCCGCGGCCCTGCAGCACCACCCGGACCTGCTCATCCTGGACGAGCCGACCTCGGGCGTGGACCCACTGGCCCGGGCCCGGCTGTGGGAGACGATCGCGGCCACGGGTGCGGCCGGCGCCGGGGTGCTGGTCACCACGCACTACCTGGACGAGGCCGAGGAATGCGGCAGGCTGGTCATCATGGCTGACGGACGGGTGGTGGCCCAGGGCACGGCGGCGGAGATCACCGACGGCCGGCGGGTCAGCGTGGTCGAGGCGGAGTCGTGGGCGGCGGCGCTGGACGCGCTGGAGGCAGCTGGCCTGCCCGCCGCGCTGGCCGGGCGCGCCCTGCGGGTGCCCGGGGCCAGCCCGGCCGGGGTGACCCGGGCCCTCGGCTCGCTGCCGGCCCGGGTCAGCGAAGCCCCGGCCACGCTGGAAGAACGCTTCTTCGAGCTAACCGGATCGGCAGGCCGGTGACCGCGCCGGCCGGCCGGACCGGGCGCCGGGCCGGGGACAGCGGCACCCGGGAGGCGATCCTGGCGGCCAGCCGGAAACGCTTCGCCGAGCATGGCTACGACGGTGCCACTATCCGCGGCATCGCCGCCGACGCGGGGGTGGACCCGGCGCTGGTGCACCACTTCTTCGGCAGCAAGGAACGCCTGTTCGCGGCGGCCATGCGGCTGCCGGTGGTGCCCGGTGAACTGCTTGCCGCGGCGCTGGCGGCGGGCCGGGCGGATCCCACGGAGAGCCTGGGCGAGCATCTGGTCCGGACCGTGCTGCGGGCCTGGGACTCCCACGAGATCCGGGACATCTTTCTCGGGCTGATCCGCTCGGCCAGCACCAGCGCGCAGGCCACCACGATGCTGCGCGAGTTCGTCACCGAGGCGATCGTGGGCCGGCTGGCCACAGTGGCCCAGCCGGGCGGGCCGGTCGACCCGGCTGGGGCCCGGTACCGTGCGTCGCTGGTGGCCAGCCAGGTGGTCGGCCTAATGCTGACCAGGTACGTGCTCGGGCTGGAACCGCTGGCCACCACCGACCTGGACACGCTGGTCGCGGCCATCGGGCCGACCGTGGACCGCTACCTCACCGGTGACCTGGGCTGAGCGTCACGGCTTGCGGGCCACGCCGACCCAGTTCGACGACTCCCCGGTCGGCGCCGGGTCCGGCCGCCACCGATGTGGCTGCACCAGCCCCGGCTCGACCAGGTCCAGCCCGTCGAAGAAGCGGGCCACCTCTTCGCGGCTGCGCCGGGTCTGCGGTGTGGCGACCCGGCTGTTGTACCGCTGCGCGCCCGCCGCGACCGCCTGCGCGTCGATGTCGCTGGCCGGCTGGGTCAGCACCAGGTAGCTGCCGGACGGCACGTCGGCCAGCAGCCGGTCGATGATGGCCGCCGGCTTGTCGTCGTCGGAGATCAGGTGCAGCACGCCGACCAGGATGACCCCGACCGGCTGGCTGAAGTCCAGCGTCTGCGCGGCCGTGCGCAGGATGGGTTCCGGATCGCGCAGGTCGGCATCCAGGTAGGCGGTGGCGCCCTCGTCCGAGCTGGTCAGCAGCGCCCGGGCGTGCGCGAGCACGATCGGGTCGTTGTCCACGTAGACGACGCGGCACGCGGGCGCGGCCTGCTGCGCCGCCTCATGCACGTTGGGCGAGGTGGGAATGCCGCTGCCGAGGTCGAGGAACTGCCGGAGGCCGGCCTCCGCCGCCAGGTAGCGCACCGCGCGGATGAGGAACCTGCGGTTCTCCCGGACGTCGCGCCGGATCCCGGGGCGGACCGCGATCACCGCCTCGGCCGCCTCCCGGTCGGCGGCGAAGTTGTCCTTGCCGCCCAGCCAGTAGTCGTACACCCGGGCCGGGTGGGCGACGCTGGTGTTCAGCTCGGGTGACTTGGCCCGGCGTGGGGTGATGCCGCGAAACCACTTGCCCGCCATCACCGCACCCTTCTGTGGCGTCGGTCGTGCCTGTGCCGCTGTTCAAATCGTGCACGGTTAGCGTAGTAGATCGGCCTGGGGCGGTACGCATAGCATGCGTCAGGTGGATGCTCTGCTCGGGAGCTGCGGGCCGGACACGCTCCGGCAGCGGCGCAGCTTCAAATGGCGCACCTATCCGGCTGACGTGCTGCCCGCCTTCGTGGCCGAGATGGACTTCGACCTGGCCCAGCCGATCATCGAAGCGGTCACCCAGGCGCTGGCCCTGGGCGACTGCGGGTACGGGCACCTCGGCCGGCTGGACGAGGTGTTCGCCGCCTTCGCGGCGGACCGGCTGGGCTGGGCGGCTGACCCGGCCCGGGTGTTCGCCATTCCGGACGTGATGACCGGGCTGGCCGAGGTGATCCAGGCGCTCACCCCGCCCGGTGCCGGAGTGGTGATCAACCCCCCGGTGTACCCGCCGTTCTGGTTCCGGTTCGGGTTTTCCGGCCGGCGGATCGTCGAGGCGCCGCTGGCCCGGGACGCGGACGGCCGCTACGACCTCGACCCGGCCGCGCTGGACCGCGCGCTCGGCGAGCCGGGTGTCGGCGCCTACCTGCTGTGCAGCCCGCACAACCCGACCGGCAGCGTGTGGACCCGGGAGCAGCTGCACACCGCCGCCGACCTGTGCCAGCGGCACGACGTGGCCCTGGTGGTGGATGAGATCCACGCGCCGCTGGTGTTGCCGGGCGCGGAGTACGTGCCGTTCCTCTCTACAGACCACGAGATGACGGCCCGGGCGTTCACCTTCACCTCGGCCTCCAAGGGGTGGAACATCCCCGGGCTGAAGTGCGGGCTGGCCGTGGCCGGGTCGGCGGCCGGGGACAAGGTGCTGGCCGAGCGCTGGGAGGCGTTCCTGCCCGGGCACCTGGGCGTGCTCGCCTCGACAGCCGCGTTCACCGATGGGCTGCCCTGGCTGGACGCGGTGCGGGCGCAGCTCGACGAGAACCGCTGGCTGCTCCGCGGCCTGCTGGCCGAGCAGTTGCCCGCGGCCCGCTACCGGCCGCCGCAGGCCAGCTTCCTGGCCTGGATCGACTGCCGCGGGCTGGGCCTGGACGGCGACCCGGCCGCCACCTTCCTGGACCGCGGCCGGGTGGCGCTCAGCCCGGGCGAGGATTTCGGCCGTCAGGGCCGCGGCTTCGCCCGGCTCAACATGGGCACCTCGCCCGAATTGCTGGCCGAGGCGGTGCGCCGGATGGCGGCCGCCACCGGGTAAGGGTGTTCAGCCGGGTGAATCGTGGGCCAGCAGGAGGTCCCGGGTCAGCTCGGCCTGGCCGAGGTGCTGGTAGAGCTCTTCCAGGACGTGCAGCAGCGCGTGCCCCTGGCTGCGCACCTCCAGCACGTCCGGCCCGCGGCGGGCAGCCGGCCGGCGCGGCGGGGCGGGCGGGTCCGCGGTCAGCGCGTCCGCCCGGAACTGGATCTTGGCTTGCTGCGCCGCGGCCACCAGGTCGGTCACCCGGCCGGTCGCGGTGAACTCGGCGGCGCGGTCCCGCGGCACGTCCCGGCCCGCCACCACGTGGCCGCCCCAGTACGCCATGACGCCTAGGCAGTGCGTCACGATCGCGTACGGCGAGTTGGCCCCGGGCAGGTCCGGCCGCTGGTTGCTGAGGTCGTCGCCCAGGCTGGTGGCGATGCTGGTCAGCGCGTCCACGGCGTGGTCCGCGTAGTCGGTGAGCGCGTCCACCGGGATGCTCATCGGCGGTCAGGCGCTCGGGTGCAGCCGGGTCAGCGCGAATTCCCGGTGGCCGAGAACTTCGGCACACGTAAGGCGCCCGTTGACGGTCCGGTCGATGACCTCCTCCAGCCGGTCGCCCGCCGCGGCCAAACCGAACTCCAGCTGGAGCAATCCGCTCACATCGACGTCGATGTGCTCGCTCATCGTGGCCACGGTCAGCGGGTTCGCGCTGATCTTTATCACCGGCTCGACCGGGTGGCCGACCACGTTGCCCTGGCCGGTGGGGAACAGGTGGATGACCGCCCCGGCGGCGGCGGTCAGCGTGATGAACTCGGCCGCCGCGCAGGACGTGTCCATGAAATTCAGCCCGGCCCGGGTGGGCCGCTCGGCCGGGGCCAGCGCGTCGACCACCGGCGTGCTGCCGGTCTTCTGGATGTTGCCCAGCGCCTTCTCCTCGATGGTGGACAACCCGCCGCGGATGTTGCCCTGGGTCGGCTGTGAGCCGAGCAGGTTGGCGCCGGTCCGCTCGACCATGGCGAAGTAGTCGTCGAAGAAGGCCTGGAACTTCTTGCGCACCTCGTCGGTGGCGCACCGCTGCGCGATCAGGTGCTCGCCGCCGGTCAGCTCGGTGGTCTCGCCGAAAATGACCGTCCCGCCCGCCGCGATGTGCCGGTCCACCGCCTGCGAGGTGGCCGGGTTGGCGCCCAGGCCGCTGGTCGTGTCGGACTCGCCGCACTTGATGCTCATCACCAGTTCGCCCCGCTCGACCGGGACCCGGGGCAGCTCGCTGGCGTCCTGCAGCAGCTGGGCGGCGCGGCGTCCGGCCATTTCGAGGATGCGCAGGTCGCCATGCCGCTCAACGGAGAACTGGGCCACCGGCTTGCCGGTGGCCGCGATGCCGTCCGCGATCCGCTGGGTCCAGGCCGGCTCGATGCCGATCACCACGGCCGCGGCCACGTTCGGGTTCGCCCCGGTGCCGATCATCGTCTGGAAGAACAGCTCGAGGTCGGCGCCGAACTGCAGCCGGCCGTACGGGTGCGGGATGGCCAGGGTGCCCGGGATGGCCCGGGCCACCGACTCGGCGGCCGCGTTGGACAGGTCGTCCACCGGGAGGATGACCACGTGGTTGCGGATGCCGGCCCGGCCGTCCGGCCGCCGGTAGCCGGTCAGACGCTTTTCTGCCACCGTGCGCTCCTCAGGTTGTGGGTGTGCACCAGTTCGCCGGCCGCCACCGGTGCCCGGGTCAGGCCGATCAGCACGCCATACTCCAGCACGTTCTCCTGCTCAGCCAGGTCGCGCAAGGCGACCTTGTGGCCGAGCGGGATGGCCTGCCGGGCGGCGATCTCGAAGCGGTCCCCGGAATCCAGGTAAGCCGCGCTGGCCGGGCCCGGGCCGGTGTCGCGCACGGCGACCGCCACGTCGTCGCCGCGCTGGTGGGCCAGGAAATCGACGCCGCCGCGTGATGCGGCGGGAACAGGTTCGGACACAGTAAAACCTCCGTGGTCAGAGCTCTGCCGACGCAGAACGTACCGTAGGGCCAGGGCCCCGCCGGCGCTACACCGGAGCCTGGGACAACGTGCACCGGGTGCTGATCCGCGGTGTGCCGCCGCTAAATTCCGCCGGCTGACCCCGGGCCGGCTGTCGCAATACCTACCAAGTAGCCGGAATTTGCCCCCGCTTGGCCTTTCCCCCCAGCATCGTGTCTGGTCAGAAGGTCAATGACGTGTCAGGGTGTGGTGGAGGCCATCTGCCATGGTCGCGGCGTGGAGGGGCCCGATGGGTAAGGACGTTCCGCCGATCACGGTG
This sequence comes from Streptosporangiaceae bacterium, assembly GCA_036497945.1. Taxonomy (GTDB): domain Bacteria; phylum Actinomycetota; class Actinomycetes; order Streptosporangiales; family Streptosporangiaceae; genus RYN-230. Next base: position 4,387 of record DASXIN010000158.1, on the reverse strand, counting down.
AGCCAGCATGACCGGCGCCACTACCGCGAGAAGGTGCGGCAGTGCCTGGACGCGCTGGCGCGGATGCTGCGGGACCCCTGGTTCGAGACCGAAAGCCAGCAGGTAGGGCTGGAAGTCGAACTGCACCTGGTGGACGAGTCGGGCGCGCCGTCGATGCGCAGCCCGGACGTGCTGGCCGCCATCGGGGACCCGCACTGGGCCGCGGAACTGGGCCGGTTCAACGTGGAGATCAACGTGCCGCCGCGCCCGCTGGCCGCCGACGTGCTGGATCAGCTGGAGGCGCACCTGCTGGCCAGCCTGAAGCACGCCGACCAGCGGGCGGGCGACGTGGGCAGCCGGCTGGCCATGATCGGCATCCTGCCCAGCCTGCGGCAGGCCGACGTGAGCGAGGACGCCATGTCGGCCAACCCGCGCTTCCGGCTGCTCAACGAGCAGATCTGCGCCGCCCGCGGCGAGGACGCGCGGATCGACATCGAGGGACCCGAGCGGCTGCTCATGCACGTGGACAACATCATGCCCGAGGCGGCCTGCACCAGCCTGCAGTGTCATCTGCAGGTCAGCCCGGAGTCGTTCGGCAGCTACTGGAACGCGGCCCAGGCGGTGGCCGGGGTGCAGGTGGCGGTCGGCGCCAACGCGCCGTTCCTGTTTGACCGGGAACTGTGGCGGGAGACCCGGATCACCCTGTTCCAGCAGGCCACCGACACCCGGTCGGAGGAGCTGCGGATCCAGGGCGTACGGCCCCGGGTGTGGTTCGGCGAGCGCTGGATCACCTCGGTGTTTGACCTGTTCGAGGAGAACATCCGCTATTTCCCGGCGCTGCTGCCGCTGTCCACCGACGACGATCCACTGGCCGAGCTGGATCAGGGCGAGACGCCGTCCCTGGCGGAGCTGACGCTGCACAACGGCACGGTGTACCGGTGGAACCGGCCGGTGTACGCCGTCGATGGCGGGCGGCCGCACCTGCGGGTGGAGAACCGGGTGCTGCCAGCCGGGCCGACCGTGGCCGACGTCACCGCGAACGCCGCGTTCTACTACGGCCTGGTCCGCTCGCTGGCCGAGGCGGAGCGCCCGGTCTGGACCCAGATGGCGTTCGCCGCGGCCGCGGAAAACCTGGTCGAGGGGGCCCGGCACGGCATCGACGCCTGCGTGTACTGGCCGGAACTGGGCGTGCTTCCGGTGGCCGAACTGACCCTGCAGGTGCTGCTGCCGCTGGCTAGCGAGGGCCTGCGCCGGTGGGGCGTGGACTCGCGGCACGCCGACCGGTGCCTGGGCATCATCGAGCAGCGCTGCCGGTCCCGGCGGACCGGTGCCACCTGGCAGACGGAGACCGTCCACCTGCTGGAACGGGGCCGGGTGGACCGGCATACTGCGCTGCGCCGGATGACCCAGCGCTACATCGAGCACATGCACAGCAACGAGCCGGTGCACAACTGGCCTGCGGGCAGCTGACCAGCCGGCGTATCCCGGGCCGGCCGCCCGTGCGGACCGCCCCCATCCGGCGGACCGAACACCGTTCTACTGCGCGCACTGGACCCGGCCGCACGGCTCGGCCGGGACCACGTTCATCACCGACTCCGGCCAGCCGATGACGTTCGCCCGCGGCCAGGTGTGGGTGCTGCTGGTCAGCCGGTAACGGGCGGCCTAGCCGGGCGAGCCGAGCAGCCGGTCCAGCGCGCCCTGATCGGCGCCGGCCACGTCGATCACCTTGGTCCGGCTGGTGGCCCCGGTGACCAGCGTGACGGCGCGCCGCCGGACACCGAAGGCGCTGGCCACCGCGGCCAGCGCCGCCTCGGTGGCCCGGCCGTCCACCGCCGGTGCGCTGACCCGGACCAGCAGCGCCCCGGCATGCTCGCCGCCTACCTGGGTCCGGCTGGCGCCCGGCCGGACCCGGATGGTCACCCGCACGGCCGTCTCACGTCTGCAGCGGCAGCATTTCCCGGGCGAACTCGTCAGCGAACTGCTGCGGGTCAGCCGGTGCCGCGCCGGGCCTGATGACGAACTTGGTCAGGCCGGCCGTCACGTAGTCCTCGATCTTGGCGCGGGCGTCGGCCCAGCCGTCCGCCACCAGCGCGGCCGGGTCGGTGTCCGGCCGCCGCTGCCGGGCCGCCTCGTGCAGCGCGGCCAGCGCGGGACCGGTGGCCACGGCCAGGCTGATACCGAAGTGGTCCGGCTCGATCTCGCGCCCGGCCTCGGCCGCGGCGGCCTCGATGGTCAGCCGGCCCAGGCCCGCTTCCGCCGGGGTGAGGAAGCTGGCCAGCCAGCCGTCGGCCAGCCGCCCGGCCCGGCGCAGCGCGCCCGGCGCGCTGCCGCCCACCCAGATGTCCAGCGGCTTGGCCGGCTGCGGGCCGATGCTGGCCGACTCGACGGTGAAGAACTCGCCGCGGAACGTGACCTCCGGCTCGCGCAGCAACCGGCGGATCAGCTCCAGGGACTCATCGAACACCGCGGCCCGGCGGCCGGGCGGCACGCCGAACGCGGCCAGCTCAGCCGGCCGGGCCGGCTTGAGGCCGAACACCGGCAGCACCCGGCGCGGGGCCAGCCCGGCCAGCGAGGCGAGCTGCTTGGCCACCAGTACCGGATGCCGTCCGGGCAGCACGGCCACGCCGGTGCCCACCTTCAGCCGGGTGGTCCGGGCCAGCGCGTACGCCATCCCGATGAACGGGTCGACCAGCGATCCGTAGACCATCTCCGGCAGCCACAGCGAGTCGATGCCGGCCTGCTCCAGGACGTCCACCGCGGCGCCGAACTGGCTGGGCACCCCAGCCTGGCCGAGCGCCACCCCGATCCGGACTTTCATGGTTCTATCCGACCACACGCCCAGCTGTCAGCTGTGGGCGATAGGCGCTACCACGGCCTGCACGACCCGGACCAGGTCGGCCGGGGCGATCTGGATCTCCAGCCCCCGCCGGCCACCGCTGCAGAAGATACTGCTGAACGCCAGTGCCGCCGAGTCGAGTACCACGGGCAGCCGCTTGCGCTGGCCGAGCGGGGAGATCCCGCCGACGACATAGCCGGTGGCCCGCTCCGCGTCGGCCGGGTCGGCCATGACGGCTTTCCGGCCACCCACGGCGGCGGCCAGCGCCTTCAGGTCGAGCTGGCTGGCCACCGGCACGACGCCGACGGTCAGCGCGCCGTCCACCTGGGCGACCAGCGTCTTGAAGACGCGTTCTGGCGGCAGGCCGAGTGCCTCGCTGGCCTCGAGCCCATAGGCGCCGCGCCGCGGGTCATGGTCGTAGGTGTGCACCGTGTGGGCGATGCCCTGCTTGGCCAGCAGCGTGGTCGCTGGCGTGCCGCGTCCTGCCACGGTGGGCAACTCTATGTGCTGCCCCGGCCCGGCGGCCCGGTCAGCCGTTGCCGTCCGGGCCGTAGCCGGGCGGCGGCCCGATGGTGGCCGCCTCCGGGCCGAACGCGGTGACGTACTCCGGGTGGACCTGGGACCAGGTCGGCCCGGCCGGGCCACCGCCGTCCAGGTGGGCGGCCAGCAGATCCAGGCAGACATGCCAGCCGGCCGCGTCCCGGGCCGCCTTGCCCAGCTCGTCGAACGTGTCCAGCAGGGTGAGCGAGCAGCCCGCGCCGCGGGCCTCGATCTCCAGCCGGAGCACGTCCGGGCCCCAGCTGAACTCCAGCACGGACGGCGGCTGGTAGGCGAGCACCTTCCCGGTGAACTCCAGGCCGCGGCCTTCCGGGTCGGCGAAGGTCAGCGGGCCGCCGACCACCCATTCGCCGTGGATCCGCATCGGGAACCAGGCCTGCAGGTGCTCGGCTTCGGTCACGGCCCGCCAGACCCGTTCGGCCGGGTGGGCCAGCTCCCGGGTGAAGCGCAGCCGCCAGCCGGTGCTGGCCTGCTCCAGGGTGCCCATCATCAGTGCGTCCTCCGATCGTCGCGGCCCGCCTCGTCGCGGGCCATCTCGTCCAGGTGCTGCTCCAGCCGGTCCAGGCTGGTGTCCCAGGCCTGCCGGTACGGCGCCAGCCAGGCGTCCAGTTCGCGCAGCGGACCCGGCCGGAGCCGGTACAGCCGCCGCTGCTCGGCCGCGCGGACCTCGACCAGCCCGGCCTCACGCAGCACCCGCAGGTGCTTGGACACGGCGGGCTGGCTCATGGCCAGCGCGGCCACCAGTTCGCCCACCGAGCGTTCCCGGTCGCGGACCAGGTCCAGAATCCGCCGCCGCCGCGACTCGGCCAGCACCTCGAACACTGTCGTCACGTACCCAGCATGCCCAACAAGGCATATAAAGGTGTAGCCGGATGGCGGGGGAGCGGTCTTGGGGCAGCCACGGGCGGGCGCAATGCTCGCGGGCGGGTTGGTCTGGGCGGGCGGGGCTGGCAGCATGACGGGATGGACCACGTGCTGGCTCAGGTCAATATCGGGCGGCTGCGCGAGCCGCTG
>DASXIN010000157.1:0-4409 GCA_036497945.1 Streptosporangiaceae bacterium | reverse complement strand
ACCAGTGCAGGTAGTGGTGGATGGTCTGCCAGGCGCGGGTGACCAGGTTGAAGATCCGCTTGATCTCGGTGACGGTCAGCGGGATCAGGCCGGGGTCTTCGGGAGGCAGGTCATCGGGTGAGGCTGGCAGGCGGGCCAGGGTGCTGGTGCGGGAGCGCGCTAATGCGGCGGTGGTGGCGCAGACCGCGAGCGCGGCCATGGCCAGGGCCAGGTGGCGGGTGATCGGGGTGTGGCCGCGGACCTGGCTGCCGGCCAGCCCAAAGTCGCTCTTCCCCAGCCGGAAATCTTCCTCGACCGGCCAGCGGCGGCCTGCCACGCGGATCAGGGTGGTGAACGAGCAGGCCTGGCCGGCGGGCACGTGGCAGAGGAAGTAGGCCAGGTCAGCGGGGTCGTGGAGGCTGCGGCGGGCCAGCAGGTGGTGACGGGCGCAGGAGGTGGCCAGCCACGCCCAGCTGTAGTCCCGCTCGCCCTTGGACCCGTGCCCGGCGGAGGCGGTCTGCCAGCCGCTCGCGGGGACCATGCGGGCGGCGTGATCGGCGCGGGCCTTCTGCCCGGTGGGCAGGGTAACGCGGAAGGAGCAGGGGATCTTCAGCACATGCCCGGTGTGCTGCTCTTCCAGGAAGGCGCGCAGCTTGGCGTCGCGGCCGTAGACTTCGTCGCCGGTCACCCGCGGAGGGCAGCGCCCTTCGGTGAGAACCTGCTTGATCGTCTCGGCGGCGAGCTGCGGCTTGGTGGCGAACTCCAGGTCCTCCGGGATGCCCGCAGCGGCACGCCGGCCGCTGTCCCCGGCCCAGTCCCTGGGCACATACAGCCGGGCGCCGATCACGGCGTGCCCGGCCGGGGCGGCGTAGCTGGCGTAGACAACATTGATGCCGTTGGCCACCCGCCCGGCGCACCCCAGGTACTGGCGTTTCACCCCAGCGGTGCGCTCGCCGGATTTCTCCTGCCCCGACTCATCGATCACCAGCACCGCATCAGCGGGGTCACCCAGGTGGCGCACCACGAACGTGCGCACCGCGCGCATCGCCTCACCGGCGTCCCAGGCCGCCCGCTCCAGCAGCCGCTGCATCCGGTCCGGCGTGACGTCCCCGGCCTGCTCGGCCAGCGCCCAGCAGTTCTTGCGCGGCAGGTCACTGAGCAGCCCGGTGACGTACTTGCGGGCCTGCCGGCGCGGCTCGACCCGCGCGAAACAGCCCGCCAGCCCGCCCATCATCAACTCATCCAGCTTCGCGCAGGCCGCCACGCCTTCCTCTACCGTGGAGGCGGCAGCCGTCTCAAGATCAGAAGTCGTCACAAGCTGATGATCACGAGGCGGCTGCCCCATACGCCCGATCACCCCGAATCAGTCAAGTCATCCCCGCTTCACCCACTGCGGCGTGGCGTGATATCGGTCTTTGCCTGTCGGGGTGCACCGGTGCTTTAGTCGATCCCGTCGATCAAGGCGCGCAGCTCGGCGACGTGCGCGCTGAGCGCCTTGCGGCCTTTCGCGGTCAGTGAGATCCACGTCGTGCGGCGCCCGCGGTGGACGCCCTTGCGGCGACGGAGGTAGCCGACCTCCTCGAGGGCGCCGAGGTGCTTGGACAGCACGGAATCGCTCACCTCCAGCGCATCGCGGATCGTGGCGAACTCCGCCTCGGAGACCGCGGTCAGCATCGACATGAGCTTCAGGCGGGCGGGGGCGACAACGTGTTCGTCGAGCTCGGTCATCAGGCGTTGAGCACGAGTAGCGCCAGGCCGCCGATTGCGGCCGCGGCCAGCAGGACGAGCCACGCGAACGACTCGCCGCGTGCGTGTGCTGCCGGATCGGTGCGGTAGCTGCGCATCCAGCGGCGGCCGCTGAGCGCGTACGCCCCGCCGCCCACCACCGACCACAGCCCCACGAGCCACCAGTGGTCGCCGTACGCCGCCCAGATCGCCCCGGCGAGCGCGACGATGTACGAGACCGACGCGGCCACCCCGTTGCCCAAGACCACGCGACTGGCAAACCCGCTCACCCAGACACCGTTGAGCCGCCGGAACCGCCAGAGCTGGACGCCGGCGACGGCCGCGAATACAGCGAGACCGGCGGCGATCAGCCACGGCGCGCCGGCGCCCAGCCGGAGGCGGGCGAGTTCGTGCGCGTCTTGGAGACCGACCGCGGCCGTAGCGATCTGCACGGCAATCGCGACGCCCATCGAAGTGAAGAACCACGACGGCGTGGCGATCCGGTCAGCCAGCGTCGCCCGCGCCGCCTCGGCATCGCGGAGCACAGCTGAGGCTTCTGAGGCGGTCGGGCGGGGCGGCGTGCTTTCCATAGTGGAAAGTCTAGCATCGAACTTTCCAACCTGGCAAGTAGCATAGCCACGGCGCACTGCTCCTGTCGCCTGCTTGGAGCGGCGTCGCCCATGGGCCGGGCCGCTGCCCCGCGTGCCTGGCAGCGCAATCGCCCAGTCGGAGGGAAAGTCCCAGCTGAGGCAGACGAGGTCGGTCGGCTCCGCCTCCTCGCCCAGCACCTAATCTGGTCGCCCTGGTCCGCGCTGGAGCGACCTTCATCAACGGAAAGCTCGTCGAGCGGGCCAGGTGAGGGCTCCCACTCCGAAGCCGCCTAAAAGAGCTTGATCCACAGGTCCTGACTATTGCTCCACCCAGGTCACGAAGTACGGCTGCCCTACTAGGTCAAAGCCTGCGGGGCCAGGGTCATGGCGTCTCGGGCGATAGCTGTCACCGCGGCGCCCGGACCGCTCTCCCTGGCGCACGAGCACGATTTCTTCGCGCCAGCGCAGGGTAACGCCGGCGGCGAGATCAATCTGCCTGGCCGCGGGCCAGGCTCGCCTGGGCGGCCCTCCGGTGCCGACCAGCCGGCCATGGCCGTCAGGCAACGAATGCCTATCGAAGCCCGGCCAGCCGTTCGGCCGGGCGGCTGAGCGGGAACTATGGACCAAGGGACAGTAAAGTACCCCGGGTAACCAGTGGGTCCAGTGAAATTTCTGAGTACTGACTTCCGCGCACGTGGGCAGGGGGGCCGCGGTGTCTGACGAGACCCCGGAGTTTGGGGGCTTCGGCGTTGGGTCTCGCCTGGCCGGGTACCGGCTCGATGAGCAGATCGGCCGGGGCGGCATGGCCGTGGTCTACCGCGCCTACGACGTCCGGCTGGAGCGGCCGGTCGCGATCAAGGTGCTGTCTCCCGAGCTGGCCCGGGATGAGGCGTTCCGGCAGCGGTTCATCCGCGAATCGCGCACCGCGGCCGCCGTGGACCACCCCAACATCATCCCGATCTTCGAGGCGGGCGAGGCCAACGGGGTGCTGTTCATCGCCATGCGCTTCGTGCACGGGCCGAACGTGCAGGAGCTGGTGGACACCGAGGGGCCGCTGTCCGCCGTCCGGGCCTGCCACATCATCACCCAGGTCGCGGCCGGGCTGGAAGCGGCTCATTCGCACGGGCTGGTGCACCGGGACGTCAAGCCGGGCAACATGCTGCTCGACATGGCGGGCGGCGGAGACTACCCCGGCCACGCGTACCTGTCCGACTTCGGCCTGAGCAAGCGGGCCCTGTCAGTCAGCGCGCTGACCTCGACCGGCCAGTTCCTCGGCACGCTCGACTTCATCGCGCCCGAGCAGATCGAGGCCCGGGCGGTCAACGGGCGCACCGACGAGTACGCGCTAGCCTGCTCGGCGTTCACCATGCTGAGCGGCCGGCCGCCGTTCGTCCGGGACGAGTCGGTCGCGGTCATGTGGGCCCAGATCTCCGCCCCGCCGCCGGAGCTGACCAGCCGCCGCCCCGACCTGCCCGCGGCCGTGGACGAGGTGATGGCCAAGGCGCTGGCCAAGGTGCCCACCGAGCGGTACGGCACCTGCCCGGAGTTCGCCGCCGCGCTGCGCCGGGCCTGCGGGCTCGAATCCGGCCCGGGACTGGTGCCGGGACCAGCCGCGGACTTCCCGGACGTCCCGCCCCGGGAGAGCACCCGGGTCGTGCCTGTGCCACCGGCCGATCACGAGAAGACGGACGTCGCCGGGCCCGCATCGCCGCCCGATCCCGGCTCCGGGACCGATCAGCCCCATGCCGGTCAGCCCTGGACCACCCAGCCCGGTGCCGTCCCGGCCGGCGCCGCCGCGGATCCTGGCCCTCCCGCCTGGGACCCGGCCCCCGCCTTCGACGATCCGGGCCCCGCCCGCGGGGAATCCGGCCCGGCCACCGAGTTGTCCAGGCCTGCCCGCTCCGTCCCCGAAGCCGAGTCCCCATCGTCCGGCTTCCCGGAGGCTGACTGGTACAGACCCAGGTCCCCGGTGGCCGGGCCGCCCGCCGCGCCGCCCCCGTTGCCGCCGGACGCCACGCGGGATGTCCAGCCCGTCACTCCGGGTGGCTATGCCCCCGCGCCGCCCGGCCGGCCGCCGGCCTTCAGCCGGCGGCCTGGGCCGGCCCGGCCTGAACC
>DASXIN010000156.1:0-10193 GCA_036497945.1 Streptosporangiaceae bacterium | reverse complement strand
CCGCACCCACCAGGCCGGCCAGGCCGCCTCCACCGGCCTCGGCCTGGCCATCGTCGACGCCGTCACCACCGCCCACGGCGGCACCGTCCACCTCGACAGCCAACCCGGCACCACCCGCTTCACCATCACCCTCCCCCAGCTCGGTGCGCGGGAGCTGGCGGCGCACCAGCGTTCATAGCCGCGGCAGAGACCGGCCACAGAGGTGGTCCAGCCGGGTCGGTCACTGTGGGACGTACTCACCCCCGCAGTACCTTTCCGCCTCTGGCGGCGCACTGGCCCCGGCAGAGCGGGCCGGGGCGGCCGCCACCCGCCCGGCATGGGCGTTAGGCAAGGTGCTGGCCCGCTTGGCCGGAAGGACCCCGTCGATGAGCAGCACCGTCACCAGCGCGCGCCGTTTTCCCGCGCGGCCGGACCAGCACCGTCGTGACCGGCTGTTGCGCGGCCCGGAGCACGATCCGCGGTGGGCCCGGCCCGGCCTGCTCGGCCTGCTGGCGCTGGCCGCGATCCTGTACACCGCCGGGCTGAGCCGCAACGGCTGGGCCCAACGACTTCTATTCGGCCGCGGTGCAGGCCGGCGCGACGAGCTGGAAGGCGTTCTTCTTCGGCTCGTTCGACAGTTCGAACTTCATCACCGTGGACAAGACACCGGCCTCGCTGTGGGTGATGGAGCTCTCGGTGCGGCTGTTCGGGCTGAACTCCTGGAGCGTGCTGCTGCCGCAGGCCGCCGAGGGCGTCGCCGCGGTGGGCATCCTGTACGCGGCTGTGCGCCGGTGGGCTGGGCCCGCCGCCGGGCTGATCGCGGCGGCCGCGCTGGCCTGCACGCCGGTGGCCGCGCTCATGTTCCGGTTCAACAACCCCGATGCGCTGCTCGTGCTGCTGCTGACGGCGGCCGCCTACGCCATGGTCCGGGCCATCGAGTCCGGCCGGACCCGGTGGCTGGTACTGGCCGGCGCGCTGCTCGGCTTCGGCTTCCTGACCAAGATGCTGCAGGCGTTCCTGGTGCTGCCCGGGTTCGCGCTGGTCTACCTGGTGGCCGGGCCGTCCCGGCTGCTCCGCCGCTGCGGGCAGCTGCTGGCCGGCGGCGCGGCGCTGCTGGCGGCGGCTGGCTGGTGGGTGGCCATCGTCATGCTCACCCCGGCCGCCGACCGGCCTTACGTGGGCGGGTCGACCAACGACAGCGTTCTGCAGCTCGCCCTCGGCTACAACGGCCTGGGCCGGCTGGACGGCAACGAGACTGGTTCGGTCGGCCCCGGCGCCGGGCATGGCGGCGGCAGCGCCGCGTTCAGCGGGGCGGCCGGCCTGACCCGGCTGTTCGGCGCGGACATGGGCGGCCAGATCAGCTGGCTGCTGCCCGCGGCGCTGATCTCGCTGGCCGGGCTGCTGTGGCTGACCTGGCGGCGGCCGCGGACCGACCGGCTGCGCGCCGCGGCCCTGCTCTGGGGCGGCTGGCTGCTGGTGACCGGCCTGGTGTTCAGCTATATGAACGGGATCATCCACCCGTACTACAGCGTGGCGCTGGCGCCGGCCATCGCCGCGCTGGTCGGCATCGGGGCGGTGGCCGCCTGGCGGGCCCGCGCCGCGCTCGGCGTCCGGCTGGCCCTGGCCGCCTCGGTGCTGGTCACCGCCTGGTGGGCCGATGAGCTGCTGGGCCGGTCGGCCAGCTGGCTGCCCTGGCTGCGGGTGGTGGTCGTGGCCTGCGGGCTGGCCGCCGCCGCGGTGATCGTCGCCGAGCGCTGGGTGGGCGGCCCGGACCGGGTCGTGCTCGGCGCGGTCCTCCCCCTCGCGCTGATCACCGGCCTGGCCGGGCCGCTGGCCTACAGCCTGGACACGGCGGCCACCGCGCACACCGGCGCGCTGCCGTCGGCCGGGCCGGCCGTCGCGTCGTTCGGCGGCCCGGGCGCGGGCCCGGGCGGCGGGTTCGGCGGGCGCCCGGGGGCTGGTTTCGGCGGGCGTCCGGGGGGCGGTTTCGGTACCGGCGGCCAGGCGGGCACCAGCGGCCAGGCGGGCACCGGCGCGGCCGGGCGGATACCGTCCGGCACCTCCGGGCAGGCCCCGGGCGGGACCAGCGGGCCGGCAGGCCGCTTCCCCGGCGCTGCGGGTGCTGCTGGCGGTGCGGGTGGTGGCAGTGTCGGTGGGCCCGGCGGCCTGGCCGGCAACACGTCCGTGTCCACCGCCGTCACCAAGCTGCTGATCAGCGGGGCCAGCGGCTACCGGTGGGCGGCCGCCACGGTCGGGGCGGAGAGCGCGGCCCCCTTCCAGCTGGCCAGCGGCAAGCCGATCATGGCCATCGGCGGTTTCAACGGCACCGATCTGTCGCCCACCCTGGCCCAGTTCCAGAAGCTGGTGGCCGCGCACGAGATCCACTACTTCATCGGCGCGAACAGCAACACGTTCGGCGGCGGCTCCGGCGCCGCGGCCGCGATCACGTCCTGGGTGACCTCACACTTCAGTAAGGAGACCGTCGGCGGCCAGACCGTCTACAACCTGGCCAAGCCAGTCAGCTCGTAAGCCCGGCCGACGCGCTAGCGCTTGATGTAGAAGCCGCGCCCCACTACCGCGACGAGAAGTCCTTCGTCCACCAGATGGTGCAGTGCGCGCTCGGACGTCTTGTGCGACACCTCGTACTCCTGGGCCAGCGTCTTGGCTGATGGCAACCGTCCGGTGTACTCCCCGGATCTGATCCCATCGCGCAGAGTGTCAGCCAGTTGCTGCCACAGCGGAACCGGAGAGTCCAGGTCAAGAGCCACGTCCTCACCGTAAGCACCACCTCGCCAGCGGTGATTCTCTGGGGTGATAGCTCTTAGGAGGTGGACAGAGGTGGTTATGGGTGAAAACGTAGTTGGCATGTTAGGCAGCCAGCGCCCGTATACCCATGACGAAGTCAAGACCCTCTACCCCATGCTGACGGAGGTCGAGTGCCGCATCGTTTCCGACATCGAGCACCGATACCGGCACTGGACTGTGTGGCCGCACGTCGACTACCCGCAGACCCATCTATGGCTGGCACGGCGGCACTACACGTCCATGCAGCCGCTGGTCGTGTCGATGATCGGGGATCTACCTGGGGAAATCGTGAACTGGGTGAACGAGCATTCCTCCCGCCCACCGGAACTCTCGTGATCAGATGCTTGGTGTCGCTATATCGACACCAAGCATCTGATCACGAATGTGCCGGGGAGGCGGCGCGGCGGAACTCGGCCGGGGTGATGCCGTAGCAGCGGCGGAACCACCGGGTCAGGTGGGCCTGGTCGGCGAACCCGGCTGCGGTGGCCGCCTCAGCCGGCCGCATCCCACCGGCCAGGCACTGGCGCGCGGCGCGCAGCCGGAGCAGCCGCTGGTACTCGCTGGGCGCCAGACCCCAGGCGGCCCGGAACGCCCGGTACGCGGCGTAACGGCTGCGCCCGGCGGCGGCCGCCAGCTCAGCCCCGGTAACCGGGGCGGCGTAATGGGCGTCCAGGAAGTCCCGGACCAGCCCCGCGGTCCGGTCGATCTCGTGGCCGCCCGGGCCGGGGCCGGTCTCGGCCAGGCCGGGCGGGCAGCGCACCGCGAACCGGGCCGCGGCGGCGACGGCCGTGGTGAGCCGCTCGCCGCACTCCAGCGGGCTGGCCTGCCCGGTCAGCGCGACATGCAGCCGGTACAGCGTCCGGGCCAGCCCCGGATCCTGGAGCACCGGGCGGGCGAACAGCGGCCGCCCGGCCGGCCGCCCGGTGATGTCCGACAGCACCTCGGTCACCAGCCCGGGCCCGATATGGATCATGCGATAGCCGAAGCCGCGGTCGGTGGTCGCGTGCCCGTCGTGCGGATCATCCGGGTTGAAGGCCATCACCATGCCCGCCGCGCTGGTGTGTGCCGCGTGTCGGCAGGTGAACGACTGCGCGCCCCACTCGGTCACCCCGAACGAATAGGTGTCGTGACTGTGCCGGTGATACACGTGCCCGGTGAACCTGGCGTGCATCGCTTCCAGCGGTTCATTTGCCGAACGCCAGTACCTGGACCAGTCTGCGGCGGCCACGGCAGTCATTCATCCAGTATGCCGGCCCTGGGTAGCTGCCGCTGCGCACCACCGTTCAAGACCGGGCGGCGGGCGGAGCCCGAGGCTGGGATCATGCGTTTCGATACCAAGATCGCGATAGTGGTGCGCGATGACCTGGCCGTCTGGCAGCGGCTCAACGTGACCGCGTTCCTGGCCAGCGGCGTCGCGGCCGCGTTCGGCGAGACCATGGGTAAGCCGTACGAGGATGGGTCCGGTAACCGGTACCTGGAGTTGTTCCGCCAGCCGGTCCTCGTCTATGCCGGTGACGTGGAGAGCCTGGGCGCGGTCCGGGAGCGTGCGGTCAGCCGGGACATGGCCGCCGCCATCTACACCGAGGACATGTTCAGCACCGGGCACGACGACGACAACCGGGCCGTGGTCCGGGCCGTGCCCGCCGCCGAACTGCAGCTGGCCGGGATCGCGGTCTACGGCCCGCGCAACGCGGTGGACAAGGTATGCCGCGGCCTGGCCCTGCACTCCTGACCCGGCGGATCAGAACAGCCGCGCGCCGGGTTCAGAGCTGGCTGAGAAGCCAGGCCGGCCCACGGCGTCCCGGCTGGGCGAGTCAGCCTGCGCCGGGACGCGTCCTGGCGCCCGCCGGGTGGCCGGCCAGGTCGAGCAGGTCGTCGAGCACAGCGCCGAAGCTGCGCGCGACCAGGGTCAGGTGGCCTTCCCCGGTCAGCAGGTGGGCCCGAGCCCCGGGGATGTGCCCGGCCAGCCAGGCGCCGTGGCTGTGCGGCACCATCCGGTCCTCGGTGCCCTGCCAGACGGCCACCGGCAGCTGGCCGGCCTGCGCCACCGGGAAGCCCCAGTCGCTGACGAACGCGAGGTCGTCGTCGTGCCAGCCCGCGATCCCGGTGCTCAGCGCGGCGCGGAACGACGTGGCCAGGTAGTCGGCGAACTCCGCGGTGACCACGTCCCGGTCCGCGGCCGAGACCAGGCCACCCAGTGCGTCGGCCACCTTCTCGGCGGTCACCTGGCGGAGGCCGGCCGCCTCCGGCTCCAGGTACGCGGCGAGCGCGGCCTCCCCCCGCTCCGCCGCGCTGAACTCCTCGATGTTCTCCGGCCCCATGCCGGCCAGCCAGTCCAGGCCCGCCGCCTGGGCCGGCGCCACGCCGGCCATTGACGCGGCGGCCAGGCAGCGGCCGGGCAGCAGCGCCGCGCAGGCCAGGGCGTGCGGCCCACCACCGGACCAGCCGGCGGTGACGAACTGGTCCGCGCCCAGGTCGTCCAGCACGCTGGCCGCGTCGGCCACGGTGTCTACCACCCGGCGGCCGGGCTGTGCCGCCGACTGGCCGTAGCCGGGCCGGGCGTACATCACGGTGCGCAGCCCGCGTTCGGCGGCTGCGGCGGTCATCGGCGGGAACGCGACCAGCCCGCCGGGGGTGCCGTTATGGAACAGCAGCGGCAGCCCGTCCGGCGGGCCCGCGATCAGCAATTCCAGGGACCGGCCATCGGGGGTGGTCAGGACACGCTGGTCGGGAAGCATGATCGACAGCCTAGTGCGGCGGGATTACGGCAGCTTGGCCACGTTCAGGCTCTCCAGTTGGCCCGAGTCGGTGTTGGTGACCAGCAGGGTGCCGCCGTTCGAGGCGAGCGCGAACTGGCGCGGGGTCTTCCCGGCCTGCACGTAGCCGAGCAGCGCGTGCTGGCCGGCCAGTGCCTTGCTGACGTCGACCACGGCCAGGCTGGGACCAGCGCCGGGCTGGTTGTCCCGGTCGGAGTCGGCCACCACAAGGCGGGTGCCGTGGTTGACGATCATCATCCCGAGCGGCAGCGGCCCGACCGGCACCCGGGCCAGCAGGGCATGGCCGGGATCGCCGAGCAGCTTGGGCACCGAGAAGCCGAGCAGCATGTTCGATCCGCCGGCGGTGACCCACAGATCCTGCCCGTCAGTGGACAGGACCACCCGGCTGGGCTTGCAGCCCGCACTGACCGTCTTGATCACCGCGGCCGCCGGGCGGGTTTCCGCCTTGGCCAGGCTGATCACGTTCACCACGCCGGTCCCGGACGCCGAGGCCCGGCGCGGTCCGCTGGTCACGTAGGCCAGGCCGCCGTTCGGGGCCACCGCCACCCCGATCGGCATCGGGCCGACCGGGATGAGCCCCACCAGGTCGGCTGGGCTGAATCCCTTGTGCAGCGCCCGGTGCAGGTTGAACACGCCGACGTTCGAGGTGTTCTGGTAAGTGACCAGCGCGTACCGGCCATCCGGGGTCACCGCCACCTCGACCGCGTGCTTCTGGCCCGGGCTGGACAGCAAGCCGACCGGGCTGGCCGCGCCGTGCTCCAGGTCGCTGACCCGGAACACGGCGATCCCGCTGCCCGAGCTGACCAGCAGGTGTTGCCCGTCCGGGGTCAGCGCCTCACCCTGCGCGTGGGTTATCGGGGCGGTCCACATCAGCCGGGGAACGGGCTGCGACGTGTCCAGCACCGCGACCCCGGACACGATCGACACGAATGCGAAGCCGGGCAGCGTGGCCACGTCGAACGGCTGCCCGCCGGTGCCGGTCATATGCCGGGACAGGTGCTTGAGCTGCGCCGCCTTGGCCACCTGGGTAGTGCAGCCCGGTGGTTGCAGCGCCGTCTCCGCCGTGTTCTGGCTGCTGCCGCCGCCCGGCCGGCCGACCAGGAAGAAGGCCCCCGCCGCGAGCACGGCGGCCGCGCCCACGGCCGCGCCGGCCGCGGTCTGCCAGCGCCGCCGCCCGGACCGGCGTCCTGGTCCCGGATACCCCGGCCCGGCCGGCGGTGTCGGGCCCGGCCAGCGCGGCCCGCCCGATCCCCGCCCGCTCGGTCCGCCCGATCCCCGCGTGGGCGGCACGCCCTCGGTGGGCGGTTCGCCGGGCTGGTCATCGGCGGGCGCCGACCGCCACAGGCCGGCGTAGTCCGGGTCTTCGGACGGTGGGTAGTCCCGGTCCGGCTGGTCGTGGCCGGTCGCGGCGGCCGGGTACTCCCCCGGGTAGTCCGGACTGACCGGAGAAGTCATATCGTCCGGCGGCTCTGGTGGACCGGATGGCCCGGCAAGCCCGCCGGGCCTGGCCAGCGGAACCCCGGACACGGCCGTCCCCGGATGCGACGGCGGCGCCGGATCCGGCACGGCAGGCTGCCCTGGCCCCCCGGAGACGGCCGTACCTGGATGCGACGGCGGCGCCGGGTCCGGCCCCCCGGGCTGCCCGGGCGGCCACCCGGATACCTGGGTCGGCTCCGGACCTGACCTGCGGGACCCGGGTTCGAGACCACAGGCGCGGCGCAGCGCGTCGGCGAACTGCGGGCAGGTCGCGTACCGCTCCATCGGCACCTTGGCCAGTGCCTTGGCCATCACTTGGTCCACCGCAGGTGGCAGATCGGGGCGGCGGCTGGTCAGCGCCGGCGGCGGGGCGGAGACCTGAGCCCACATCACCGCCACCGACTCGTCCCTGGTGAACGGCGGCGCGCCGGTGAAGATAGTGAAGGCGGTGCAAGCCAGCGCGTACTCGTCGGTCCGGGCGTCCACCGGCCGGCCTTCGATCTGCTCCGGCGCGATGTAGTCCACCGTGCCGAGGAACTGGCCGGTCGAGGTCAGCGCGCTGTCGGACAGCGCTCGCTTGCTCAGCCCGAAGTCAGACAGGTACGCGTGGCCAGGAAAAGTGGCCCCGGCATCGAGCAGGATGTTGCCCGGCTTGACGTCCCGGTGCACCAAGCCGTGTGCGTGCGCCGCCTCCAGCCCGGCGGCCACCTGGGAGATGATGTGGCAGGCCTGCGCGGCCGGCAGCGGTCCCCCTTCGTTGACCAGCGACTGCACGTCCCGGCCGTGCACGAAGCGCATCGCGATGAACAGCACCCCCCCGGCTTCGCCCGCTTCGAAGATCGGGATGATGTTGGGGTGGTCCACCGCCGCGGCGGTCCGGGATTCCCTGATGAACCGCTGCCGGAACGCCGCGTCCCGGGCCAGTTCGGGGGCCAGCAGCTTGAGCGCGACCGGACGCTCCAGCCGGGTGTCGTAGGCGCGGTAGACCACGGCCATGCCGCCACGGCCGGTCTCCTCGTCCAGCCGGTACCCGGCGATCCGGGAACCTACCCCGAACCGGCCCGTCCCCGGCGTCTCCTCCGTCACCTCGTCCCCCGCTCCGGCGCGACAATGCTGGGGCAGGCCGGGTGCCCGTCCAGGCATCCCTGCCCCAGCGATGTGCCGTAGTGCCGCCTCAGCTCCATCGTTCCCGCTGCGGGCTCGGCTGAACAGACCCGGACTACCCCGCCGGGACCCGGCCCGGGGCGGCTGGGCCCGCGGCACCGCACCGGACCTCGGCTGCCATCGTCGCCCCGGCCGGTCAAGGCGGCGTTAAATCTGAATTAACCGGGCCAGTTCGGCGGTCAGCGCGGGCCACACCTCCGGGTCATGCCCGGGCACCAGCCGGTAGCCCTGGTCCGCGGCAATCCGCTTGAGCTTGCGGATCTGCTCGACGCTGTCCGCGGCGGACGCGCCGATCCGGCCGCCGACCGCCACCTCCCGGTCGATGTTCTCGGCCAGGTCGGCCGCGTCGAACGCGAACACGAAGCCGCCGCCATCGGCCATCCGCAGCACGAAACTCTGATGCCCCGGGGTGTGCCCCGCGGTGCGCACCGCCGTCACCCCGGGCGCGATCTCGGTGTCGCCGTCGGCCTGCCGCCAGTCGATCCGCGGGTCGTCAAAGTCCACCCGGAAGATGCCGTTCTGTTCTGGACCCGGCGGGCTGGACAGGCCGTACTCCAGTTCGGCCCGCTGAATGTGCACCGGCACCCGGCCGGCGAAGTGCTTCAGCCCGCCGGCGTGGTCGTAGTGCAGGTGGCTGATGGCCACCGCACGGATGTCGGCCAGGTCCACCCCGGCCGCACAGAGCGCCGCGGGCAGCGGCTCCCCCGGGCCAGCCAGCACCGGCTGCTCCACCGGGCCGGGGTGGAACCGGGCGCGCAGCGCCGGGTCGGTGATCAGCGCGGTATTAGGCCCGGTGTCCAGCAGCAGCCAGCCGCCGTCACACTCCACCAGCACGGCAGGCACCGGCTCGCGCAGCACCTCCCCGGACGCCCCGTCCACCGACACGGACTTCGGCACGTCCACCCAGCCCAGCGTGAGCGGCACGACCCGGCGGACCCCCGAATTCACACCCATCATGCTTAACGCTCCTGCCGTGGAACTGCCCCGGCAACACCGTAGAGTCGCCGGGGCAGAACCACCACCAGGATCGGTCAGTTAGCTCGCAGCCACGTCGCTGTGAAGCTGTTCCCGCCGCTGAGCGAGGAGATCGAGTCCTTGGCCCGGCCGGCACCATCCACCATGATGATCTGCGTCGGGCTGAAGTTGCCGATCGCCGACCCGTTCACCGTGGCGTTGCTGAAGAGGACCGGGCTGAAGTGGGCCAGCGGCAGGATGCCGCCACTGGCCGTGCAGCACGGCGCCTCGGCGATGACCTCGGCGGAAGAGTTGGCCGCCCCGGCCAGCGACGCGCTGACCGTGTGACTCCAGCCCTTGGTCAAGTCCTTCAGCACCAGCGTGTAGCTGCTGCCACCGTTGAAGGTGACCGAGCCGTAGAACTTATCGCCCGGGTTGACCGCGTTGCTGAAGTTCACCGGGTAGGCCGGGTACATCTCGTACCACGAGTAGTACTCGGGGGTGCTGCCGGAGCAGTCCACCTCGCTGCCGGGGTTGCCGCAGGTCTTGCTTCCCAGACCATAAGAAAGCACGACATCGATCAGGTCAATCGTGAGTTAAAACCGGCCCGCATTCCGCCGCTGGGACACCCAGGGGTGGTTCAGATGGCGCCCCGACGCTGTAGGTAGTTGAACGCGCCCCAGCCGACCGGGACCGGCAGCCAGAACGTGAGCAGCCGGAACAGCAGCACCGCACTGACCGCAGTGGCGGCCGCCATCCCGGTCGCGGTCAGCCCGGCGGCCAGCGCGGCCTCGACCGCGCCGAGGCCGCCGGGGGTGGGCACCACGGAACCGAGCGCGGCGCCGGTCAGGTACACCACGGCCGCGCTGGTCAGCGCGATATGCCCGCCGACGGCCAGCACGGAGGCGGCCAGGCAGAGGATGTAGCACGCGCTGAGCAGCAGCGCGCCGCCGATGCCCTCGGCCAGCTTGGACGGCCGCTGCACCATGGCCACCAGCCGGGGCCAGACCTGGCCCAGGGCGGGACCCAGCCGGGCCC
>DASXIN010000155.1:0-112795 GCA_036497945.1 Streptosporangiaceae bacterium | reverse complement strand
CCCCGCCCTGAGTACCGGCACGGCGGTCAGGACGGGGCCGTCAAACGGCCCATGGCACGGTGATCGGCTGGCCAGGGCCAGGTCAGGTTTGGCCGAAGCCGCCTTCGAGCAGATTTTCTGGCTCCGTTGTAGCGTCAAGGGTCTGGCCCTGGGCGGCGCCGAACCAGGCTGACGGCCACGCCCGGTCCTTGGCGGTGCGAAGGCGGGATCAGACAGCGCCGTTCGTGTCCATCCTCAGCGCTCACGGCGTCCGGATCGAGGACATCAGCGGCCTGGTCGGCCACAGCGGCACGACGGTCACCGAGTCCATCTACCGGCACGAGATCAGGCCCGCGCTCGCCACCGGCGCCACGGCCATGAACAAGATCCTCAGCAAGAAGCGGCCCAGAACCGCGTAGCCTGACACCAAGAAACACCAACGGGGGTGGCTCCCCGTCTGGCTCCCGAAGATCGAAAAGGGGCTCCGGGCGGAAACCCGAAACCCCTTCTGACCTGCTAAGCAATGGTCGGGACGGCCGGATTTGAACCGGCGACCCCTTGACCCCCAGTCAAGTGCGCTACCAAACTGCGCCACGTCCCGATGCCAGCCGTCAGCCTACAGGACTTCCGGCCCGGCTTTACCGGCACAACCACGCCAACGCGACCCGATTCTCCCGGGCCGTGCGGCGGGGGCATGCACGATGGGGCGTGCCCACGATCGCGGAGTTGTTTGCTGAGCTGCGCGATGGCACGGCCGCCCTGGCCAGCGACATCGATGGGCTCACCGACGCTGAAGCCCACGAACCCTCGCTGCTATCCAGCTGAAGCCGCGGCCGCGTATTCACCACGTAGTGGGATCGACCGGGCAACCCGGCTAGAGCTTGAGCGGGCGGATCGGGGCGGCGAACAAGGACGGGTCGTTGCGCCAGTCCACGCCGGGCACGTCCACGTACAGCTCGATCTCGTTCCCGTCCGGATCGGTGATGTACAGGCTGTGCGTCACCGTGTGGTCGCTGGCCCCGACCACGTTGACCTGGTGGGCTTCCAGCGTGGCCAGCGCGCCGCGCAACTCGTCGTCACTGTCGCCGACCTTGAGGCCGAAGTGGTACAGCCCGACCCGCCGTCCCGGCGGCAGGCCGGCCGCGTCGTCGCCCACCTCGATGAGCAGCAGCTCGTGATGGGTCCGCCCGCCGGGCGCGGAAAACGCCGCGGCGCGGAACGGCTGTGGCTCGTCCCCGGGGCCACCCATGATCTGGCGCCAGCCGAGCACATCCCGGTAGAACGAGGCGGAACGATCCAGATTGCGCACATACAGGACCAGGTGGCCGAGTTCCTTGACTTCCATGCGGGCGCTCCAGGTGAACGGTCTGGGCTGCTGAACGGCATTCGCCAACCAGCACAACCGGGGAGACCATCCGCTCTATGCCCGCTGGCAGGTAACCGCTAACCCGGACCAGGCGGAACCGCTGCTGACCTGCCTGCCCTGGATCCCGCGCCGCAACGCCATTCCCGGGCACTCCGGCCGATGATTCTTCGTTGCCCTACTGGGTAAGTCCGGCGGTGTCCGGGACGGGGTCTTCGATCAGACGGAGCTACGCGGATGACGGCACGGGGACCGGCCTGGGAGGGCGATCCAGCCGCGGCGCGGCTGGGGTATGACCCGCAGACCGCTCCACTGCCACACGGCGTCACGTCCGGCGACCCGTACCGGGACACCGCCCCGTACCCGGGCCCGGACCAGGACCCCGGTGGCTACGGCCCGGTTGACTATGGCCCGGAGGGGGATGGCTGGGGCCGGACGCGCCGGCCCGGGCGCGGCCGCCGCCTGCTGCGCCGACTGGCCGCCGGGCTGATCGCCCTGGTCGTGCTGGCCGGCATCGCGTTCGGCCTGCTCTACCTGGCGACCCCGTCGGTGCAGAACGCGCCCGCCCTGGCCCGGGCCATCGACCGCGCGCATCATCTCCGCTACCCGGGCCCGCCGGTCCCGGCGCTGTTCGCCGAGTCGCTGGTCGCCACCGAGGACCACCGCTTCTACTCTGAGCCCGGCATCGACGTGTTCGCCGTGGCCCGGGTGGCCGCCGCCACCCTCACCGGCCACGGCGCCGCGCAGGGTGGCGCGACGCTCTACCAGCAGCTGGCCAAGATGCTCTACACGCCCGGCGCCAGCGGCGTGGCCACCGAGGTGGAGCAGGTGATGCTCGGCATCAAGCTGGACCAGGCGTTCAGCAAGGCGCGGATCATGCGGATGTACGCCGATGTCGCGTATTTCGGGCACGGTTACTACGGCCTGGCCGCGGCCAGTTGCGGCTACTTCGGCACCCAGCCGGCCGGCCTCACGCTGCCCGAGGCGGCCACGCTGGCTGGCCTGGTCCAGGGCCCGTCCGCGGACGACCCGATCGACCACTACGCGCGGGGCCGGGCCCGGGAGGCGCACGTGCTGGACCGGCTGGTCGTCACCGGGCAGATCACCGCCGCGCAGTCCGCGCGGGCCTACGCCCGAGGCCTGCATCTGGTCGGCGGCACCGGGCGAGGCTGCCCGTCCTAACCGCCTCCGCAGCTCAAGAACCAGGATGCTGAACGCTATCGACTGGCCCGTGGCGTGCTCATGTCCTGGGTGTCCCGGCGGGGGAGCGGGCCGGCCGACCGGGCACCGTTCCCGTGGGCCGCATGCCGGCCGCCCTTGGTCCGCCCGGTGAGCCGCGCGTCAGCCGGGTAGCCACCGGGGCTGGGCAGCTCAGTATCAGCCGCCAGCCCGACCGCCTCGGGACCGCCGCCGGCCTTCCACACCCACTTCCGGTAGGACCAGAACCGGAACAGCGTGCCCAGCCCGATACCGGTCAGGTTGGCCAGGTTGTACCAGATCTTGCCGCTCAGGCCGATCCCGTCCACCACGATGGCCACGGAGGCCAGCTGAATGGCCAGGCCGATCGCGTTGAACACGAAGAACAGGACGGTTTCCTGGCCCATCCCGGAACGCTCCCGGTGCCGGAACGCCCACCACCGGTTGCCCACGAACGTGACGATGGTGGCCAGTACCGTCGCCACCACGACAGCCTTGTACTTGCCGACGTTCAGCCCGAAGTGCAGCAGGTCGGCACCGCCGAGGCTGACCACGAAGCCAACCGCGCCCACGACGCCGAACTTGGCGGCCTCGTGAATCAGGACTCTGAACCGCTCATACAGGCTGCGAGCAAATCCCACCGGGCCGTCTTCCTCTCACAGGTCCTGTCGGGGGCTCACCATGTGCTGTCTGTGACAGTACCGGCAGCCCCGGGTACATGTGGCCACTGACCCCACATTCCCGGGTCAAGGGCTGGGAAAATACTCGTTCGGCATTGTCGGACCGCGCCGGTAGTGTCGCATGAGTGCCTGGCGATACCACTCTCATCCGCGCTCACCGGCTGACCAAGAAGTTCGGAAATTTCACCGCGGTGGATGGTATCGACTTTGAGCTAAGCCGTGGGCAGGCATTCGGATTCCTCGGGCCCAACGGGGCAGGCAAGTCATCCACCATGCGGATGATCGGGTGCGTCTCCCCACCCACCGCCGGTGAGCTGTCCATCTTCGGCCTGGACCCGGTGGCCGACGGGCCGGCCATCCGGGCCCGGCTCGGCGTGGTGCCCCAAGAGGACACCCTGGACGTGGAGCTCACCGTGCGGGAGAACCTGCTGGTCTACGGGCGGTACTTCGGGCTGTCCCGGGCGGTGATCCGGGAGCGGTCGGCCCGGCTGCTGGAGTTCGTGCAACTGGCCGACCGGGCCGACGATCGGGTGGAGCCGCTGTCCGGCGGGATGAAGCGGCGGCTCACCATCGCCCGGTCGCTGATCAACGACCCGGACATGCTGCTCCTCGACGAGCCGACCACCGGCCTGGACCCGCAGGCCAGGCACGTGGTCTGGGACCGGCTGTTCCGGCTCAAGCAGCAGGGCGTGACGCTGGTGCTGACCACGCACTACATGGACGAGGCGGAGCAACTGTGCGACCGGCTGGTGGTCATGGACCGGGGCCGGATCGCGGCCGAGGGCTCGCCCCGTGAGCTGATCGACCGGTACTCCACCCCGGAGGTGCTGGAGCTGCGGTTCGATCCGGCGGTGCACGAGAACGCAGCGGAGAAACTGGCCAGCGTCCCGGCCCAGCGCCGCGAGGTGCTGGCCGACCGGGTGCTGCTGTACGTCCCGGACGGGGACGTCACGCTGGGCGCGGTGCGCAGCCTCGGCCTGGAACCGCTCACCTCGCTGGTCCGGCGGAGCACGCTGGAAGACGTGTTCCTCCGGCTCACTGGCCGCCGGCTGGAGGACTGATGACCGCGCAGGCCCCGGCCGCCACTGCCCCCGCGGCCTGGCCGTTCGCGGTGCGCCAGCTGCGCTTCTGGCTGACCGACTACCGGCGGACCTGGCGCGGCTCGATCATCTCCACCGTGCTCAACCCGCTGCTCTACCTGGGCGCGATGGGCCTCGGCCTGGGCACCTTGGTGGACAAGCACGGCACGGCCCACCTGGGCGGGGTCAGCTACCTGGTCTTCCTAGCCCCTGGGCTGCTGGCGGCCAGCGCGATGGGCACTGCCGTGGGGGAGTCCACCTACCCGGTGTACGGCTCGGTCAAGTGGAACAAGACGTACCAGGCCGCGGTGTCCGCGCCGCTGCGGCCGGCCGACCTGTTCCATGGCCACCTGCTGTTCGTCGCGCTCAAGCTGACCATGACGTGCAGCGTGTTCCTGGCCGTGGCGGCCCTGTTCGGCGCGCTCACCTCGCCGCTGGCCATCGCGGCGCTGCCGGTCGCGGTGCTCACCGGGCTGGCCTTCACCGCGCCTATCGAGGCGTGGACGGTGACCCGCAGCCGGGACACCTCGCTGGCCGTGGTGTACCGGTTCGGGGTGATCCCGCTGTTCCTGTTCTCCGGCACGTTCTTCCCGGTCACCCAGCTGCCCGTGTGGATCCGGCCGGTCGCCTACCTCACCCCGCTGTGGCACGGGGTGGCGCTGTGCCGCGCGCTGTGCCTGGGCACCGCCACGCTGCCCGGGGCGCTGCTGCACGTCGGCTACCTGATCGCGGTGCTGGCCGCCGGCATCTGGGCCGGGAACCGCAGCTACACCAGGCGGCTCTATGTCTAGCGCGCGGGCCGGGGTCAGCCGGCTGCCGCTGTGGGTGCTGCCGCTGCGCAGCATGGTCGCGCGCGGCCGGGGCTCGCTGGGCGGCCGGGGCAGCCTGTACCTGGCCGAGCGGCACGCGCTGGTCTACCGGCACACCTGGCTGGTCTTCGTGTCCGGGGTGGTCGAGCCGCTGTTCTACCTGCTGTCCATCGGGGTGGGCCTGGGCGAGCTGGTCGGCCAGGTGCACCTGCCCGGCGGCCAGTCGGTCGGTTACGCCGCGTTCGTCGCGCCCGCGCTGCTGGCCAGCGCGTCGATGAACGGGGCCCTGTTCGACTCCACGTTCAACGTGTTCTTCCGGCTCAAGTACGAGAAGCTCTACGACGCGGCGCTGGCCACGCCGATGCGGTCCGGTGACGTGGCCCTGGGCGAGATCAGCTGGGCGCTGCTGCGCGGCGTGCTGTACGCGGCCGCGTTCCTGGTCGTGATGGCGGCGATGGGCCTGATCCACTCGTGGTGGGCGCTGGCCGCGCTGCCCGCCGCGGTGCTCACCGGGTTCGCCTTCGCGGCGGCCGGCATGGCCTGCACCACGTACATGCGGAGCTGGCAGGACTTCGAGTTCATCACGCTGGCCACGCTGCCCATGTTCCTGTTCTCCACCACGTTCTACCCGCTCAGCGTGTACCCGCGGGGCATCCAGTACGTGGTGGAGATCACCCCGCTGTACCAGAGCGTGGCCGTGCTGCGCGGCCTCACCCTGGGCCTGGTCAGCCCCGGCCTGCTCTGGAACGTGGGCTACCTGGCCGTGCTCGGCCTGGCCGGGCTGCTGGTGGCCGGCCGCCGGATCGGCCGTCTGCTGCTCACCTGAGCATCTGCTGCGCCCCGCTTGAAGCTTTCATCCGCCGCCGGGCGGGCAGGTTAGGCTGCTGGCAAGTCGCGGCGCGGCCTAGCCGGAGGGGAGCCAGCTAGCAGGGCATGATCACGACCAGCGGCAGTCAGCCTGAGCCGTCGCCCCGTGCTGGGGGACAGAGCGCCGTCGGGCAGGAAGCGACGGCGCGATCGCCCGCGACCGCTGGCCCCCGGATAGCCCCGGCCAGCGGGCCGGACTGGGTGCCGTGGCTGATCGCCCTGGCCGTGTTCGCCGGCTACTCGATCATCTCGGTGTCCCGCTATCTGCGTCTCGACCCCGGGTCCTGGGACCTGGGCATCTTCACCGAGTACGTGAAGCAGCTGGCGCACCTGCACGCCCCGGTGGCCAACATCCACGGCTCCGGGTTCAACCTGCTCGGTGATCACTTCCAGCCGATCGTCGGGCTGATCGCGCCGCTGTTCCTGGTCTTCCCCAGCGCGGCCACCATGCTCGTGGTGCAGGCCTTCCTGATCGCGGTGTCGGTGGTCCCGGTGAGCCGCGCGGCCGAGGCCCGGCTGGGCACCGCGGCCGGGCGGATGATCGGCGCCGCTTACGGCTTGTCCTGGGGCCTGGCCCAGATGATCGACTTCGACTTCCACGAGATCGCGTTCGCCGTGCCGTTGCTGGCCTGCTCGCTGTCCGCGCTGCTGCGCGGGCGCACCCGGGCCACCGTGCTGTGGGCGCTGCCCCTGGTCTTCGTCAAGGAGGACCAGGGGTTCACCGTGGCCGCGCTGGGCATCGTGCTGATCATCAGCAGCCTCAACCGGCGGCCGGAGCAGGGCACCGAGCGCAACGAGGCGCTCTGGGGCGGGCTGATCCTGGTGATCTGGGGCATCTTCTGGTCCGCGCTGGCCATCATCGTGATCATCCCGCACTTCAACGCGGCCCACGTCTACCCGTACTGGACCGATGGCGGGGCGGTCAGTCCCGCCCGGCACGCCGGGCCGGGCGCGGTGCTCAGCCAGTTCGACGCGTCCTGGCTGGCCAAGCTGCAGACCACCCTGCTTATCCTGCTGCCGGTGGGGTTCCTCGCCCTGGGCTCGCCGCTCGGCCTGGTCGCGCTGCCCGGCCTGGCGCTGCGCTTCGTGTCCGTCAACAGCGCGTACTGGGGCGACGGGTTCCACTACAACGCCACCGTGATGCCGATCGTGTTCCTGGCCGCCGTGGACACCCTCTCCCGGCTGCGCGGGACCGACAGCAAACGCTGGCGAGTCGTCGGGACCGGATGGGTCGCGCCTGGGGTGATGGTGGCGCTGGCCGTGGCCATCCTGCCCAAGTTCCCGCTCAGCGGCGTGTGGCAGCCACCGACGTATCAGATCAGCCTGCACGTCCAGGCCGAGGACGCGGCGCTGGCCCGGGTTCCGGACGGGACCACGGTGGAGGCCACGCTGACCATGGTGGCGCCGCTGGCGGCCCGGGATGACACGTACTGGATCGGCACGGCCGGCAACCCGGCGCCGCGCTACATCGTGTTCGACAGCACCAATAGCGGGTGGAGCCCAGCGCCCGCCGACCCGCTCGCGTTCGTCGAGCAGCGCCACCCCGGAACCACGTACCAGCAGGTCTTCGTGGACAACGGCGTGTACGTGTTCCGCCAGACCAACAAACGGGGTACCGGCCAGTAGCTTGCCGGCCGGCCAGTCGCTAGAGTCGAGGTCGGACCGCTCGGGAGGGCGAATGGACTTCGGCTACGACACAAGCACGGAGGAGTTCCGCAAACGCCTCCTCGCGTTCATGGACGAGTGCGTGTACCCGGCGGAGCCGGTGTTCGCCGCACAAGTGCAGGCGAACCGGGCCGCCGGATGGCCCTGGCAGCGGCCGGCCATTATCGCCGACCTGAAGGCGGAGGCACGCGGCCGCGGGCTGTGGAACCTCTTCCTGGCCCACCATCCGGAAGGCGCCGGGTTGACCAACCTGCAGTACGCGCCGCTGGCCGAGATCACCGGGCGCAGCCCGGCGCTCGCCCCTGAGGCGCTCAACTGCGCCGCCCCGGACACCGGCAACATGGAAGTGCTGGCCGAGTTCGGCACGGCCGAGCAGCGCGACCGCTGGCTCCGGCCGCTGCTGGACGGCCAGATCAGGTCGGCGTTCTGCATGACCGAGCCGGATGTGGCCTCCTCGGACGCGACCAACATCACCACCCGGATCGAGCGGTCCGGCGACGAGTACGTGATAAACGGCCGGAAATGGTGGTCATCCGGGGCGATGAACCCGGGCTGCGAGATCTTCATCGTGATGGGCCGCACCGCCTGGGATGGGGACCGGCACCGGCAACAGTCGATGATCCTGGTGCCACGGGACACCCCGGGGGTCACGGTCAAGCGCGGGCTGACCCTGTTCGGCTACGACGACGCGCCGCACGGCGGGCACGCGGAAGTGGAGTTCCGCGACGCCCGGGTGCCCGCGGCCAACCTGATCGCCGGGGAGGGCGACGGCTTCGCGATCGCCCAGGCCCGGCTCGGCCCGGGCCGCATCCACCACTGCATGCGGCTGATCGGGGCGGCCGAGCGGGCCCTCGAGCTAATGTGCCAGCGGGTGACCAGCCGGGTCGCGTTCGGCGGCCCGCTGGCCGACCAGGGCGTGATCGGGGAGTGGATCGCCGAGTCGCGGGTGCGCATCGAGCAGGCCCGGCTGCTGGTGCTGAAGACCGCCTGGCTGATGGACACGGTGGGCAACAAGGGCGCGCACACCGAGATCCAGGCCATCAAGATCGTCACCCCGGCGATGGCCGAATGGGTGATCGACAAGGCGATCACCGCGCACGGTGCCGCCGGGGTGAGCCAGGACTTCCCGCTCGCCTTCCTGTGGGCTAACGCGCGCACGCTGCGCTTCGCGGACGGCCCCGACGAGGTGCACAAGCGTTCCCTGGCCCGGCGGGAACTGCGCCGCTACCGGGCCGAGAGGGAGGCCGCCGGGTGATTCCGGGCCTTTCACCGGGCCATCCGACCCTGGTGGGCACCTGACGCGGGTGGCACCGTCACGGGTAGGACGGACTAGCTCGATCGAACAGGAGTGACTGATATGCCAGAAAACCAGCAACGGGTCGCCATCGTCACCGGCGCCGCCCGCGGGATCGGTGCCGCTGTCGCCAAACGGCTCGCCGCGGACGGCATGGCTGTCGGCGTGCTTGACCTGGACGCGGACTCGTGCAAGGACACAGTGCAGGCGATCGAGTCGGCTGGCGGCCGGGCCCTTGCGGTCGGCGCCGACGTGAGCCAGGAGGACCAGGTGCAGGCGGCCGTTGACGCCGTCGCCACCGAGCTCGGGCCGCCCACGGTACTGGTGAACAACGCCGGGATCCTGCGGGACAACCTGCTGTTCAAGATGTCCGCCGAGGACTGGGACCAGGTCCTGGGCGTGCACCTGCGCGGTGCCTTCCTGATGACCAAAGCTGCCCAGAAGCACATGGTGGACGCGAACTACGGCCGGATCATCAACCTGTCCTCCAGCTCGGCGCTGGGTAACCGCGGCCAAGCGAACTACTCCGCGGCCAAGGCGGGCATGCAGGGCTTCACCAAGACCCTGGCCAAGGAGCTGGGCCGGTACTCGATCACCGCGAACTCGGTCGCGCCGGGGTTCATCGTTACCGACATGACCGCGGCGACCGCGGCCCGGGTGAAGATGAGCTTCGAGGACTTCCAGGCGGCGGCGGCCAAGCAGATCGCGGTCGGCCGGGTCGGCCAGCCCGAGGATGTCGCGCACACCATCTCCTACCTGGCCAGCGACGGAGCGGGATATGTATCCGGTCAGGTCATCTACGTGGCGGGCGGGCCGCTTAATTGACAGTCGATCAGGACGCAACCCCGGCCAGCGCGGGCCCGCTCCATGAGCGGGTCCGCGCGTTCCTGGCCAGCCACGACCCGGCCAGCATGCCCCGGCTGGACTTCCTGCGGGCCCGGTTCGACGCCGGGCTGGCCGCCGTGCACTACCCACCCGGACTGGGCGGGCAGGGGCTGCCCCGGACGCTGCAGCCGGTGCTGGACGCCGAGTTCGCGGCCGCTGGCGCACCGGCCAACCAGCCCGAACGCAACCCCATCGGCCTTGGGATGGCCGCACCCACGATTCTGGCGTTCGGTAATGAAGAACAGAAAGCGCGCTGGATGCGGCCACTGTGGACCGGGGAGGAGATCTGGTGCCAGCTGTTCAGTGAGCCGGGCGCTGGCTCCGACCTGGCCGGCCTGGCTACCCGCGCGGTGCACCAGGACGGGCCGGACGGCGGGCACTGGGTGGTCGACGGGCAGAAGGTGTGGACGTCGGTGGCGCACCACGCGCAGTGGGGCCTGCTGCTCGCGCGCTCCGACCCGGACGTGCCCAAGCATGCCGGGCTGACCTACTTCGGCTGCGACATGACCGGGCCGGGGGTGGAGGTCCGGCCGCTCCGCCAGCTCACCGGGGAAGCCGAGTTCAACGAGGTGTTCCTGACCGGCGCGGTGGTCCGGGACGTGGACCGGATCGGCGCGGTCGGTGCGGGCTGGCGGGTCGCCCAGGGCACGCTGATGAACGAGCGGGTGTCCATCGGCGGCGCGCCGGTGCCCCGGGAAGGCGGGATGATCGGCCCCGCCGTGCGGACCTGGCGGGAGCACCCCGAGCTGCGCACCCCCGGCCTGCACGACCGGATGCTGCGGCTATGGGCCGACGCTGAAGTGGCCCGGCTGGCCGCGGCCCGGTTCCGCCAGTCGCTGGCCACGGGCCAGCCCGGCCCGGAGGGGTCCGCGGCCAAGCTGGTCTTCGCCCGGCTCAACCAGGAGATCACCGCGTTCGAGGTGGAGCTGGCCCGGGCCGACGGGCTGCGCTACGACGACTGGACGATGCGCCGGCCCGGCGCGGTGGACTTCTACGGCCGCGACGTGGGCTACCGCTACCTGCGATCCCGGGGCAACTCGATCGAGGGCGGTACCTCGGAGATCCTGCGGAACATCATCGCCGAGCGGGTCCTCGGCCTGCCCACCGAGCCGCGCACCGACACCACCGTGCCCTGGAAGGACCTGCCCCGATGAGCACGACAGCCGGACCTGTCAGCACGGGACAGGCCGCGCAGACCGGGGTCGTTCCCGACCTGCTGTACAGCGCGGAGGAACAGGACCTGCGGGACGCGATCCGGTCGCTGCTGGCCGACCGGGCCGACTGGCCCGCGGTGCTGGCCCGGACCGAGACCAGCGAAACGTACGACACCGGGCTGTGGCAGGTGCTGGCGGCCGAGGTCGGCTGCGCCGGGCTGCTCATCCCGGAGTCGTACGGCGGCGCCGGGGCCAGCTACCGGGAGACGGCGGTGCTGGCCGAAGAGGCCGGCCGTGCGGTCGCCCCAGTGCCGTACCTGGGCAGCGCGGTAGTGGCCACCGCGGCGCTGCTGGCCGCGCCGGACGCGGACCTGCTGGCCGGGCTGGCCGCCGGGACACTGACCGCGGCCCTGGCCGTGCCGTTCGACAGCCGCCCATCCGACGAGCTGACCGGGAGAGTGCGGGTGGTCGGGCCGCAGCCCGGTGACCCGTCCGGCCAGGTGCGGCTGACCGGGACGATCGCCGGGGTGGCGGATGCGCTGCCCGCTGGTGTACTGCTGGTGCCCGCCGATGGGGTGCCCGCCGGGCTGTACGCGGTGCAGGCTGACAGTCCCGGGCTGACCAGCACGCCGGTGGTGTCGCTGGACCAGACCCGGCAGCTGGCTGACCTGGCGCTGGACAACGTGCCGGGGCGGCCGGTGGCGGTCGGCCCGGACGCGGCGGCGGCGCTACGGGCCGCGCTGACCGCCGGCGCCGCGATGCTGGCCGCCGAGCAGCTCGGGCTGGCCGAGAAGTGCCTGGAGATCACGGTCAGCTACCTGAAGGAGCGGTACCAGTTCGCCCGGCCGGTCGGCTCGTTCCAGGCGCTCAAGCACCGGCTGGCCGACCTGTGGGTGGCCGTCCTCCAGGCCCGCGCCGCGGCCCGGTACGCCGCGGCCTGCCTGGCCGAGGGCGACCCGGACAGCCCGGTCGCGGTGGCGCTGGCCAAGGCGGCGTGTGGCGACGCGGCCACGCTGGCCGCCCAGGAGTGCGTGCAGCTGCACGGCGGCATCGGCTTCACCTGGGAGCACCCGGCGCACCTGTACCTGAAGCGGGCCAAGAGCACCTCGATCGGGTTCGGCACCCCGGACTGGCACCGGGCCACGCTGGCCAGCCTGGCCCGGCTGCCCGGCCCTGGGGCGCAATGAAGTCGGTCGACGGCGCCGGGGTGGTGGTCACCGGCGCCGGCCGCGGGATCGGGGCCGCGCTGGCCCGCCGGTTCGCCGCCGAGGGCGCCCGGGTGGTGGTGAACGATCTGGACGCGGCGGCCGCGCAGCAGGTGGCCGCGTCGATCGGCGGGGAGGCGGCGCCCGGGGACGCGGCCAGCGAGGAAGGCGTGGCCTCGCTGATCGAGGGTGCGGCGGACATGCTCGACGGCATCGACCTGTACTGCGCCAACGCCGGGATCGGCCCGGAAGGCGGCCCGGAAGCGCCCGAGGACGTGTGGGACGCCTGCTGGCAGGTCAACGTGATGGCGCACGTCCGGGCGGCCCGGCTGCTCACCGGGCCGTGGCTGGACCGCGGCCGCGGCCACCTGATCTGCACCGTGTCCGCGGCCGGCCTGCTCACCATGCTCGGCTCGGCGCCCTACTCGGTGACCAAGCACGCCGCGCTCGGCTTCGCCGAGTGGATGGCGGCCACGTACGCGCATCGCGGCATCACCGTGCAGGCGCTCTGCCCGATGGGGGTGCGCACCTCGCTGCTCGACGCGGCCGGCCCGGCCGGCCAGGCGCTGCTGGCTGATGCGGCGATCAGCCCGGAGCAAGTGGCCGACGCGGTCATCGAGGGCATCGCAGACAGCCGGTTCCTGATCCTGCCGCATCCGGAGGTCGCGGCGATGTATGCGCACCGGGCCGATGACCCGGGCCGCTGGCTGGCTGGGATGAACCGGCTGCAGCAGCGGCTGGAGAATCTTCCTGACTGACCGGTAACCCCCGCGGGATGTCCGGATTGCGGCATAGTGTCGCCATGAGGCCGGCCACCATGGGGACGCTGCACCACATCGAGCTGTGGGTGCCCGACCTGAGCCGGGCCGAGCACACCTGGGGCTGGCTGCTCGGCGCGCTGGGCTACCAGCTCTACCAGCAGTGGCCCGAGGGATGCAGTTTCCGGACCGGGGACTTGTACATCGTGCTGGAGCAGTCGCCGGCCCGCAGCGCGTTCCGGCACGACCGGCACCGGCCGGGGCTGAACCACCTCGCGTTTCACGTGGCCGACCGGGCCGCCGTGGACCGGATGGTGGGGGAGGCGCTGCTGCACGGCTGGCGGCTGCTGTTCGCCGACCGGCACCCGTACGCGGGTGGTGAGCAGCATTACGCCGCGTACCTGGAAGACGCGGACGGCTATGAGGTGGAACTGGTCGCACCGCCGCCGCCGCCCGGCGCCGACGTGGGCGACATGAGCTACCGCCGGCCGGACATGATGACCTGACCAAAGCAGCCGGGGGGCTGGTGGCTGGCCTGGGCGGAGGGAGGCATCTTCCGCCCAGGCCAGCGGTTTGTTAACCCGCGACGATGGGCCAGGGTTGTCTGGCGTTCAGCCGCAGACCTTCGGCTGCGGCTCGCCGAAGGCGTAGTGGTTCCATTCCTGCCGTGTCGGTGCTCCCACGTCGGCGCACAGTGCCGCATAGGTGTGCGTGAATAGCGATACCTGCCACAGCCGCACAGTGCCGTCGAGGCCGCCGCTGGCCAGCAGCTTGCGGTCAGGGCTGAACGTCACCACGAACACGGCGCCAGCAGGGCCGTTGCCGGTCTGGAGGGGCGCGCCGACAGGGCGGTGGGTGGCCGGGTTCCATGCCCGCACGGTGCCGTCCAGTTCGCCGCTGGCCAGCAGCTTGCCGCCGGGGCTGAACGCCACCGCGTCCGCGCCGTACACGCTGCTGGTGGTGGCGTGCAGGGTCGCGACGGGGCGGTGGGTGGCCGGGTTCCACAGCCGCACGGTGCCGTCCCCGCAGCCGATGGCCAGCAGTTTCCCGGTGGGGCTGAACGCCAGTCCGTACACGCCGGTATTAGGGCCGGTGCCGGTCTGGAGCACGCCGACGAGGCGGCTGGTCGCCGGGTTCCACAGCCGCACCGTGCCGTCGCCGTCGCCGGCGGCCAGCAGCTTGCCGCCTGGACTGAACGCCACCGTGTGAACGCCGCCGTACTGGGTGCTGGCGTGGAGGGTCGCGCCGACGGGGCGGCCGGTGGCCGGGTTCCACAACCGCACCGTGCCGCCGGCACCGGCGGCCAGCAGCTTGCCGCCGGGACTGAACGCCACTGCGGGCCCGCCGTTCCGGGCGCTGGTGGCGTGGAGGGTCGCGACGGGGCGGCCGGTGGCTGGGTTCCACAGCCGCACCGTGCCGTCCCCGCAGCTGATGGCCAGCAGCTTGCCGCCGGGACTGAACGCCACCGCGGACACCCCGCCAGCAGGGCCGGTGCCGGTCTTGATGGGCGGGCCGACGGGCCCGCCGGTGGCTGGGTTCCACAGCCGCACGGTGCCGTCGCCGCAGGCCATGGCCAGCAGCTTGCCGCTGGGGCTGAATGCCACCGCGTGAACGCCGTTCACAGGGCTGGTGGCCCGGAGCAGCGCGCTGGTGGGCTGGCCAGTGGCCGGGTTCCACAGCCGCACGGTGCCATCGCCGCCGCCGGTGGCCAGCAGCTTGCCGTCGGGGCTGAACGCCACCCCAGGCACGCCGTACGTGGAGCCGGTCTGGAGCGGCGTGCGGGCGAGGCGGTGGGTGGCCGGGTTCCACAGCCGCACGGTGCCGTCGCCGCTGCCGATGGCCAGCAGCTTGCCGTCGGGGCTGAACGCCACCCCGCCCGCGCCGCCAAGAAGGCCGGAGCTGGTCGCGAGCGGCACGCCGACGGGGCGGCCGGCGGCCGGGTTCCACAGCCGCACGGTGCCGTCCCCGCCGACGCTGGCCAGCAGCTTGCCGTCGGGGCTGAACACCACCTCGTATACGCCGTACCGTTTGCTGGCGTAGAGGGTCTTAACTTGGCGGCTGGTGGCCGGGTTCCACAGCCGTACGGTGCCGTCGGCGCCGGCGCTGGCCAGCAGCGTGCCGTCGCGGCTGAACGCCACATCGCGCACGCCATACCGGTTGGTGGTCCGGCCACTGGCGTGCAGGGTCTTGCCGGCGGGCCGGCCGGTGGCCGGGTTCCACAACCGCACGGTGCCGTCGCCGTCGGCACTGGCCAGCAGCCTGCCGCCGGGGCTGAACGCCACCCCGTTCACGCCATTTCGGGTGGTGGCGTGGATGGGCGGGCCGGCGGCGCGGCCGGTGGCCGGGTTCCATAGCCGTATGGTGCCGTCGGCGTCGGCGCTGGCTAGCAGCTTGCCGCTGGGGCTGAACGCGACCGCGGACACGATGGAGGAGTCGGCGGGCAGCATGCCGTGTTGCTGTTGCTCGGCGAGCAGGGTCGTGATAGCCGAGGCGGCCTGGCCGGTGGGGGAGATGGCCCAGGCGGCGACAGCGAGCCGGCGCGCGGTCACCGGATTAGTGCCATCGATGTTGAGGCTTTCGGCGGCGAGCTGGCGGGACAGCGCGATGGCGTGCTGGTGGCGGGCGGTGGCGGCGTTGTGGACGGCGATCCCGGCGGCGGTGAGGGCGGTCAGGGTTAGGGCCAGCAGGCCGGCGATCACTACCTGCCGACGGCGGACGGTCCGCCGGTGAGCTCGCTCGCTGGCGTGCAGGAAGTCACGTTCGGTCTGGCTGAGCGGCGGGTGGCGAGCGGGATCAGTGCCGATCCGGGTGGCGGTGCCGGTCGCTGCCGCCAGGAGGCTGCCACTGTAGAGGTAGGACCGGTCGCGGGAGTGGCGGGCCCACTCGGCGGCCGCAGTGTGCAGCCGGGAGCGGACGATCCGGTCCGCGTGGGTGTCGGCCAGCCAAGTGTCGCGCAGCAGCGGCCAGGCGGTCAGCAGCGCCTCGTGGCTGAGTTCCACCGTGCCGGCCGCGAGGGTGAGCAGCCGGTCGGCGGCGAAGCCTTCCAGCACCTGCTCCACATCCTGGACCTCGGCTGGGCTCCTGCCCACGGTCAGCTCCGCCCTGGTGGCGCGGTCCGCGTAATCCACGCCCTCGGGGCTGGTAGCGGTCAGCCGGGTGAAGACCTGCCGGGCGGCGGCTTGCTGACCGGGCGTAAGACGGTCGTAGGCGCGCTGCGCGCTGCCCGCGACCGCGCCTTCGATACCGCCGGTGCGCGCATAGTCGGCCAAGGTGACAGCCTGCCCGGCCCGGCTGCGCCAGGCCTGGTCCAGGGCGTGCGACAGCAGCGGCAGCATCCCCGCGCCCGACGTCGCGGGCTCGCCGTAGCGCACCTCGGCCAGCAGCAGGTCGGTCAGGTCTCCGTCGACCTGGGAGCCGGCTTTCTTGGCTGGTTCGGTGATGGCCATCCGCAGCTGCCGCTCGGTCATCGCGGTGACCAGGTAGCGGTCCTGGACCGCGTCGGCCAGCTCCGGGTAGTCCGCGCACCGGGCCTCGAAGTCAGCGCGCACGCCCAGCACGACCAGTGCCGCTGGTGGCTGATCCGGCAGGTGCCGGGCGCTGGCCGCCGCATCAAGAGCCGTAATGAATGCCTGCCGTTGGCCCTCATCGGCGCACTGGGTGAATAGCTCCTCGAACTGGTCGACCACCAGCAGCAACCGGTGCTTCCGCGAGGGCTGGCCGCCCTCAGCCGTGCGGCGATCCGCATCCCCGGCCGGCCCGGGCGGCCGGGCCAGGGCGGCCTGCCGTGCGGTGAGGACAAACCCCGCAGGATCGGTCTCCAGTCCCCGTCGCACCGCGGATGCGTCGGTTCCCGCCAGCATCGCCACCCGCAGCGCCAGCTCGTCCAGCGGCGCCCGGGTCGGGGTGAACACCAGATAGGGCCACGACGCCGCGCTCGGCGCGGCGGCCAGCCCATCCTCCCGGATCCGCGGCAGCACCCCCGCTTGCAGCAACGACGACTTGCCCGCCCCGGACACTCCGGACACCACCAGCAGCCCGGTGCCCTGCAGGCGCCGTGACATCCGGTCCAGCACCTGGGCGGTGGCCGCTTCGCGGCCGAAGAAGAACGCCTCGTCCTGCTCCCCGAACACGCTCAACCCGCGGTACGGGGAACGGGTCACCGCGCGCGGCCGCGGGCTCGCGCGCTCGGCGGCCGCCAGGACCTGTGCCGCCGGGACGTTGCCGCGGGCCGCCGCCACGAACAGTTCCTGCGTCGGCCCAGTCAGGCCCAGCGCACCGGCCAGCAACACCGCCGTGTCTTTGTGCGCGGTGCGGTTGATGCCGCGCTCCAGGTTGCTGACCGACCGCGGCGAAACCCCCGCCGCCGCCGCCAGCTCTTCCTGGGTCAGCTTCGCCTCAGCCCGCAGCTGCCGCAGCAACCCGGCAAAAGAAAGCGCAGCCTGCTCGGTCACCATCCCCCGTGCCCCTGACAACCTGTCCGCCGCGGCTACCGGCACCGGGCGGAACTAGTCCTCGCCCCAACAGTACGCAGGCCCCGCCACCCCCGCTATGCCCCCGCCCGACCAGCTTCGATGTGACGCAGTCAGCGCCGGGCCGCGGGGCGTGCGGGTTCTTATGGGCTGTCTTGTGGGCTGTCTTGTGGGCCGTTGTGCGTGGCGAGCACCTCCGCCGCTGCCCACCGTGGAATCAGCCATCCGGACACCAGCCAAGCAGCCCGGCCAAGCCGGCCAAGCCACTAAGGAGACCGCGATGACGCGGAAGCCTCCCACACCAGATCAGCAGCGCCCAGGCCGCCTGCCCACACCCGGTACCGCAGCCATGGCGGGCCCCGCCCCCGGCCCGGCCGACGTTGTCAGCCAGCGCCAGCTGGAGAAGTCAGTCGCCTGGTCCGGCCGCGAACGGCTCCGGTGCCTGTGGTACCGGCTCCGCCTGACGGTCGCGGAGATGAACCATGCGAGCCGGCGGATGGTTGAACTGCAGGCGCCCTGGATATCCGACGACCGCTCGCACGAGCGGTAACCCGGCGCCGGGTCGGCGGATGGGCCAGTGGCTGAATCCAAGGCCCACCTCCCGGCGCAGCGGTGGTGGCTGGCCTGGGCGGGGAGGCATCCCGCCCAGGCCAGCGGTATCTGTCCGGGGGGACGACCCCCTGGACCCCCCGGAAACCCCTTAGCCCGTGGTCACAGCGGTCGTTAGCCGCAGGTCGCGGGAGGAGCGGCCGACGGCGATGGTGAACTGGCCGGGCGGCCAGTCCCAGCGGCCCGCGTGCTCGTCGTAGCGGGCGAACGCCCGGGCCGGCAGGGTCAGCGTGACGGTGGTTGCCGCGCCCGGCGCGGCGGTGACCGTGCCGAACGCGCCGAGCACCCGGACCGGGCGGCCCGGGCCCGGGGCAGGCCCGGCCACGTAGGCCTGCACCACCTCACGCCCGGCCCGCGGCCCGGTGTTGCGCACGGTGACCTCGATGCTGAGGTCGGCCCCGGCGGCCAGGCTGGCCTGGTCCGCGGTCAGCGATTCATACGCCCAGCTGGTATAGCCGAGCCCATGGCCGAACGCGAACAGCGGGCTGGTGCCGGCCGCATCGTAGCCGCGGTACCCGATGAGCAGTCCCTCGTGGTAACTGAGCCGGCCGTTCTCCGGCGCGGCGTGCAGCACCGGGCAGTCGGCCTCCCGGGCTGGCATGCTCACCGGCAGCCGGCCGCCCGGTTCGGCCCGGCCGAGCAGCACGTCGGCCAGGGCGTCGCCGATGGCCTGGCCGGGCAGCCAGGCGTAGAGCACCGCGGCGACCTGGCTGATCCACGGCATGAGCACCGGCATGCCCGCGTTCACCACTACCACGGTCCGTGGGTTGACCGCGCTGACCCGCTCGACCAGTTCGTCCTGCCGGCCGGGCAGCCGCAGCGTGTCCCGGTCGAACCCCTCGCTCTCGGTGGTCTCCGCGGAGCCGACTACGACCACCGCCGCGGCGGCCGCCGCGGCCGCCTGGACCGCCTGGTCCAGGGCCGCCTCCTCGTCGGGTGTGGCCACGATGCCGAGCCGCACCGCGAGCGGGCCCTCGGCCAGCGCCGACGGCAGGAAATCCAGCCTGACCTGCGCAGGCTGGCCGACGGTCAGCTTGACCGCGCCGGTCACCTCGCCCGGCCGGGTCATCGTCTCGACCGGGTCCGCCGGGACCGGGGTGTCGCCCGCGGCGGTCTCCGTGCCGTCCACGGTCAGGGTGAGTCTGCCCACCCCGGCCGCGCCGACCCGGTGCGGCCCGGAGGTCTGCGGGTGATAGCTGGCCAGCAGCGAGATCGTGCCGTCCTCGCCCCAGCCGATGCCGGCCGGCAGGCCGTCGCCCCACCAGGCGAACACGGTCGTGTTCCGGTGCTCGGCGCCGAGCAGCCGGCCGTCCGCGGCGCGGAATTCCAGCCGGACACCCGGCTCACCGGTCACCGGGTCGGTCAGCGACCGGGCCGGTGGCTCCGGCACTGTCTCCCAGGTGTGCGTGCCCGCGGTGACGGTGACCGTGGCCTGGCCGTCCAGGGCCGCGCGCAGCGCCTCGTCCGGGGCCGAGATGACCGCCGGGTGGACGGCTGCGCTGCCACCGCCCTGGATGACCGGGTGCACCGCGTTCGGCCCGATCAGCGCGATGCTGCCGATGCTGGCCGGATCGAAGGGCAGCGCGCTCTGCTCGTTGCGCAGCAGCACGAATGAGGCGGCCGCGACCTTGCGCAGCAGCGCCGGGTCGGCCAGCCTGGCTGGCCCGGGGCCGGCCGGTGGTGCGCCGTCCGGTGGGTCGAGCTTCCCGACCCGGCGGGCGACCTCGAGCAGCCGGAGCACCTTCTCGTCGATGATGTCCTCGGCGATCTGGCCGGCCCGGACCGCTTCGGCCAGGCCGGTCACCCATGGGCTGTCCGGCCCGGGCATGGCCAGGTCCAGGCCGGCCAGTGCGGTGGGCAGCACGCTCCGGCAGGCGTCCCAGTCCGAGACGATCGCGCCGGTGAAGCCCCACTCAGCCTTGAGCACGCCGCGCAGCAGCCGTTCGTGCTCGGTCATCCTGGTCCCGTTGACCGCGTTGTACGCGGCCATCACCATGGTCGTGCCCGCCTCGCGGACGCAGGCCTCGAACGGCACCAGGTAGAGCTCGCGGAGCACCGCCTCGGCGATCCGCGCATCGTAGGTCCACCGCCCGGTTTCCGAGTCGTTGCCCACGAAGTGCTTGATCGCGGCGCCGACCCCGGCCGACTGCAGCCCGGTCACGTAGCTGACCGCCAGCCGGGCGGACAGCACCGGGTCCTCCGAGAAGCACTCGAAGCCGCGCCCGCCGAGCGGGGTCCGCATCAGGTTCATGGTCGGGGCCAGCACGATGTCGATGCCCTTGCCCCGCGCCTCGGCGCCGAGGGCGGCTGCGAGCTCGCGGACGAGCTCGCTGTCCCAGGTGGCGCCGAGGGCGGCCGGGCACGGCACGCTGGCCGACGGATTCCGGTCGTCTTTGCTGATGCCCCGTATCCCGGCCGGGCCGTCCGACATGACGATCGGACGGAGGCCGAGCGCCGGGGCACCGTAGGTGCGCCAGCTGTCCGCGCCGGTCAGCAGGCGCACCTTCTCCTCGACGGGGAGCGCAGCCACCCGGCTGCGCTCCTCCGTCGCCTCAGTAGACGTTGTCATCAAGGTCCTTGCGTCGGGTCCGCGAGCTCAGGACTTCGGCGTGAGATGCAGGATGGTGTCCTCGATGTACGGGATGTTCGGCACCGGGTTCATGTACGGGTTGCTGGCCGACGGCCAACCCGTGTAGTTCCGGGTGGAGACCTCAGCCCAGGCCCCGCCGTTGAGCAGCGGCACCACTGGCACCTCGGTGGTCATGATCTGCTCCAGCTTGGTGATGGCCGCCTTCTGCTCGGCCGGGCTGCCGGAGGCGGCGAACTGGGCCAGTGCGGCCTGGGCCTGCGCGTTGTTGAAGCGGCCGTAGTCGCCCGCGGCGGGCTTGCCGACCGGCGCGGTCTGCGAGCTGTCCATCCAGTTGTCGTAGATGAAGTACGGGTTCGGCCCCTGGTTGCTCCAGTGGATGGTCGCGTCGAACGTGCCGTTGGCGACGTCGCCGGCCCAGGTGGTCGGGTTGCCGATGCCGTTCGGGGTCACGTTCATGCCCAGCGCGGTTAGCTGGTGGCTGATCAGCTGGGAGTCGGTGTAGTAGTCGCTGTACGGGATCGGGTCGGAGATGGAGAACGTGATGTGCTGCCCGTTCTTGGTCCACTTGCCGCCGGCCATCTTCCAGCCGTCAGCCTCCAGGATGGAGCTGACCTTGGCCTTGTCGCCGGTGGCGGGCAGGTTGTTGGCCAGCGAGGGGTCCAGGTAGGACTGGTGATTGGGCAGCAGCAGCCCGCTGGTCGAGTTGACCGGCGGCTCGTAGCCGGTCTCGCCCTGCACGTTGAGCTGGGACCGGTCGATTCCGTAGCTGATCGCCTGGCGCACCGCCGGGTCGTTCAGCGGGGCCTTGGTGGTGTTCAGGAACAGGCCGACCACGTTGTTGGCGCTGAAGTACGGCGCGCTGCCCAGCCAGGTGTGGTTCTCCGAGCTCTTGGCCAGGTAGTTGGACTGGATGTTGGCCACGTAGTTGCCGGCGAAGTCGATCTGGCCGGCGGCCACCGGCGGCACCAGGTTGGCGTTGGTGTTGTACGCCGGGAAGTCGATCTCCGGGATGTGCACCTTGGACTTCTGCCAGTAGTGCGGGTTCGGCTTGAGGGTGTAGCCCTGCGGCGAGAACTTGTCCATCATGAACGGGCCGGTGCCGACCGGGCTGGCGTCCGTGTAGGTGGCCGGGTCGCCGACTGACGACCAGACGTGCTGCGGGACGATGTACACCTGCCCGATCAGGAACAGGTTCGCGTACTGCGGCTTGGCGAAGTTGAGCACCGCGCTGGTTGCGCTGGGCGCGGACGCGCTAGTCACGATCGGTGCGCCCGAGGTGTACAGCTTGGGGTTGCTCTTGAGCAGGTTGAACGTGAAGGCCACGTCGCTGGCGCTAAACGGCTTGCCGTCGTTCCACTTGACCCCGGACCGGATGGTCAGCGTCAGCGTCTTGCCACTGTTTGACCAGGCGGACTTGGTAGCCAGCATCGGGATCGGGGCCTGGGCCGAATTGAGTGTGTTGAAGATGAACAGCGGCTCGTTGTAGAGGGACACCGCGTTGGTCAGGTAACCGGTCGAGGTCAGCGAGAACGGGTTGAACGTGTCGGTCATCGGGGAGAGCGGGGTGCTCTCGATGACCAGCGTCTTGCCCATCTTCACGCTGCTGCTGTTGTTCCCGCTGCCGCTGCTCGAACTGCTGCCGCAGGCGGCGATTCCGAGGCTCAGGACGCCGGCTACAGCCAGCCCTGCTAGAACTCTGTGTTTCATTGCTTAAACTCCGTTGTGCCCGGCCGGCTTGATGTCGGCCTGTTGTGAGCGACCGTGTCGGGGTCTTTATCGGTGGGGCGGTGCTGGCCGGCCGGGCTTTCGGCCGGTCGGCCGTGCCGCCAGGTGGGTCTGTCAGGTAGGCACAGGCTGCGTTGTGCGCAGCCGCTAGGCGGCATCCCGGTGCATCACGACTCCTCTCCCCCTTCAGCTGCGGAACTGGTAGGTGCGTCGGCTGGGTCGGCCGGCCCGGAACTCAGCGGCTGGCTCTCCGCCTGGGTCAGCCCGCTGGCGTGCAGCCAGCAGGCACTGGAATGACCGGCTGCCACCTGGGCAGGCGGCGGGGTGCGGGCCGCGCAGACCGCCATCGCGTGCGGGCAGCGCGGATGGAACCGGCAGCCGCTCGGTGGTGCCACCAGGCTTGGCGGGGAACCACGGCCCTGCAACGAGGGCGGTTCGGCGCGGTCCGGATCCGGCGCCGCGCTGAGCAGCAGCTGCGTGTACGGGTGGGCGGGCTCGTCGGTAACCACCGAGGCCGGGCCGGACTCGACCACTTCCCCGGCGTACATCACCATGATCACGTCGGCCAGGTAGCGCGCCGAGGCGATGTCGTGGGTGATGTAGAGGATGCCGACCTTGTCTCGTTCCCGCAGGTCGCCGAGCAGGTTCAGGACACCGAGCCGGATCGACACGTCGAGCATCGAGACCGGCTCGTCGGCCAGCAGCACCCGGGGCCGGACGGCCAGCGCGCGGGCTATTGCCACCCGCTGCCGCTGGCCGCCGGACAGCTCATGGGGGTACTTGCCGAGGAACTGGGTGGCCGGGGTGAGCGCCACCCGTTCCAGCAGGGCGGTGATGGCCCCGTCCAGGTTCCCGCCCGGCTCGCCCAGGCCATGGATCTGCAGCGGCCGGGCCAGGTGGTAGCGCACGTCGTGCACCGGGTTGAGCGAGGAGAACGGGTCCTGCAGCACCAGCTGCACATCCCGGGCGTACTCCCGGCGGCCCCGGCCGGACGCAGGCACCTGGTGCCCGTCCAGCAGCAGCTTCCCTGACGTCGGGGTGATCAACCGGGCCAGCAGCCGGGCCAGGGTTGACTTGCCGGAACCACTCTCCCCGACCACCGCGGTGATGCCGGACTGGGGCAGCGCCAGCGAGACGTTCTCCACCGCGTGCACCACTGGGGGCGGCGCGTTGCGCCGGGCCAGCCGACCCCGGCCCCGGCGTGGGCCGTGATGCACGGTGAAGTGCTTGGTCAGCCCGCGCGCCTCGAGCAGCGGAACGCTGGTCTCCGGGGCGCGCGGGGCGGCGGCGGTCTCGGTCATGCCAGGCTCCCGTGCTCAGGTGCGGCGGCGCTGGAGGCGGCGCTGGCCGCGGTGCTGGTGGCCGCACCGGTGGGCGCGAGCTGGTCCGGGCCGGGCTCGCTGCTCGGCTCGGGCCGGGCCAGTTCGGCGGGTACCTCGTGATCGCCGTCCTGCAGCCAGCACGAGGCCACCCGGCTGCTGGCCCGGGTGCCGATGGCCGGCTGGTCCAGCGGTGGTGACTGTTCGCGGCAGATGTCCATCACGTAGCGGCAGCGCGGGTGGAAGACGCAGCCGACCGGTAGCATCCGCAGGTCCGGTGGCGAGCCGGGGATGCCGGTCATGTGCTGGTGCGGCCCATGCAGCGACGGGAAAGAGTTCAGCAGCCCGACCGTGTACGGGTGCCGCGGTGCGCGGAACAGGTCGGCCGCGGCGGCCCGCTCGACCAGGCGGCCCGCGTACATCACCGCGATCGAATCGGCGATCTCTACCAGCAGCGAAAGATCATGCGTGATGAACAGCACCGCGAACCCGAGCCGCTCGCGCAGCGCGGTCAGTTCTTCCAGGATCTCCCGCTGGGTGACTACGTCCAGCGCGGTGGTCGGCTCGTCCAGGATGACGATCTGCGGCTCCAGCGCGAGCGCCATCGCGATCATCACCCGCTGCCGCATCCCGCCGGACAGCTCGTGTGGGTAGCTGCGCAGCCGGTCGGCGGTGATACCGACCATGTCCAGCAGTTCGCTGGCGCGCTGCCGGCGGGCCGCCGCCGACTGGCCTGGCTGGTGGGCCTGCAGCACGTCGGTGAGCTGGGTGCCGATGGACAGCACGGGGTTGAGGGCGTTCATCGCGGATTGCAGTACCACGGCAATGTGTGACCAGCGGAGCTCGCGCAACTGCGGCTCGTCCAGGGACAGCAGGTCTATGTTGCGCCCCGGCTCGGGGTAGTACAGCACCTCGCCGCCGGTGATCATGCCGGGGGCGCGGAGCAGCCGGATCGCCGCGTAGGCCAGCGTGGACTTGCCGCTGCCGCTCTCGCCGGCCAGCCCGAGCACCTCGCCGCGGCGCAGCATCAGGTCGGCGCCGACCACCGCGTGCACCGCACCGGGGCCGGCCCCGTAGTCCACCTGCAGCCCGCGGATGTCCAGCAGTGGCTGGCTGCTCATATGCCTGCCTCCTGGCTCTGGTCGGCCACGGCCGCGCCGGGCGCGACGCGCCCAGCGGTGGGCCGGACCACGGGGGTGAGGCCGAGCTCGAACCGCTTGGGCAGCCCGGAGCCGCGCGACTTCTTGGCCAGGCGCTTGGTCAGGCCCGCGGCGCGCAGCCGCGGATTGATGAACTCGTCGATGCCGAAGTTGAGCAGGGCCAGCGCCGTGCCCAGCAGCGCGACCATGAGGCCAGGCGGGATATACCACCACCAGTAGCCGCTCACCTCGGCGTCCGAATTCTGCGCCTCGAACAGCATCGAGCCCCAGCTCCAGTGCTCCGGGTTGACCAGGCCGAGGAACGCGATGGCGGTGTAGGTGCCGACCCCGTACAGCACGGTGAACAGGAACGAGGACGCGACGACCGGCACCAGGTTGGGCAGGATCTCGTGGCTGATCACCCGCCAGCCGCGCTCGCCGATGATGCGCGCGGACTCGACGTAGTCCCGGGTACGCAGCGACAGCGTCTGGGCGCGCAGCACCCGGGCGCCCCAGGCCCAGCCGGTGAGCGCGATGATCAGCCCGATCAGCAGGTCGTTGGTGCTGCTACTCGGCGGCAGGAAGCCGAAGATCACGATGAGCAGCGGCAGTGCAGGCAGCACCAGGAAGATGTTGGCCAGACTGGACAGCAGGTCGTCGGCCCACCGGCCGTGCAGGTAACCGGCGCAGAGCCCGATCACCACGGACAGCACGGTAGCCGCCACCCCGGCCAGGACCGCGACCAGGATCGTGCTCCGGCCGCCCGCCAGCAGCTGGGAGAACACGTCCTGCTGGGTCTGCGTGGTACCAAGCCAGTGCGCGCTGGATGGTGGCTGTGGTGTGCCGCTGGTGGTGGACAGGCTGGCCGATGGGTCGTATGGCGCGACGATGGGCCCGACGATGGCCAGGATCAGGAACGCGGCCAGCATGACCAGGCCGGCAATGATCTTGGGCGAGCGGGGCAGCCGGAATCGGCGGCCCCGGTTCTCGGTGATGTCCGCTGAGCCGA
Organism: Streptosporangiaceae bacterium; assembly: GCA_036497945.1. Taxonomy (GTDB): domain Bacteria; phylum Actinomycetota; class Actinomycetes; order Streptosporangiales; family Streptosporangiaceae; genus RYN-230. The sequence goes on along the minus strand of DASXIN010000155.1, from coordinate 87,000 downwards.
GGGGCCCGCCGACCGGCTCGCTGGCCGGATCGACTCCGCTCGCCCCGGCGCCGCCGACGCCGAGTCCGCCGAGGGCGGTTCCGCCCAGGTCTGTGCCCGTGCCGATAGACATCGCTCAGGCCTCCTGACGGGTGCGGGGGTCGAGGAACACGTACACGGAGTCGGCGGCCAGGTTGGCGATCAGCACGGCGAACGTGATGATCAGGAAGATGCCCTGGAGCAGCGGATAGTCCCGGGCGCCGACCGCCTGGAGCAGGATCCAGCCCAGGCCGGGGTAGCTGAACACGATCTCGGTGAGCAGCGCGCCGGACACCACGAAGCCGATGGCCAGCGAGAACCCAGACACGCTGGGCAGGATCGCGTTCCGTGCCGCGTACCAGACCACCCGGCGTTTGGCCAGGCCCTTGGCCTGGGCAACCAGGACGTAGTCCTCGTCCATGGTGGTCACCATCACGTTGCGCATACCGACGATCCAGCCGGCCGCGCTGCACAGCACGATGGTGAACGCGGGCAGGATCGCGTGCTGCAGCACGTCACCGATATAGCTGGCGTTCCAGGCCGGGAAGTCCAGCTGGTTGTAGGCCCGGCCGGTGGGGAACCAGCCCAGCCGCACCGCGAACAGGTCCAGGGCCAGGAAGGCGACGAAGAAGTACGGCGCTGCCTGGAAGAAGGTGGTGGCCGGCAGCAGGCTGTCCAGCCAGGTGCCGCGCCGCCAGGCGACCAGGATGCCGAGCAGCGTGCCGAGCAGGAAGCTGATCACCGTGGACACACCGACCAGGGCGACCGTCCAGGGCAGCGCGCCACGGATCACGCTGGTCACGGTGGACGGGTAGTAGCTGGTGGACACACCCAGGTTGCCGTGCAGCAGGTTCACCCAGAACGTGATGTATTGCCCCCACAGGCCGGTCGGGCTGTTCAGGCCGTACTGCAGCTCGAGGGCGCGGATGGTGGCCGGGGTGACATTGCCCTGCATGTGGGCCAGCACCGCCTCCACCGGGTTCCCGGGCATCAGCCGCGGGATGAAGAAGTCCACGGTGACCGCGGCGATGGCGGTGATGATGTAGAACAGCAGCCGTCGGGCGATGACGCGCATGGCCGTCCCCTTCAGCCCAGGCGCCAGGCCGGCGTGGCCGGGTCGGGGTGGCAACCGCAGCTCTCCCGGGCGATGAGCCTGGTGGGCAGCATGATGTCGCGCTGGGTGGGCTCAGCGTTGCTGATCATGGAATAGAGCACCTCGAAAGCGGTCGCGCCGATCTCCTGGATGGGCTGGCGGACGGTGGTCAGCTGGGGGCGCAGGTGGCGCGCCATCGGGATGTCGTCGAAGCCGGTAACGGCGACATCACCGGGCACGTCGAGGCCGTGCTGCATGAGCGCGTACACCACGCCCAGCGCGGTCTGGTCGTTCGCGCAGGCGATGACCCGGGGGAGCTCGCCCCCGCCGGCCAGCAGCCGGCCGATGACCCCGGCCCCGCCCGCGGCGCCGTAGTCACCCTGCCACTGCGGGCCGTCCACCAGGGTGCCGCCCGCGGCCGCCACCCCCGCGCGCAGCGCGGCGTGCCGGGCCAGGTTGTCTGGGCTGTCCGGGTGGCCGCCGAGGTAGGCGATGGTCCGGTAGCCGTGCTCATGGACCAGGTGGACGGCCAGATCCCGCATGCCGCTCTGGTTGTCGCCGCCCACGTTCGACGTGGTCGGGGTGGCCACGCCGGCCAGCGTCACGATCGGCACCTGCCGGGACAGCCGCTCCAGCTGGGGCGCGTCGATCACCTGATCGTGCAGGATCAGCCCGTCGCTCTTCCGGGCCAGCGCGTGGATCCGCCTGGTGTGATCGTGCTCGTCCACGTCCACGGAGCTGACCAGCAGGTTGTAGTCGCGGTGCTGGGCGGCGACCTCGATACCCCGGTTGATCAGGTCGGGAAACTGCAGGCTTTCCGCCTCGTCCTGGAAGACCCCGCCCTCGGCCGCGCTGTCCACGCCCTGGCCAGTGGGCCGCCGGATCACTACCCCGATGACTTCCTTCAGCCGGGCACTCAGCGCCCGGGCCGCGCCGTCCGGGATGAAGCCGAGCTCGGCCACGGCCTCCAGCACCCGCTCCCGGGTTTCCGGCAGTGGATTGCCGCGCCCGTTCAGCACCCGGGACACGGAGGCGATGGATACGCCCGCCGCGTTGGCCACGTCGTAGATGGTCGGCGGCGCGACCGGGCCGATGCGCCGCCCGGCGAGCGGCGCGGCGGCCGGGCTGGCTGAGGCGGGCGGGCTGGCTGAGGCGGGCGGGTTGGCGGGGGAGGCCGGGCTGGCGGAGGAGCCGGCCGCCGGGAGGGTCGCGGTGGGCGTGTGGGTTGCGGTAGGCGCAGTGGCGGAGCCGGCCGCGTCGGACGGAGTGGGCCCGCCCGCCGCCGGGCTGTCGGCCAGCCCATCCAAGGGGGCTGAACTGACCCCGTCACGACTATCCACCGGAACGCTCCCTCGCAGTTCCTGGGCCACTACCTGGGCCTACTGACCCGGCAACAGCTGCCGCCCGCCTCTGGTAAGCGCTTACCCAATCGCCCTTAAGAAAGCGGCTGGGTCACAGCCGCGGGGCTCAGCTCGGCAGAGTAAGCGCTTACCAAGCGGATACGGGCAGACTATTCCGGGACCGCTGGCGACTCAACCCCCGTCTGCCACTGTTACAGGAACGTGACGGAACGGGTAACAAGCCAGCGCTCCAGGCAAGCCGGGCCGAGCTGGCGCGACCGGGACGGTCCGGCTGGGCAGCGGCCCTGGCCGGGCGCCGCCCCGGTAGGTCATGCGCAGGGCAGCGGCGCTGGCCTGCGGGCTTGCTGGTAGCGCACTGCCCGGCGCGGCCTTTGCGGCGCGCTTGGCTGCCTTGGCCGGGAACTGGTGCAGCGGATTGCCCCCGGACGTCCTGCTGTGCCGCCGTGAAACAGGGCCGAAACACGATGTCCACCATGCGCTGGTCCGTTGTCTACGGCGTAACAGTTGGGAAACGTGGCCGAAACCCGCTCATGGGAAACATGAAGCGTTCTAGACGGACACCGAAGTGGCCGGCCGGATCAGCTAGCCCGGGGGATGCCCCGGATCACACCGCCGTGATAGCGCGGGAGGGGTTCCAGCAGCCCAGCACGGTCTGCCTGGGACCGCTACCGGAAACCCCCCGGCAAGCCCTTCCAGGGTAGCCCCATGGAGGCGGAGAGTAGTGGTTCCCTATGCGCATTGGCTGTCGTCAGGCGATAATGCCTGGCAACTGACAGCCGCGACACTGGTCGGCCTCATGAGCATCCCTGCTCTGGCCGTTTTGTATGGCGGCTTGGTGCAGAAGAAGTGGGCCGTCAACACCGTGCTCATGGTCTTCGCCACGTTCTGCCTGGTGCTCATCACCTGGGTGCTGTGGGCCTTCAAGATGGGCTTCGGGACACCGTGGATCGGCGGCGGCCTGCACCTGCTCGGCAGGCCGGGCGCGGTGCTGGGTACCGGGGCGCTGGAAGGCCAGGCGAACATTCCACTGCTGTCCGGCGGGATGCCGAGCTTCCGGTTCCCCGAGTCGTCACTGGTGTACTTCCAGTTCGTGTTCGCCGCCATCACCCCGATCCTGTTCATCGGCAGTGTGCTCGGCCGGATCAACTTCAAGGTCTGGCTGATCTTCGTGCCGCTGTGGATCACGTTCGCCTACGCGGTCAACGCGTTCCTGCTCTGGGGCGGCGGTTACTGGGCCGGCAAGGGCGCGCTGGACTTCTCCGGCGGTTACGTCATCCACCTGGCGGCTGGCGTCTCCGGCTTCGTCGCGGCCTGGGTGATCGGGCCCCGGCTCAAGCGCGACCGGGAGCACGCGGTGCCGAACAACCTGCTCTTCGTGGCGGTCGGGGCGGGCATCCTGTGGCTCGGCTGGAACGGCTTCAACGGCGGCGACCCGTACTTCGCGGGCGCGGATGCGTCGGCCGCCGTGATCAACACCAACCTGGCCACCGCGATCGCGATGATGACCTGGATCGTCATGGACATGATCGGCGGCCCGGGGAAGAAGGCGACGTTCCTCGGCGGCCTCAACGGCATGATCTGCGGTCTGGTCGGCATCACGCCTGCGGCCGGCTACGTCAACGGCCTGGGCGCGATCGTGATCGGCTTTGTCTGCTCGTTCATCGTCTGGTTCGCCTGGAACTACCTGAGCAAGGTGCCGCCGTTCAACAAGGTGGATGATGCGTTGGGCGTGGTGTACACGCACGGCATCGCCGGATTGTCTGGTGGCCTGCTGGTCGGCCTGCTGGCTGATCCCAAGATGATCGTGTACCTGGGCCTGGGCAAGAACCCCGGCTTCTCCGGTACGGGCTTGTTCTACGGGCACGCCCACCAGTTGCTGGTCCAGTTGGGCGCGGCGGTCACAATCATCATCTGGGACGGGCTGGTCACGTTCCTGCTGCTCAAGGGCATCGGCTTGTTCATGAGGCTGCGCGCGCCCGACGAGGACCTGGAGATCGGCGACGTGGCGTTCCATGGCGAGGAGGCCTACCCGTCGGAGGAACTCGCCCTGGCCGGGGTGAGTGCGGCCCAGGCTGCCGAGCGGGCAACCAGCAATTCGTCCGTGCCGGAAAAGGTGTCAGAAAAGGACGGCTGAGCCATCACCCAGTTCGGCCAATAGCCGGGCGGCTTCCCGGGCCCACACCCAGGAAGCCGCCCGGCCCTTCCCGGGGGCGCGTCCGGCACTTGTCCGGGGGGCGGGTCCGGCACTTGTCCGGGCGGGTGTCCGGCCCTTTCCGGCCGGGCGTCCCGCTCCTTTCCGGGCGGGTGTCAGGCCCACCCATTCTGTCGTGATCATGGGATTGGTGTCGCTATAACGACACCAATCCCATGATCACGATGTGCGCGAGCCGGTCGACGGCGCGGGAGAGGGGGTTGGCGAGGCAGGGGCTGGCGGTGCGGGCGGCTGAGTAGCGGGGGGCGGCGCCGGGGCCAGCGCGGCTCAGTGGCCGCGGAATGCCTCTTCCAGCCACCACGAGCCCCGGCTGGCGGTGACCTTGGCGTCCACTAGCATCGGCCGATCCCGGGGCCCGTCCAGCCAGGTCTTCACTGAGCCCAGGTCGGCCGGGTCGCGCACGGTCACCCCCGCGCAGCCGAATCCACGGCCGATGGCCGCGATGTCGGCCGCCGGGAAGCGCACGGTGTCCAGCGGGTGCCCATCCGGGCCGAAGTGGTGCACCTCGGCACCGTACGCCTCGTCGTCGTACACCACGATGAGCATGGGCAGCCCGAGCCGGACCGCCGTCTCCAGCTCACTGACCCCCATCAGCGCCCCGCCGTCGCCCAGCGCCGCAACCGGCAGCCGGTCCGGCCGGGCGATCGCGGCGCCGATGGCCGAGGCCAGGCCGAGGCCGACTGACTGGTAGGCCTGGGTGAAGCAGAACCCGACCTCGTCCGGCACGGACAGGTACATGCTCGGGTAGCCCATGAAGTTGCCCGAGTCCACGCTGACCGTGCGCTCGGCCGGCAGCATGTCGTCCAGCGCGATGGTCAGCGTGCGTGGGTCGATCAGCCCGCCGCCGGTTTCGTCGTCATACGGCACCGAGCGCCAGGTGATCGCCTGGGCGATCCGGTCCTGCACCGCATCGGTGCGGTAGCCCAGCCCGCTGCCGAACTGGTCGCCGAGCGCGCTCAGCGCGGCCCGGGCCGTCTCGGCGACGTCGCCCAGCACGCCCAGGTGCACCGGGCGGTGCGCGCCGATCGCGGCTGGGTCGTCGTCCACCTGGATCACGGTGGTCTCCGGGCCGATCAGGTTGCCGTGCCGCATCGTCCACATGTTCAGCGAGCAGCCCCAGCCCACGATCAGGTCGGCCGCGGTGATCAGCTCGGCGGCCAGGGGGGAGGCGAACCCGCCGCTCACGTCCAGGTCCCAGGGATTGCCCCGGAACAGCCCCTTGGCCGCGGCCGAGGTGGCCAGCAGTGCCCCACAGGCGTCGGCCAGCCGCTCCAGGTCGCCGCGGGCCTGGGCGATGCGGGCGCCGCGACCGGCCACGAAGACCGGCCGCCGGGCCATGGCCAGTCGCCCGGCCAGCGCGTCGGCCGCGCCCGCCGCGGGCGCCATCGGCCCGAGCACTGGGCTGGCCGGCGGCGGCTGCCGGTCACACTCGGCCGCCTGCACGTCCAGCGGCATGGCCAGCACCACCGTGCGGCGCTGCAGTGTGGCCTTCTGGTAGGCCCGGGCCGTGTCGGCGGCGGCCGAAGCGGGGGAGTGCAGCCGTTCCGGCACGGCGCCGACCGAGGCGGCCAGCCCGGCTACATCGATCCGGAAGTTGGAGGTGACCGCCTGGCCGGCCACGTCGGCCGCCAGCACCAGCAGCGGCGTCCGGCTCTTGGCCGCCTCGGTGATCCCGGTCATGGCGTTGGTCAGCCCGGGTCCCTGGTGCACGGTGAGCAGGCCGGTCCGGCCCGCGGTCCGCGCCCAGCCGTCGGCCATGCACGCCGCGCCGCCCTCGTGCCGGGCCGGCACGTACCGGGTGCCCTGGCTGATCAGCGAGTTGGTCAGGTGGAAGTTCCCGCTGCCGACCACACCGAACAGGGTGTCCGCACCCAGCCCGGCCAGCGTCGCGGCGACCGCGTCGGTGACCCGCATCAGGTTCGCTCGGCGGCCTGCTCGACCAGCGCGATGGCCCGGCACGGGCTGCCCGAGCCGCCGGCGATGGGCAGTGGGCCGGTGATTACCACCGCGCCCCGGGCGGGCAGCCGGGCCAGGTTCTGCAGCTGGGTGAGCCCGTACTTGCCGGCGCCGAGCAGCGACGCGTGGCATGGGAACGGCAGGTCGAACGAGTGCGCCGTGCCCGCGTCGGTGCCGACCGTCTCCACGCCCAGGCCGATCAGCTCCGCCCGGCCGGCCAGCCACTGGGCGCAGGCCACCGAGATCCCGGGGGTGTGCGGGCCGGTCTCGCTGGCGTTGAGGAACGCTTCCTGGCTGGCCGAGCGCGCGTCCCAGCCGGTCCGGTAGAGCAGCCAGCCGCCCTGCGGCAGCGGGCCGTGGGTGGCCTCCCACTGCTGGACATGCTCGATCTCCAGCAGGAAGTCCGGGTCGGCGGCGGCCTGCGCGGTGAAGTCGAGCACGACCGCGGGGGCGATCAGCCGGCGCACCGGGACCTGGGCCACGTCGGCCCCGTCCTTGCCGGTCACCCAGTGCACCGGAGCGTCGAAGTGGGTGCCGGTGTGCTCGCCGGTCGAGATGTCGTTCCAGTACCAGGCGGGGCCGCGATCGTCGTACCGGCTGATTTCGTGCAGCGCGAACGTGGCCGTGTTGCCAAACGGCTCCGGCAGCTTGATCACCGGGGTGGTGTCGGATAGCGGCGCGGTCAGGTCGATGACGTCGATGCTGCCGTCCCGGATCGCCTCGGTCAGGTCACTCAGGATGGACATGGGGGCTCCCGTGGTGAGCAAGGCTGGATGCGGCTCTGCCGTTGTACCACCCGCAGCCGCTCGGACCGAAGCCCACTCACGATTCCAGAGCAGAACGCCGAGACGAGCCCCAGATTGCGTCAGAGGCTGGCGACGGCGGGGATCACCTTGCTGCCGATGATCTCCAGCGGCGTGACGTCCCAGACGCCCGCCACCGCGCCGATCGCCGCGCCGAAGCCCATCTCGGCCAGCGCACCGAGCTGGTCCACCACCTCTTGCGCCTTCTCGCCCTTGGATCCCACGTCGTAGATGAAGTAACAGGTCTTCTCGATCTCGTCGTAGTCCCGCCCGACCGCCTCGCAGTGCCCGCGCAGCACGTCGAGCTTGTGGGCCAGGTCCGGGCCGGGAAACAGGTTGCAGGCCTGGGCGTACTCGGCGACCAGCCGGAGCGTCTTCCGCTCACCGCCGCCGCCGATCAGGATCGGCGGGTGCGGCCTGGTCAGCGGCTGGGGCGAGTTCAGCGGCCGTTCCAGCTGGTAGTGCCGGCCGTGGTACGGGCTCTCGTCGCCGCGCCACATCTGCAGGCAGATCTGCAGCGTCTCCTCCAGCCGCTCGAACCGCTCGGCCAGCGGCGGGAACGGGACGCCCAGCCCGCGCGACTCCTCGTCGTTCCAGGCCGCGCCGATACCCAGCCCGCCCCGGCCGCCGGACAGCACGTCCAGCGTTGTCACCATCTTGACCAGGATGCCCGGATGCCGGTAGATCACCCCGGTGACCAGCGTCAGCAACCTGGCCCGCGAGGTGTGCCCGGCCAGGTAGCCGAGCGTGGTGTACGCCTCGAGCATCTCCCGGTCGGGCGGGCCGATCATCCCGATCTGGAAGAAGTGGTCCATCACCGCGAGATAGTCAAAACCCGCGTCGTCCGCGGTGCGGGCCACCGTAGCCAGGTCCGCGCCGAGCCGGGCCGGGCCGCCCGGCGCGGTGAAGTCAGGAATCTGCAAGCCGATCTTCACGTACCCACCTCCAGTGATGAGGCTCTCATATCGGGGCGCGGCCGACGGGACCATGCGTCACGCAGAATGGAATCATGAGCGGACCCGTGGTGAAGGCGCTGACCCTGGTGACCGACGACGGCGTCCCCATCGACACCGTGCACCTGCCCGGCGACCAGGGCACCGCGTTCGTCCTGGCGCATGGGTTTACCTTGTCCTGGCAACACGGCGCGGTCTGGAAGGTGGCCAGCCGGTTGCGCCAGGCCGGCGGGGTGGTGAGCTTCGACTTCCGCGGCCACGGCCGGTCCGGTGGGCTGTCCACCGTCGGCGACCGGGAGATCAAGGACCTGGACGTGGCTGTGCGGTACGCGCGCGAGCTCGGCTACCAGCGGATCGCCGCGGTCGGGTTCTCCATGGGGGCGTCGGTGGTGCTGCGCTACGCCGGGCTGATCGGCGGGCTGGACGCCGCCGTCTCGGTCAGCGGGCCGGGGCACTGGTACTACCGGGGCACGGTGCCGATGCGCCGGGTGCACTGGGCGGTCGAGCGCCGGCTGGGCCGGGTCATCACCAAGACCTGGCTGAAGACCCGGATCAGCCCGGTCGGCTGGAACCCGGTGCCGATGCCGCCCGACGAGGCGGCCGCGCTGATCTCGCCCATCCCGCTGCTGATCGTGCACGGCGACAAGGACCTGTACTTCCCCGTCGACCACGGCCACCGACTGTATGACGCGGCCCGGGAGCCCAAGGAGCTGTGGATCGAGCCGGGGTTCGGCCACGCGGAGTCGGCCGCCGAAGACCCGCTGCTGGACCGGATCGCCCAGTGGGTCACGCGGCAGCCGCTAGCCGCGCAGGCTGTCCCCGGTGTCGGGGTCGAAGAAATGCAGTGACGACAGGTCCACATGCACCCGCGCGGGCTGGCCCTCGCGGATCGCGGTCCGCGGGTCCAGCCGGGCGACGAGCGCCGGGATCTGCGGCACCTCCTCGATCTCGGCCGCGTCCGGCTCCGTGTCGCCGATGGCGACCCCAGCCACCCGCACCGGCGGCGCTCCCACCGTGCAGTGCGCGTTGACCTCGGCGCCGAGTTCCTCACGCAGTTCCACGGTCACGTCGAGCACCGACTCGGGCGCCGCGTCCGGGACCAGTGCGGCGTCCTCCAGGTGCTCCGGCCGGATGCCCAGCACCACCTTCCGGCCGAGATAGCTGGACAGGGTCGCGTGCTCCCGCAGCACCGCTGCGGGCACCGGCAGCCGGTGCGGGCCGAAGACCACCTCAGGACCGCCGTCAGCCGGTTCCAGGCTGGCCTCGATCAGGTTCATCGCCGGTGACCCGATGAACCCGGCCACGAACAGGTTGGCCGGCCGCTGGTACAGCTCCTGCGGCGCGGCGACCTGCTGCAGCACCCCGTGCCGCAGCACCGCCACCCGGCTGCCCAGGGTCATCGCCTCGATCTGGTCGTGCGTGACATAAATGGTGGTCACGCCGAGCGAACGCTGCAGCTTGGCGATCTCCGCCCGCATCTGCACCCGCAGTTTGGCGTCCAGGTTGGACAGCGGCTCGTCCATCAGGAACGCACGCGGCTGGCGGACGATGGCCCGGCCCATGGCGACCCGCTGCCGCTGCCCGCCGGATAGCTGCCGCGGCTTGCGCCCGAGCAGTTCCTCCAGTTCGAGGATGCGCGCGGCCTCGTCCACCCGGCGGCGGATCTCCGGCTTCGGCGTCTTCCGGTACTTCAGGCTGAACGCCATGTTGTCCCGCACGGTCAGGTGCGGGTAGAGCGCGTAGCTCTGGAACACCATGGCGATGTCCCGGTCTCGCGGCTCCATGTCGTTGACCGGCTGGCCGTCGATCAGGATCGTGCCGTCGGTGATCTCTTCCAGGCCGGCCACCATGCGCAGCGCGGTGGTCTTCCCGCACCCGGACGGGCCGACCAGCACCATCAGCTCACCGTCGGCGATGGACAGGTCCAGCGACCGGACCGCGGTGGTCCCGTCCTGGTACCGCTTGGTGATGCCGTCGAGCACGATCTCCGACACTGCGTCTCCCTATCCGCCGAACTACGCGCCGACCTAGCCGCCGGCCTACCCGCCGAACTGGCCGACGGCCAGGCCGCGCACCCCGGCGACCCGGGTGTGCAGCAGATGCCCGGCCAGCGGCTCCGCGGCCCGCTGCGCCGTGGTCATGTTCTCCCAGGCCGTGGTGACGTACAGATCCTCGAGGGCCGGCCCGCCGAACGCCGGGCAGGACGGCTGGCTCACCGGCACCGGCAACTCGGCCAGCAGCGAACCGTCCGGCGCGTACCGACGCACCGCGCCGCCGCCCCAGAACGCCACCCACAGGCAGCCGTCCGCGTCCACCACCAGGCCGTCCGGGATGCCCTGCGACGGCGACGGCTGGACCAGATCCCGGGCTTCGCCGAGCGTGCCCGCCGCCATGTCACACGAAAAAGCACGGATCCGCGGCCGCGCCTCACCGGAGTCGATGTAGTAGAACGTGCCGCCGTCCGGGCTCCAGCCCAGCCCATTGGACTCGGTCACCCCGTCCAGCACCACCGAGATCTGGCCGGCCGGGTCGAGCCGGTAGAGCGCGCCCGCGCCGGCCCGCCGGTCCCCGGCCACCGTGCCTGCCCAGAACCGCCCCGCCGGATCACACGCCCCGTCGTTGAACCGGACGTCGGCCAGTTGGCCGGCCGGCCGCCACGGCCCGCCAGCCGGCTGCCCGTCCGCCCCGACCAGCCGGAACCCGTCCGCCGCGGCTAGCACATACCCCCCGCCGGCCCGCGGCGCGGCCGCGCCGACCGCCACCCCAGCGGTGTGGAATACCGAGTCACCCGAACTCGGCCGGTACCGGTGCAGGTGCCCGGCCAGGATGTCCACCCACATCAGGGCGTCCACGGCGGCATCCCAGAACGGCCGCTCACCCACCTCGGCCTGGGCCCGCACGGCTACCTCCCAGGCCACATCCCATGACGCGTTCATTTGCCCATCCCTAGGGTCAGCCCGCGCACCAGGTACCGCTGGAAGATCAGGAACACCACGATCGCGGGCACAGCGCTGATGAACGAGCCTGCCATCAGCACGGGGATACTGGTGGTCCGCCCCGCCGACAGGGCGGCCAGCCCCACGGTGATGGTGCGCTGCTGCGGGTTCTGCAGGAACAGCAGCCCGACCAGCAGGTCGTCCCAGATCTGGATGAACTGGAGCACGGTCACCGTGGCGATGGCCGGCCAGGACAGCGGCAGCGCGATGCGCAAGAACGTCCGCTCGTAGCTGAGCCCGTCCATCACCGCGGCCTCGATCAGGTCGTCGGAGATGCCGCGGTAGTAGGTGGCCATCAGGAACGTGGCGAACGGCGTGCCCAGCGCGACGTAGACCAGGATGGCGCCCAGGTACGTGTTGATCAGCCCGAGCTTCCCGAGGTTCACGTACTCCGGGATGATGATCGACTGCAGCGGCACCATCAGCGCGGCCACCACGCCCAGGAATACCCACCCGCTCGCCCGGTACCGGAGCTTGGCGAACGCGAACCCGGCGGTGCTGGACACGGCCAGGATGATCAGGATCGACAGCAGGCAGATCAGCGTGGAGTTGAGCAGTTCCCGGCCTACCGGCAGCTCACTGAACAGCTGGTGCCAGCTCACCGCCGAATGCCCACGCTGCTCGCTGAACTGGGTCTGGTTGCGGAACGCGTTGTTCAGCAGGTACCAGAACGGGTACAGCATGACCACCGCGATCAGGGTCATGATCAGGAAGACCAGGCCGACTCGACCGCGCCGCCGGGCCCGCAGCGCCCGCTTCCGGGTCGGCCCAGCCGGCGCCGCGGCCGGCCCAGCCGCCGTCGGCTCAGCCGCCGCGGAAGCCGCCATCTACCAGCCCTCCCCGTCCTCGGACCGGATCAGCCGCAGCTGCACCAGGCCGACCACAATCATGATCACGAACAGGATGATCCCGTACAGCGCGCCGGTGCCGAACTGGCCGAGCGAGAACGCCGACTGGTAGACGAAGAACTCCAGCGTGGTGGTGCCGAATCCGGGCCCGCCGTTGGTCATCACGAAGATCAGGCTGAACAGTGCGGAGAACGCGCTGATCACCGTGATCACGAAGGAGAACTGGACGAACCGCTTGAGCAGCGGCAGGGTGACCCGGAAGAAGATCTGCCGCCGTTTCAGCCCGTCCACCCGGGCCGCCTCCAGCAGCGTCGGGTCCAGGGTGGCCATCCCGGTCAGGAAGATGATCGTGTTGGTGCCGAGCATGGACCAGATGAACGTGATGGCCAGGGCGAGCAGCGCGGTGCGCTGGCCGGCCAGCAGGTTGGTCTGCACCGAGCCCAGGCCGACCGCGGCCAGCAACTTGTTCAGCAGCCCGTTCAGCGCGAAGAACTGCACCGCCACCATGCCGATGACCACCCAGGACACCGCGGTGGGCAGGAAGTACGCCGAGCGGAAGAACAGCCAGCCGCGGACGTGCTCGTTGAGCAGCGCGGCGATCCCTAGCGGGATGCCGATGGCGAACGGGATGGCCAGCAGCAGCAGCGCGTTGTTCTGGATCACCCGCCAGAAGATCGGGTCGGTCAGCGCGGTGGAGTACGTGCTCGGCCCGACCCACTGCGCGGTCAGCCCGTTCCAGTTGGTCATCGAGTAGTAGACCGCCTGCCCGATCGGGATGCCGAGCAGCGCGACCACCACGATCACGGCGGGCAGCGACAGCAGGATGCCCGCCCGGCGCCGGCGCCGGGCCAGCTTGCTCCGCGAACGGCGGGCGGGCTGGCCCGGGGGAGCGCCCCGGGCCAGCCGCGATGTCGCCTCCGAAATACTCACCAGGGCATCACGGGTAGCTGGTGCCGCGCTGGTCGGACGGCAGTTGGCCGAACGTGGTCTGCATGCTGCCCAGCGCCGACTTGGGGCTGATGCTGCCGTTCAGCACCGAGGGCAGTTCCTTGCTGCCGGTGTTCACCACGTTGCCCTGTACCACGTTGTCCAGCATCGGATACGCCGTCATGTGATCCTGGCTGACGAAGTTCAGCATCTGCTGGTTCACCGGGTTGCTGGTGCTGACCCCGTTGATGGCCGGGATCAGCCCGGCTGCGTTGATGATCTGCGCGGCTTGCGTCGTGGTCATGAACTCCAGGAATTGCAGCGCCTCGGCCTGGTGCTGGCTGTAGCTGGTCATGGACAGGCCATCGCCGGCGAAGTCCACCACGCCCTTGATCGGCGTCGAGGAGAACGGCGGCACGAACGCGGCCACCTTGGACCCGAGCGCGCTGGTGAACTTCTGCGTGTCCCAGGTGCCGTCCACCATCATCGCGGCCTTGCCGGACTCGAAGTCACCCAGGTTGTTCGTCTTGGTCAGCACGTCGGTGTTCGTGCAGCCAGCGCTCTTCAGCTTGGCCCAGTTGTTCAGCTGGTCCACGTTGGCCGTCGAGGTCCACGGGATCTGGCCGCTGTACAGCTGCTGCCAGTTGGTCACCGGGTGCGCCCCGATCATCATGTAGCTCATGTCGTACCAGGGGTAGAACTCGGCGCCCAGCGGCTGGCCGCCGTTGCCGTAGGTCAGCGGCATGTAGCCGGCCTTCTTCAGCTTCTGGCAGGCGGCGAACAACTGGGTCCAGTCGGTCGGCACCGCGGTGACCCCGGCCTTGCTGAACGCGGCCTTGTTGTAGAAGCCGATGTAGAACTGGTTCTCCAGCGGGATCACGTACGGCCCGTTGGCCGCGTCGAAGTGATCCGAGGTCCACTTGAGCGCGTCCGGGTCGATCCGGGCCAGGTCGGCGGCGGGGATCTTGCCCTTCAGGTTGGTCAGGAAGTCCTTGTACTGCAGGGTGAACAGCCCGGTCCACATGACCGCCAGGTCCGGGCCGGTCTTGGACACGGCGGCCGCCTGCAGCAGGGCAAAGTAGTTGTCCGCAGGCTGGCTCACCACGTTGACGGTGACGTTCTTGTGCAGCTTCTCGAACGCCTTGGCCAGGTTCTTCAGCGCGGTCGCGTTCTGCTCGGTGCCGTAGTTCTCCCAGATGGTGAGCGTGACCGGGCCAGCTGTCGAGCCGCTGCTCCCCCCGCCCCCACTGTTGCCGCACGCGGTCGCCACCAGGGCCACCGCGGCCACGGTAGCCAGCACCTTCCAGCGTCTCACGGCTATCTCCTCTCGCTTGTGCCTCGATAACTGGGTCCGCGGGGCCGGCCGGCGGTCCTGGTCAGCTCAGGACCTCCCGACGACTGGCTCCACGAACCGGCGGTGCTCCTTCGTCGGGGCCCGCAGGAAGTCCAGGTCGCAACCGTCCGGTGCCTGCAGCACGTGGTCGCGGTACAGCGCGGGCCAGCCGCGCAGGTGCGGCGAGGGTGGTGGCGACCACTGCGCGCGGCGCCGGGCCAGCTCCGCCGCGGGCACGGCCAGGTCCAGCCGGCCGGCCGCCACGTCCACCTCGACCGGGTCGCCGTCCCGCACCAGCGCCAGCGGGCCGCCGACCGCCGCTTCCGGCGCGGCGTGCAGGAACACGGTGCCGAAGCTGGTCCCGCTCATCCGGGCGTCGGTCACCCGCACCATGTCGGTGACCCCCTCCGTGGCCAGCTTGGCCGGAATCGGGATCATGCCCCACTCCGGCATCCCGGGTACCCCGACCGGGCCGCAGCCGGCCAGCACCAGCACGCTGTCCGGGGTGACCGGCAGCGCCGGGTCCTCGACCCGGCGGCGCATCTCGTCGTACCCGTGGAAGACCAGGGCCGGCCCGCGGTGCCGGAGCAGCCGGGGCGTGGCGGCTGAGGTCTTCAGCACCGCACCGTCCGGCGCCAGCGTCCCGCGCACCACGGCGAAAGACCCATTTCTGCCCAACGCCAGTGCCGTGGACCGGATCGCCCCCGTGGCGGCAGGTGCGGATGCGGCGAGCTGGCCGATGCTGGTCCCGGTCACCGTGGCCGCCGCGGGGTCCACCAGCCCGTCCAGCTCGCGGAGCAGGGCCGGCACCCCACCAGCCGCGTCCAGGTCGGGCAGGAGCCCAGCGCCGGAAGGCTCGACGTCGGCCAGCACCGGGACCCCGGCGCCCAGCCGGCCCAGCTCGTCCAGCGGTAGCGGGACGCCGACCCGGCCGGCCATCGCGGCCAGGTGGATGACCGCGTTGGTCGAGCCGCCGATAGCGTGCAGCATCCGGATCGCGTTGCCGAACGCGGCCGCGGTCAGCACGGCCGACGGCCGCCGCCCGGCCAGCACCGCGTGCACCGCGACCCGGCCCGCTTCGGCCGCGGCCGCCGCGCCGCGCGGATCGCCGGCCGGGATGGTGGCCGAACCGGGGATCATCAGCCCCAGCGTCTCGGCCAGGATGGCCATGGTGGACGCGGTGCCCATCGTGTTGCAGGTGCCGGCCGCGCAGCCCAGGCAGCGTTCCAGCTCGCGCCAGCCCGCGTCGTCCAGGCGGCCGGCCCGCCGCTCGTCCCACAGCCGCCACAGGTCGCTGCCCGAGCCGATCCGCCGGCCGCGGAACGTGGCCGGCGCCCGGGCGCCGCTGGTCACCACGACCATGGGCAGGTCGGCGCTGGCCGCGCCCATGATCGCTCCGGGCACGGTCTTGTCGCAGCCGGCCAGCAGCACGATCCCGTCCAGCGGGTTGCTGCGGATGATCTCCTCGATCTCGATGGCCAGCAGGTTCCGGTACAGCATCGCGCTCGGCTTCATCAGGTCCTCGCCGAGCGAGATCGAGCCGAACTCGACCGGGATGCCACCGGCTTGCTGGATCCCGTCCCGGACCGGGCCGGCCAGCGCGCGCAGCGGCAGGTTGCACGGGTTCAGCTCGCTGGCCGAGTTGGCGATGCCGATCACCGGGCGGCCACCGTCCGCGGTCACCTGGTGGCCGGCCGCGGCGAACGCCACCCGGTGCGCCAGCGCGACCTCGTCGTCGCCGCGCAGCCAGGCGTCACTGCGTAGCTTTGCGCCTCCGGGCCCCCGCCCACCTCCCCATCCCTCTTCACTGCCTCCTTCCCTCCTCGCTCCTCGCTGCGCTCGTCGCTCGTCAGTCCAGTCGGCGGCGCGGCCCTTTGGCGCGGGCGGGGCGGTCACCGGGCGCGCTCCGGGATGCCCAGGCCCGGTGCCCCGGGCGCGGACTGGACCAGGCCCAGGTCGGCCAGCTCCATCCACTCCAGCGCCACCGCGGCCCGGTGCACCTTCTCCCGGGCGATGGCCGCCGCTTCCCCGACCAGGTGCAGCCCGCTGGGATACAGCGGCCGGGAGTTGCGCAGGCCGAACTTCACGTACATCGGCGCGGCCGCCGCGACCAGCTCGGCCGCCTCGTGGCCGCGCACCACGCCGCCCATCGAGCTGGGCGTCTCCACGTACAGGTCGATGGGCAGCGACGTGGCCGCGCGCAGCTCGGCCAGCTGGCCCGCGGTCAGGTCGGACGGCACGTTGACCGTGCCCGCGCCGAGCCGCTCCAGCTGGCGGGCGGTCACCGGGTTGGCCGGGGCGAGCATGGCCGACACCTTCCACACCACCGAGGCCGGGATCTCGCCGTCCCGCTGCATCCCGGCCAGCAGTTCCAGCAGCCCGGTGTCGGCCACCAGGAAGCCGCGAATGCCGTGCTCGACCCCGCGCAGCACGTCGTCCACCGCGTACCGGAGCTGCCGGGCGCCCCGGATCAGCCCGCCCCGGGACGGGCCCTCGGCCGACTGGGCCAGGCTGCCGATGTCCCACTCCTCGCGCGGCCCGACGAACAGGGATACCTCCAGGCCGTGGTCGGCGCCGATCGCGGCCAGCTCGGCGAGCTCGCTGCCGGACAGCAGCATCGCCCCGCTGCCCTGGGACACCCGGTTGACCGTGATGCCCTCGGCCGCGGCCTGCTCGACCACGGCCCGCAGCACGGCCGGCCCCTCGACGCTCGGGATCTCGATGCGGAAGTCCGCCCCGTCCGGGAACCGCGCCGGGCTGCGCGCGGGGGCCGGCTCGGCCGCGATGCCGCGGGCGGCCAGCACCTGGGCGCCGGTCAGCCGGACGGCCTTCCCGTCCACGGATTGCTCAGCACCGAGCGTCACTACGCCACCTCCAGGACCGCCGGGCGTGGCGGTATCACGTCGTCGTCCTCGTCCTCGGCTGGCCAGCCCGGTCCCGGGCCGTCCGCCGCCGTGGTCACCCGGCGCAGGCCGGTCTCGCTCACCAGGTAGGTGTCCTCGGCCTTGGCCCCGCCGGGCAGGCTGGGATTCCACGCGACCGCGTGGCCGTAGGCCACCGGGGTGGCGTACCAGCGGGAGTCGTGCTGCACCGGCGCGATCTCGAACTCGCGCTGCGCGTAGCCGATCGGGCCGCCCTGGTAGTGCCCGGCCCAGCCGCCTGGGGCGCCCTCCCTGGTGTAGCTGCTGGCCAGCACGGCCAGCACGGTCCCGTACCGGTGCGGCGGCCCGGACGCGGCGAGCGTGTCCCGCTCGATGCGCAGCACCCGGGCGCGCAGCGCGGCGAACTCCGTGTCCACTGGCCCAGCCGACGCGAACCGGGTGGCCGCGGCGTGCAGCCCGCCGCGCCGGGCCACCACCACGGCCATGACCAGCCGGCGGACCGGCACCCCGGCCGCCATCGGGTGCCGGAACCGGCGCACCCGGTCGTCCCCGCCGACGATCAGCACCGGCGTGTCCGCGCCCCGGGATTCGAGCACCGCGGCCACCCGGGCCTGCACGTCCAGGTCCCGCTCGCCCGGCCGCCAGCTGGCCAGCGCCTGCTGCAGCGCGTCCGCCGCGTCGGCGCCGAGCGCGCGCAGGTCCTGCTGCTCGGCGGGGGACAGCGCGAGCCGGAGCGCGCGCAGGTCGTCGGCCGCGTCCTGGCCGAACCCGGGATGCCCGTCCGCGGCCAGCTGGGCGGCGGGCGCCCCGGCGATGTCCTGCGCGGCCCGGGTGAAGCCGTCCGGGTCGTACCACGGAACGGTGGCCAGGTCAGCGAAACCGTGCTGCCGCGGCTGGTACTCCTCGGCCACCCGGTCGGCCTCCACCTCGGTCGTGACCAGCGCGGCCGACGACCGGGTGGCCACCACCCAGACCAGGTCCACCGTGGCGGTGCGGTCCACCGGGGGTGCCACCGCGCCGGTGGCCCAGGCCACGGCGGCCGGGCCGGTGAGCACCACGGCGGCCACCTCCGGGTGCTCGCCCAGCCAGCCCGCCAGCCGCTGCCTGGCGGCCGCGGCCCGGGCCACGCTCCGGGGTAGGTGTTCGGTTGTCCCGAACAACGTTTTGTGATATAGAATCACGCCGACATGGAATCACCCGCATTTACCCATGTCAAGGCCGTTTTGGACTCGCTACCATAACAGAATGAGCGTTCGGCTGTACCGAACAACGGTGTGAGAGGTGAGCAGGTGGGGATGGCGCGGGACGGTGAGCCGGTGGGTTCGCGGCAGGACGGCCAGCCGGTGGGGCCGCAGCAGGACCAGGCGGCGGGCCGGTACACGGTGCACAGCGTGGCCCGGGCGCTGCGCCTGGTCGGCATCGTGGCCGATGGCCCGGCCGAGGGTCAGACGCTCAGCGAGCTGGCCAGCGCGCTGGGCGCGTCCAAGAGCACCACGCTGGCGCTGGCCCGGACCCTGGAGTTGTTCGGCTTCCTGCGCGACGCGCGGCCCGGGCCGCGGTACACGCTGGGCACCGCGCTGATCCGGCTGGGCGACATCGTGAGCAGGCAGCTCCCGCTAGGCGACATATGTAGGCCAGTGCTCGACGAGCTGTCCGAGACGACGAAGATGACCGCGCGGATCGCGGTCCCCGAGGCGGGCTACCCGGTGTTCATCGCCCGGGTGGACGGGCCGGGCAGCGTCCGCTTCTACACCCCGCTGGGCCAGCGCGAGGTGCCGTACGCCTCGGCCGCCGGGAAGGCCATCCTGTCCACCCTGCCCGAGCCGGAGGTGCGCCGGATCTGCGCGGCGACCGGGCTGGCCCCGCGCACCGCGCACACCATCACCGACATCGACACGCTGCTGGACAACCTGGCCGCCGCCCGGCGGCTCGGCTTCGCGGTGGACGACGAGGAGGACGCCGAGGGCGTGTTCTGCGCCGGGGCGGCGTTCTTCGGCCACGACGGCGGCTGTGCCGGCGCGGTCAGCGTGACCGGGATCAAGGGCGACCTGCCCGCCTGGCGGATCGAGGAACTGGGCCGGGCGGTGCGCAGCTACGCCGACCGGGTGTCCGCGCTGCTCGGTGGCGCGCCGTACCGCTCGGAAGGGCCCTGACCGATGGCCGAAGCGCAGACCGTCGCCCCGGCCGCGCCCGTCGAACCGGCGCGCAGCGCCCTGGTCGTGGCCGCGCCCGGCCAGCTCAGCCTGGAGCAGCGGGACCGGCCCGTGCCCGGGCCCGGTGAGCTGCTGATCCGGCCGGACGTGGCCGGGCTGTGCGGCACCGACCTGGACATCGTGGCCGGCCGGATCGACCCCGCCTATGTCCGCTACCCGCTGGTGCTCGGGCACGAGTGGAGCGGGACGGTGCTGGCCGGCGGAGCCGGCTCACTGGCCCCGGGCGCCCGGGTGGTGGCCGAGGGCATCGTGCCGTGCGGGCGTTGCGCAAAATGTCGGGCTGGGGCGACCAACCTGTGCGCGACGTACGACGAGATGGGGTTCACCCGGGATGGGGCGGCCGCCGGGTACGCGGTGGTCGGCGAGTCGCTGGTGCACCCGCTGGCGGACCGGGTGAGCCTGGCGGATGGCGCGCTGGTCGAGCCGGCCGCGGTGGTCTACCGGGGGCTGGCCAGCGTCGCGGTCCAGCCGGGCGCGCGGGCGCTGGTGGTCGGGGACGGCACGGTGGCGCTGCTGGCGGTGCGGCTGCTCCGGCTGTGGTCCCCGGCCGAGATCGTGCTGCTCGGCCGCCGCCCGGCCCAGGCCGGGCTGGCCGAGGCCGCGGGCGCGGCCCGGTTCGAGACCGACCCGGTGGCGCCCGGGGGCGGCTACGACCTGGTGGTGGAGGCGGCCGGGGCCACCGGCGCGGTGCTCACCGCGCTGGCCGCGGCGCGCCGCGGCGGCACGGTGCTGCTGCTCGGCCTGCCGCCGCACGGCGCCACCGCCGCGGTGCCCGTGGATGACCTGGTCAACAACGACCTGACCATCCGGGCCAGCTTCGGCTACACCTCGGCCGCGTGGCGCCAGGTGGTCACCTTGCTCAACGCGGGCCTGCTCAGCCTGGCCTTCCTGGTCACCCACCGCTTCCCGCTGCGTGACTGGGCTGCCGCGCTGGACGCGTTGCGGGACCCGGACCCGCCGGGCCCGCGCGGCAAAGTCCTCCTCGACCTCGCCCCGGACGCATCAGCGCGGTGAGTTGTGCCCCGCGGGTGGGGTACAAGTCACCGCGCTGATGGCTACCAGCTCGTCGGGAGGGGCTGGCCTTCGGTGTAGCCGGCCGCGCTCTGCACGCCGACGACCGCGCGCTGGTGGAACTCGTCCAGGTTGGCCGCGCCCGCGTAGGTGGCCGCGCTGCGCAGCCCGGCGGTGACCGCGTCGAGCAGATCCTCCACGCTGGGGCGCTGCGGGTCCAGGTACATCCGCGCGGTCGAGATGCCCTCCTCGAACAGTTCCTTGCGGGCCCGCTCGAACGAGGAGTCGGCCGCGGTGCGCAGCCGCACCGCCCGGGCCGACGCCATGCCGAAGCTCTCCTTGTACAGCCGGCCGTCCGGGTCGCGGAAACTGTCGCCCGGCGACTCGTAGGTGCCTGCGAACCACGAGCCGATCATCACGTTGGACGCGCCCGCGGCCAGCGCGAGGGCCACGTCCCGGGGGTGCCGGACGCCGCCGTCGGCCCACACGTGCGCGCCCAGCCGCCGGGCCTCCTCGGCGCACTCCAGCACCGCGCTGAACTGCGGCCGCCCCACCCCGGTCATCATCCGGGTGGTGCACATCGCGCCCGGCCCGACGCCCACCTTGACGATGTCCGCGCCCGCGGCGACCAGGTCGGCCACGCCCGCCGCGGTGACGACGTTCCCCGCGGCCACCGGGACCTGCGGGCTCACCCCGCGGACCGCGTGCAGCGCGCTGATCATCTTGTCCTGGTGACCGTGCGCGGTGTCCACCACCAGCACGTCCACCCCGGCATCGAGCAGCAGCTTGGCCTTGGCCGCCACGTCCCCGTTGATGCCCAGCGCGGCGCCGACGCGGAGCCGGCCGCCCGGGTCGGTGGCCGGCTGGTACAGCGTGGCGCGCAGCGCACCGGTCCGGGTCAGGATGCCCACGCACCGGCCCGCCTCATCCACCACCGGCGCGAGCCGGTGCCGGCCATCATGCAGCATGCTGAACGCCCGCTGCGGGTCGGTGCCCGCCGGCAGCGTGAGGACCTCGCTGGACATGACGTTGCGGAGCTGGGTGAACCGGTCCACCCCGGTGCAGTCCGACTCGGTCACCACGCCGACCGGGCGGCCGTTCTCCACCACGATCACGGCGCCGTGCGCCCGCTTGGGCAGCAGAGTGAGCGCCTCGCCGGTGGTGTCCGCCGGGCCGAGGGTGATCGGCGTGTCGTGCACCAGGTCCCGGCTCTTCACCCAGGACACCACCTCGGCCACCACGTCGGCCGGGATGTCCTGGGGCAGGATGGCCAGGCCGCCGCGGCGGGCCATCGTCTCGGCCATCCGGCGGCCGGACACCGCGGTCATGTTGGCCACCACGATGGGGATGGTGGTCCCGCTGCCGTCCTGGGTGGCCAGGCTGACGTCCAGCCGGGACGCCACCGCGGAGCGGCTGGGCACCAGGAAGACGTCGTTATAGGTCAGGTCGTGGGCGGGCAGCCGCCCGGTCAGGAATCGCACTCTTCGATTCTGCCTGCCGTGTCGCGGTGACCTGGTCAGCCGGCGCCCGGGCCGGGGTCGCCGCCCGCCATGTCCCATTCGTCCCGGGACAGCATGGCTTCCTCCAGGTCGAGTTGGCGCAGCATCTCGTCGAGCACCTCGTCGTCGATCCGCCGCTGGTCACGCAGCCGGATGAGCTCGGCCCGCTCGGCGACCGTCATTTCCCGGCGCAGCCGCCGGAACGCGGCGGACGGGGCGGTTTCCCGCTCGGCCGGCTCGCCGCCGGGCAGCCGCTCCCGCGCCCCGGCCTGCCGGTACCCGGCCAGCCGCCGGAGCCGGTCGACGACCTCGGGCGGGGCCGCACCCGGATCCTGGGCGGCCAGCTGGTCCAGTCGGCGCAGCCCGGCCTCGGAGGCGGCCTGCTGCGCGGCCACCTCGGCCGCCGCGTCGGCCCGCTCTTCGCCGGGCCCGGCGCGTACCCCCAGCCAGCGGATCAGCCGGGGCAAGGTGAGCCCCTGCACCAGCAGCGTGCCGAGCACGGTGGTGAACGTCAGGAACACCAGTAGGCTGCGCTGCGGCACGTCGGCGGGCAGCGCGGCCGCGGCGGCCAGCGAGATGACGCCGCGCAGCCCGGCCCAGGACAGCACCAGGGTGGCCGGCCAGCCCGGCGCGGGGTCGGTTTTCCTGATCTTGGGCACCAGCCACCGCGGCAGGTAGACGGACGGGATCACCCAGGCGATCCGGGCCAGGATGACCGCGCCGAGCACGATGGCCGCCTCGTCGGCCAGCCGCCCCGGGTTGCGGTTGCCCAGGTCCTGCAGCACCGGCCGGAGCTGCAGGCCAATCAGCGCGAAGGCCACCGATTCGAGCACGAACGTGGCCACCCGCCAGACGGCCATGTCCTGCAGCCGGGTGGCGAAGTGCGCCTGGCCCGCGTGATGGCCCAGGTACAGGCCGGCCACCACGACGGACAGGATCCCGGACACGTGCAGCGAGTCGGCGGCCAGGTAGGCGGTGAACGGGGCGAGCAGCGACAGCGCGCTCTCCAGCAGCGGGTCACGCAGCCGGAGCCGGATCCGGTGGATGAGCACCCCGAGGACCAGCCCAACAGCCACCCCTCCCGCGCTGACGAACACCAGGCTGCGCACGTCATCGAGGGGTGACGGGGTGGCCACGGTGGTGGCCGCGGCGCTGACCGCGACCGCGTACAGGGTGAGCGCTGTGCCGTCGTTCAGCATGCTCTCGCCGGTGATCACGGTGAGCAGCCGCCGGGGCAGGTGCAGCCGCCGCCCGATGCTGGCCGTAGTGACCGCGTCGGTCGGGGAGAGAATCGCGCCCAGCGTGAACGCGGCGGCCAGCGACAGCCCGGGCACGGCCAGCCAGGTGGCGCCGCCGACTACGAACGCGGTGAACAGCACCAGCCCAACGGACAGCAGGGTGAGCGTGCGCAGGTTGTCCCGCAGATTGAGATACGAGCTCTCCAGCGCGGTGGTGTAGACCAGCGGCGGCAGCACCAGGAACAGGATGACGTCAGGCTGCAGCCGGAACTCAGGCACGCCCGGGATGTAGGACGCGGCCACCCCGGCCAGCACCAGCACGATCGGCGCGGCCCCGCCGCGCCTGCGGGCCAGCCCGGCGATCGCGCAGGAGCCCAGGATGAGCAGCAGCAGCGCCAGGGCCCGGGTGGCGGTCATGGCCGCGTGCTCCCGCTCCCGGCCAGGTCAGGAGAAGTGGAACGCCGCGAAGATGATCGCGGTCAGCCGGTCCACCATCTCCTCCCTGGGCAGCCGGACTTCCACGGTGAGCAGGTAGTTGATCCGTTCCAGCATCATCAGCAGGGCCACGCCGGTGAGTTCGGCATGCCCCTGCGGGGGCTCGCTGCCATCGTTCCGGGCCGCGGCCGTCATGCCCTGGGTGATGGCCTCAGACAGCCGGAACATAACTTGCAGGCCGTCACCGAAGACTTCCTCGCCGACGATCTCCGCCTGGCTGAGAATCCTGATCACCGACGCGTGCGCGGCGTAGGTGTCGCAGAAGGCGCTGACCCACTTGCGCAGCGCCGCCCGCCCCCCGTCGTTGCGGGTGACCACGGGAAACTCGTCAACCAGCGCGGCCATGTCGATCAGCGCGTCCGACAGCAGCGAGTTGAACAGGTCTTCCTTGTTGGCGAAGTACAGGTAGAAGGTGCCGTGCGAGGTCTTGGCCCGGCGCACGATGTCATCCACCCGGACGGCCTGGAAGCCGTTCTCGTCGAACTCGGCCAGCCCCGCCTCGAGCAGTTTCTGCACGGTCTGGCGGCCCTGGGCGCGCAGCTCACGGTCCTGGGCCGGGGCACCCCCGCCGAGCGAGGGCCGCCTCGGGGGCACGTTGCCGCCGCCGCTGCCGCCGCTGGCCCGCCGGGCTGGCGGTGGCCCGCCAGGCACGGTCGGTGGTTTCGCAGCGTTACCTTCTGGCATGGATCTCCCAGGCGCAGTGCCGGGGCGGACTTCCCGACTCATGTTCGGAGGGTAGCCTGCCGGCTGTCGGCTCGCTGCATTCGCCCCGCGTGAGCGGCGCCAATTGGGCGAGTCACCTGCCGTGATGGCGGGTGTCCGCAGTCTGGCTCAGGAACCTAGCACCTGATCGAGGTAGGCATTGCTGAACCGTCGTGCGGGGTCAAGATCATCGCGAAGCGCGACAAAATCAGCGAACCTAGAGTATACGCCGCCCAGATACGCTGCGTCGCGGGTATGCATCTTGCCCCAGTGCGGCCGCCCGCCCACGGCGGTCATCACCGCCTCCACCTCCCGGAAGTAGTCCTCGTGCGGGGCGCGGTGGAAGACGTGGATGGCGATGTAGCCGGTGGCCCGGCCGTAGGCGGTGGACAGCCAGATGTCATCGGCGGGCGCTACCCGGATCTCGATCGGGAAGCTGATCCGCCAGTCCCGGCGGGCGAACAGGGCGCGCACCTCGGCCAGCGCCGCGGCCAGCTGTTCCCGGGGGATCGCGTATTCCTGTTCCTTGAACCGGACCCGGCGCGGGCTGGTGAACACCCGGTGCGAGGTGTCGGTGTACTGCCGCGCGCCCAGCGCCCGGGCGGCGATGCCGTTGATCGTGGGGATGCTGCCCGGGTAGCGCTGGCCCAGCCGGCAGGTCAGGCCGAACAGGGTGTTGGACAGGAACTCGTCGTCCAGCCGGTAGCGCCAGCCGGGCAGCGGCTGGGCCGGGCCGGTGGCGGGGTTGTTCCGCTTGGTCAGGCAGCCGTCGGTGTGCGGGAACCAGTAGAACTCAAAGTGCTCGTTCTCGCTGGTCAGCTCATCCAGCCGGGCGATGACCTCGGCCCATTTCATGGGTTCCTCGCGGGCTTGCAACAGAAACGCCGGAACCACCCGGAACGTCACCGCGGTCAGCACGCCGAGCGCGCCGAGCCCGACCCGGGCCGCCTGGAACAGCTTGGCGTCTTGCTCGGCGGAACAGGTGACCAGCTCGCCGTCGGCCCGGACCAGTTCCAGCGCGGTCACCTGCGCGGCGATGCTGCCCAGGTCCCGCCCGGTGCCGTGGGTGCCGGTCTGGATGGCCCCGGCCACCGTCTGCTCCTGGATGTCACCCATGTTCCGCAGGGCCAGCCCGCGGCTGCACAGGTACTCGTTGAGCTCGCGCAGCGGGCAGCCCGCCGCCACCGTCACCTGCCCGGCCACCGGGTCCACCGCGCGCACCGCGCGCAGGCCGTCCGGCCGGAGCAGCACCCCGTCGGTCACCGCGACCGGGGTGAACGAGTGGCCGGACCCGGTCATCCGCACGGTCAGCCCGTCCCGGGCGGCCCCGGTGACCGCCTCGGCCACCTCCGCGGCGGACCGGGGGGTGAGCACGCGGCGCGGCGCCGCGGTCTCGTTGCCAGCCCAGTTCTGCCAGCGGGTTGCTGCGGTGACCATGCCCGGACCCTACCCGCAGGCTACGGCCGGCGGCGGGATCAGCTACCCCAAAAGGCGCTTCTTACCGCAAAGCCGTAGTCAGGTCACTTTTCTGGCCGCCGCGGTGGGCGGTCTTTCAGCCCGGCGGCCCGGCCTATATGGTTGATCGCGCGATGAGACGCCTACTCCGGCGCCAAACGCCGACCGCAGCCGCTGGATCGCCCACGGGACGGATCATGGCGGCCGGTGGGGCATTCGTCCTGCTGGCCACCGGGATAGTGCGGACCTATCCCGTGCCGACCGGCCCGCAGCCCGCCGCGGCCAGCCCGTCGCCGTCGGCCTCGCACGCCGCCGCGGGCAGCACGTTCCACCAGATCTTCCTGCCCGACCTGCTGGTCATCGAGCCCGCCGGGCTCAGCGCCGAGCAGCTGAAGAAGCTGTCCCGGATCGGCGGCGTACGCACCATGGTGTCGGCCGACGGCGCCCGGATCAAGCTGGGCAAGTCCCGGACCAACGTGCTCGGGGTGAACCCGGCGCAGTTCCAGTCCTGGACCCCACTGGCCACGGCCTCGAATCAGCGGCTGTGGACCGCGCTGCAGCGCGGTCACTTCGTGACCTCGGACACGCTGGCCCGCCAGCGGCACCTACACCCCGGCAGCACGTACCGGCTGGGCAGTGCCGGCCAGGAGCAGCTGATCCTGGGCGGGTCGGCCCCGCTCGGCATCGAAGGCATCGGCGCGCTGGTGAGCAGCAAGTACTCGGCCGGGCTCGGCCTGATACCCGGCGTGCTTGCGCTGATCAGCGCGCCAGGCGCCAGCCTGGCCGCGCTGCGGAAGGCGGTCCAGCACATCTCGGGCCCGTCCGCCCAGGTGATCAGCCTGCGCAGCCAGGAGCAGCAGCAGCTTTCGCCCAACCCGAAGGCCAGCGGCAAACGCCCCGCCAACTATCTTCAGCTGTTCCAGGAGTCGGCGGCCCGGTTCTGCCCGGGGATGTCCTGGACCGTGCTGGCCGCCATCGGGCAGATCGAGAGCGGAGACCGCAGCAACCCGGGCATGTCCAGCGCGGGCGCGCTCGGGCCGATGCAGTTCCTGCCGTCCACCTGGGCGGAGTGGGGGATCACCGCGTTCGGCGAGACTGGGCCGCCGGACATCATGGACCCGTTCGACGCGGTCCCGTCGGCCGCCCGGCTGTTGTGCACGGCCGGGGCCGGCACGCCAGTCGGCCTGCGCGGCGCGATCTTCACCTACAACCACGCCACCTGGTACGTCAACGAGGTGCTCGCGCTGGCCGAGGAGTACGCCCGGGATTATGGGTGAGCTGGCCGGCCGGCGCAGCCCGGGCCGGCTGGTTGGATGGATGGCATGCCGGACTATGACAGCTTCCTGCTGGTGTCCTTCGGCGGGCCGGAGGGCCCCGCTGACGTCATGCCGTTCCTGGAGAACGTCACCCGCGGCCGGGGTGTCCCGCCCGCCCGGCTGGCCGCGGTGGCCGAGCACTACTACGCGGCGGGCGGGGTCAGCCCGATCAACCAGCAGTGCCGGGACCTGCTCGCCGCGATCGGCAAGGACTTCGCGACGGCCGGCCTTGACCTGCCGGTGTACTGGGGAAACCGGAACTGGGCGCCGTACCTGACGGACACGGTGGCGGAGATGGCCGCGGCCGGAGTACGCCGGGCGCTGGCGTTCGTGACCTCCGCCTACGGCTCCTATTCCAGCTGCCGCCAGTACCTGGACGACATCGAGCGGGCCCGGGCGGAGGTCGGCCCGGGCGCACCGGAGATCGACAAGCTGCGGCACTTCTTCAACCACCCGGGCTTCATCGAGCCGTTCGCCGACGCCACCGTGCGCGCGATCCGGTCGCTGCCGGCCGCCGCTCGCGAGCAGGTCCCGTTGGTGTTCACCGCGCACAGCGTGCCAACGGCTATGGCGGCGGCCAGCGGCCCGCCGCCCGGCGGCCGCTACCCGGCCCAGCTGGGCGAGGCGGCCCGGCTCATCGCGGACCGGGTCAGCGCGGCCACCGGCGACCATCCGTGGCGGCTGGCCTACCAGAGCCGCAGCGGCCCGCCCAGCCAGCCGTGGCTCGGCCCGGACGTCTGCGACCAGCTGACCGAGCTGGCCGCGGCCGGCGCGCCGGGCGCGGTGCTCGTCCCGGTCGGGTTCATCACCGACCACATGGAGGTGGTGCACGACCTGGACGTCGAGGCGGCGGAGCGGGCCCGGGAGCTGGGCCTGCCGCTGGCCCGGGCGGCCACCCCAGGCACCGACCCGCGCTTCGTGGCGATGATCACTGAGCTGGTCACCGAGCGGCTGGACGGCTCGGTGACCCCGGCCGCGCTGGGCTCGTTCGGCCCGGCCGAAGACTTCTGCCGTCCGGACTGCTGTGCTGGCCCGGGGGGACGACCCCCCGGAACCCCCCGATCGCCGCTCCGCGCCGAGGCCGGCGAGGCCGGCCAGGGCCGGCCCGCGGCGGGATCAGGCCAGCCCACGGCTGGATCAACGGCATGAGCATGAGCGGCGCGGAGCTGGCCGACCCGGACCCGGCGGCGCTGCTCGCGCTGGCCCGGTCCGCGGCCGAGGCGGCGGCCCGGATGCTGGCCAGCCGCCGTCCGGCCGGCCCGGGCGGGCGGCCCGAGGTGGCGGACACCAAATCGAGCCCGACCGACGTGGTGACCGACATGGACCGGGCCGCGGAGGCCCTGATCACGGAGCGGATCAGGGCGGTGCGGCCAGGCGACGCGATCCTCGGCGAGGAAGGCGGCGAGTCCGGGCAGGGCCGGGTGCGCTGGATCGTGGATCCGCTGGATGGCACGGTCAACTACCTGTACGGGCTGGCCGACTGGGCGGTCAGCATCGCCGCCGAGGTGGATGGCCAGGTGCTGGCCGGGGTGGTGGCTATCCCGCGGCACGGTGAGCTGTTCACCGCGATCGCCGGGCAGGGCAGCTGGCTGCATCAGGCCGAAGGGCCAGCCGTGCCGTTGCACTGCAACACCGGGGTGCCGCTGCGCCGGGCCCTGGTGTCCACCGGGTTCGGCTATGCGCAGGCCCGGCGTGTCGTGCAGGGTGAGGTGGTCGCGGTGGTGCTGCCCCAGGTCCGGGACATCCGCCGCGGCGGCTCGTGCGCGGTCGACCTGTGCTCGGTGGCGGCCGGCCGGGTGGACGCCTACTACGAACGCGGCGTGAACTACTGGGACTACGCGGCGGGCGGGCTGATCGCCACCGAGGCCGGGGCCCGGGTGGCCGGGCTGGCGGGCGGCCCGCCCAGCCCGGAGCTGGCCATCGCGGCCGAGCCCGGTCTGTTCACCGAGCTGCAGAGCCTGCTGGCCACCCTGGACCCCGAGCGCGACGCGGTGGAGTAGACGCTAGGAACTGGTCTTGGCCAGGATGCCGGCCGGGCTGGGGGCGCCGCTGCGCCGGAACGCGAAAGCCAGCTTGGACTTGCCCTGCGGGGTCAGCGTGACCACGCCGTTTTCGCAGCTCTGCTGGCCGGAGGTGATGCCCTGGTCCAGGGTGTAGCGGCCGCCCGCCGTGCTGACCAGCAGCAGCCGGCCGGAGCAGCCGAGCTGCGGGTAGGAGATGGTCCCGTCCGGGGCGCCTGCGGCGAGCCGGATCTGGACCGTGACAGCGAGCGCCGGGTGAGTCTGCCGCACTGTCCCGGACCAGGTGCCGGCCAGCGCGGTGGGGATCTTCGGGGTGATCGTGGGCGAGGCCGTCACGGTGGCCGGAACCGGCTTGCTGGCGTGACCGTCCGTGGCGGCCGCGGCCGGGGTCGGATGTGGCCCATGGTGCGTGACGATCAGCGTGATGGCGATGCCGATGGCGGCGAGGCAGGCCGCGCAGGCCGCGATGAAGGCGGCCCGGCGGGTGGTGGACCGGGGCGGCGCTTCATCCATCTCCTGCTGGCTGGGGCCGACCACGCCGCGCCCGGCTGCCCGGGCCCGCCGGGTGCCCTCCGCGAGCAGCCCGGCGGCTGGGTCGCCCTGCCCGAGCAGGGCGGTGAGCAGCGCCCGGGCTTGCGGCCTGCTGCCCGGCTCGGCCAGGCAGGCGGACACCGCGTTGGGCAGCGACCCGGGCAGGCTGGCCGGGTCCGGAACGGCGGCACCCGACGCGGCGAACAGCACGGTCTGGGCCCAGGAATACAGGTCGGCGGACGGGGTGGCGGTGCCGTAGGGCGGGGTGATGCTGAACCGGACCACCCGGGGCCCCTCCGCGCCCAGAATGAGATCGCCCGGGCCGAAGTCGCCGTGCACCAGCCCGGCCTGGTGGATGGCGGCCAGCCCGGTGGCCGCGCCGATGGCCAGCGCGGCGAGCACCGGCCCGTCCAGCGGCCCTTCCGTGCCGACCACCTCGGTCAGCGACGGCCCCTCGATGAACTCGCTGACCAGGTAGGGCTGGACCCCATCGAACCCGGCGTCCAGGATCCGCGCAGCGCAGAACGGGGCGACCCGGCGGGCCGCCCGGGCCTCGGCGGTGAACCGGTCCCGGGAGGCCGGGTCCGGGGCTGAGGTCGTGCCGAGCAGCATGACCGCCACCGGGGTGCCGTTGGGCAGCCGGGACAGGAAGATGCCGGCCGGGCCCTGGTCGGCCACCTGATCGGCGATCCGCCCGGCCAGCCGGTAGCGGCCGACCCGCCGGGGATCATCGGGCCGCAACGGCGTGACGACGGGCATGCGGCGGCTCCGCTGATCCGGCTTGGGGGCGGCTAAAAATCAGTTTCGTACGATACGCACTTTTCCGCGCTTGGCGTGCGGGGATCCGGGGAACTTACCCGGGGCAAGCACGCGATGGGGGCTTTCTGCGATGCCGAGGCGGGTCCAGACACAGACACGACGCGCCATAGTCCGTACCCTCCGTGTGCGCGGCAGGCGGACGTGACAGAATTCCCCGCCGGAATCGGGCACAACTACGGCCTGCTGAGCGTTACAAGCGCGCGACGAGGCCTATAACGAAGGAGGGGGTGGAGTCCCCAGATGGCAACCGACTACGACAGCCCGCGGAAGACCGACGACGAGCTCACCGAAGACAGCCTGCAGGAGTTGCAGGCGCGCCGCATGGACAAGTCGTCCAGCACGATCGACATCGACCCAGACGATGTCGCTGAGTCGCTGGAGCTTCCCGGTGCGGACCTGTCCAACGAGGAGCTGTCGTTCCGGGTTATCCCGCGGCAGGCTGACGAGTTCACTTGCTCACGTTGTTTCCTGGTGCATCACCGTAGCCAGCTGGCTGACGACCGGAACGGCCAGCCGATCTGCCGGGAGTGTGCGGCCTGAGTCATCAGGCCGCGCGCTCCGGCGGGCGTTAAGCTCTTAGTGAAAGTACCGGGTTGAACTACATGCGGTAGCAGGCGCAGGCAGGGGACAGGGAACGGCGTCCGGCCATCGGCCGGAGCCTGGGGGGACACAGCGGCAGCCGTGCTGCCGCCTCAGCCAGACTTCCGTATTCCCAGCGCCGGCCCGTCCCCGCGCAGGCCCGCCCCGCACGGGCCTGACCGCCGGC
This sequence comes from Streptosporangiaceae bacterium, assembly GCA_036497945.1. Classification (GTDB taxonomy): domain Bacteria; phylum Actinomycetota; class Actinomycetes; order Streptosporangiales; family Streptosporangiaceae; genus RYN-230. The sequence goes on along the minus strand of DASXIN010000155.1, from coordinate 55,552 downwards.
CGGCCGCGGCCCCGCCCGCAGGTACGGCTACCGTCCTGTCCATGAGTTTCCGGGTCGCGGTGCCCGCCGCCGGGCTGGCGGTGCTGCTGGCCGCGTGCGGGAACGGTGGCGCTGCCCCAGCGCCGGCCACGTCCCGCAGCACTGCGTCCCAATCTGCCGGGGCCAGCACCGTGATAACCCGGGCCGCCCAGGCGGCCAGCCCGGCCCGCCCGGCCGCGCGGCCCGGGCCGCCCGCGCACACGGTGATCGTGCTGGAGGAGAACCACGGCTACGGCGACGTGATCGGCAGTCCGCAGGCGCCCTACCTGAACCAGCTGGCCCGGCGAGGGGCGCTGTTCACCGACTCCCACGCGATCACTCACCCCAGCGAGCCGAACTACCTGGCCCTGTTCTCCGGCAGCACACAGGGCGTCACCGATGACAGCTGCCCCCACCGGTTCACCGCGCCGAACCTGGCCGCCGAGCTGATCGCCGCGGGCCGGACGTTCGCCGGCTACGCCGAGGATCTGCCCGCGGCCGGCGCACCGGTGTGCTCGGCCGGCGAGTACGCCCGCAAGCACGTGCCGTGGACCAACTTCAGCAACGTGCCGGCCGCGGACAGCCAGCCGTTCGGCTCGTTCCCGGCCGGCCACTACAGTCGGCTGCCGACCGTGTCGTTCGTCATCCCTAACCTGTGCGACGACATGCACGATTGCCCGGTGGCCAGCGGCGACTCCTGGCTCCGGGCCCACCTCAGCGGCTACGCCAGCTGGGCGATGACGCACCACAGCCTGCTGATCATCACCTGGGACGAGAACGACGGCAGCCCGGGGAACCAGATCCCCACCATCGTGGCCGGCCAGCCGGTGCGCAGCGGCCGGTACGCCGAGCCGATCACGCACTACAGCGTGCTGCGCACACTCGAAGACCTGTACCGGCTGCCGCTGACCGGCCACGCGGCAACCGCGCCCCTGATCACCGGCATGTGGAAATAAGGGAGGCAGGCACGATGACGGACCAGGCTGATCTGCTCTTCACCGGCGGCCCGGTGTACACGGTGCCCGAGGAGGGCCGGGCGATGACCCGGGCCGAGTCGGACAACGGCTGGCCAGCCACCGCGGCAGCGGTCCGGGACGGCCGGGTCATCGCCGTCGGCACCGCCGCCGAGCTGGGCGGCCTGGCCGGGGACCGGACCAGGGTGGTCGAGCTGCGCGGCCGCCCGCTGCTACCCGGCTTCCAGGACGCGCACGTGCACCCGGTGTTCGCCGGAATGACCATGCTGCGCTGTGACCTGGACGGGGCGGCGGACCAGGCCGACGCACTGGCCCGGATCCGGGCGTACGCCGAGGCCAACCCGGACCGGGAATGGATCGACGGCAGCGGCTGGCGGATGGAGTGGTTCGCGGGCGGGACACCGTCCCGGGAGCTGCTGGACGGGGCGACCGGCAGCCGGCCGGCCTACCTGACCAACCGGGACGGCCACGGGGCCTGGGTGAACTCCCGGGCGCTGGACCTGGCCGGGATAACCGCCGCTACCCCGGACCCCGCGGACGGCCGGATCGAGCGCGGCCCCGGCGGCGAGCCGCAAGGCACCCTGCAGGAGGGGGCCGCGTTGCTGGTCGGCCGCCTGGTGCCAGGGCCCACGCCGGATGAGATGCTACGCGGCCTGCTGCTGGCCCAGCAGCACTTGCACGGGCTGGGCATCACCGCCTGGCAGGACGCGATCGTCGGGGAGTACCTGGGCCACCCGGACCCGCTGCCCGCCTACCTGACGGCGGCGCGAGACGGCACGCTCACCGCCCGGGTCGAGGGGGCGCTGTGGTGGGACCGGGGCCGCGGCGCAGAGCAGCTCGACGACCTGCTCGGCCGGCGGGAGGCCGGCCAGGCGGGCCGGTTCCGGGCCGGCACGGTGAAGATCATGCAGGACGGGGTGGCGGAGAACTTCACCGCCGGGATGATCGACCCCTACCTGGACGCCTGCGGCTGCCAGACCGGCAACCGCGGGCTGTCCTACGTGGATCCGGCCGACCTGGCCGAGCAGGTGACCCGGCTGGACGCGGCCGGCTTCGGGGTACACGTGCACGCCATCGGGGACCGGGCGGTGCGCGAGGCACTGGACAGTTTCGAAGCGGCCCGGGCCAGCAACGTGGTCAGCCCGGGCCGGCACCACATCGCGCACATCCAGGTGGTGCACGTCGATGACATCCCGCGGTTCGCGCAGCTCAGCGTGACCGCGAACATGCAGGCGCTGTGGGCCGCGCACGAGCCGCAGATGGACGACCTGACCATCCCGTTCCTCGGCCCGGAGCGGGCCGCCCGGCAGTACCCGTTCGGCGCCCTGCTGCGGGCCGGTGCGCGGCTGGCCGCGGGCAGCGACTGGGCGGTGAGCAGCGCCAACCCGCTGTGGGGAGTGCATGTCGCGGTGAACCGGGAGCTGCCGCCGGGGGAGGGCGATCCCGCGGCCGGGCCGCTGCTGCCCGGCCAGGCCCTGAGCCTGGCCGAGGCCATGGCCGCGTACACGGCCGGCTCGGCCTATGTGAACACCCTGGACGAGACCGGCGCGATCGCCCCCGGCTACCTGGCTGACCTGGTCGTCCTGGACCGTGACCCGTTCGCTGGCCCACCCGCCGAGATAGCCGAGGCGGCCGTGGCACTAACCTTCGTCGAGGGGGCCCAGGTATTCGCGGCCGAGGGCTGAGGAGAGACACGCTGTGCAGCTGACCACGCTGGGCCGGGGCGGGCCGGTGGTGTCCCGCGCCGGGCTCGGGCTGATGGGCATGTCCGGGATCTACGGTACCGCCGACGACGAGGAGAGCGTGGCCACCATTCGGGCGGCGCTGGACGCCGGGATCACCCTGCTGGACACCGGCGACTTCTACGGGATGGGGCACAACGAGCTACTGCTGGGCCGGGTGCTCCGGGAGGTGCCCAGGGACAGCGTGTTCGTGCAGGTCAAGTTCGGCGGGATGCGCGACCCGGGCGGCGCCTTCGTCGGCCACGATGGGCGGCCGGCCGCGGTAAAGAACTTCCTGGCCTATTCGCTCACCCGGCTGGGCACCGGCTACGTGGACCTGTACCAGCCAGCCCGGCTGGACCCGGCGGTCCCGATCGAGGACACGGTCGGCGCGATCGGCGAGCTGATCGACGCGGGGTACGTGCGATATCTCGGCTTGTCCGAGGTCGGGGCCGAGACCATCAGGCGGGCGCAAGCGGTCCGCCAGGTGGCCGAGCTGCAGATTGAGTACTCGCTGATGAGCCGCGGGATCGAAGCCGAGATCCTGCCCACCGTCCGGGAGCTGGGCATCAGCGTGACCGCCTACGGCATCCTGTCCCGCGGCCTGCTCAGCGCGGACACCGCCCGGCTGGCCGACGGCGATCCGCGGGCCCGCTTCCCCCGGTTCCAGCAGGGCAACCTGGAGCGGAACCTGACCCTGCTGGACGAGCTGGAGGCCATCGGCAAGAAGCACGGGCTGACCGCCGCGCAGCTGGCTATCGCCTGGGTGGCCGCGCAGGGCGAGGACATCATCCCGCTGATCGGCACCAAGCGGCGCAGCCGGCTAGCCGAGGCGCTGGCCGCGCTGGACGTGACGCTCAGCTCCGATGAACTCGCGGCCATCGAGGCCGCGGTGCCCGCGGACCAGGTGGCCGGCGACCGGTACGACAGCGGCGCGATGCGGTCCCTGGACAGCGAGCGCTGAGCACGCGGCGGTCAGCCGCGGTAGGCGGCGGCCAGCGCGCGCAGCCTGGCGTGCGCGCTGCCCATCGCGTCCCCGGCGGGCAGGTAGGTCTTGGGCATCTTGACCACGCTGGTGTAGTTCGGGTCGCACACGTTGGCCAGCGGCGCCTCGATGGCCTGGGTGACCAGCTGGTAGGCATCCATCTGGTGCAGCCCGTAGTCGGCGGACAGCCACTGCACCAGGTCGAGCGCGGCGATCCGGAACGCATCCTCCAGCGGCCGGGCCGACCCAGCCGTCATCAGGTGGGTGTCCGACTCCAGCCGCGGCCAGGCAGATGGCCGGCCCTTGATCAGGTCCACCGCGAGCACCGTGTTCATCGCGCACTCCACAGCCACCCCGCAGGTCTCGCCCTCGCCCTGCCGGGCGTGCCCGTCGCCCAGCGACAGCAGCGCGCCCTCGACGTTCACGCCCAGGTAGCAGGTGGTCCCGGCGCGCATCTCCGGGGTGTCCATGTTGCCGCCGAATGCGTCCGGCACCAGCGCGCTGCGCACCTCCAGGTTGGCCGGGGCCACACCGACCGTGCCGTGCATCGGCTCGATCGGCAGGTCGACGGCGAAGTCACCGTGCCGCGCGGTGAACCGGCAGGTGCCCTTGCCGGTGTCGAACTGCCACAGCCAGACCAGTTCCGGCAGCGGGTCATGGAGCAGCGCGGTGGCGTGCGTCGCACTCAGCGCGCCGAACAGCGGCACGGTGCTGGACGCGCCCCAGTCGCGGGCTGGCTCGATGGAGATGAAGTGCACCGCCAGCGTGTCCCCCGGCTCCGCCCCCTCGATGTAGAACGGGCCGGTCTGCGGATTCAGGTACGGGAACTCGCAGACCTCGGAGACCAGGTCGGTCTCGCTTCTCACCCGCCCGGCAAAGCAGTCCTCGGTGAACACCTCGAGCACGGCGGGGGGCGTTATGCGGGCTAGAGGTGCGGCACCACCGAACGTCCAGGCGTATTGCTCCGGGGCAGGCCGGAAGCTGAAGACCCGCGGGTCGCTCACTCGTATTCCTCCAGCGGGTCCAGGTGCACCAGCCCGACTTCCACCACCCGCCGCGGGTCACGGCGGTACAGGTAGAGAAGGTAGATCAGGCCGGCCACCATCCAGCCGGCCACCCCCGGGCCCATGTAGGAGTAGGGCGGGGACAGCGGGGCGACGAACGAGAACGCCTTGATCCCGGCCGCGGTCAGCCAGGCCGGGACGAACGTGACGATGCCCAGGATGGGGATGATCAGCCACAGCACCGGGTTGGGCTTGTTGGCCGCCCGGCCGAAGAAGCCGATGCAGGCCGCGTTCATCACGATGTAGATCGCGGCCAGCACGATGACCAGGGCGGTGGCCACCATCACGAACGCGGTGGTGGGGCCGTAGCCGAGGCCGAGGCCGAGGGCCACCGCGACGGTGATGACGAAGCCGGTCAGGATGGCCAGCGCGGGGGAGTGATGCTTGGGGTGCACCTGGGCCAGGAAGCGCGGGAACGCGCCGATCCGGCCCATCGCGTAGGCGGTCCGGCTGGACACGTTGACCCCGGCGTTGGCGTTGGCGATGGTCGAGTTCACGATGGCCAGGAAGACGAAGAACCAGAACAGGCCGTACAGCGACCGGGCCATGCCCACCCAGGACGCGGCGCCGGTCCCGGTGGTGAAGCTGCCGAACTTGGCCGGGCCGTAGGCCACGTCCACCGCGTAGGTGGTGAACACGTAGAGCAGCCCGATCAGCAGGGTGGCCAGCAGCACCGCGCGTGGGATGGTGCGTCGCGGGTTGCGCGCCTCCTCGGCCAGCGGGGCGGCCCCCTCGAACCCGCCGAACGCCAGGATCGTGTACACCGAACCGCCGATCACCCCGGTCAGGCCGTGGAACCCGGGCGGGGTGTACTTGGTGGTGAACACGCTCAGCGTGTTGTTGCTGCCCGCGTGCACGACGAAGAACACGGCCAGGACCAGGAACACGCCGATCTCGAAGATGCCCAGCACGGTGCCCAGCCGGGCCGAGGTGCGGATGCCGTAGAAACCGGCCGCGAGCACGATCACCGCGCCGGCCAGCGCCCACGGCCACCACAGGTTGGCCGGGTAGCTGGACCATTCGGCGTTGATGGTGGCCGCCGTGGTGAAGCCGAGCTGGAGCAGGACCAGCGGCGGGATGAGGAAGCCGACCAGCACGTAACCCCAGGCCACCAGGAAGCCGATGGACGGGTGCAGGCCGCGGGCCGCGTAGGTGGCCAGGGACCCGGCCGATGGCAGCTCGCGGGCCAGCAGGCCGATGCTGACCGCGCAGAACAAGCAGGCGACCAGGGCGAACACTACTGCCAGCGGCAGCGAGCCGGCGGCGAACGCGACTCCGGCCGGGATGGACGCCGCGATCGCGGCCCCCGGTGCCATGTCGGTGATGGACTGGAACAGAACCTCGCGCAGCCCGATGGCGTTCCGCCGGAGACCGCGAGCCTGGCTGGTAGTGGTGTCCTGCACGGCCATGACGACCTCCGCGGAGCTTGCTGCCTGGAGCCGTCATGATCGTCTCACGGCCTGCCGTCGCCGGACAGACCCAAGCTAGCGGCGCAGGCCCGCGCTGTCCGCCACGTAGCTGGCGATGTCGGCGTGCGTGGCGAACCACACGCCGTGGTGCCCGGCGATGTAGTCGACCAGTTCGGCCAGGACCACGAACCGGGACCGGGGCCCGATCACATGCGGGTGCATGGTCAGCTGGAACAGGCCGCCCTGCGCGTAGGCCTGATCGAACTCGTCGCGCCACATCTGGCCGATATCCCGGGGCGGGGTGAACGGGCGGGCCGGGTCGACCGGAAAGTAAGGCGCGTCATCGCGGATCCACTGCACCGGGATCTCCACGATCCCGGTGGGCCGGCCCCCGGCCTCGATCTCATAGGGGTCGTCGTCGGCCATCAGCGATGAGTCGTAGCTCAGCCCGAGTTCGGTGATGATGTCCAGGGTGGCGGGGCTGAAGTCCCAGGACGGGGTGCGGATGCCGGCCGGCCGGGTGCCGGTGATCCGGGTCAGCGCGTCGGCCGCGCGCAGCGTCAGCGCCCGCTCGGCCGCCGCCGGGAGCTCCGAGTTCCGCTCGTGGATCCAGCCGTGCAGCGCGACCTCATGGCCGGCCTGCACGTAGCCGCGGACCTCGGCCGGCCGGAGCTGTGCGCAGACCGCGGGGACGTAGAACGAGGCCGGGATGCCGTGCCGGTCCAGCAGCCGCAGGATGCGGGGTACCGCGGCGCGGGCGCCGTACTCGCCCTGGGACAGCCGGCCCGGGGAGGTCTGCCCGTCACGCAGCCAGATCGTCTCGTGATCGGAGTCGAAGGACAGCGCTACCGCGGCCCGCATGCCACCCGGCCAGGACGCGGGCGCCAGCGACCGCCCGGCGCGGACCTGCCCGACCGCCGCGCTGATGGCCTGCTGGTCCCACTCCCACGGCGGCTGCGGGGGCGCCGGGGAGGGCGGAGGCGCCAGGGGCGAAGGCGCCTGCCGCTCGCTCAGGCCTGGTCCCGGTGGCCGTTGCGGCTGAACGCGCCGGGCAGCGGTCCCTGCCGGGGCAGTGACACCTGAGCGGTGACGTCGCCGGCCAGCCGTACGCTGTCACCGTCCACCAGGCGCACCTCGGTGCCCGGCAGCACCCGGTCCCCGTTGACGAACGTGCCGTTGGTGGAGTGCTCGTCCCGGATCGTCGCCTGGCCGGTGTCGCTCACGGTGACCGTGGCGTGCCGCCTCGACACGTTGTCGTAGCTGGCGAACGCGGCGGCGACCAGGGACTCTTCCGGGTCACGGCCGAGCACCAGCGAGGTGCCCGCGGGCACCTCCACGTTGCCGGTGGGGAATACGAGGCGGAGCACGATGGGGGAGATGATCCCGGCCCGGGGTGGCAGCGGCTCCCGGCAGGCCGGGCAGAACACCGCCGTCGGCTCCGAGATGGCCGCCCCGCAGTGCGGGCACGCAGCCGGGCCCGCGGCGGGTGCGGCCCCCCCTTCCCGCTTCAGGTACTCCTGCATGACGGTCGGCGGGGTGGCCGGCTCGTCCGCGGGGTTACTGCGAGGCAGGTTCGCGCCGCACGTGAAGCAGATGAGGTCATCTTGCTGGACCTCAGCGGCACACGCCGGGCAGGTGATGGTCGCCATGTCGTCCTCCGGGACGGCGGCAGGTTCTGTGTCCACGAGAGCCTAACGTGCGGTGGGGGGCCCAGGGTGCCCGGCCGGGGGTGGGGCGGCCAGTAGCATCGCGCGTATGTGGCAGAGGCACAGATGACCAGCTACCCGCTCAGCGAGGAGCACCAGGCGCTCCGCGACACGGTCGCCGAGTTCGCCCACACCGTCGTTCAGCCGGTGATCGGCGGCTACTACGAACGTGCCGAGTTCCCCTATGAACTGATCGCGCGGATGGCCAAGCTGGGCCTGTTCGGCCTGCCCTTCCCCGAGGAGTACGGCGGGATGGGCGGTGACCTGTTCGCGCTCGGCCTGGCGCTGGAGGAACTGGCCCGGGTGGACTCCTCGGTAGCCATCACCCTGGAGGCCGCGGTGGCGCTGGGCGCGATGCCTATCTACCGGTTCGGCACCGATGAGCAGCGCCGCCGCTGGCTGCCCGAGCTGTGCTCGGGGGAGCGGCTGGCCGCGTTCGGGCTGACCGAAGCGGGCGGCGGCACGGACATCCCGGGCGGCATGCGCAGCACGGCCCGGCTGGCCGGGGCGACGTGGGTGATCGACGGCAGCAAGTCCTTTATCACCAACGCCGGTACCTCGATCACCGCCCTGGTCACTGTGCTGGCCGTGACGGGCGAGGCGGCCGGGCCGGGGCGGCGGGAGATCTCGGCCATCGTGGTGCCATCCGGAACCCCGGGCTTCTCGGTCGGCCCGGAGTACTCCAAGGTCGGCTGGTGCGCATCAGATACCCGCGAGCTGGCCTTCACCTCATGCCGGGTGCCCGCGGACCATCTGCTCGGGCCGCGCGGCCGCGGCTACGCCCAGTTCCTGGAGATCCTGGACGAGGGCCGGGTGGCCATCGCCGCGCTGGCCACCGGGCTGGCCCAGGGCTGCCTGGACGAATGCCTGCGCTACGTGGCCGAGCGGACCGCGTTCGGCCAGCCACTCGGCCAGTTCCAGGCTACCCAGTTCAAGGTGGCTGACATGGCGGCCCGGGTGCATGTGGCCCGGCTGGCCTGGTATGACGCGGCCGCCCGGCTGGTGGCCGGGGAGCCGGCCAAGCAGCAGGCGGCGATGGCCAAGCTGGTCGCGTCCAACGCGGCGATGGACAACGCGCGGGACGCCACCCAGCTGTTCGGCGGCTACGGATTCATGAACGAGTTCCCGGTCGCCCGGTTCTACCGGGATGCCAAGGTGCTCGAGATCGGCGAGGGTACCTCCGAGGTGCAGCGCATGATCATCGCCCGGGAGCTCGGGCTGCGGCACGGCCCGCCCGGTGATTCGGCCTAGCGGCCTGGGTACTTGGCCGCCAATGCGCCCTGAGGGAAATAAATGGCCGCCTGTGGCGGAGACCGCCGACGTCACGGCCCTCCTTGGGCAAAGACGGCCCGGCGGCCCGGTGGACCGGGCATACTGGTAGCTTTCCGGACACTGCTCGCGACACGGAACCGGTGGAACAACCAGCACTCTTGGCGCTCTGAGCACGAAACAGCTTAGTTAGGCCAGAACGAACCCCCGCCGTAGCGCCGGAGAGTACCCTGCTGACGTCGAGCTATCCGGCAAACATCACGTTAGAACAGTGTTCCCTGCATAAGGTATTGATCACGGCCGATGGTGAGACGTTATGGTTAGCCCTTGGCCGCGCCCGCGCGCGGGGCTCACAGAATCGTCACCCGGGAAGGGGTGCGTCATGTCAGTTCCGCCGCCGGTCCCGCGGGCCTGCTGGCTCGCCACACTAGCCAGGTGAAAGGTGCAGAGGCTGTGCGGTCCCGCAGCAACAAGACCGGTGCCCGGCCGGCTGCCGAAGCAGGGTCAGCCGACCCGTCCGCCGCACCCGGATTGGCGTCCCATGCAGCCGCTGACGTCGACAGGCGGGAGGGCGGCACCGAGCCCGGGAGCAATGGCCAGGCCAGTGCCAGCCAGCAGCGGACCGGCTCGCGCCGTGGGCTGAAGAACTGGCGGGTGCGATCGCGGCTCGTCCTGCTCATCGCGATCCCCACGCTGACCGCTGTCGTGCTCGGCGGTATCAGCATCCTGTCCTACGCGCACAGTGCCAGCGTGGACGGCCGGGTCCAGCAGCTCGCCACGCTGAGCTCGAACATCACCCAGCTCGCTCAGCAGCTCGAGGAGGAACGGGACCGCACCGTTTACTACATCGCGCTGGGCGGGTCGGGTGGCCGGGCCCAGCAACTGACCGCGCACAAGGCCGTCGGCCAGACCGCGGCCGAACTGGGTGTTATCAACCAGGACTACGCGCTGACGGACAAGTCGGCTGCGCTGGTGATGCGGGAACTCGGCCAGGTCGGCAGTGGCTTCTCGGCCCAGGCCCAGCAGGAAGCTTCCACCGCGCGCACCGCGCTGCAGAACCTGGCCTTCCTGCGCAAGGCCTCGACCACGACCGACCTGCCCGGGCTGGTCGTGGTGCAGAAGTACACCGGGCTGATCAACAACCTGCTTGGCCTTATCGACGTGACCGGCCAGGGGGCCAGCGATGCCACGCTGTCCCAGGCGATCCGTGTCCTCGGCCTGGTCTCCAGGGAGAAGGAAGAAGCCTCCGAGCAGCGCGGCATCCTCACCATCGGGCTGCTGACGAAGAACCTCACCGCGAACGAGCTGTCCTCGCTCAACGCGGCGCTCTCCGAGCAGGCGAGCAACCTGCAGTCCTTCAACACCTCGGCCAGCGTCGCGCAGCGCCAGTTGTGGAACAACAGCATCTCCTCCATCGTGTTCCAGGCCAACCAAGAGGAGATCCAGGCCATCTCGACCCAGCAGGACACCGGGTCGCTGCGCTCCGACACCAACAACGTGGACGACTGGTACGGGGCCATGACGAACCAGATCGACACCCAGATGGGGTCGGTCGAGCACACGCTGAACGGCCAGATCACCTCGCGTGCGGCGCAGCTGCACCGGGACGCGCTGACCGCCGCGGTCGCGGTCGGCCTCGCGGTCCTCATCGTGCTCGGGCTGGCCCTGTTCCTCACCGTGGTCGTCGGGCGGTCGATGGTCCGGCCGCTGCGGCGGCTGCGGGCGGGTGCGCTGGAAGTGGCCGGCGTGCGGCTGCCGGACATGGTCCGCCGGATGAGCGAGTCCGACGGGGCCGGCGTCTCGTTCGACATCGCGCCGATCGACGTGGATTCCACCGACGAGATCGGTGAAGTCGCGCGGGCGTTCGACCAGGTCCACCGGGAAGCGCTCCGGCTGGCCGCCAACGAGGCCGCGCTGCGCGGCAACGTCAACGCGATGTTCGTGAACCTGTCCCGGCGCAGCCAGTCGCTGGTGGAACGGCAGATCCGGCTGATCGACGACCTGGAGCAGGGCGAGCAGGACCCGGAGCGGCTGTCCAACCTGTTCCAGATGGACCACCTGGCCACCCGGATGCGGCGCAACTCGGAAAACCTGCTGGTCCTCGCGGGCCACGAGGTTTCCCGCCGGTGGAACCAGCCGGTCGCCCTGGTGGACGTGCTCCGCGCGGCGGTCTCCGAGATCGAGCAGTACGAGCGGGTCTCGATGAACGTCCAGCCGGGCATCGCGGTGCGTGGCCAAGCCGTCAACGACGTGGTGCACCTGGTCGCGGAGCTGGTGGAGAACGCCACCTCGTTCTCCTCGGCGGAAACCCCGGTGACCGTGTCCGGGCACCTGCTGAACAGCGGCGGGGTGCTGCTGGACATCACCGACCAGGGCGTGGGTATGGGCGCCGAGGAGATGGCGCACGCCAACTGGCGGCTGGACAACCCGCCGGTGGTGGATGTCGCGGTGTCCCGCCGGATGGGCCTGTTCGTGGTGGCCCGGCTGGCCGCCCGGCACGGCATCCGGGTCCGGCTCCGGCCCGCCCCGACCGGTGGCCTGACCGCGCTGGTCTGGCTGCCGGATGAGACCGTCACTCACGAGGGGGCCGGCTCGGGTCCAGGGTCGCGCCGGTTCGAGCGCAACGGCGGCACTCCGGACTCCCTGGAGCCGATGGCGAACGGCCAGCTCAGCCCCGAGTGGGGCGGGCATGGCGGGCGCAGCGCGGCCGAGGATGCGGTGAACGCGGCGCGCACGCCACGGTTCACCCCGCTGAACACCGAGAATGGGGATGCCGCGGCCACCGCGGGCTTCCCCGCGGTCAACGCATCCTGGGATGACCCGCTGACCCGGTCGTCGGGCAATGCCTGGGAGAACGGCAAGCCGGCCGGGACCGGCTGGGACGACGCGCCAGCCAAGCCGGCCGGCCCGGGCTGGGACGACGCGGCGGCCAAGCCGGCCAGCCCGGCCTGGGGTGAGGCCGCGGACAAGGACGCCGGCCCATCCTGGGATGACGCTCCGGCCAAGTCGGCTAGCCCGGCCTGGGAAGAGCCGCTCAGCCCGCCTGCGGCGGCGCCACCTCCGGCGGCCGCCACCGGGCCGCTGCCGTCGGTGCCCGGTACCGGTGGCCCGGCGCCGTCCTTCGGGCCGCGATCCAGCGACACGTCCGGCGGCCTGCCGACCCGGCTGCCATCCCGCCCAGCCCGTGGTTTCGGCAACGGCGGCGGTAACGACTCCGGGCCGATCCGGCGTGAGGTCGTGGTGCCCCCGGCCGCCCCGCTCGGCCAGGGCAACCGGCTGCCTATCTTCGAGTCGGTCGAATCGGATTGGTTCCGCCGCGGCAGGCACAGCGCCGAGCGGGCTAATGGGCCGAAGGGGCCGAGCGGGCCGAGCGGGCCGAGCGGGCAGAACGGGCCGAACGTGGTGGCCCGGGCGGAGAGCACGGCGAGCTGGACTTCCGCGGGCGACGAGGGCTGGCGGGCCGCGGAAGCTGTGAGCAAGCCGGCCTCCGGTGGCGTGACCCTGTCCGGCCTGCCGAAGCGGGTGCCCAAGGCCAACCTGGTGCCCGGAACCGCAGGGGCGGACGCCCAGTCCGCACCGCCGCCGATCCGGTCGGCCGCGTTGACCAGGGATCGATTTGCCGCCTTCCAGCGAGGTGTCCGAGAAGCACGCGCCGCCGCGGACAGCGATGAAGATGGTGGCGGTGAGGGAGACGGTGTTACATGAGGGGTAGCGCGGGATGGCTGCAGGTGCTGAAGCTTCTTATGGTGGGGTCGCCGAGAAAGGAGGGTTCGTGAGTCCGCTAACCCGTCCCATCCAGGACCTGAACTGGCTGGTCACGAACTTCGTGGAAAGGGTCCCGTCCGTCGCGCATGCCATCGTGGTCTCGTCAGACGGGCTGCCCCTGGCGTTCTCGAACGGCTTCCCGGCCGACCGCGTGGACCAGCTCGCGGCGGTGACCTCTGGGTTGACCAGCCTGACGCAGGGCGCGTCACGGGTCTTCGAAGGCGGGCCGGTCACCCAGACGGTCGTTGAGATGCAGCGGGGCCTGCTGCTAGTGATGGCTATCAGCGACGGATCGAGCCTTGCTGTGCTCGCGTCCGCCGACTGTGACATGGGCCTGGTGGCCTACGAGATGGCGCTCATGGTGGAGCGCGTTGGCCGCGCCCTGACGCCTGACATGCGCGGGGCGCTGCGGTCGGAGGATGGCAGATAGTGACAGGAGAGACCGTTGTCCGGCCCCGGCCTGGATGACTGGCCGCCGACGGAGGGCCAGCGTGGCTCCGGATCCGGCGGCGGAAAGCGTTCACGTGGGGCCGAACCTTCTGGGAGCGGATTGGTCCGGCCATATGCGGTTACCGGGGGCCGGACGAAGCCCCGGTACCAGCTCCAGATCGAGGCGATGGTGGCCGCGTCTCACTATGAGGCGCGGGATCTGTCGAGCCTGAGCCCGGAATGCCAAGCTATCCTCGGGTTCTGCCGCGATTGGCGTTCAGTGGCGGAGATCTCGGCCGTGCTCAGGATGCCCCTGGGCGTAGCCCGTGTCCTCGTCGCTGACATGGCGGTGGAAGGGCTTGTCCGGGTGCACCAGCTGGACCATGCACATGGCCGCCCAGATCTCAACCTGCTCGAAAGGGTGCTCAGTGGACTTCGCAAGCTCTAGTCCCGTGCGGGGCACGGCTGGGGATACCGCCGCGATGACGTCGGTCAAGATCGTCGTCGCGGGTGGCTTCGGCGTCGGTAAGACCACATTCGTCGGATCGGTGTCCGAGATCACGCCGCTGACCACCGAAGCAGTCATGACCTCAGCGAGCGCTGGCGTTGATGATCTGTCGGCGGTACCGGACAAGACGACGACCACGGTGGCCATGGACTTCGGCCGGGTCACGCTGGACGCCGGGTTGATCCTGTACCTGTTCGGCACGCCTGGACAGCACCGGTTCTGGTTCATGTGGGACGACCTGATCCAGGGCGCGATCGGCGCCGTGGTGCTGGTGGACACCCGCCGACTGGCCGACTCTTTCCCGGCGGTGGACTACTTCGAGACCGCGGGCCTGCCGTTCATCGTGGCCATCAACGGCTTCCACGGTGAGTTCCCGCACGGTGTGCAGGACGTGCAGGAGGCCCTGTCGGTCAGCCCGAACGTCCCGGTGGTGAATTGCGACGCGCGCGGCCGGAAGTCCACTAAGGCGACGCTCATCGCGCTGGTCGAGCACGCCATGGCCATGCAGCTGAGCGCTCGCTAAGCCGCGGCCACAGCAGGCGCTGCCGCACCGAGGCGGCAGCGTCTGCTGTAATGTTCAGGCGCTGTTGTCCGGGGCGGTAGCTCAGCCGGTCAGAGCAGCGGACTCATAATCCGTCGGTCGTGGGTTCGAGCCCCACCCGCCCCACTCATTGAAGCCGCAGGTTGTGCCCTGTGAACTGCCGCGCGGCAGGTCAAGGACGAGACCCTAGGCACATGCGTGCGCGGTTACCCTTCGCCAGGGGCGGTGGCTAGGGTGTAGAGCTATGCCGGATAACAAAGCCGACCTCAGTTCTCCTACTGATTCCGCTTCGCCCGGCTCGGGAGTGAATGCCCGGCGCGTGGTGGAACGCTTGGATGAGGCCGAATGCATGGAGTTGCTCAGCACCGCAAAGATCGGGCGCCTGGTTTACAACAGCCGGTATGGGCCGGTGGCGGTGCCGTCCGAGTACAAGATCCATGAAGGATCGGTCGTTTTCCGCACCTACCGGACCACCTTCACGGAAGAGGACTTGCGTACTGGTATCGCGTATGCCGAGTACAAGGTCGCTGTGGAGGTCGACCAGTCTGATCCCGAAGCGCGGGCGGGATGGGTGGTGCTCGTCCAGGGCGCTGCCCATCACATAGACACCGAGGCCGAGCGTGCAGCGATCGCCCACCTCGGCCTTGAGTCGTGGGTGGAGGGCGAACCCGAGCACTTCATGCGGGTGAATCCCAGCCAGATCAGTGGCCAACGTATCCGCCAGGCATGATGCCAGCGTCGTTGTGCATGTCTCCCATGCAGATCGTTCGCATCGAGAGGATCACCGCCCGGGCCTGCCGGTGATGAGCATCAGACCGTTGAGGCCCTGAGGTTCCTAAGGACGATCTGGACGACGGCGGGCGTAGGCGACGTTGACGACCGCAATGACAACCCAGATCAGCACGACAAGGAACACCTGGGCGGTACTGATCGAAGTAGCGGTTGACATGACGGATGCATGGAATGGGCCCAGATTGACTGCTGCCTTGGGTACGGCGTGGGTGTTGGAGAAGGAATGCAGCGTCACCGCCGTCGCGCCGATACCGAGCCCGACCGAGCCTAGGCCCATGGCGACGTTGGCCCATGCTGCTCGGCTGGGCTCGATGCCGCGCTGCGCCAGCCGAGCGTCTACCTGCTTGTCGATCTCCGAGCTGATCCTTTCGATCAGCCCCTCGGCCAGGGCGCCGTCGTACTCGTGACCGAGTTCGCTATGCGCGGCCGCCGCCGCGGCGACGTCTTCATGTGTCCGTACGTCCATGCGTTCAAGGTATGTCCCGACTGGTGGTCGAGGTAAGGGAGTTTGAGCGCATAATCGTCAGCGCATTGGTTACTGGCCCGGAAGTGCGGACATGACGGGCAACAACTTTAGCCAGAGGAGATAACACAGGCTTCTATCTGACACGTAAGCATCAAGACACGCACTGAGCCATGCCCAATAGGTGCCTAAATCGGCTCTTCGAAGTTAACCGGGATCGTGTTGCGATCCGTTGACAGCGCGTGACTGCTGGAGGGCGTAGCCGGTCACCCAGCGGACGCCGCTGACAGGCCGCTCGCGGCCCTCGCCGCGGCGGTCGCGGCGCTCGAGACTGCGGCTGGAAGCGGCAGCCGGCCGTTGCCGTCGAGGCGCCCGGGCCTGCGTGCCCTGTGGCGCGCGAGCGCCTGGGAAGTGGTTCTTCGCGGACTGTGACGTGATCGTGGCCGGGGCGCGGTGCGCCGGTTCTCCCGCTGCCATGCTCTTCGCCCGGTCTGGCATCGCGCCCCGCTGCCCGGACGGTGGCATTCCCGCAGATAAGCTCCCCGGGCTCTGCGGGCCGCTAGGTCAGGTGTGGATCTTCTGATGCTGGGCCAGCATCTCGACGAACTTCTGGATCCGGCGCGCTCGGGTTTCCGGCTTCTTGGCGTCCTGCACCCGGTAGAGGATCGAGTACCGGTTCTGGCTGTCGAGAGTCGCGAAAAACTCGGCTGCGGCGGGGCTGGCCGCCAGCGCCACCGCGAGGTCTTCGGGCACAGTGGCGGTCTTCGACCCAGCGTAGGCGGCGTCCCAGCGGCCGTCCGCCTTTGCGCGCTCGACCTCCGCCATCCCCGGCGCCCGCATCCGCCCCTGCTCGATGAGGGCGCTGGCCTTCTCCCGGTTGACCTTGGACCACTTGCTGCGCGGCGTGCGGGGGGTGAATCGCTGGAGCCAGCAGGAGTCGTCGAACTTGTCCTTGTGGCCGTCGATCCAGCCATAGCACAGTGCCACGTCGAGAGCCTGAGCGTAGTCCAGGCAGTCCACGCCGCAGCCCTTCTTGCGGAGCTTCAGCCAGATCCCCGGACAGGTGGAATGATGCGCCGCGATCCACTCCTCAAAGGCCGCACCCGACGCGAACTCGATGACCTCTTCCTCGCGAGCCACGCCGTCAGTGAATCACAAGACGCCCGTGGCTGGAGCGTGAGCCGGCCAGGTGCGGGATCACATGCTGGCGGGACGGCAGCTACCGCCGTAGTATCGCGGCTCCCCGACGTTAACCCGGATCTGGTAGCCGCCCGGTTACCAGAGGTGATCTGCTCTGCCGTATCCTCGGCCACAATGCCCGCGACTCTCTGCTGATCATGTGTCCCTCGGAAGATCCATGATCCCAGGAGCCGCGGGCGTCTTGATCACCGCGCCACACGGACGCAAGTTCCCCCGCGTCACCGCCAGCGCGCCCGCGTCCCTCCAGCAATCACGCGCTGTCAACGGATCGCGACACTATCCCGGTTAACTTCGAAGAGCTCCTAAATCGGCTGGAACACGGTTCGAGCCCCACCCGCCCCACCGTGTGAAGTCACCCTTTCAGCCCGGACGTTATGCCGCGTGACTTGGGAGATCCCGGTTAGCGCAGCGGCTGGAACGCCGCCCGGATCTCGGTTGCGAACAGCTCGGGTTGTTCCCAGGCGGCGAAGTGGCCGCCCTTGTCGGCCTCGTGGAAGTAGGCGAGGGTGGGGTAGCCCAATTCGACCCAGCTGCGCGGGGCCCGGAAGATCTCGTCAGGGAACGTGGTGAAGCCGACCGGAACCTTGACCTGCGGAGGAGGCTGGCCGGCCGCCTGGGCTTGGGCTCGTCCGCTCTCCCAGTACGAGCGGGCCGCCGAGGCCCCGGTGCCGGTCAACCAGTACACCGTGATGTTGTCGAGGATGTGGTCCCGGGTGAGACCCCCGGACGGCTGCCCGTCGACGAAGGCGCGGGAGATCTTCTGGTAGGCATCGGTGTCGTGGTCGAGCATCCAGGCTGCCAGCGCGACGGGTGAATCCAGCAGGGCGTAACCGATCGTCTGCGGCCGGGTGGCCTGCTCCAGGAAGTAGCCGAAGCCGCTCGCCCGGAAGGTCTTGGTCTGCTCGAGCGCCGCGCGTTCCTGTTCGGTGTCTGCTGGCATGGGGCCGCCGCCCAGCGCCGTCACGAGCAAGTTCATGTGGATGCCGGCCAGCCCCTGGGGGCCCTGGCGGCCCATCGCGTCGGTGACGGAGGCGCCCACGTCGCCGCCCTGGGCGACGTACCGGGTGTAGCCGAGGCGGCGCATCAGCTCGGCCCAGGCGCGTGCGACGCGGCCGGGATCCCAGCCGACCTCAGTCGGCTCGCCGGAGAAGCCGTAGCCGGGCAGCGACGGCAGCACGAGGTCGAACGCGTCCTCGGCACGTCCGCCGTGCGCGGTCGGGTCGGTGAGCAGGCCGACGGATCCGAGCAGCTCGATCACCGAGCCGGGCCAGCCGTGCGTCATGATCAGCGGCAACGCGTCCGGGTGCGGTGACTTCACGTGGATGAAGTGGATGTTCACCCCGTCGATGTCGGTCGTGAACTGCGGCAGCACGTTCAGTTTCGCCTCGCACGCGCGCCAGTCGTAGTCGGTCGCCCAGTAGCGGGCGAGCTGCTGACTCGTGGCCAGCTGCACGCCCTGCGAGCGATCGGCCACCAGCTCCTGGCTCGGCCAGCGGGTAGCCGCGATGCGCCGCTGCAGGTCGCCCAAGTCCTCGTCACGCATGTGGACCTCGAACGGGCGGATGGTGAGGTCGGTCGTGGCCGTCATGCTGTCCTCCTTGTGCGGGATTCCTGCTCCTTCTGCTGGGGGTTTAGCGTGCCTTTACCCAGCTTTGGGATGGGTGCACGTGGCGGCTCCTTCCGGCTGCCCAAAATCACCCGCTCGAGTTACGGATCTGGGCGGCAGGCAGCGGATGACCTGGACGTCGCCGGTGAGCTGGGCCGGTCCGTCAGCATGGGGGACGAGCACGGTCATGCCGCGGCGCAACGGCAGCGTGCCGCCGTGCTCAGTAACCAGGGTCCCGGCGCCGCGGGCCACGATCCAGACCGCATAGCTGGCCGGCACCTCAAGGTCCTTGCCCGGCTGGAGTAGTTCAGCCCGGAAGAAGGGGTCAGCGGCGGGCGGGAGCAGCCGGGTGACGCCATCGCGTGCGCCGGGTGATCCCGGCCGGCGGCACATCCCGGCCAGCCGGTCCGGGCTCCACCCGGAGCGGTCCACGGCCGCGAGCACGTTTGGGTAGCCCAGGCCGAGGCTGCCAGCTTCCGTCGCGTCGTCCAGGAAGCCGCGCCATTCCAGCAGGATGGACAGGTCGGTTGGCTCCTGCAGTTCGGCCAGGAACACGCCGGGGCCGATGGCGTGCGGGGTGCCGGCCGGCACCAGCACGCTGTCCCCGGGGGCGACCGGCACCTGGTGCAGCGCGCCGACCAGCGCGGGAACGTCCTGGCTGGCCACCCAGCCGGCCAGCACGCCGGCCGGGATGTCGTCGCGGAAGCCCAGGTAGACACAGGCATCGGCGGCGCCCGCGTGCAGCACGACCCATGCTTCTGTCTTGCCGTGCGGGCAGCCGAGCTGGGCCTGGCTGTAGGCCTGGTCCGGGTGGCAGTGCACTGGCAGCCGCTGGCCGGCGTCGAGCAGCTTGACCAGCAGGCCGGTATCGGTGCCGTAGGCCGCGACGTGCTCGGCACCGAGGAACCACTCCGGCTGCTGGCCGATGGCATCGGCCAGCAGCCGGCCGTCGGGCAGCCGGCTCAGCCCGGCCTGCTGCTCGCCGAACGCGGTCGTGGTCGACGCGACCCAGTCCTCCGGGCCGTCAGCCGCCGCGCCGAGCCCGCGGAAACCCGCGATCTCCGCGCCACCCTGGTAGAACCGCTGCAGCTGGTTGGGGCCCAAGACGAACAACTGTGCCTCCTGCTCGGTAGCCGACGGAAAGATCCTCGCAGCCCGCGGTGGAAGGCGCTGACGCGGTGCAGTACGCCTACGGCCCGGGGTCAGCCAGCCCCCGGTTCCGGTCGGCCGCGGGCCTGCGCTCATGCTGGTCAGCATGCTGATCGTTAATCCCAACATCGCGACTGACCGGACCATCCCGCTCTGCGTCCTGGTCCCGGGCAGCGTGCACCGGACCGGGACGGCGGTGACCACGCTGGGTGGCAAGGGCGTCAACGTGGCCCGGATCGGCCGCGCGTTCGGCCATCGGGCCATGGTGGTCACGTTCCTCCCGGCCGACAGCGCGGCTGAGCTCCGCCAGCTGGCCGCGGCCGAGCAGGCCGACCTGGCCGGCGTTCCCGTGCCCGGCACCGCCCGGGCCGCGTCCATCCTGCTCGAAGGTTCCGGGCGGGTCACCGTGCTCAACGAGCCGGGCCCGCCGTGCGGGGCGGGGGAGTGGTCGCAGCTGCTGGCCGAGATCGAGCGCCGGGTCCCGGGCCAGCGCAGCCTGGTGTGCTCGGGCAGCCTGCCGCCCGGGTCACCCGCGGATGCCTACGCCCAGATCGTGGCCGTCGGCCGGCGGGCCGGGCTGCGCACCATCGTCGATGCGGCCGGCCAGGCCCTGGCGGCGGTCCTGCCGGCCCACCCGGATGTGGTCAGCCCCAACCTGGCCGAGGCCGAATCGCTGCTGCACGGCCCGTCGGTGGAGGGCGTTGAGCCGGATGGCGCCGGCATCGCGCGGCGCGCGGCCGACGCCGCCCGTGGCCTGGTCGAGCGGGGGGCGCGGCGGGCCATCGTGAGCGCCGGCAGTCACGGTGCCGCGTTCAGCGACGCGGACCGGACGGTGTTCTGCCCGGCCCCCACGGTCACCGTGGTCAGCCCGATCGGCGCGGGTGACTCCCTGGTCGGCGGGCTGGTGCACGCGCTGGAGGACGGCCAGGACTGGCGGGCCGCGGTGCGCTTCGCGATCGCGGTGGCCGCCGCGTCGTGCGAGCAGGAACTGGCCGGCGGCGTCGACGTGGCGCGGGTGGCCGGCCTGCTCAACCGGGCCCAGCCGTGGGACAAGGCCCGCCAGCCCAGCCGGTGAACACCTCCCGCGCCCTGCTGGTCGGCGTCGACGTCGGGACGACCCGGATCAAGGCCGGCCTGGTGGACGTGGCCGGGCACGAGCGTGGCTACGCGTCGGCCGCCACCCGGTGGCGCCGGCTGGCCGCCGGCGCGGATGCCGATCCGGATGACTTCCTGCACTCCGCCCGGCAGGTGCTGGCCGAGTTGCTGGCCGCGGCGCCGCCCGGTGAGATCCTCGGCGTCGGGGTCACCAGCATGGCGGAGACCGCGATCCTGCTCGACCCGGGTGGCCGGGCGATCGGCCCCGCGGTCGCCTGGTTCGACCGGCGGGCCATCGGTGAGCACAGCCAGATGTCGGCCGATCTGTCGGCGGCCGAGATCGGCCGGCGGACCGGGCTGACCCCTGGCCAGATTCCCACCATCGCCACGCTGCGCTGGCTGGTCCGCCAGTATCCGGCGCTGCGCCGGGCCAGCCAGGCGCTCAGCGTGGCGGAATGGGTGGTCTACGGGCTGGGCGGGTCGGCCGCGGCCGAGGCGTCGCTAGCCTCGCGGACCGGAGCGCTGTCGGTGGCGCAGCGGGCCTGGTGGCCGGAGGTGATCGGCTGGGCCGGGCTGGCCGGCTCGATCTTCCCGGAGATCCGGGCGGCCGGGTCGTCCTGGGGCCAGGTCAGCGGGACCGCTGGCGGGCACGGCCGGCTGGACGGCGCGACTCTCACGGTCGCGGGGCACGATCACGTGGTGGCCTCGGTGGGCAGCGGGGTGACGCACAGCCGCCAGGCGACCGACTCGTGCGGCACGGCTGAGGCGCTGATCCGGCCGCTGGCGGCGGACGCCGGGGTAGACCCGGCGGCGGGCATCCCGGACGGCATCTCGACCGGCTGGCATGTGCTGCCCGGGCACTACTGCCTGCTGTCCGGGCTCCGGCTGGGCATCGACTTCATCCCACTGCTGGAACGGCTGGGTGTACCGGCCGGGCACGGCCGTACCGCGCTGGACGAACCGGTGCTGGCCATGCTCGACGGCACCCGGGCCGCCGAGGACCTCACGCCGGCCGCCCGGCAGTGGCACGCCGCGCTCCAGGCGACCGTGCACAGGGCCGCGCAGAGCCTCGGCCGGCTGGAGCGGCTCGGCGGGCCGATCGCCGAGGTGCGGATCAGCGGCGGCTGGGCGGCCAACCCGGTGCTGCGCCGGCTCAAGGCGGCCAGCTTCCCCGGCCCGGTGTACCCGGAGATCGCCGAAGCGGGCATCCGGGGCGCCGCGCTGCTGGCCGGCCTGGCCGCCGGGGTGTACCCCTCGGCCAGCGCGTTCCCGCCGCCCCGGCTGGGCGCGCCGCCCGACGTCCGCAACGCTGGACTATCAGGACAGGAGACCAGCCGATGAGCGAGTCAAGGCCCACTCCCGGGCCAGTTCCCGTGTTCACCGCCGCCTCGGCCGGCAAGCAGTTCCGGCTCGGCCGGCTGTTCGCCGCTGACGGCCGCGCGGTCATCCTTCCGGTCGACCACGGCACGATGCTCGGCCGGGTGGCAGGCCTGGAGGACCCGGTCGGGCTGGTCGCCCGGTTCCTGCCGCTGGCCTGCGACGGCTTCCTGCTCGGCCCGCGGGTAGCGGAACGGACCAGCGCCCTGTTCGCGCGCCGGGCCGCGCCAGCCCGGCTGCTCACCATCGATTCGTACTGGCGCGGCGCCCCAGCCACCCGGCACGTCCTGATCACCTCGGTGGGCCGGGCCGCCGCGCTGGGCGTGGACGGGGTCAAGGTGCTGATGCCCTGGGACACGCCGGCCGAGGAGCGGGCCGCCGGTGCCGAGCTCGTCGCCACCGTGATCGGCGAAGCCGAGCAGTTCGGCCTGCCGGTCATGGTCGAGCCGATCTGCCTGGCCGCGCCCCGCCCGCCAGACGCGGTCGCCATCGAGGGGGATGGCTGCCGAATGGCAGCCGAGCTGGGTGCGGACATCATCAAGGTGATGTATCCCGGCGATCCGGAACTGCTCGAGGCGTGGTGTGCCGAGCTTGGCGTCCCGCTGGTCATCCTGGGCGGCCCGGCGGGCGGCGGGACCGAGGAACTCTGCACGCTGGTCGCGGACGCGGTGGCGGCCGGGGCGCGCGGCATCACCATCGGCCGCCGGGTGTGGCAGCGGCCGGTCGAGGAGGCCACCGAGGTGCTCGGCCGGCTGGCTAACATCGTGCACCCGGCCCCGGCCCTGAACCCGGCCGGCTAAGCCTGTGCCATGGCCAAACTCATCTACTTCGCGATCACCTCGCTCGACGGCTACATCGCCGACGCAGACGGCCGGTATGACTGGGCCGCGCCGGACGACGAGGTGTTCCGGTTCGTCAGCGACTTCGAGCGGCCGATCGGCACGTATCTGTACGGGCGCCGGCTATACCAGGAGATGATCTTCTGGGAGACCGCGCACACCCAGCCCGGCCAGAGCGACCTGATGCTCGACTTCGCCCGGAACTGGCAGGCGGCGGACAAGGTCGTCTACTCCAGGACGCTGGATGCCGCGGCTACGGCCAGGACCCGGATCGAGCGGACCTTCGACCCGGCGGCCGTCCGGCAGCTCAAAGCGCGGGCGGACCGGGATATCACGGTGGGCTACGCCAACCTGGCTGGCCAGGCGATCAAGGCAGGCCTGGTGGACGAATGCCACCTGCTCATCTCGCCGGTCATGGTGGGCGGGGGCACCAGGGCCCTGCCGGACGGCGCCCGGGTGCACCTCGAACTGCTCGGCCAGCGCCGGTTCGGCAATGGCGCGGTCCACCTGCATTACCGCACCCGGGAGGCCAACGTCGATAAGGATCGCCTTGCCGTCGGCAGCGAGTGACACGTTTGTGATGATAGGAGCGCCCGGGTCGGGCAGCCGCACCGCGCTTGGTAGCCGCGCGAGGCAGCGGCTCTGCAGAGAGGCATTCGATGGATCTGGAAGAGGCGCTGGCCAAGGTAGTCGAACTAGGCCGGGAAGAGCTGAGCATCGTCCGGAAGCGGGCCGAGGAGAAGACCCCGGGGCGTGATCACAGCCACGACTATAACGAGATGCGGCGCACCGCCGACTTGCTTGATCATCACGCGCATCTGCTGCACAGGCTGCACGACGGGGAATTCGGCAACCACTGGCGGCAGGAGAGCCGTCAGGGCTGAATCACGTCTGACCGGCCGGCGGCGGCCGCACTAGAGTCGGATCGTGATGAACTGGGCGACGGTCTCTTCGCTGGCCACCGCGGGCGGCACGCTGGTGCTCGCGGTGGCCACGTTCGCGTCGGTCCGCTCGGCCAACCGCGCGGCGCGGGCGGCCGAAGAGAGCCTGCTCGACGGCTTGCGCCCGCTGCTGGTGACCTCGCGGATGCAGGACCCACCGGAGAAGGTCTCGTTCGCTGACCGGCACTGGATCCGGGTGCCCGGCGGCCACGGCGCGGTCGAGGCCAGCGACGAGGCTGTCTACCTCGCCATCGCGCTGCGCAACGTGGGCCGCGGCATGGCCGTGCTGGACAGCTGGACGGCGCAGCCAGGTATCCAGCTGTCGCCGCAGCAGGCGGACCACGCCCCGCTGGACGAGTTCCGCAGGCTGTCCCGTGACCTGTACGTGCCGGCCGGCGATTTCGGGTTCTGGCAGGGCGCGATCCGGGACACCGCCGACCCGTTGTTCGCCCGGCTGCGCGACGCCTGCCTGGGTGACGAGGGCCTCACCGTCGAGATCCTGTACGGCGATCACGACGGGGGACAGCGGACGATCACCAGGTTCGGCATGATGCCGGGTAAGGACCCGGATTCGGGTGAGCGGACCTGGTATGCCGTCACCGCCCGGCACTGGAGCCTGGACCGGGCTGACCCGCGTTAGCCATCTGCTCAGCGCAGATGGGTGGCGAAGAACTCGGTGATCCGCCGCCGCGCGTCCTGGGCGGCCGCCGCATTCGGGCCGTAGCCCATGATCGGCCCGGTGAACTTGACCAGGAACGGGACATGGTCGCCCGCGCTCTCGTGGTCGTTCAGGAAGCCGTGCCCGGCGCCCGGGTACTCGCGCACGTCATGTGGCACCCCGGCCACGTTGAGCGCCTGGTCCAGCCGTTTCGCCGCGCCGCGCATCGTGTAGTCCCGGCCGCCGAAGCTGCCCACGATCGGGCAGGCGCCGGTGAGCACTTCCCGCGCGTCCCTGGGCACCGCGCCGTAGTTGACGCTGGATGCGGCGAACCCGTGGCCGGGCGCCAGCAGTAACGCGAAGCCACCGCCCATGCAGAAGCCGATCACGCCGACCCGGCCGGTGCAGCCGGGGTGCCCGGTTAGCCAGACCCGCACCGTCTCGACGTCCTCGAAGGTCCGCCCGGCCCGGCGCCGCAGGTCGCTGATGGCGCGGCGCACGCAGGCCACCGGCCGGCCCCAGGAGAACAGGTCCGGCGCGGCTGTCAGGTAACCCTCGCTGGCCAGCCAGTCAGCCTGGTTGCGCACGTCCTGGCCCATGCCGAACGCGTCGTGGATAAGGACCACGCCCGGCCACGGCTGCGTGCTGGCTGGGGTGGCCAGGTACACCGGCAGGTCGCCATGGCCGCCCGGGATCGTCGTGTCGGCCATCGCCGTCCTCCTCGCTACCGGGTGATCAAGGGTAGCGAGGAGGACGGCGATGTGGCGGTGGCTCAGCGATCGGAACTAGGCCGCGATCGACACCTCGACCGGTTCCGGGTCGGCGACCGGGCCACGCGGGCGGGCCGTGATGGCCAGCGCGGCCAGCGCGCCGAGCAGGGACAGCCCGGCCGCGACGGCCAGCGCGGGCCGGAACCCGCTGGTCACGCTGACCGCCGAGCCCAGGTGCCCGTAGGCGGCGAACACCGAGGTGGCGATCGCGATCGCGAACACCGCGCCGAACCGCTGCATCATCGTGTTGATGCCGGACGCCTTGCCCATCTCGGCCGGCTGCACCGCACCGAGCACCGCGGTCGGCACGGTGGGCAGTGCCATCGAGACGCCCACCCCAGCCACCAGCAGCGCCAGCACCAGGCCGACCGTACTGGCCGTCGGTGACACGGTGGCCGCCACCCAGCCGAACCCGGCCGCCTGCAGCAGCAGCCCGGTCACGATTACTGGCCGCCGCCCGATCCGGTCGGACA
Organism: Streptosporangiaceae bacterium; assembly: GCA_036497945.1. Taxonomy (GTDB): domain Bacteria; phylum Actinomycetota; class Actinomycetes; order Streptosporangiales; family Streptosporangiaceae; genus RYN-230. Next base: position 29,800 of record DASXIN010000155.1, on the reverse strand, counting down.
GCGCGCCCGCGACGGGGGAGATCAGCATCGGGGTGCCGAACCAGGGCAGCAGCCGCAGCCCGGTGCCCAGCGGCGAGTAGCCCAGCGCGAACTGGAAGTACTGCGCGACCAGGAACGCGGCCGAGAAGGTCGAGCCGGTCATGAGGAACCCGGCCGCGTTCCCGGCCGCGAAGGCCCGGATGCGGAGCAGCCGGAGCGGCAGCATCGGCTCGGCCGCCCGGGCCTCCCAGCCGAAGAACGCCACCAGCAGCACCGCGCCGACCGCCAGCGCGGCAATCACCTCGGCGCTGCCCCAGCCGGCCTGCCCGGTCCGGGCCAGGCCCCAGACCAGGCCGACCACACCGGCCGTGACCAGGCTGACTCCGGGCAGGTCGAGCCGGGCCGCCCCGCCGTAGCTCTCCGGCAGCAGGCGCAGCGCCAGCAGGCTCCCGGCCACCCCGAGCGGGACGTTGATCCAGAAGATCCAGTGCCAGTCCAGCCCCTCGGTGACCGCGCCGCCGACCAGTGGCCCGACCGCCACCGCCAGCCCGGCCAGCCCGCCGTAGATGCCGACGATGGCGCCGCGGCGCTGCGCCGGGAAGGCCGTGGTCAGGATGGTCAGGCTGAGCGGCAGTACGGCCGCGCCGCCGAGCCCTTGCACGGCCCGCGCGGCGATCAGCGCGGTCGCGTTCGGCGCCACCGCACACGCCGCGGAGGCCACGGTGAACAGGGCCAGGCCGGCGGTGAATACCCGGCGGCGGCCGAACCGGTCGCCGAGCGCCGCCGCGGTGATGATGCCCGCGGCGAACGCGATCCCGTACGAGTTCACCGTCCATTGCAACGTGTCCAGCCCGACGTGCAGGTCCTGCTGCATCCGGGGCAGTGCGGTGATCACCACCAGGGAATCGAGCACCACGATGAAGTAGGCCAGCGACGTCAGCGCCAGCACCCACCGCAGTCTGGAAGTGCCCATCAGAACGCTCCTCCACAATCCGGCCGGCTCGGATGCCGGCATCGGGTGTCACCGATGCAGACCCCAGGACCGCCGGGAAATGGGCGCTGGTGGGATAGGCGCTGTGGAGTGGGCGCTCAGCCCGGTCAGCCGCGCATGTCGACCGCGTTCACCCGGACCGGCTGGATGGTGACCAGATACCGGGTCTCGCCCGGGCGGTCGTGCTCCCGCAGGTCAGCGCCGTACTTGGCGCCCACCTTGTCGGCGAACACGTGGCCCGGGTCCGGGGTGATCTCCGCGTCGCCGCGCAGCTCCAGGTAGCGGTACGGCATGCCCAGGTCGAGGATCAGCAGGCTGGCGGCCGGGTTGGCGAGCAGGTTCTTCATCTTCTGCCGGCTGCTGTTCAGCGAGACGGACACGGTGTCGCCCTCGGCCAGGAACCACACCTCGGACAGCTGCGGGCGGCCGTCCGGCCCGATGGTGGACAGCGTGGCCACGTCGGCCGACAGCAGGTCGCGGTAGTTGTCGGGGATGGTGGTGCTCATCACTGGGCTCCTCGGCGGGTCAAGTAGAGATGTCCGGGTACGGCACGGTCCAGTGTCCCAGCCGGGCCGCGTACTCCCGCTGGAAGGCCAGCGGCTCGTCGTAGTCCCGCTCGAACAGCGCGATGAACAGGGTCAGCGTGAGGAAGTTGTGCGCGCCCAGTTCGAACAGCGCGACGTAGTCGTGGCTGGCCAGCGCCTCCCGCTCGGCGTCGGTGAAGGCCAGCCAGGTGCTCCGCTCCCCGCTGTGGCAGTTCAGGATGACGTTGGCCTGCTCGGCCTCCCACCAGTCCACCGTGCCGCGCGGGTCTGCCCGGTACCGCTCGACCAGGACTGGATCCCGGTCCACCGTGTACAGGAACTTGTTGACCAGGTACTTGCTCACCGAGTTCCTGCCTCCTTCGCCGGGTACCAGGTGAAATACGCCTCCATGGTGTGGAACAGGTCGAGCGAATCGGCGTAGTCGGCCTTCACGTTCCGCCCGGCCGCGCCCATCATCAGCATGAAGTCCATGAATCCGTGGGTCGCGTTACCGGGCTCCCACAGGCTGTCCAGGCTGACCTCGGCCAGCGCGGCATCCAGGTCGCCGGACGCGATCCACTCGACCGCCTTCCGGTCGAATTCCGGATCCGGGCCGTGCGGCCCGAACTGCCGCGGCCCGCCGAGTTCCAGCGACAGGTGCCCGGTGCCGATGATGGCCACCCGCTGTTCCGACGGCCAGGATTCGACCAGCTCACGGATGGTTCGGCCGAGCTCCACGAACCGCTTCGGCTGCGGCATCGGCGGCGCGAAGATGTTGGTATAGATGGGCACGATGGGCAGGTCCGTTTCCGGCCGCAGCGTAATCAGCGGACAGGTGATGCTGTGGTCGATGCGCAATTCATTGCTAAACGCCAGATCGAATCCGGAGTCCAGGCCCTGGCGCAGCAGATACGCGGACAATTCCTCGTGGCCTTGTGCGAGCATGCGGGGCAGGCCGAACTCGCGTTCCTCGTTGTAGAAATTCCCGTCATAGGCCGGGGCCTTGCCGATGAGGAACTGCGGCATGTTGTCCAGCCAGATCTGGTGGAAATGGTCGGAGCCGACCATGACCAGCACGTCCGGGCGGGCCCGGGTCAGGGTCTCCCGGAACGCCTCGATCTTGGCCACCCACTCGTCGGCGAACGGCGGCCGGTCCGCGCCAGTGGAAGTGCTCGCCCGGTAGTAGAACGGGTGGTGGGTGGATGCGATGACCGCGGCGACGGTGGCCATGGCCGCTCCCTAACGTGAATCGGCGGGCCGGCTGGCCAGCCAAGCCCGGACCTGGGTGCCGTGCTCATCGAGCCTAGGCGGGGGGAGATCGTAGCGCGGCGGAGTATGGGAGAAGGCCAGCGGATGACGCACCGTGGGCACGGCACTGTCGCCCTGCCCGGCCGTCTGCACCGGTTCCAGGCCGACCTGGGCGGCGAAGTCGACCCCACCGGCCACCGTGTTGATCGGCCCGCAGGGCACGCCGGCTGCGATCAGGTCCGGGAACCATTCGGCGGCGCTGCGCTGGCACAGGCGTTGGGTAAGCAGGGGTTTGAGCTCTTCGCGGTGCGCGGTGCGGCCTTCGTGCGGGCGAACCGCGGGTCGGTGGCCAGTTCCGGCGCGCCGATCACCTGGCAGAGCCGGCCGAACTGGGCGTCGTTGCCGGCCGTCACGATCAGTTCGCCGTCTTTGGTGGGCAGCGGCTCGTACGGGAACAGGCTGGGGTGCGCGTTGGCCATCCGCAGCGGCACCACCCCGCCGGCCACCCAGGCGCTGGTCTGGTTGACCATGCCGGACAGCGCCGAGGACATCAGGTTGGCCTCGACGTGCTGGCCCTGGCCGGTGGCCGCGCGGTGCACCAGCGCGGCCAGGATGCCGAACCCGGTGTGCAGGCCGGCGATCACGTCGAAGACCGAGATGCCGGCCCGGAATGGCGGCACGTCCGGGTCGCCGGTCAGGCTCATCAGCCCGGACATGGCCTGGACCATGAGGTCGTAGCCGGGCAGGTCCTTGCCCTGGCCGGCGCCGAACCCGCTGATCGAGGCGTGCACGATGGCCGGGTTGTCCCGGCTGACCGTGTCGTAGTCCAGGCCGAACTGGCGCAGCCCGCCCGGCTTGAAGTTCTCCACGAACACGTCCGCGCGGCGGGCCAGTTCCTGCCCGGCGGCCAGGTCCTCGTCGTTCTTCAGGTCGAGCGCGACCGACCGCTTGTTGCGGTTGATGGCCATGAAGTAGGTGGACGTGCCGTCGCCGGTGACCGGCGGCACCCAGTGCCGGGTGTCGTCCCCGGCCGGGCTCTCCACTTTGATCACGTCGGCGCCCAGGTCGGCCAGCAGCATGGTGGCGTACGGGCCGGCCAGCACCCGGGAGAAGTCGGCGACCAGCAGGCCGGACAGCGGGCCGGCTTGATCGGGGGAGCGGTCCGGCGCGGTGGGGGCGGTCATAGCCGGTGCAGTCAACTCCTTGCGCCGTCCGGCAGGCGGACGGTTGTCCGATTTTCCGCAGTCTGCTGCGGGCGGCGCGGCCATGTCAAGGCAGCGCGGCCGCCTGCGGGACGGTGACCTGTGGCACCGCCTGATACCGGGCCCAGTCCGCGCTGACCGCGCCCGCCGTCTGCAGCAGCAGCGGGAGGTACTCGCCGGTGAGCACGTCGAGCGGGGTCTCGGCGGCGTGCACGGTCACGTTGAGCGCCGCGATCACCTGCCCGTCGCCGTCGCGCAGCGGCGCGGCCACCGAGCGGATACCCGCCGCGAGCTGCTCATCGGTCAGCGACCAGCCGCGGGCCCGCACCTCGCGCAGTTCGGCCGCGCGCTCGGCCGCGTCCGGCTGCCAGCGCGGGACGATGCCGGACCGGCTCGGCTCGGCCAGCACCCGCTCGGCCTGGCCCGGCGGCAGCGCGGCCAGCAGCACCTTGCCCAGCGAGGTCGGCATGGCCGGGAACCGGGTGCCGATGGTCACCGCCAGGGCGATGATCTTCGGCACCGCGACCCGGGCCACGTAGACGATGTCCGAGCCGTCCAGCTGGGCGATGGATGAGGACTCTTGGGTCCGCGCGACCAGGGCTTCCATGTGCGGCCGGGCCACCTCCCACAGGTTGCGCGACAGCACGTAGGTCATGCCCAGCTCGAGGACCCGCGGGGTGAGCTCGAAGCCGCCCCGGGCCTGGCGTACGTAGCCGAGTTCCTCCAGGGTGAGCAGGATGCGGCGGGCGGTCGGCCGGAACAGCCCGGCGGCGTCCGCCACCGCGGCCAGCGACATCACCGGCTGGTGCGGCTGGAACGCGCGGATCACTTCGAGGCCGCGGGCCAGCGCCTCGATGAAGTCGGGGCCGGTGTCACGGCGGGCCATGGGCTGCTCCTGCGGCGGTGGGTATACCGGCACCGACTGTAGCGTCTTGACACCGACCGCAGGACCGGCCACGCTTCCGGACTAATGACAACTGGCCGTGGTGCGGACGGTTGTCCGTAGGTTCCTGCCTGCTGCCTGTTCCTGCCTCGGAGTGGAGGTCCGCAATGGACGCAGCCGATTTCGCGCCCGGCCGGTCCGTGGTGTTCCGCAACGCCACCGTGCTGACCATGAACGACGCACACGACGTGCTGCCCGGCGCGGACGTGCTGATCACCGGCGAGCGGATCGCCGCGGCGGGGCCGGGCCTGGCCGTGCCCGAGGGCACGGTGGAGATCGACGCGGCCGGCGGCGTCGTCATGCCCGGCATGATCGACACGCACCGGCACATGTGGCAGACCGCGATGCGCGGCTACGGCGCGGACTGGTCGCTGACCCAGTATTTCGTCTGGTACTACCTGCAGTGGGGCAAGGTGTTCCGCCCGGAGGACATCCACGCGGGCAACCTGCTGGCCGCGCTGGAAGCGATCGACGCCGGGGTGACCACCACCGTGGACTGGTCGCACGGCCTGCAGACGGTGGACCACGCCGAGGCGGCGGTGGACGCGCTGCAGGCGGTGCCCGGCCGGTTCGTGCTGGCCTACGGGAACATCCAGCAGGGGCCGTGGGAGTGGTCGGCCGCGCCGGAGTTCCGCTCGTTCGTGGCGCGGCGGTTCGGCTCGGCCGATGACATGCTCGGTTTCCAGATGGCGTTCGACGTGACCGGCGACCCGACGTTCCCGGAGAAGGCGGCCTTCGAGGTGGCCCGGGATTTGGGCGCGCCGGTTACCACGCACGCCGGGGTGTGGGGCGCGACCAACGACGACGGCATCCGGCTGATGCACGAGCACGGGTTCATGACCCCGCAGACCATCTACGTGCACGTGGCCACGCTGACCCGGGACTCCTACAACCGGATCGCGGCCACCGGGGGCACCGCCTCGGTGTCCACCGAGAGCGAGCAGAGCGCCGGCCAGGGCTACCCGCCCACCTGGCAGCTGCGCGAGCACAGCATCCCGGTGTCGCTGTCCATGGACACCAGCGTGTGGTGGAGCGGCGACCTGTTCTCGGCCATGCGCAGCACGCTGGGCGCGGACCGGTCCCGGGAGCACCTGGAGGCGCACGCGCGGCAGGAGACCATCACCCACCACCACCTGCGCGCCGAGCAGGTGGTGGACTGGGCCACCCGCGGCGGTGCCCGGGCGCTCGGCCTGGACGCGGTCACCGGCAGCCTGGAGCCGGGTAAGAAGGCCGACGTGGTGCTGCTCAAGAACGACTTTTCGCCGGTGAGCTTCCCGTTGCTCAACCCGTACGGGCACGTCGCGTTCCAGGCGCAGCGCGGCGACGTGCACACGGTCGTGGTGAACGGCCAGGTGGTCAAGCACGAGGGCCGTTTGCTGGGTGATGCGCTGGGCCGCGCCCGCGAGGAGGTGGCCCGGACGGTCGAGTACCTGCAGGGCCAGCTGGGCGACGAGGCGTGGCGGACCGGCATGCACCCTGACATTCCGGAGACCAAGGTGCTGGACAACCCGTACACGTACACCACCTGGGACGCCGGCTCCGCGCAGTGGAAAGGCGGCGCCGCCCCCGACCAGTCCAGCTGACCAGCGGCTGTGACGCGCTCGTGGGTGGGCGACCATTCTGCGTCGGTCGCGGGGTCTATACCTAGAGGGCCAGTTGTCGCTGGCCGACGGGGACGAGTTGGAGTGGCTGATGACGGTGACCGAGGATTTCACCGGTCTGACCACCCGGTTCCGCGGTGAGTTGTTGGCTCACTGCTACCGGATGCTGGGTTCGGTGGATGAGGCCGAGGACCTGGTCCAGGAGACATTCCTGCGGGCGTGGCGATCGTACGAAGGGTTCGAGGGCCGGTCGTCGGTGCGGACCTGGCTGTACCGGATCGCGACCAATGCCTGCCTGACCGCGATCGAGCGGCGCGGCCGCCGGCCGCTGCCGTCCGGTCTGGGCGGGCCGGCCGACGACCCGGAGGCGCGCTTGGAGGCGGCGCCCGAGGTGCCGTGGCTGCAGCCGCTCCCCGACACGCTGATCACCGCGGACCGGGCGGACCCGGCGGCCGTCACGGCCTCGCGGGCCGGTGTCAGGCTGGCCTTCGTCGCGGCGCTGCAGTACCTGTCTGCCCGGCAGCGCGCGATCCTGATCCTGCGGGACGTTCTGCAGTGGTCGGCCGCCGACGTAGCGGAGCTGCTGGACACCACGACGACGGCGGTCAACAGCGCCCTGCGTCGCGCCCGTAGCCAGCTCGCGCAGGCGATGCCCGCCGAGGACGAGCTCGCCGAGCCGGACGACGCGGCGCAGCGGGCCGTGCTGGAACGGTTCGCGGCGGCCATCGAGCGCGCCGACACCAGTGCGCTGGCCGAGCTCCTGCGCGCAGACGCCGTCCTGGAGATGCCGCCGTTCCTGACGTGGTTCGCCGGCCGGGAGGCCGTGGCGGGCTTCGTCGGGTCGAAGCTGTTCACCGAGCCGGGGGACCTGCGGCTGCTGCCGGTAACCGCGAACGGGCAGCCTGCGTTCGCCGTCTACCGGCTCGGCGAGCACGGCGTGTACCTGGCGCACGCGCTGGAGGTGCTCACGCTCACCGCGACCGGCATCGCCCGGATCGTCGCGTTCGCCGACCCGGGCCGGTTCACGTCGTTCGGCCTGCCGCCTGAGTACCCGTCCGCTGCCGGGTAGGCAGCGGACGGCGTCTCGGTCGGCTGTCACCGCGGCCGGGGCGCCCAACGGAACCGCCGGATGGCGACCAGCGCGCCGATCGCGCCCCATGCGGCCAGCACGGCCAGGCTGTGCCAGTTGACGCCGGTGTGCTGGGCGAACGGGCCGAGCAGGGCCTGGTTGAGCGGGCGCACCGGCAGCAGGCCGGACACCCGGTTCAGCATCTGGGAGTGGATCGGCAGGTAGGTGCCGGACAGGAACAGCAGCGGGAACAGGATGAGCTGTACCACCGCGGGGGCGGCCTCGGCGTTGCGGATCAGCGAGGCCACGGCCACGCCCAGCGCGCAGAAGCAGGCCGCGGCGAGCACCAGGGTCGCCGCGATCGCGGCCCAGTGCGTAGGCAGCGGCACGCCGAACAGCCGGCCGACGGCGACGATCAGCGCGACGTCCACGACGCTGACCAGGATGCAGTGCGCCAGCAGGCCGAGGAAGTACCCCCACGCGGGCAGCGGCGTGGCCCGGACCCGCTTGAGGATGCCTTCCTGCCGCCGGGTGGCCAGCACGATGGCCAGCTGGCTGTAGCAGGAGCCAAGCACGGACATGGCCGCGATCGTCGGCACGTAGTACTGCAGCGCGGACAGCCCGTAGAAGTAGGAGCTGCGCCCGCCGGCGCGGAACAGCGCGCCGAAGATCACGATGATCACGACCGGGAAGACGAACGTGAAGAACGCGCTCTGCGGGTTGCGCCAGAACGACAGCTGCTCATAACGGACCTGATGCCAGGCCAGCGCGGCTTCGTGCCGCCGGGCCCGATGGGTGACGGTCGCCATCACGTGCTCCTTTCGCTGCGGCCGGCCGTCCCGCCGTCTCCGGTGAGGCGCAGGTAGACGTCTTCCAGGCTGGGCTGGTCCACAGTGAGCCCGGCCAGCACCGCGCTCCGGCGCAGCGCCCACTCGGTGAGAACGTGCAGCGCCCCCGTCGGCTCCGCGGTCTCGATGGTGACCAGGCCGTCGCCGGCCGTCTCTGCGTCGAGCGGCAGGTCGGCGGGCCGGCACCCGTCCGGCAGGGCGAAGCGGATGCGGGCCTGGGCCTGGTCCCGCCCGCCGATGCCGGCCGGGGTGCCCTCGGCCACCACCTGGCCCGCCGAGATCACCGCCAGCCGGTCGGCCAGCGCCTGGGCTTCGTCCATGTAGTGCGTGGTGAGCACGACCGTGGTGCCCTGCGTGCGCAGGCCGCGCACCACGTCCCAGGCCTCGCGGCGGGCGGCCGGGTCGAAGCCGGTGGTCGGCTCATCCAGGAACAGCAGTTCCGGGCGACCCACCAGGCCCAGCGCGAGGTCCAGCCGCCGCTTCTGCCCGCCGGACAGGCTGCGCACCTTCTGCCTGGCCTGCCTGGCCAGGCCGACCAGCGCGATCACCTCACCGACGTCGCGCGGGGCGGGGTAGTAGCCCGCGTTGCGCGCGACGGTCTCCCGGACGGTCAGGTAGGGCTCGACCGCGATGTCCTGTAGCACCAGCCCGATCCGCTCCCGGAGCGCCCGGCCGCTGGCCCGGTCACCGGGGTCGATGCCGAGCACGTCGACCCGGCCCGCGTCCCGGGTGCGGAACCCTTCCAGGATCTCCAGGATGGTGGTCTTGCCCGCTCCGTTCGGGCCGAGCAGCGCGAAGATCTCGCCGCGGCGGACGGTGAAGCTCACGCCGCGGACGGCCGCTACCGGGCCGTAGCTCTTGTGCAGCCCGGCCACGGTGAGCGCGTCCAGCTGATCCGGGCCGGCCGAGGTGGCCGTGCTGATCGGGCTGGTCTCGGCGGTCAGCTGCGCACGCACCGGACCTCCACGGCCACGTCGAGGTAGCGCCCGGCCAGCCCGCGGGACGCGGTCACGCCGAACGCCCGAACAGGTGCCGGGTGCGGAACGTGACGGAGGAGCCGCCCGGGTCGATCTGGTAGCGGCCCAGCTGTGGGGTGGCCTCGGTGAGGCTCGGTGTCGTCTGCATGTGCTCAGTGCACCGGAGCGGGGCCGGCCGGTGGCAGGGCGAGGAGTCGCGTCCTGGACCGCCGAAAGGCGGGCCCGTCAGGTCGGGATGCGACTTTCGTAGGGTCCTGATCCGACGATGGTTTCGCGGGCCGGGGCCTGGCCGCCACGATGGCATACCGTGAGCTCATGGGGTGCGAAGAGCGGTGGTTCAACCGGCACTGGGTCGCGGTCGACGTGGCGCTCGCCGTGTTCTTCGTGCTGCTCGACACGGCCTTGACCCTGATCGGCTCCAGCTGGTGGCCGGCCCACCCTGACCCGCTGGCTTGGACCTTGCTCGGCGTGCAGGCGGTCGCCTGCGCCTCGCTGGCCGTCCGCCGCAAGGCGCCGATCACGGTCATCGGGATCCTGGCCGCGTTCACCCTGGCCGTGACGCTGCTCATCTATCCGGCGGGAGTGCTGACCCCGGCCCACGCCGAGAACGTCTGGGCACCCTTCGCGACCGTCCTGGCCGCGTACGGAATCTTCTACGCACGGGACCGGCGGGCCGCGTTGATCGCCGTGGCCATCCTCAGCGTCATCGCCGCGCGGCCGTGGCAGCCGTCGGTCACGGTGATCACGATCGGGCTGCTCCGCACGGCGGTCGGGCCGCTGGTGGGGCTGTACTTCGTCGCCCGGCGGCGGCTGGTGCAGGCGCTGACCGAGCGGGCCGAACGGGCCGAGCGGGAGCAGCACCTGCTGGCCGGGCAGGCCCGGGCCGAGGAACGCGCCCGGCTGGCCGGCGAGATGCACGACGTGGTGACGCACCGGGTCAGCCTGATGGTGCTCCAGGCGGGCGCGCTGCGGATGACGGCCAAGGACGAGGCCACCCGGCAGGCGGCGGAAGACCTGCGGGCGGCCGGCTGCCAGGCCCTGGACGAACTGCGCGACCTGGTCGGCATCCTGCGCACCGCACCGGAGGGAGACGAGTCCCCGTCGGCCCCATCGGCCGCGGACTTCGCCGCGCTGGCCGCCGAGTCGACCGCGGTCGGCTCCCCGGTGCAGCTGATCGAGGACGGCGACCCGGCGCTCGCCTCGCCGGTGGTCAGCCGTACCGCCTACCGGGTCGTCCGGGAGGCGCTGACCAACGTGCGCAAGCACGCGCCCGGCGCCCCGGTCACCGTGCGGGTCGGTTACGACCCGGCGCAGCTGCGGCTGAGCGTGCGCAACGGCCCGCCGGCCGGCCGCAACGGCCTGGCTGACCAGGACCTGGCTGGGCCGGTACTGGCTGACCCGGTGCTGGCCGGGACCGGCTCGGGGCTGGGCCTGGCCAACCTGCGGCAGCGCATCGAACTGGTGCACGGCACGCTCCGCGCCGGGCCCGAACCGGACGGCGGGTTCTGCGTCGAGGTAGTTCTGCCCGCCTACGTGCCGACTGCGGAATCGGTGGGCCTGACGTCGTGATCCGGGTTGTCGTGGTGGATGACGAGCCGATGGTCTGCGCCCACCTGCGCACGATTCTCGGTTCGGCCGGCACCGTCGAGGTGGTGGACGAGGCGCATGACGGTGCGGCTGGTGTCGAGGCGGTCATCCGGAGCCGGCCCGATGTGGTGCTGATGGACCTGCGGATGCCGGGCCTGGACGGGATCGCCGCGACCGAGCGGATCACCAAGCTGGACGGCCCGCCCGCCGTGGTCGTGCTGACCACGTTCGACGCCGACCAGTACGTGCTGCGCGCGCTCCGCGCGGGCGCCGCCGGGTTCCTGGTCAAGTCCACGCCGCCGGAGGACCTGATCGGGCTGGTGCAGGTGGCCGCCGAAGGGCACACGGTGCTGTCGCCGGTGGCCGCGCAGCGGCTGGTCGCCGCGTCGGCCGACCGCGACTCGGCCCGGGACCGTGCGCAGCGCCTGGTCGGATCGCTCACCGAGCGGGAGACCGAGGTACTCACCGGCCTGGGCGACGGCCTGTCGAACGCGCAGATCGCGGCGCGCCTCTACCTCTCCGAAGCCACGGTCAAGGGCTACGTGTCGCGGATGCTGGACAAGCTCGGCTGTGCCAACCGGACGCAGGCCGGACTGCTCGCCCACGAAGCCGGCCTCACCAGCCGCTAGCCCAAGTCCCGCGCTGGTACCTGGCCGGGTAGAACGTGGGGATGGCATTCACCCTGCCCACACCTGGTGACCCCGGATGAGCGAGCCCGGAGCACGTCCGCAGCCGTGGCTGCGGCGCATGTCCAGCCGTGACCCCGACGAGGCGCACCGGGCCTCCACACCGCTGGAGCTGCTGTTCGACCTGACGTTCGTCGTCGCGGTGGCCCGGGCGGCCAGCCAGCTGCACGGTGCGCTGGCCGAGGGTCAGGTGGGCCACGCGCTGGCCGGCTACGCCACGGCGTTCTTCGGCCTGTGGTGGGCATGGGTGAACTTCACCTGGTTCGCCTCCGCCTACGACACCGACGACGTGCCTTACCGGTTGCTCACCCTGCTGCAGATGGCCGGTGTGCTGGTCTTCGCGGCCGGCATCCCGGCCGCGTTCCAGCACTTCGACTACCGCACGGTGGTGGCTGGTTACGTGATCATGCGGCTGGCCCCTGGTGACACAGTGGCTGCGCGCCGCGCACGGCGACCCGGACCGCCGGGCCGGCACGCTGCGCTACGCGATCGGCGTCACCGTGGTCCAGCTGCTCTGGATCAGCGAGTTCTTCCTGCACGGCGCGGCCGGGCTGACCGCCTTCCTGGTGCTGGTGGCCGCTGAGCTGGCCGTACCGGCGTGGGCCGAGTTCGCCGGCCAGGCCACCCGCTGGAACGCCGGCCACATCACCGAACGGTACGGGGAGTTCACCATCATCGTGCTCGGCGAGGTCGTCGCGGCGACCGCCGCCGCCGTCCAGACATCGCTGGGTCACATCGGGGCCTCGCCCGGCCTGCTCACCGTGGCCACCGCTGGGCTGCTGCTGGTGTTCGCGCTGTGGTGGTCGTATTTCAAGCACTCGGCCGCCGAGCAGATCCGGCAGTCGCTGCGGTGGACGTTCGTCTGGGCGTTCGGGCACTACCTGATCTTCGCCGCCGTGGCCGCGCTCGGCGCTGGACTACAGGTCGCGATCGGCACGCTCGAGCACAGCACCCGGGTCAGCCCGGCCTTCGCGGCGTTCACCATCGCCATCCCCGTGGTGATATTCATCGTCGTGCTTGTCCTGCTCAACATCCGGGGCAGCGAACCGGCCGCGCCCGGGCTGACTGTGCTCACCGCGGCCCTGGTGCTGGCGGCGGCCGCCGCCACACCCATCCTCACCCTGCCGGTCAGCATCGTGATCATGGTCCTGCTGGTCGTCCTGCTGCTCGCCTATCACCTCGCCGCCGCCCACCAGGCAATCCCGCGAGCTCAGCGCCGGGCATGAGAGGGTTGCGGGGTGCTGGTGCGGGAGCGCTCCGACGCCGACTTGGCCGGATGCGTGGAGTTGGCCCGGGCCGTGCACGAGCGGGACGGGTACCCGCACTACCTGCCGGGCGACCTCCGGGACTTCTTCGTCATGCGGGATGCCTACGGAGCCTGGGTGGCCGCGCAGGACGGGCGGATCCTCGGGCATGTCGCGCTGCGGCCGCGCACCGCGCCTGGGCCGATTGAACTGGCCAGCGCGGCCACCGGCCAGCCCGCCAGCCAGCTGGGCGTGATCTCCCGGCTGCTGGTGGCGCCCGCTGCCAGGCGGGAGGGGGTCGGACGCCGGCTGCTGGAGCACGGCTGGCAGCAGGCCGTCAGCCGCGGGCTGTGGCCGGTCCTCGACGTGGCCGCCGACCTCACCGCGGCGATCCGGCTGTACGAGAGCTGCGGCTGGGTACGGGCCGGCGCGGTCACCGTCACCTTCCGGGACGGCAACTCGCTCGACGAATACGTCTACGTCGGCCCGCCGCCACCGGGCCGCTGAGTACTGGCCGCGGTACGCGCTCAGCCTGGCCCGGCAGCGCTGGCTGCGGCCCGGGCTGGTCACCGGCCAGCGCTATCCTGGGTGGCATCCGGGCCCCGATGGGAGACCAAGTAGCCGGGAAGTCACGCTGCTCAGAGAGCCGCCGGAAGCTGCGAAGGCGGACAGCGCGCTCCCGGTGAAGACACCTCCCTAGCCCGGGTCGCTGGCCGCGTAACGGCCGACGAGGCCGGTGCACGCCAGCGCCGGCGAAGGTGTGGTGGCACCGCGACTTAGCCCCCGCCCACACCTCCAGGGCCACGCAACGGACTGGAGGTGAACGACAGTGCAGGCAACCACCCGCATCACCCGGACGCTGGCCGCCGACCTGCCCCAGGCAGCACCCGGCAGCCAGGTCCGCATCGAGGGCTGGGTGCACCGCCGCCGCTTCCTGGCCGCGGTGACCTTCCTGATCGTGCGGGACCGGACCGGTCTCGCCCAGGTGGTCATCCGCCAGGACGGCCAGGACGACCAGGAAGCCCTGGCCGCGGCGCGGGACTGCGGCGAGGAAACCGTCATCGCGGTGACCGGCGTGGCCACCCAAAACCCGGCCGCGCCAGGCGGCATCGAGCTGACCGGGCCGCGGATCGTCCCGCTGACCGAGCCCGCGCAGACCCCGCCGGTCGAGCTGTGGCGGCCCACGCTGGACGCCGCGCTGCCCACGCTGCTCGACCACGCCGCGGTGAGCTGGCGGCATCCGGCCCGGCGCGCGGCCTGGCAGATCGCCGCCGCGTCACTGCGCGGCTTCCGGTCGGCCCTGGACGGCCTGGGTTTCACCGAGATCCAGACGCCCAAGCTGGTCCCGTCGGCCACCGAGTCGGGCGCGAACGTGTTCGGCGTGGACTACTTCGGCGGCCGCGCCTACCTGGCCCAGTCGCCGCAGTTCTATAAGCAGACCATGGTCGGCGTGTTCGAGCGGGTCTACGAGACCGGGCCGGTCTTCCGGGCCGAACCACACGACACCGCCCGGCACCTCGCCGAGTACGTGTCACTGGATGCCGAACTCGGCTTCATCAGCGACCACCGCGACGTGCTGGCCGTGCTGCGGCGCGCCCTGGCCGGGATGACGGCGGCCGTCCGGGAGCAGGCCGGCCCGGCTGTCGAACGGCTCGGCCTAACCGTCCCGGAGGTCCCCGCCGAGTTCCCGGTGATCCACTTCCGCGACGCGCTCGAACTGGTCGGCGCGCCGCAGGACGAACCCGACCTGGCGCCCGCGCACGAGCAGGCGCTCGGCCAGTGGGCGGCCCAGGAGCATGGCAGCGCATTCCTCGCGGTCGAGGGCTACCCGATGCGCAAGCGCCCCTTCTACACCCACCCGCAGCCCGGCGACGAGCGCTGGTCGAACAGCTTCGACCTGCTGTTTCGCGGCGTGGAACTGGTCACCGGCGGGCAGCGGCTGCACCGCTACCACGACTACCTGGCCGCCCTCCAGGCCCGCGGTGAGGATCCCGCCGCCTACGCCGGCTACCTGGACACGTTCGCGCACGGCATGCCGCCGCACGGCGGGTTCGCGATCGGCCTGGAGCGCTGGACCAGCCGGCTGACCGGCGCGGAAAATGTCCGGGAGGTCACCCTCTTCCCCCGGGATCTACATCGCCTAACGCCCTAACCCGGTTCGGGCCGTCAGCCGGCTCGCGGCGCGCCGGGCGGCTCAGGGCCGGCCGGGGCCGGCCGCGTCGCTGAGCAGGCACCGGCTCTCGATCAGCGCGCGGGCTGCCCGGCCGGCCCGCTCCGCGGTGCGCTCGACGTCCTCATCCGACGGCCCCGGGCCGCTGTCCAGCAGCAGCATGGCGTGGCCGTGCGCGGTGGCCTCCAGCGCCGACGCCAGCTCGTCGGCCGCCGGGCCGGGGCCACCGGAGATGGCGTTGACGCAGGCCATGAACGCATCGTTAATCGGCTGCTCGGCCGCTTCGATCTCGGGATGGCCGGTCTTGTCCAGCCCGGCCTCGTAGAGCACCTGGAACAGCGGCCGGTTGCTGGCCGCGAACCGAACGTAGTGCCGGGCCATCGCGGCCAGCTGGTCGGCTGGGGCCAGGCCGGCGTCTGCCTCCGGCGCGATGGCCGCGTAGAACTGCTGGTAGGCGCGGACCGCGACGGCGGCCAGCAGATCGTTGCGGTCGGCGAAGTGGGCGTACGGGGCGCTGACCGCGACGCCCAGGCGCCGGCTGGCCTCGGCCATGGAGAAGCCGTGCACGCCACGCTCGCCGATGACCTCGATGGCCGCGTCGACCAGGGCGGCGGCCAGGTCACCGTGGTGGTAACGGCCGCGCTTACCTGATCCCATGGCGCACAGGCTAGGGCATGGCCCCGCCCCGCTGCCCGAGCGGAACCGGCAGCGGGTACCGCACCCCGGTTAGCTGCTCCGAGATGTCCCACAGCCGCCGCTGCGCGACCGGGTCGTGCGAGCTGGCGGTCGAGGCCACCCGCACCGGGTGGCCGGTGTACTCGTGATAGCCGCCGGGCCCGTAGTACTCGCCGCCCTGGGCGGCCGGGTCGGTTGCCGCGCGCAGCGTGGGCAGCGCGCCGCGCGCCGCGCTCTGCGCTTGCCAGAAGTTGATCCACCGCAACCGAGGACTGATCGCCGCCCGCTCCCAGCGCAGGCTGGTCCGCCACAGGCCGGTGAGCACGATGCCCGGATGCGCGGCCAGCGCGCGGGTGCCCGCCCCGGCCGCGGCCAGCCGGGCATCCAGTTCGTAACTGAACAGCAGGTTGGCCAGCTTGGACTGCCAGTAGGCCGGGCTGGGCTGGTAGTGCCGCTCCCGCATCAGGTCGTCGAACTGCATCTCGCCGTCACGGTGCCCGAGGCTGCTCACCGACACCACCCGAGAATTCGGGGTGTCCAGCAGCCGCGGCAGGACCAGCCCGGTGAGCGCGAAATGCCCCAGGTGGTTCGTGCCGAAGGTGAGCTCGAAGCCATCCTCGGTGCGCTGGAACGGCACGTACATCACCGCGGCGTTGTTGATCAGCAGATCCAGCCGCGGATAGCTGGCCAGGATCTGGTCCGCGGCCTGCCGGACCGAGCCGAGCGACGCCAGGTCGAGATGCACCGACCGGACGTCGGCGCGCGGCGCCACGGACCAGATCTGGCTAGCCGCCTGGTCCGCTTTGTGCTCGTCCCGGCAGGCCAGCACGACGGTAGCGGCGCGCTGCGCCAGCACCGTCGCGGTCGCCAGCCCAATGCCGCCGGTGGCCCCGGTAACAACGGCGACCCGGCCGGACAGGCTGGGCACATCGGCGGCCGTCCACCGCGAACTCGTCATGATCGCTCCCCGGCTGACAGGCGATCTGATCGTCGATCAGAATCTGATAGGCACTAAGATAGAGATACCGCTCGGTGGCGTCAAGGACGTGGTAGGCGTGGTTACGCAGGCCGGGCGCTGACTGGGCGCAGGGACTGACCCAACGGGGGTGCCGTAACGGGCAATTCGCGCGGGTTTAGCGTGGTTGTACCGTCGCCTCCCGGGGATTCCATGCCCATCCCGGGTAGGTGGCCTAGGTACGCAACCGCGACCAGCCGCACCGGGAGCAGCAGATGACCAGTGGCTTCTACGGGCCGGAGGACTTCGGGTCCAGCCCGTTCGACGACTTCCTCGCCCGCATCTCCGGCACCGGCGCCGGGCCAAACCGGCCGGCCCGCCGGGTGGACATCACCCGGCTGATGAGCGGCCCGGCCCGCGAGTTGCTCGGCGCGGCGGCCAGCCACGCGGCCGAGCGGGGCGGCCGGGACCTGGACACCGAGCAGCTGCTCTGGGCCGCGTCCAGCATGGAGCCGACCCGCACGCTGCTCAGCCGGGCCGGGGCCGACCCGGACGCGCTGATCCGCGACATCGAGGCCCAGGAAGCCCAGGGCCAGCCCAGCGGCGAGCCGCCGCAGCTGACCCCGGGGGCCAAGCGCGCCCTGCTGGACGCGCACCAGATCTCCCGTGCGGTCGGCTCCACCTACATCGGGCCGGAGCACATCCTGTTCGCGCTGGCCGTCAACCCGGAGTCCGGGGCCGGCCGGATCCTGGGCGGGGCGCGGGTCACCCCCGAGACATTGCAGCGGGCGCTGGCCGGGCAGGGGCAGCCACCCGGGACGGGCGGTCCCGGCGGCCAGTCGGCCACGCCGTCCCTGGACCAGTTCGGCCGTGACCTGACCGCCCAGGCCCGGGAAGGGAAGATCGACCCGGTAATCGGCCGGGATGGCGAGATCGAGCAGACCGTCGAGGTGCTGTCCCGCCGGGGCAAGAACAACCCGGTGCTGATCGGCGAGGCCGGGGTGGGCAAGACCGCGATCGTCGAGGGCATCGCGCAGCGCATCGTGGACGACGAGGTGCCGCAGACGCTGGCCGGCAAGCGGGTGATCCAGCTCGACCTGTCCGGCGTGGTAGCCGGCACCCGCTACCGCGGTGACTTCGAGGAGCGGGTGAAACGGCTCATCGACGAGATCCGCGAGCACGGCGATGAACTGATCATCTTCATCGACGAGCTGCACACCCTGGTCGGCGCGGGCGGCAGCAGCGAGGGCGGGATGGACGCGGGCAACATGTTCAAGCCCGCACTGGCCCGCGGCGAGCTGCACGTCATCGGCGCGACCACGCTGGACGAGTACCGCAAGAACATCGAGAAGGACGCGGCGCTGGCCCGGCGGTTCCAGTCGATCCTGGTGCCCGAGCCCACCCCGGACGACACGATCGCCATCCTGCGCGGCCTGCGTGACCGGTACGAGGCGCACCACCAGGTGCGGTACACCGACGAGTCGCTGGTGGCCGCGGTCGAGCTGTCCGACCGGTACATCAGCGACCGGTTCCTGCCGGATAAGGCCATCGACCTGATCGACCAGGCCGGTGCCCGGGTCCGGCTGCGCACCAAGACGCCCCGCCGGGACGTGCGTGACCTGGAGCAGCGGGCCGAGGAACTGCAGCGGGACAAGGACCAGGCGGTAGCCAGCGAGCAGTACGAGCGGGCCTCCCAGCTGCGTGACCAGATCAGCGAGGTCCAGCAGCAGATGGAGCAGCTCGACGGCGACCAGAGCGCGGTGCCCGAGGTCACCGTCAACGACATCGCCCAGGTGGTGTCCCGGGCCACCGGCGTCCCGGTGACCCAGCTCACCGAGGAGGAGAAGGACCGGCTGCTGCGGCTCGAGCAGCAACTGCACGAGCGGGTCATCGGCCAGGACGAGGCGGTCAGTGCGGTGGCGGAGGCGGTCCGCCGGTCCCGCGCCGGGCTGGGCGACCCGAACCGGCCGGTGGGCAGCTTCCTGTTCCTCGGCCCTACCGGGGTGGGCAAGACCGAGCTGGCCCGGGCGCTGACCGAAGCGCTGTTCGGCGCGGACAGCCGGATGATCCGGCTGGACATGAGCGAGTTCCAGGAGCGGCATACGGTGAGCCGCCTGATCGGCGCGCCGCCCGGCTACGTCGGCTACGAGGAGGCGGGCCAGCTCACCGAGGCGGTGCGGCGGCATCCGTATTCGGTCGTGCTGCTGGACGAGATCGAGAAGGCCCACCCGGATGTGTTCAACATCCTGCTGCAGATCCTGGACGATGGGCGGCTGACCGACGGCCAGGGCCGGACCGTCGACTTCAAGAACACCGTGCTCATCATGACCAGCAACCTGGGCTCGGACCTGATCACCCGGCGGGCCGGCACGCTCGGCTTCTCCGGCAGCACGGCCAGCTCGGCTGGCGGGCAGCAGGACGGCCTGCAGGACCAGCTCATGCGGCGGTTGCGGGAGTCGTTCCGCCCCGAGTTCCTGAACCGGATCGACGAGATCATCATCTTCCGCCAGCTCGACCAGACCGAGCTGCGGCAGATCACCGACCTGCTGCTGGAGGAGACCAAGCGCCGGCTGCACGCCCAGGACGTCACCGTGGAGTTCACCCAGGCCGCGGTGGACTGGATCGCGGAGCGCGGTTTCCAGCCCGAGTTCGGCGCCCGGCCGATGCGCCGCGTCATCCAGCGCGAGATCGATAATGAGCTGTCCCGGCGACTGCTGGACGGGCAGATCCTGCCGGGCCAGCACGTCACCGTGGACGTCCGGGACGGCCAGCTGGCCTTCGACACACACGAGCAGCGCGCCGGGGCCGCAGCAGGCTAAGCGGTCGGCCCAACCTAGCGAAAGGCAGCAGAATGCAAGAACGAGGGAGCTTCAAGCACGGGGCGCGGGTCGACGACGAGCTGGAAGAGGAGACCGAAACCCTCACCCACACCGGCCAGCCCGCGCGCACCGAGGAGTGGCGGGAGACCGAGCCGGTCGACGAAGATCACCTGGACCAGGAGCTGCCCGCCGACGAGCAGCCGGGTACGCCGGCCGGCATCACCGAAGCCCAGGTGGACCGCCGGTCGGACATCGCCCGCTGGCTGGAGCCGCACGATTTCCCGGCCCACCGGGACACCATGCTGGACTACCTGCAGCGGACCGGGGCGCCCGACGAGGTCCTCGACGCGATCGGCAGCCTGCCCGCCCGGCGCGAGTTCGCGAGCGTCGCCGACGTGATGCGCGCGCTGGGCATCCCAACCGAGCACCGCTAGCCGGCTCGCCCGGCTAACCTCGGCAGGGGTGGGTGCGCCTGCCTGGGGTTGCTTGGCTGGGGGAGGCGGATATGGGACAGATGCTGGCCGCGCGGCTGCCCACGGTGGCCACGCTGAACGGGACGCGGCTGCCGCTGGTCGGCCGGGCCCGGGTGTACGCCTGCGGCATCACCCCGTACGACGT
This sequence comes from Streptosporangiaceae bacterium, assembly GCA_036497945.1. Taxonomy (GTDB): domain Bacteria; phylum Actinomycetota; class Actinomycetes; order Streptosporangiales; family Streptosporangiaceae; genus RYN-230. The sequence continues at coordinate 9,664 of DASXIN010000155.1, read as the reverse complement.
CACTCACCTCGGCCACGCGGCCACGTTCATCTGGGTGGACACGCTGGCCCGGGTGCTGCATGCGGCGGGCACCGAGGTGATCGTGTGCCGCAACGTGACCGACGTGGACGACGTGCTGCTCGGCGCGGCCAGCCGGGCCGGCGCCCCGTTCGGCGAGTTCGCCGCCATCCAGCAGTTTTACTTCGACCAGGACATGGCCGCGCTCGGCGTCCGGCCACCGACCTTGCAGCCCCGGGCGCACGCCTACATCGGGCAGGTGATCGCGCTGGCCGCCGGGCTGCTTGCCCGGGACGCCGCCTACCAGCGGGACGGCTACGTCTACTTCCGCGGCGCAGCCACCCCGATGCGGGCCGGGCTGGACCGGGCCGAAGCGCTCCGGCTGGCCGAGGAGTTCGGTGACCACCCGGACGACGCGCGCAAGGACGACCCGTTCGACGTGGCCATCTGGCAGGCGTCCGCCGGTGACCAGCCGGCCTGGCAGAGCCCGTGGGGCCCGGGCCGCCCCGGCTGGCACGCGGAGTGCGCCGCGATGGCCCTGTACTCGTTCGGCCCCGCGGTGGACGTGCTGGCCGGCGGGGCCGACCTGCGTTTCCCGCACCACGCTTATCAGACCGCGCTGGCCGAGACGCTGACCGGGGTGAACCCGTTCGCCCGCGCCCGGCTCAGCGTCGGCGTGGTCCGGGTGAGCGGGGCCAAGATGGCCAAGTCGGCCGGCAACCTGGTCCTGGTCAGCTCGGTGCTGGCCGACTACCCGGCGGGCAGCGTCCGGCTGCTGATCCTGGACCGGCGGTGGGACGAGGACTGGGATTACGACCGGGCCGGGCTGGACGCGGCCGCGGCCCGGCTGGAGCGGCTGCAAGCCGCGGCTGGGCGGCCGGACCGCAGCACGCCGGGCACCGGGGGGGCCGCGGTGGACGCGGTGCGCGCCGCGCTGGCCAGTGACCTGGACGTGCCTGCCGCCCTCGGCATCGCCGAAGAGAGCGGCGGTCAGGCCGCCCGGGTGCTCGGCTCGCTGCTCGGCTTGTGGTAGCCGGCCAGCCGGCCGGGCCGGACCCCGAATACCGGCTCTACCAGGACCTGGCCGGGTGGTGGCCGCTGATCTCGCCGCCGGGGGAGTACGCGGCCGAGGCGGCCTACCTGGCGGGGGTGCTGCGTACCGCGGACATCCCGGTGTGCGAGGTACTCGACCTGGGCAGCGGCGGCGGGCATCTGGCCAGCCACCTGGCCGGGACGCTGGACCTCACCCTGGTGGACCGGTCCGCGGACATGCTGGCCACCTCGCGGCGGCTGAACCCGGGCTGCGCGCATGTTCAGGGCGACATGCGCACGCTGCGGCTGGGCCGGGTGTTCGACGCCGTACTGGTGCACGACGCCATCGACTACGTGACCACCGAGGCCGACCTGGCCCAGGTCATCGAGACCGCGTTCGCGCACTGCCGGCCGGGCGGCATCGCCGTCTTCGTGCCCGACTACACCGCGGACACGTTCCGGCCGGGCAGCGGCGGCGGCGGGAGCACCGCGCCGGACGGCCGCCAGGGCAGCTTCCGGGAATGGCGGTCCGACCCGGACCCGGCCGACGACTGGATCGAGGTGCGCTACGAGTTCGTGCTGCGCGCCGCCGACGGCCGCACCCGGGTGGTCCGGGAAACGCACCGGCTCGGCGCGTTCCGTCGCGCTAGCTGGCTCCGGCTGCTGGCTGCGGCGGGATTCACCGCGGCGGCGGGCAGCAGCGTCGAGGTGCCCCGTGGGGAGCGGCCCGCGCACCTGTTCACCGGCCGCCGCGCTCTGCTGACCACCCCGGTGGCCACCACGCCCAGCGGCGCGGCTAGCGGGCCGGGTAGGCGCGGACGAAGCCGGTGATCACCTCGGCCAGCCGGTCACCCGCGTCCTCCTGGACGAAGTGACCGGCCCCGGTGAGCACCGGGTGCTCGACGCCCTTGGTGCCCGGCACAGTGTCCCGCAGCACCGGCCCCATCGCCCCGGTGATCGGATCGCCATCGCTGAACGCCACCAGGAACGGCTTGTCCCAGGCGGCCAGCTGCTGCCAGGCCGCCCGGTTGGCCTGCGTCTCTGGGTCATCCGGGGAGGTCGGCACCAGGTTCGGCATGGCGCGCACGCCGGCCATGAAGGTCTCGTCCGGGAACGGCGCGTCGTAGCCGGCCAGCACCTCGCCGGGCAGCCGGTGCTGGCAGCCGGACTGAACCAGCCGGGACACGCTCAGCCTGGGTGCGGTGCGCACCACCTCGCGGAACCGCAGCCACACGTCCGGCATGGGCTGGTCGCCGGTGGGCAGCCCGGTGTTGGCCGCCACCACCCGGGTGAACCGGTCCGGGTGCTCGGCCACCAGGCGCAGCCCGATCAGGCCGCCCCAGTCCTGCCCGACCAGGGTCACCCCGCACAGGTCGAGCTGGTCGAACGCGAAGGCCCGGATCCACTCCACGTGCCTGCGGTAGCTGTGGTCGGCGATCTCGGCCGGCTTGTCCGACCGGCCGAACCCGGGCAGGTCCACCGCGATGGCGCGCAACCCAGCGTCGGCCAGCACGGGCAGCATGTGCCGGTACAGGAATGACCAGCTCGGCTCGCCGTGCAGCAGCAGCACCGGCTCGCCGTCCGGCGGCCCGGCCTCGACGTAGCCCAGCCGCAGGCCACCGACCTTCGCGTACCGCGGCGGGTAGGCAAAGTCGGGCAGGTTGGCAAAACGCTCATCAGGGGTGCGCAGCACTCGCATCCGCTCATGCTGCCACGAACCGCCGACACCGCCACTAGGGGTTGCTGGCTACCCCCAGGTAGCTGTAGCTGAGCGCGCGCGGCCAGGCCAGGTAGCCGGTCTCCAGCTCGGTTACCCGCAGCCCGGCGTCGGTGATCAGCTGCCGGATCGGGCGGTCCAGCCGGCAGCCGCCGGCCAGGCAGCTCTGCACCGGGTTGAGCCGGCGCTGCGTCCGGGCTACCGCTGGGTCGGGCGCCAGGCCATGCTCGGCGAAGTGCAGTGTGCCACCCGGCCGGAGCACCCGGCGGATCTCGGCCAGCGCCTGGCTGGCGTCCGGGATCGTGCACAGCGTCCACGTGCTGAGCACGTGGTCCATGCTGCCGTCGGCGGCGGGCAGCGCGGCCGCGTCCAGGCCGGCGAACTCGACCGACACCGGGCGATCCACCTCAGCCCGGGCGGCCAGCCGCCGGGCGGCCACCACGCGGGCGCCGCCCGCGGGCTCGACGGCCAGCACCCGCCGCACCGCGGCCGGATAGAACGGGATGTTCAGCCCGGTGCCGAAGCCGATCTCCAGCACCTCACCGTCCAGTCCGGCGGTCACCTGGGCGCGCTGCGCGGCGAACGCGCTGCGGCGCATGCTCAGGTCGAGCGCACGGGGCAGCAGTTGATCCCGGTAGATGCCCATCCGGCCATCCTGTCAAGGACACACCCGGCACGGCAGTGCAGGGTCGGCCGCGCACCCGGGGGATGATGGAGCGTGACCACGACTGCGCGGCTGCTGCACGTTGACTCGTTCGCACTGGCTCCGTTCACCGGGAACCCGGCGGCGGTGCTGATCCTCGACCACGAGCCCGGCGACGACTTCGCAGCCCAGGCCGGGGCGGAGCTGAACCAGCCCGCCACCGCCGTGGTCTGGCCGGCCGGCGAGCCAGGCCGGTTCGGGCTGCGCTGGTTCACCGCAACCAGCGAGCTGGTGCTGTGCGGGCACGGCACGCTGGCCGCCGCCCGGGTGCTGCTGGACAGCGGCGGCGCGGTGGCCGGCACGGTGCGCTTCGACACCAGGTCCGGCACGCTGGAGGCGCGGGCGGTGGGGGAGTGGGTGCAGCTCCGGCTGCCCAGTCTGCCGCCGCAGCCGCTGGTCGACGCGGCCACCGCCGAGGTGACGCCGGGCGCAGCGGCGCCAGGCGAGGCCGTGCTGGGCGAGGCGGTGCGCCAGTTGCTGCCGGTGCCGGTGAGTGAGTTGCTGCGCAACGACCTGGACGTGCTGGCCGTGCTCAGCTCGGCCGATGAGGTCCGCGCCGCCCAGCCGGACCTGGCCGCGCTGCGCCGGCTGCCGGTCCGCGGCTTGATCATCACCGCACCCGGCCCCGGGGCGGAGGGCGCGGGCCCGGACGGCGCGGGCCCAGACGGGGCGGGCCCAGACGGCGCGGGCCCAGACGGCACTGGCGAAGCTGATTTCGTGTCCCGGTTCTTCGCCCCGGCGACCGGGATCGACGAGGACGCGGTGACCGGCTCGGCGCACTGCACGCTGGGGCCGTACTGGATCGCGCGGCTGAGCCGCCAGCCGTTGCTCGGCCGTCAGCTGTCCGCCCGCGGCGGGGTGCTCCGGGTCGCTCAGGACGGGGACAGCGTGCTGCTGGCCGGCCCGGCGCTGGTGCTGGCCGAGGGCAGCTGGCAGGGGCCGGTCGACTAGCTATGGCCAGGCAGGCGGCGCGGGCCCGCGGGAGGGGGATAACCACGGGCCCGCGCCTGGTCCGGGCCTAGGTCAGCGCACCGGAAAGCTGAAATAGTGCAGGCTGACGAAGGGTGGGTCACCGGACGCGCCGGAGGTGAACTCGAGGTAGACGGTGTGCGTTCCGGTCACCTGGCTGATGTTCGCCGGAACGGTCTGCCAGCGGCTCCAGCCGCCGGTATTGGCCACCGCGAAGCTGCCGACCGGTGTGTTGGCCGGGTTGTCCAGCACCACCTCCACCAGCCCGCTCACCCCGCCGGCCGCGCCGGAGGCCACCCGGGCGTCGAACTGGCTGGAGCCCGAGCCGAAATTGACCCCGGGATACTCCAGGTAGTCGCCGTTGGTGAGCTGGGTGGGGGGTCGCATCCGGTTCTCCCTTCTGCTCGGCGGGCGAGCGGTGCCCGCCTGGGCCGGTCGGTCCGGCCCTACGCTGCTGGGTCAGCCGGCTGCCGGTCCGGGGCAGCCACAACTGGCCCTGATCTCGCACCTGGTCGGCAGGATCTCCGCCTGCGGCGGCAGGTCCCGGTCCTCGATGCGGGCGCGCAGCCGCTGCGCTGCGTGCTGGCCAAGTTCGCGCAGCGGCTGGCGGACGGTCGTCAGCGCCGGGGTCACCACCCGGCTGGCGTAGATGTCGTCGAAGCCGGTCACCGCCACGTCGCCGGGGACACGCAGCCCGGCCTGCTGCAGGGTGAGCAGCAGGCCGATCGCCATCTGGTCGTTGGCGCACGCGATCACCTCCGGCGTGCCCCGCTGGCCGAGCAGTACGTGGGCCGCGGCGGACCCGCTGGCCTCGGAGAAGTCCCCGTCCAGCACCACGTCGAGGGTGCAGCCCTGGTGCTCCTGGACGGCCCGGCGGAACGCGGCCAGCCGCTGCACGGCGTCTGGCGAGTCGGCCGGGCCGGCCAGGAAGCCGAGGCGGCGGTAGCCGTGCGCCTCGATCAAATGGGCGGCCAGGCCGGCCATGCCGGCCGCGTTGTCCACCGCGACCACGTCCAGTTCGGTTTCCTCCGGGCGGCCGGCGATGGCCACCACCGGGATGTGCCGGGCCAGCGCCCGGAGCGGCCCCGGCGGCAGCACTTCTTCCGCGATCAGCAGGCCGTCCACCTTGCCGGACAGCGCCCGGACCCGGCGCTGGAACTGCTCGCCCGCCCGGCCGAAGGTGAGCAGCAGCGAGCACTCGGTGCCGCGCAGCACCCCCTCCACCGCGTGCACCAGCTCGTCCATGAACAGCGGGCCGGTCTTCTCGACGCCGACCTCGGTGCCCCCGCGTTCCAGCCCGGCCAGCCCGATGATGTCCTTGCGCCGCCGGCTCAGGCCCTGAGCCGAGCCGTCGGGCACGTAGCCCAGTTCCTCAATGACCGCGAGGACCCGGTCCCGGGTGTCCGGGTGAACCAGGTTCGAGCCGTGCATCACCCGCGACACGGTGGCCGTGGAGACGCCTGCCAGGTTCGCGACCTCATACACCGTGCTCATCCGGGCGCCTTTATTCTGTAACCGGTTACATTGGCTCTGTTGAGCCGATGTTAAGAACGAATGTAAGCGCTGTCAATGGCTTGGCCGATCGCCGGGCCGGTGCCGCGGGCCGGCTGGCGCGGGCCCGCCGCCGCAGCCGTCTTACCGATTGCTTACGGCTGGCCCCAATACCCTCGTCAGCCTGGCCGGATGCCTGTCAGCATCCGGGCTAAGAAGGGAGGCAGCCATTCGCGGAACGACGGACGGCCAGGCGCCGCGACTGCCCTCTTCCCCGCAGCGCGGCGCGGTACGGCCCGTGCCGCCGCTCCGCTGGCGCCGCGTCTTCCCCGGCCAGGAGGCCGAACTCCGCCAGGTGCGGTATTGGCTGGCCGAGCTGCTGCCGGACTGCCGGGCCCGCGGTGACGTGCTAACGGTCACCATTGAGCTGGCCGCCAATGCGGTGCAGCACTCGGCCAGTGGTCTGGGCGGCTTCTTCGCCGTAGAACTGAGCTGGCTGGCCAACCCGGCCACGGTGCGCATCGCGGTAGCCGACGCCGGCGGGTTGCGTGGCCCGCAGTCCGCCTCCGGTGCCGGGCTAGCCGCCTTGCTGGGCACCGGCCCGATGCCCGCCATCCCGCCGTCGGCCGCCCCGGTCACCGGCGGCCCGCCGACGGCCACCGCCCCGGGCGCGCTCACCCCGGGTGCGGCCGCCGGCGCGGAGGTGGTCGGCGCGGGCTTCATCGGCCCGGGCTACCTGGCCAACGGCCCGCTCGGGGCCGGCCCGCCAGACACGGACCTGGCCGCCGGGGACCCGGTTGTCCCCGGCCTGGCCGGCCTGGATCCGGCCAGCCCGGATCCAGCTAGCCCAGGTCCAGCCAGCCCAGGCCCAGCTAGCATCGCGCCGCTGGCAGGACACCTGCTGCCCGAGCGCGGGCGCGGGCTGCGCCTGGTCGCCGCCCTGGCTGCCCGGGCCGGGGTGGTCGGCGATCACCGGGGCAGGCTGGTCTGGGCCGATGTGCGGTGGGCGGACGATCCGCCGGATCAGGCCGGCTTCCTGGATGGCTACACCGAAGCGCTGCGGGACATCCAGACCGTGCTCGCGGCCCGCTACCCCGAAGTGAACATCTGGTTCGGCCGGGCCACCATGCAGTGGTGGGCGATGGCCCCCGAGCCCGGTCCCGGCTGGCTGCTCACCGCCGAGTCGCCGCTGGACCTGGCCCAGTTGCTGGACGTCTACCGGGTGACGCAGCGGCCGGTGCGGCGGCGCAGCCGGGGGCGGCACGGGCTGACCGGCCGCCGGCCGGGGCCGCCCGCCGGGCGGCCCGGCACCCAGCCGCCGCGCGGTAGCTGGCGGGCGGTCGCCCTGGCGCCGCGGCGGTTCCAGCAGGCCCGGGTGCTGGTCAGCTCTCCGGGGCGCCCAGCAGGTCGCTGACCGCGTTAGGTCAGCTCCACTAGCCAAGCGCAGTCGATTGGTGATGACGGGTAGTTGGTCAGGGCAACCTCGCTTGGTACCAGACGACCGCTCTTTCAGTTGCTGATGGCCGTTCTAACCACTGTTTCCGCACCTGGGGCAACCTGGTCAATGTCGGCCGCGACCGGTCCGGGCGGCCGCCCGGCCAGGTGGCGTCCAGCGAAATTGCGACGAAACTGCGCCATAAAAAGACCGAAACTACGCCGTAAAAGTAGTAAAGGTATAGTAAAGGTAAAGTTTTCCGGACAACCTTGCCACTAGCTGAACAAAGGTTGACACAAACCTCATTCAAGCATTAGGACGGCAGGCAGGGCTCGCGCGGCGGGCCCGGGGGTGGTTTCCGCGGGCCCAGCACAGGGCGCCGTGGCGGCCGCCCGTGTGTCGGTTGTGTGTTCTCGAGACCTGGCGAAAGGACCACGATGGGCAAGCGGTGGGCGCGATGGTGCGCACTCGGAGGATCACTAGTACTGGTTGCCGGAACGGCGGTGGGAGCCAGCCTGGCCGCTAGCGCTGCTTCCGCTACGACGTCGGCCGCGTCGAGCAAGAGCGTCATGCCCAACCACATGGGCATGATGGACTGCAACGGCCACAGCCCCAAGTACAAGGACGTCAAGCAGGACCTCGGCGGCCTGTGCACCGATCCGAACGGTGGCGTCTGGAACGGTAAGTCGTACCGTTTCGAGGACAACGGCGTCTACGTCGGGCACGACGAGCCGTCGATCAAGTTCATCTCCAGCTTGCCGGGCACCGGCAACAACTTCACCTACGTGAACCGGCTGAGCACCGACCCGCACGGCAAGCCCACCGTCTCCGCGAACGGCAAGATGCGGGCCGACTACGCGGAACTAAGTCCGGCGCCGTGGTTCGGGCTGCCGATCTGCGACCCCGGTTCCTATCCGCAGAACCCGTGCACCCCGGACAGTGACAGTAACGGCGGCGCGATCAACGACCCCAACGCGGCGGGCTCGGCCTTCATGGAGCTGCAGTTCTACCCGCCGGGCTACGGGCCGTTCGTGGACGCGCCGAGCTGCGACTCGACGCACTGGTGCGCCGCGCTGACCATCGACAGCCTGGAGTCCCAGTTCAACTTCGCGAACCTGAACCCCAACTGCGAGGAACCGGTCAACTTCGCCTTCCTGCAGCGCAATGGGGTGCCGGCTGGGCCGCCCAGCCCGCAGCTCACCGACCTGAGCACATTCACGCCGAACCGCCAGACGCTGATGATGAACCAGGGCGACGTGATCGCCACGCACATCCAGGACACCTCGAACGGGCTGCTGGCCAGCGTCTCCGACCTGACCACGCACCAGACCGGGTACATCGTGGCCAGCGCCAAGAACGGGTTCATGAACACCAACTACAAGACCTGCGCGGGCACACCGTTCAACTTCCACCCCGAGTACAACACGGCCCGGCAGCAGAATCAGGTGCCGTGGGCCGCGCTCGAGGGCGGCGTGCTGATGCAGCAGGAGATCGGGCACTTCGAGCCGTGCTCCGGTATCAGCAACAGCCTGCCGTACACGGCGTCGTTCCCGGACGGCTCGAAGTTCGCCGACAAGACGACCGCGCAGACCTGCGTCGGCGGCTTCGAGGGTAAGGGCAAGGTGGGACAGGGCCCGTGCAGCACCAGCACGGGGGTCTGCCAGAACGCGACCACCGAGGGTGGTGGGGCGTGCCCGAGCGACAACCTCTCGTCCGGCGACTTGTGTGAGTACTCCGACATGACCTGCGTGAAGGCCGGGCCGCGCCCGGTCGTGGAGAACAGCACGGTGGTCAAGTGGGACTGGCCGATAGCCGGCTGTCAGGATAACTTCTTCCAGAATGGTGACCTCGACTTCGACGGGAGTTCCTACGTAAAGGACTGGCCGAACGGATCGCCGAGGCTGCCCACACCGTTCGCTTATATAGGACCGTTCTCCCACGGGAAGAGCTATCCGAAGATACAGTTCGAAACCGACCTGGCTGGCTCGGAGGCCATGTGCAACGTCACGACCGGTGCGGGCTGCACGGCACCGCCAGCGGGAGCGAAGTTCTATCCGTTCTGGACGCTGAGCCGTGGCTGCGTGTGGAACTTCGGCAACGTTATTCCCGGGAAGACGGCTCAGGCGTTCGGCGGGGATGCCCAGTACGGCACCCCGAACGTCGCCCGGTACGGCGGGACGATCATCAGCCCGGTGCTGACCAACCCGCAGATCAGCGGCTCGTGCGCCCGGCACGCGGCCAAGGTATAGGTAACTGAGTTACGGGCCCGCAAGCGGCTTAACCGCGCTTGCGGGCCCGGCAATGGGCTCAGTGCGGTGGG
>DASXIN010000154.1:0-5456 GCA_036497945.1 Streptosporangiaceae bacterium | reverse complement strand
CCGCCCGATTCGTCCAGGTAGTCGCGGCGGGCGGCGGCCACGTCGGCCACCGCGGTGGCCATCGGCACCTGGATGCCGAGCACGTTGCGGGTGGTGTGGGCGGCGCCGCCGCCGAAGCCGACCAGCACGCCGGCCGCACCGGTGCGCATCAGGTGCAGCGCCGCGGTGTACGTGGCGCAGCCGCCGACGATCACCGGGACGTCCAGCTCGTAGATGAACTGCTTGAGGTTGAGCGGTTCGGCCTGCCCGGACACGTGCTCGGCGGACACCGTGGTGCCGCGGATCACGAAGATGTCCGCGCCCGCGTCGATGACCGCCTTGTAGTACCGGACGGTGCGCTGCGGGGACAGCCGGGCCGCGGTGGTCACCCCGGTCGAGCGGATCTCCTCGATGCGCTGGCCGATCAGCTCTTCCTTGATCGGCTCGGTGTAGATCTCCTGCAGCCGCCGGGTCGCGGCCGCCTGGCTAAGCTCGCCGATCTCGGCCAGGATCGGCTCCGGGTCGGCGAACCGGGTCCACAGCCCTTCCAGGTCGAGCACGGCCAGCCCGCCGAGCCGGCCCAGCTGGGCGGCGAACGCGGGCGACACCACGCTGTCCATCGGCGAGGCGACCAGCGGCATCTCGAACCGGTACGCGTCGATCTGCCAGGCCACCGAGACCTCTTCCGGGTCCCTGGTCCGCCGGGACGGCACGATGCCGATCTCATCCAGCGGGTAAGCCCGGCGGCCGCTCTTGCCCCGGCCAATCTCAACCGTCGTCATACGCAACTCCAGCCCGCGGCACGGGCGTTAAGCATGATGGTTAGGGGGGTGCGGGACACTAGCGCCCCCGGCGCGCGTAGTTCGGGGCCTCAGCCGTCATCTCCACGTCGTGCGGGTGGCTCTCCGCCAGGCCGGCCGCGGTGATCTGGGTGAACCTGGCCTGCTGCAGGTCGGCGATGGTGCGCGCGCCGCAGTAGCCCATCGCCGCGCGGAGCCCGCCGACCAGCTGGTTGGCTACCGCGGCCAGCGGGCCGCGGTACGGTACCTGGCCTTCCACGCCCTCCGGCACCAGCTTGTCCTCGCGCAGCACGTCGTCCTGGAAGTACCGGTCCTTGGAGTAGGACCGGCCGCGCTCCGGGTTGCGCATCGCGCCCAGCGAGCCCATCCCCCGGTACAGCTTGTACTGCTTGCCGTGGATGAAGACCATCTCGCCCGGCCCCTCCTCACAGCCGGCCAGCAGGCTGCCCAGCATGACCGTGTCCGCCCCGGCCGCGATGGCCTTGGCGATATCCCCGGAGTGCTGCAGCCCACCGTCCCCGATCAGCGGAACGCCGGCTGCGCGGGCCGCCTGCGCCGCCTCGTAGATGGCGGTGACCTGGGGCACCCCGACCCCGGCGACCACCCGGGTGGTGCAGATGGAGCCGGGCCCGACGCCGACCTTCACCGCGTCCGCCCCGGCGTCGATGAGCGCCTGGGCGCCGTCCCGGCTGGCGATGTTGCCGCCGACGATCTCGACGTGCAGGTTGGCCTTGAGCTGGCCGATCATGTCCAGCACGGCCTGCGAGTGGCCGTGCGCCGTGTCCACCACCAGGAAGTCGGCCCCGGCCTCGGCCAGCGCCTGAGCCCGGCCCTTGGCGTCCTCGCCCACCCCGACCGCGGCCCCGACCACCAGCCGCCCCGCGCTGTCCTTGGTCGCGTGCGGGAACTTCTCGCTCTTGGTGAAGTCCTTGACCGTGATCAGCCCGCGCAGCCGGCCGCCGCCGTCGATCAGCGGCAGCTTCTCCACCTTGTGCTGCTTCAGCAGTGCCAGCGCCGCGTCCCTGGCCACCCCGACCGGTGCGGTGATCAGCGGCATCGGGGTCATCACGTCGGCCACCCGGCGGCTGTGGTCGGTGACGAACCGGATGTCCCGGTTGGTCACGATGCCCACCAGCACGCCGTCCGGGCTGGTCACCGGGACCCCGGAGATCCGATACCGGGCGCACAGCTGCTCGACGTCGGCCACCGTGGCGTCCGGGCCGCAGGTCACCGGGTTGGTGATCATGCCTGCCTCGGACCGCTTCACGGTGTCCACCTGCTGCGCCTGCTCGTCCACCGAGAGGTTGCGGTGCAGCACGCCCACCCCGCCGATGCGGGCCATGGCGATGGCCATCCGGGCCTCGGTCACCGTGTCCATGGCCGAGGAGACCAGCGGCACGTTCAGCGAGATCCGGCGGGTCAGCTGGGCGGTGGTGTCCGCCTCGCTCGGCATCACCACCGAATAGGCCGGCAGCAGCAGCACGTCGTCGAAGGTCAGGGCCGGCGGGGCGAACTTAGCGACGTCGCTCATGGCACCTTCCGGAGGGCGGCAGCGGGATCCCCCCAGTGTAGAGGCCCGGCGCGGTCCGCCCGGTCAGCTCGGCCGCGCCGGTCCGCGGCCCGTGATCACGCAATCGACTCCGCGACCGCGAGCGCCCGGAGCCGGGCCAGTGCCCGGTGCTGGGCCACCCTCACCGCTCCTGCTGACATGCCAAGTACGTTACCCGTTTCCTCGGCCGACAGTCCGGTTACGACGCGTAGTATTAGCAGCTCACGCAGGTGTTCTGGGAGCTGCGCGAGGAGCGCTCTAGCCCGTTGTGCCTCAATGTAGGCCACCACGGTCTCTTCCGGGCCGGGCCCTTCGTCTGGTTCGTCGGGCAGGTCCTCGAACGGCACCGCCAGCCGGGACGCGTTCCGCGCCGCGTCGGCCACCTTGTGTGCGGCGATGCCGAACACGAACGACGCGAACGGCCGGCCCCTGTCCCGGTAGCGGGGCAGCGCGGCCAGCACGGCCAGGCAGACTTCCTGCGCCACGTCGTCGGCCACGTAGTAGTGCCCGGTGATCCGGCCCAGCCGGGCCCGGCAGTACCGGACCACCATCGGCCGGATCCGCTCCAGCAGGGCGGCCACCGCCGCTGGGTGCCCGCGTACCGCGAGGCTGGTCAGATCTCCAAAGCCGGCCGCCTGGGCGTCCGCGACGTCGCCTGTGGCGTAGTCGCGGGGGCGGCCGACGCCAACTGTTCCTTCGACCGTTCCCCCGGCGGCCAGCGCCCCGCCGGGTGCCCCGGCCCGCCACTGGTCCCCTGTGGCTGACCGTCCCCCCCGGGAGTCGCCCGGCACGGCCTGGATGATGCATCCGTCGCCCACAAAAGCATGATGCCCAGGAAAGCGGGGGGTGCTCTCCTCAAAGATGGCAACGGAAAGGTCACATTGATGTTCCGTCCGGTCACGTTCCGAACATGAAATTACTACGCCTGGGACGCCGCAGGCCCCTCCCCGGAGTCCCGGGAAGGGGCCTGCCTGACCGCTTGGCCGCGGTTACCGCAACGCGGTTACCTCAGTGCGCGTGCGAGTGGCCGTGGCCACCCGCGGCGGACTCGGCCTCCTCTTCCGGCTTCTCTACCACCAGTGCCTCGGTGGTGAGCAGCATGGCCGCGATGGACGCCGCGTTCAGCACCGCGGAGCGGGTCACCTTGACCGGGTCGATGACGCCCTGGGCGACCAGGTCGCCGTACTCGCCGGTGGCCGCGTTGAAGCCCTGGCCGACGCCGAGCTCGGCCGTCTTGGCCGTGACGACCGAACCCTCCAGGCCCGCGTTCTGCGCGATCCAGCGGGCCGGGGAAACCAGCGCACTGCGCACCACGCCAACCCCGGTCGCTTCGTCGCCGGTCTTGCCCAGGTCATCCAGCCCGGTCGCGATGTGCACCAGCGCGCTGCCGCCGCCGGGGATAATGCCTTCCTCGATCGCGGCCCGGGTAGCCGAGATGGCGTCCTCCAGGCGGTGCTTCTTCTCCTTCAGCTCCACCTCGGTCGCCGCGCCCACCCGGAGCACGCTGACCCCGCCGGACAGCTTGGCCACCCGCTCCTGCAGCTTCTCCCGGTCCCAGTCGGAATCGGTCGCCTCGATCTCGGCGCGAAGCTGGCGGACCCGGTCCTGGATGGCACTGGTCTCGCCCGCCCCGTCCACGATCGTGGTGGTGTCCTTGGTCACCACCACCCGGCGCGCGGTGCCCAGCGTGTCCAGGCCGACCAGCTCCAGCTTGAGCCCGACCTCCTCGCTGACCACTTCGCCACCGGTCAGGATGGCCATGTCCTCGAGCATCGCCTTGCGCCGGTCACCGAAGCCGGGCGCCTTCACCGCGCACACCGCGAGCAGGCCGCGGATCTTGTTCACGACCAGCGTGGACAGCGCCTCGCCATCGACGTCCTCGGCAATGACCAGGAACGGCTTCTTGGTCTGCGCGACCTTTTCCAGCAGCGGAAGGAAATCCGCCATCGAGGAGATCTTGCCAGCGTGCAGCAAGATGTACGCGTCGTCCAGGACCGCTTCCATGCGCTCCTGGTCGGTGATGAAATACGGCGAGATGTAGCCCTTGTCGAACTGCATTCCCTCGGTGAACTCGATCTCCAGGCCCATCGTCGGCGACTCCTCGACGGTGATCACACCGTCCTTGCCGACCTTGGCGAACGCCTCGGCGATCAGCTCGCCGATCTTGGCGTCCTGCGCCGAGACCGTGGCCACGTGCGCGATCTCCTGCTGCTCCTCGACCTCGCGGGCCATCTCGAGCAGCCGCTCCGACACCGCGGCCGCCGCGGCGTCGATGCCCCGCTTCAGCGCGATCGGGTTCGCACCCGCCGTCACTGAGCGCCGGCCTTCATGCACCATGGCCTGGGCCAGCACGGTCGCGGTCGTGGTGCCATCGCCGGCGACGTCGTTGGTCTTGGTCGCGACCTCCTTGGCGAGTTGAGCACCGAGATTCTCGTACGGGTCCTCCAGTTCCACCTCACGGGCGACGGTCACGCCGTCGTTGGTGATGGTCGGAGCGCCCCACTTCTTGTCGATGACGACGTTGCGGCCCTTCGGGCCGAGCGTCACCTTCACGGTGTCCGCGAGCCGGTCCACACCGCGCTCGAGCGCGCGCCGTGCCTCCTCGTCGAACTCCAGTATCTTGGCCATGAGCACCTCAAATTACTGTCTTATAGATCATTGCTTGATCTGGGGGCCTGACTGCCCCGCGACCCAGCGGGCCGGCCACGGACTACCGCCCCGGACGCCAGGGAAGCGCCGGGGCGGTGATCCGGAGCGGACATCGGGTCGCGGGACACGCCCGCCGCCTGAGCCGCGTGTTACTTGTCGATGATGGCGAGCACGTCACGAGCGGAGAGCACCAGGTACTCCTCGCCGTGGTACTTCACTTCGGTGCCGCCGTACTTGCTGTACAGCACGACATCGCCGACCTTGACGTCCAACGGGACGCGCTTGGCACCGGCGTCGTCGAAACGGCCGGGTCCGACAGCCAGGACCTCGCCCTCCTTGGGCTTCTCCTTGGCAGTGTCGGGGATGACCAGGCCGGATGCGGTGGTCTGCTCGGCCTCGAGCGGGCGCACCACGATCCGGTCTTCGAGCGGCTTGAGAACAACCTTGGTGGCGGTCGTCACGATCTGACCTCCCCCTCC
>DASXIN010000153.1:0-2982 GCA_036497945.1 Streptosporangiaceae bacterium | reverse complement strand
CCAGCATGCCCGCGAACGGCCCGCCCACCCACAACCACCCCCCGGACCAGGGGCCACATGCGCAGTCGTAGCAACACCCGCCCAGGCCAGCGCCACCTGGCTCGGCGGGTGAGTTCTGGCCCCACCTGTGGGTCGGTGGTGGCCCCGCCCGTGATGCGGGTGGGGCTGGTTTGGTGAGTTGTGGCCCCACCCGTGATCTTGGGGTGGAAGGATCAGTGCGCCCGGCGTGAGGGGGCGCTCGTGGCGCCGCAGTCCAAGGTTGAGCTGTTCGCGGCGATCCGCCGGGATTCCCGGACGGAAGGCCTGGGCGTGCGTGCTCTGGCGCTGAAATATGGGGTGCACCGGCGGATGGTGCGGGAGGCGCTGGCCTCGGCGTGGCCGGCGCCGCGTAAGAGGCTGCCGCCGCGTAAGTCCCGCCTCGATCCGTTCAAGCCCGCTGTCGATGAGATGCTGCGGTCAGACCTGGATGCGCCGCGCAAGCAGCGGCACACGCTGAAGCGGATCTTCGACCGGCTGGTGGCTGAGTACGAGATGGAAGGGGTCTCCTACTCCACCGTGGGCGATTACGTCCGGTGGCGCCGCCCGGAGATCCGGGTTGAGGAGGGCCGCGGGCCGGCGCAGGTGTTCATCCCGCAGGCGCACCAGCCGGGCGCTGAGGCTGAGGTCGACTTCGGCGATGTGTGGATCATGCTGGCGGGCGTGCTGACGAAGTGTTACCTGTTCACCTTCCGGCTCTCGTATTCGGGGAAATCGGTGCACCGGGTCACGGTGTCCTGTGGCCAGGAAGCCTTTTTCGAGGGCCACGCGCATGCGTTCGCGTTGCTGGGCGGCGTGCCGTGCGGCAAGGTCCGCTACGACAACCTGCGCTCAGCGGTCGCGCGGGTGCTGGGCTTCGGGCGGGCCCGGGTGGAGACCGACCGGTGGGCGGCGTTCCGCTCCCACTTCGGCCTGGACGCGTTCTACTGCATCCCGGGTATCGAGGGCGCTCATGAGAAAGGCGGCGTGGAGGGCGAGGTGGGCCGGTTCCGCCGCAACCGCCTGGTCCCGGTCCCGGAAGTCAGCTCGCTGGCGGAGCTGAACACGATGATCGACGGGTGGGACGCCGAGGATGATGGCCGCCGGATCAGCTCCCGGGTGCGCACCGTCGGGGAGGACTTCGCGGCCGAGGCACCGCGGCTGAAACCGCTGCCCGCAGAGGTGTTTGAGACCGGCCGGATGTTCACCCCGCGGGTGGACCGGTATTCCCAGGTCACGGTGCGGATGAATCACTACTCGGTGCCGGTGCGGATGATCGGCCGGCCAGTCCGGGTGCTGCTGCACGCCTCAGAGCTGGTCATCTTCGAGGGCCGGACGGAGATCGCCCGGCATGAGCGGCTGGCTGCCCGGGGTGGGTTCCGCCTCGACCTGGACCATTACCTGGAGGCGCTGCTGCGCAAGCCTGGTGCGCTGCCCGGGGCGACCGCGCTGGAACAAGCCCGTGCGGCCGGGAAGTTCACCCCTGTCCACGACGCCTGGTGGGCAGCGGTCCGCAAGGCCCACGGGGACGCCGCGGGCACCCGCACCCTGATCGAGGTCTTGCTGCTGCACCGCACCATGGCGCACGAGCATGTGGCCGCCGGGATCGCCGCCGCGCTCGCGGCCGGGGCGCTGACCGCGGACGCGGCCGCGGTCGAGGCCCGCAAGGCCGCCCAGGCCGGCGCCCACCAGGCCGCAAGCCCAGCCGCGCCACCCGCAGCACCACCGGTGACGTCGCTGACCGCGCGCCGTCTTGCCGCACTGCCGCCTGACACCCGCCCGCTGCCCTCGGTCGCCGCCTACGACCAGCTGCTGCGCCGCACACCTCGTGCCCCTCTGCCCAGCCAAGGAGACCTCTCATGACGATCCAGCGCCACCGCGGAATGACCGAGCAGGCCGCTGACGTGGCCATCGACACCGCCTGCCGGGTCCTGCGGCTGCCGACCATCCGCGCCCAGTGCACCGCCGCCGCCGACGCCGCCGAGCGTGAGCAGATGACCTACCGCGGCTTCCTCGCCGAGATGCTGATGGCCGAATGCGAGGACCGCGACCGGCGCCGCTGCGACCGGCGGCTCCAGGCCGCCGGGTTCCCCCGCCAGAAATGGCTCAAGGACTTCGACTTCGACGCCAACCCGAACATCAACCCCGCGACCATCCACACCCTCGCGACCTGCGAATGGGTCGGCAAAGGCCAGCCACTCAGCCTGATCGGCGATTCCGGCACCGGCAAAAGCCACCTGCTGATCGGCCTGGGCGCCGAGGCCGCGATGCACGGCTACCGGGTCCGCTACACACTCGCCGCCAAGCTCGTCAACGAACTCGTCGAAGCCGCCGACGAACGCCAGCTCACCAAGACCATCGCCCGCTACGGACGGGTCGACCTTCTGTGCATCGACGAACTCGGATACATGGAACTCGACAAACGCGGCGCCGAGCTGCTGTTCCAGGTCCTCACCGAACGGGAGGAAAACAACAGCGTCGCGATCGCCTCCAACGAATCCTTCAGCGGCTGGACCAAGACCTTCACCGACCCCCGGCTCTGCGCCGCGATCGTCGACCGCCTCACCTTCGGCGGCAACATCCTCGAAACCGGCACCGATTCCTACCGGCTCGCGCAAACCCGCGCCCAGCAGCACGCCGCCGCAGCCAGCTGACCGCCCCGGAACCACACCCCCACCGAGGTGGGGCCAGAACTCACCCACAGAAGCCGCCCCACAGCCCGCCAAGTGGGGCCACAACTCACCCACAGATGGGGCCAGGACTCGCCCGCGGAGCCATGGGCGAGACGTCGCACCGGCGAAGGCGTCCGTGAATGTTCGTTAGCGACTCAGCCGCCCTAGCGAGTTTGGCGCCGGTCGAGTGCGCGGGCGCCATGCCTAACCTTCTGCCGGCGGGGCTGGCCCGGGTCTGGGATGGCGCTACCTCGGCTGGCTGACAACTGGCCAGGTGTGGACTGGCAGCCCGGTG
>DASXIN010000152.1:0-81953 GCA_036497945.1 Streptosporangiaceae bacterium | reverse complement strand
CTGTCCTGCGACTACACCGGCCTGGCCAGCGTGATCGAGGTCCGGTGCACGGTGCACTGGCTCACCCACCGCGACCGGCCGGCCCGGGCCCTGGCGGTCGATCCGGACGTGCGCGCCCGGATGCCCCGGGTGCTGGGCCGCGACGGCAAGGTCGTGTGGGTCAGCGACTCCGGCGGTGTGGACGGCCTCGTGGTCGCCCCGGCTGAGGGTGCTGAGCCTGGCGGGGGGCCCGCCACCGAGGTGGCCACCGACGAGGGTGCCGTGTAGGTCGCGCCGGCCACCGGGCCGCGGCTGCTCGCGGCCGGGGAGCTGGGCCTGGTCAACGAGCTGGCCGCCGCCCCCGATTGGTCCACCGTCGCAGTGGCCTCCCGGGACGGGCGGCTGCTGGTGGTGGACGTCGACTCCGGCGCGGTGCGCGAGCTGGCCCAGTCCCCGGGCGGGGCCATGTCCGGGCTGGCCTATTCCCTGGATTCGGCCTGGCTGGCCTGGTCTCACCCGGGCCCGGAGCCGCTCAGCCGGATCCGGCTCGCCCGGCTGGCGGACGACGAGATCGTGGACGTGACCGACGGCCGGTTCGTCGACTCCGAGCCGGTCTTTACCGCCGACGGCAAGTACCTGGCGTTCCTGTCGGCGCGCATCTTCGACCCCGTCTACGACGCGCATTTCTTCGACCTCTCGTTCCCGTTCGGGGCGCGCCCGTACCTGGTGCCGCTAGCCGCGGACACCCCGTCCCCGTTCGCGCCGCTGCCCCAGGGGCGGCCGGTGGGGAACGGGCCAGATAAGAACGGCGCAGAGAAGGACGGCGCCCCGGGCGAAGCCAAGGGCGGCGAGGCCGACGGAGAGCCAGGAAACCGCGACGGCACGCCCGGGGACCAGGCCGACGGCGAGGACGACGCGCCACCACCGGTGCAGGTGGACGTGGAAGGCCTGCCCACCCGGGTGGTAAGCCTGCCGGTGGCCGAGTCGCGCTACGCGTCGCTGCGCGCGGTGACCGGCGGTCTGGCCTGGCTCAAGGAGCCGGTCATCGGGGTGCTCGGCGAGGGCGCCGCGGTGCCGGACGGCAGCAAGCCGCGGCCGGTCCTGGAGCGCTTCGACCTCAGCCGGCGCAAGGCCACCGACCTGGTCTCCGGGCTGGACTGGTTTGAGGTCAGCGGGAACGGCGAGTGGCTGGTGGTGCGGGACGGCGGCGAGCTGCAGGTGGTCCCGGCGCAGCGCAAGGCGGACCAGGACGGCAGCGACACGGTGCAGGTCGACCTGTCCCGGGCCCGGTTCCTGGCCGATCCGGCCGCGCAGTGGCGGCACGCGTTCACCGAGCTGCGCCGGTACATGCGGCACGACTTCTGGGTGCCGGACATGGCCGGGGTGGACTGGGACGGGGTGACCGAGCAGTACCGGCCGGTGCTGCCCCGGGTCGGCAGCCCGGCCGAGTTCGCCGACCTGCTCTGGGAGGTGGTCGGCGAGCTGGGCACCTCGCACGCCTACATCCGGCCGGCCAGCTCACCAGGGGACGAGGGCGACGGCGAGCCCGGGCTGCTCGGCGCGGACCTGGCCCGGGACCCGGACGGCAGCTGGCGGATCAGCCGGGTGCTGCCCGGCGAGTCCTCCGACCCGCGGGCCCGGTCGCCGCTGGCCGCGCCCGGCGTGGCGGTCCAGGCCGGCGACGTGCTGCTCGCGGTGGACGGCCAGCGGGTGGATCCGCTGGCCGGCCCCGGGCCGCTGCTGGTCGGCGCGGCGGGCAAGCCGGTCGAGCTGACCGTGGCCAGCGCGGACGGCACGGTGCGCCGGTTCGCGGTGACCCCGCTGGCCAGCGAGCGCCGGCTGCGCTACCAGGACTGGGTCGCGGGCAACCGGCGGCTGGTCCGCGAGCTGTCCGGCGGCCGGGCTGGCTACCTGCACATCCCGGACATGATGGGCGAAGGATGGGCGCACTTCCACCGCGACCTGCGGGTCGAGATGGCCCACGACACGCTGGTGATGGACATCCGGATGAACCGCGGCGGCCATGTCTCCGAACTGGTGGTGGAGAAGCTGGCCCGGCGCATCATGGGCTGGGACATGCCGCGCTGGATGAGCCCGGTCACCTACCCCAAGGACGCGCCGCGTGGCCCGATGGTCGCGCTGGCCGATGAGAACGCCGGGTCGGATGGGGACATGGTGACGGCGGCCATCAAGATGCTCGGCCTCGGCCCGGTGGTGGGCACCCGCACCTGGGGCGGGGTGATCGGGATCGGTGAGCCGTTCCGGCTGGTCGACGGCACCGCGATGACTGTGCCGCGCTACGCCATCTGGCTGAACGGGTTCGGCTGGGGGGTGGAGAACCATGGCGTCGACCCGGACACGGAGGTGCTCATCTCACCCGCCGACTGGGCCGCGGGCCGGGACCCCCAGCTGGCGACGGCGACCCGGCTGGCCATGGAGCAGCTGGGCGGCCGGCCGGCCGCCCGGCCGCCGGACTACTCGAGCCGCCCGTCCCGGGTCCGGCCGCCGCTGCCGCCGCGCGGTTAGCTGCGCGCCGGCGAGTTGCGCGGGGGCAAGCTGCGCGGCGGTGAGCCGCCGCGGGGGTTACAGGGGTGCCTGGTAGCTGCCGATCCAGTGCACCTTGAGCCAGGTCAGCGCGGCGGTCCAGGCGCCGGTCACCTCGAGCACGCCGACCAGCACCAGCAGCCCGCCGCCGATCCGGGTGATCAGCTTGGCGTGCCGCCGGGCCCACTGGAACGCGGTCATCCCGCGCTGGAACGCGAACGCCACGATGAGGAAGGGGATGCCCAGCCCCAGCCCGTAGATGAAGGCCAGCACCGCGCCGCGCACCGCCGTGCCGGAAGTGAACGACATGGTCAGCACCACGCTCAGGGTGGGACCGATGCACGGCGTCCAGCTCAGCGCGAACAGCACGCCGAGCAACGGCGCGCCGGCCAGCCCGGCCCGGGGCCGGAACGAGGGCCGGGCGATCCGCCCGGTGATCGGGAACCGGTCGAAGACCCCGGCGAACAGCAGGCCGAGCACGATGGTCAGCCCGCCCAGCACCTGGGTCAGCCCGGCCGAGTGCCGCTGCAGCACCAGACCGAGGCTGCCGAAGGCCAGCCCTTCGGTGGCGAACACCAACGAGAAACCGAGCACGAACAGCAGCGTGCCGAGCATGGTGCGGCCGCCGGCGCCGGCCGTGGCGCCCCCGGTGGTCACGTCTGCGGCGGGTGCGGCCACGCTGACGCTGCCACCCGCCGCGGCCAGCCCAGCGGCCGGTGCCGCGGCCATGCTGGCCGCCTGCCCGTCGGCGGTGGCCGCCCGCTGGGCGGCGGTGCCGGACATGCCGGTCACGTAGGACAGGTAGCCCGGCACCAGGGGCAGGCAGCACGGCGACAGGAAAGTGATCGCCCCGGCCGCCGCCGCCACCGGCGCAGCCAGGATGAGCGGCCCGGTCTGGACCAGATGCTGCACACCACTCATCAGCGCGCCTCCTGTCCGGCACCAAACTACCGTCCGTAGCGCCGCCCCGGCTGGCCGGCCGCCTGCCTCAGCTGACGAGGGTGGATCACACCATTGCCGGGGGGCGGAGCCCGGCTCTAAGGTTCGGGTGGGTCCTCGTGTGCGGTTACGTCCGGGCGTGTGCGATTGCGTCCGGACCCGGGGGCCAGGGGTTCACGCCGCGCCGTAGCGGCCAGCAGAACGGAGATCACCATGCATGATGCGCCCCTACGCACGCTGTCCCGGTACCGGGCCGTCCTGACCAGCGCCGCACGCCACGGGTTAAGCCGCTGGCTGGCGGTCACCGCGTTGCCCGCCGTCCTGCTCGTCCCGCTGCTGACCAGTTCGGCAGCACGGGTGCAGGCCGTGGGCGACGGCCCCTCGGGTGGCGCTGTGCCCACGGCGAACTGGGCCCTGTCCGGGTCGGCCAGCGCCGACTCCACCGAATCCGGCAACCCGGCGTCGAACGCGATCGACGGGGACGCGGGCACCAACTGGTGCACGTCGGCGTGGACCGGCACGCTCACCATCGACCTGGGCCAGGTCCGTTCGCTGGACGACCTGGGCATCACCCTCGACTCGGCCAGCCCGTCGGCCAGCGCCACCATCAAGACCGCGGCCACGTCCGGTAACTGGCAGGCCGTGCCGGCCGCCAGCAACGTCGCGCTGGACCCGGGCAACCCGATGTACATCCCGCTGCCGCCGGGCACCCGGGCCAGGTACGCCGAGCTGACCGTCTACAGCGACACTGGCGCGGACGTGTGCGTCGGCGAGTTCCGCACGTTCGGGCCCGATCCGGCCGCGGCGGGCCTGGACTTCGGCTCCGACCTGTCGTTCACCTCGCAGGAACTGGCCGCCGGGGCTAAGTTCACCTACCACGGCCGGCAGCAGTCCCCGGTGCAGATCATGCGCGAGAACGGGGCCAACTACGTGCGGATGCGGCTCTGGGTGGACCCGCCGCCCGGGTACAGCAACCTGGCCAGCGACCTGGCCCTGGCCCGCAGCGTGCAGGCGGCCGGCATGAAGATCTACCTGGACGTCATGTATTCCGACTTCTGGGCCGATCCGCAGCACCAGGACATCCCGGCTGCCTGGCAGGGCCAGGACCTGGCCCAGCTGACCTCGACCGTGCAGTCCTACACGCAGCAGGTGATCTCCGCGTTCGCCAAGCAGGGCACCCCGGTGGACATGGTCTCGATCGGCAACGAGATCCGGAACGGCATCCTGTGGCCGGTCGGCCAGGTGAACGACCCGACCAACCCGGCGGACTACGACAACCTGGCCACGCTGCTCAAGGCGGGCGTGGCCGGCGCCCGGGCGGGCAACCCGGCCGGCCACCAGCTGCTCGTCATGATGCACTACGACCAGGGCGGCAATAATAGCCTCAGCCAGGCCTTCTTCCAGAACCTGGTGACCCAGGGCGTGCCGTTCGACGTGATCGGGCTGTCCTACTACCCGTTCTTCCACGGCACGATCTCGGCCATGCGGCAGAACGTGGACGCGCTGGCCGGCCAGTTCCACAAGAAGATCGTCATCGCCGAGACGCAGTACCCGTGGACGCTGGCCAACGGGAACAGCCCGATCGGGGACAGCACCGGCAACTTCGTCTGGCAGCCGAGCCAGCTGTCACCCGGCTACCCGGCCAGCCCGGGCGGCCAGCTGTCCTTCCTCACCGACGAGATGTCCATCCTGGCCCAGGTCCCGGACGGGCTGGGCGCCGGGCTGTTCTACTGGGCGCCGGACTGGATCCCTGGCGTGCCGTGGGAACCCGGCACCGGCATCGGCACGCCGAACGCCAACCTCACCCTGTTCAACTCGCAAGGCGTCGCGCTGCCGTCGATCGGGCTGTTCCGCAACCCGGCCGCGGTCTGCCAGAGCTATGACCCGTGGGATGTGCCCTGCGTGGTGGGCGGCTGAGCGCGATCGGAGACTGAGCATGACCGGAGGCTGAGCACCGGCCAGCGCGCGGGTCAGCCGCGCGCGGGCCGGCCACCGGCCAGCAGGAACAAATTCACCACCTGGCAGAGCAACGCCACCGCGGTGAGCAGGGCCATGCTCAGTGACGCGCCGTTGGTGCCGGCGTTCACGAACGCCGCCCCGCTGGCCGCGGCGCCCAGCACGGCGAGCAGGCTGAGCCCGGTGGTCACGATGAACGCGGGCCGCCGGTCGGCCACCGCCCGGACCACCGGCGCCACCGACCCGATCAGCAGCAGCAGCCCGAGGCCGGTGTGCACGGCCAGGCCGGCCGGCCCGTGCGACAGCGCCCGGCCAATCGCGGCGAACTCGCCGCCCCCTTGATCACCGGCCGGGATGGTGGCATACAGATTCACCCACATGCCCAGCCCGTACTGGATGAGCAGGGCGACCGAGGTACCCAGGCTGGCCCGCCGGATTATCTCTTCCGTGCTGGGCCGCGAGCTTGTCCTTGGGCGGGACGTGACAGTTGCCCCGGACATTCCGTACCTCACCTCCGCTGGTGGAAGATCCCAATACTTCATGAATTGATATTGTTTCTAGCAGAGATGGTTTCGGTGCGCAAGTATTTTGCATAGTGATAGTATTGCCTGGTGGACGACGTTGCCCGGGACCCCGACGGCAGCCTGGCCTTCCTGCTGGTTCAGCTGGGCATGCACGGCGCGCGCGAGTTCGGCGAGCGGCTGAAGCCGCTGGGCCTGGAGCAGCGGCAGGCCGGCATGCTGGTCCGGCTGGCCGCCAACGAAGGCCGGTCACAGCAGGCCATCGCCGCGCTCATCGGGGTCAACGCCACCCGGATGGTGTTCCTGGTCGATGAGCTGGAGAAGCTCGGCCTGGTCGAGCGCAGGCGCAACCCCGACGACCGGCGCTCACACGCGCTCTACCTGACCGAGCAAGGCCGGGCCGCACTGGACCGGGTCCGCGCGGTCAGCGCCGAGCACGAGCAGCGGATGAGCGCCGGCCTGACCGCCGCGGAGCGCAGCCAGCTGATCGCCCTGCTCCGCCAGATGGCCACCGCCCAGGGCCTGCACCCAGGCAGCCTGCCCGGCTTCCCGCCGCACCAGCCGGCCGGCTGAGCCCGGCGCCAGCCAGTGCGGGCGCGGAAAATGCGGCGACAGGGGCGGACCTGGGTGTTAGCGTGCGGGCAGCCGACCGGGGAGACACGCTGGATGAGCCGCAGCCTGCTGCGGATGGACGTTTCCCCGCTGCGGGGGAGCGGCGCGGCCAGCTTCCGGGTACTGTACGGCAGCCGCAGCGTCACGCTGTTCGGCACCCAGGCCACCGACGTGGCCCTGCTGGTCCAGGCCAAGCAGCTCACCGGGTCGGCCTTCGCGGTCGGCCTGCTCGGCGTGGCCGAACTGGTCCCGCTGGTGGTGTTCGGCCTGTACGGCGGGGTGCTGGCCGACCGGCTGGACCGGCGGCGGCTGCTCCGCTGGTGTGAGGCCGGGCTCGGCCTGCTGGCCGCGGGCCTGGCCGGCAACGCGATCCTGCCGCATCCGGCGGTGTGGCCGCTGTACGCGCTGGCCGCCGGGATGAGCGTGCTGACCGCGCTGCAGCGGCCGTCCCTGGACGCGGCCATCCCGCGCACGGTGCCCCGGGACCAGCTGGCCGCGGCCGCGGCGCTGCTGTCGGTGTCCGGGAACGGCGCCGCGATCATCGGGGCCACGCTGGGCGGCGCGATCGCGGCCGGGCCTGGCGCGGGCTGGGTGTACGGCTTCGACACGGTCAGCTTCGCGATCTCGTTCCTGCTGCTGTGCCGGCTCAAGCCGCTGCCGCCGGCCGCCGCCGGGGAGCACGCGCCCGGTCCCGGGCTGCGCGCCATCCTGGCCGGGCTGCGCTACGCCCGCTCGCGGCCCGACCTGCTCGGCTCCTACCTGGCCGACCTGGCCGCGATGACGCTGGCCTACCCGAACGCGCTGATCCCGTTCATCGCGGCCGGGCTGCACAGTTCCTGGGCGGTCGGGCTGATGTTCGCCGCCCCGTCGGTGGGGTCGCTGGCCGTGTCGGCCACCGGCGGCTGGCTAGGCCGGGTGCGCCGGTACGGCCGGGCCATCGCGCTGGCCGCGGCCGGCTGGGGGCTGGCCATCACCGGGTTCGGGCTGGCCCCGGACCTGGCCCTGGCGCTGGGCTGCTTGTTCGCCGCGGGTGCGGCCGACATGATCAGCGGCATCTTCCGGGACACGCTGTGGAACCAGACCATCCCGGACGAGCTGCGCGGCCGGCTGGCCGGGGTGGAGATGCTCAGCTACAGCGTGGGGCCCTCGGCCGGGCAGCTGCGGGCCGGCGGGGTGGCCAGCGTGACCACGCCCCGTTTCGCGGCCGCCTCCGGCGGCCTGCTCTGCGTGGCCGCGGTCGGCGTGGTGTGCCTGGCCCTGCCCGCCTTCTGGAGCTTTAGTGGGCGCGCGCCAGAGGTCAGACCAGCGCCTGAACCGCTGGCTCGATAGCCCGGTGGAAGGTGGGATATGCGTAGATCATCTGGCCCAGCCGGCGCACCGGGATCCGGGCGTGCACGGCCAGCGTGAGCATGCTGAGCACCTCGCCGCCGACCGGCCCGACCGAGGTGGCGCCGACCAGGACGCCGCGGTCGGTGTCGGCCACCAGCTTGATGAACCCGTCGTTGCCCGCCTTGTGGATCCAGCCGCGGGCCGACTCGGACAGCTTGGCGAAGCTGGTGCGCACGCTGACGCCCTGCTCGCGGGCCCGCACCTCGGTCAGCCCGACCGAGCCGATCTCCGGGTCGGTGAACGTGACCCGGGGCACGGCATGGTATTCGGCCGGCCACACCGGCTGGCCGAGGATGTCGGCGACCACGATATTCGCCTCGTACTCGGACATGTGGGTGAACGCGCCGTGCCCGGTGACGTCGCCGATGGCCCACACCCCGGGCGCGACCCGCATATGGTCATCCACCGGGATGGTCGGCCCCGACTCGTCCACGCCGACCACGCCGACACCCAGCCCGGCCAGGTCGGTGCGCCGCCCGGTGGCCACCAGCACCGCCTCCGCGGTGACCTGCCCGCCAGCGTCACCGGAGAAGGTCACCGTGAAGCCGCTGCCGTCGTGCCGCACCGCGGTCACGGTGGCGCCGGTGCGCACGCCGATGCCGTCCCGGGCGAAGACCTCCCGGAGCAGCTCGCACGCCTCCGGCTCCTCGGCCGGGACCAGGCACCGGGTGCCCTCGAGCACGGTCACCCGGGCGCCGAACCGGGCGAACGCCTGGCTGAGCTCCACCCCGACCGGCCCGCCCCCGATGACCAGCAGCGACCCGGGTACCTCGGTGGCCTCGATGGCCTCCCGGTTGGTCCAGTACGGGGTGCCGGCCAGGCCGTCGATGGGCGGCACGAACGGCTCGGTGCCGGGGTTGAGCACGATGCCGCGGCGGGCCCGCAGCACCTGGTCGCCCACGGTGACCTCGCCCGGGGCGGTGATCCGGCCATGGCCGCGGAAGAACTGCCCGCCCTTGCCGGTAAACCGGTCCACGGCCACCTTGTCGTCCCAGTCGTCGGTGGCCTCCACCCGGATCCGGCGGGCCACCGGCGCCCAGTCCGGCTGCACCCGCACGGCCCCGGCCATGCCCGGGATGCGGTTCGCCTCGGCCAGCAGGTTGGCCGCGCGGATCATCATCTTGGACGGGACGCAGCCCCAGTACGGGCACTCCCCGCCGACCAGCCGGTCATCCAGGCCGGCCACCGACAGGCCGGCCGCGGCCAGCCGCCCCGCCAAGTCCTCCCCACCTGGGCCCATGCCCACGACGATGACGTCCACCTCAAGCATCAATCACTCCGGCCTCTCCCAGGGGTGCATGAGCTGCGGATCTCAGGGTATGGCAGGGTTTCATTCCGAGCGGAATTGCAGCGGCAGGGAGTTCGTTTCCTACAGCGTGGCCGGCCAGAACCCGACCCGGACGGGGCACATAAATGACCTCTGAGCGCGGCGAGACTGCCCGCTTGGCTGGCCCTCCGCTGACCGAGGGCCAGGCCGAGGAACACGTACACGGCATCTGCTTCAAGACTGGCCCACCCGGGCAGGTCGGCGTCGAGCTGGAGTGGCTGGTCTGTGATAGCCGCGACCCGGCTCGTCCCGTCGAGCAGCAGCGGGTAGCGCGGGCCCTCGCCCGCCTGGACCAGCCCGGAGCGCTCCCTGGCCGGGGACGGCTCACCACCGAGCCCGGCGGCCAGGTTGAGCTGAGTTCCGCGCCCGCGTCCGGCCTGGGCGGCTGCGTAGCCGCCGCGCGCTGCGACCTCGCCGCGGTGCGGCAGGCCATCGCGTCGGCCGGGCTCAGCCTCGCGGGGCATGGCCTCGACCCGCTCCGGCCGCCACGGCGTGTGCTGGATCAGCCGCGCTACGCGGCCATGGAGGAATTCTTCGACCGGACCGGCCCGTGGGGCCGGGTGATGATGTGCAGCACCGCGTCGGTGCAGGTGTGCGTGGACGCGGGGGAGGACCAGAGCGGGCCCGCGGGCTTCCGCTGGCGCTGGCACCTGCTGCACGCGCTCGGCCCCGTCCTGGTGGCCGCGTTCGCCAACTCCCCGTTCCGGGCCGGCCGCCCGTCCGGCTGGAAATCGACCCGGCAGGCCGTCTGGTTCCGCCTCGACCCGGGCCGCACCCGCGCTCCGGCCAACGCCGTGCCCACCCCGCTGGGCAACGGAAACGGCTGGCCCGAGGACGGCGACCCGCGGGCCGCGTGGGCCCGGTACGTGCTGGACGCCGACGTGATGTGCCTGCGCGAGCCCGGGTCCACCCGGTGGGCCGCGCCGTCCGGGCTGACCTTCCGGGACTGGCTGCGCGGCGCAGCCAGCCCGGGGCCGACCGCTGATGACCTCAGCTATCACATGTCCACCCTGTTCCCGCCGGTCCGGCCGCGCGGCCACCTGGAGCTGCGGGTCATCGACGCACAGCCGGGTGATGGCTGGATCGTGCCCACCGCGGTGGTGTCCGCGCTGCTCGACGACCCGGCCGCGGCGCAGGCCGCGATGGCGGCCACGGCGCCGCTGCTCGGCACCCCGGAGGAGCTGTGGCTGCGCGCCGCCCGGTTCGGGCTGGAAGACCCGCAGCTGGCCACGGCCGCCCGCAAGTGCTTCGCCGCGGCCGGCGAGGCGCTGGGCCGGCTCGGCGCGCCGGCCGAGGTACGCGACGCGGTGGCGGCCTTCACCAACCGCTACGTGCTGCCCGGCCGGTGCCCGGCCGACGACCTGCTCGACGAGGTGCGCGGCGCGGAAAGCCCGGCGCACGTCATCCGCTACCTGCACGACATCCGGCTGCCCGACGTCAACCTGGCCACCGTCAACGAGAAGGAGCAGAGATGACAGCCATCCCGGACAGCGGAGCAGACCAGCTCCGTGAGCTGATCGCCGGGAACCTGCTGACCGCGCGGGAACGCACCCAGCTGCTGACCGACGCGGTGGACGACACCGACCTGGTGGTGCAGCACTCCCCGCTGATGTCCCCGCTGGTCTGGGACCTGGCGCACATCGCCAACCAGGAGGAGCTGTGGCTGCTCCGCGGGGTCGGCGGGCGGGAGCCGATGCACCCGGAGATCGACCCGCTGTACGACGCGTTCGAGCACCCGCGGGTAGAGCGGCCCACCCTGCCGCTGCTGCCGCCCGCCGAGGCCCGGGCGTACGCGCACGAGGTCCGCGGCCGGGTGCTGGACGTGCTCGGGTCGGCCGCGTTCACCGGGTCCCGGCTGGTCAGCCACGGCTTCGCGTTCGGCATGGTGGCCCAGCACGAGCAGCAGCACGACGAGACCATGCTGGCCACCCACCAGCTCAGGAAGGGCGCCGCGGTGCTGACCGCGGCGCCGCCCGGCCCGCCGCCGCCGGACGCGCTGCACCTGCCGGCCGAGGTGGAGGTGCCCGGCGGCCCGTTCACTATGGGCACCTCGGCGGAGCCGTGGGCGCTGGATAACGAGCAGCCCGCGCACCCGGTCAGCGTGCCGTCCTTCTACATCGACACCACGCCGGTGACCAACGCCGCCTACCAGGCGTTCATCGCCGACGGCGGGTACGACGACCAGCGCTGGTGGACGGCGGACGGCTGGGCGTACCGGCAGCGGGCCGGCCTGGCCGCGCCGCTGTTCTGGCGCCGCGAGGGGACCGGCTGGGTACGCCGCCGGTTCGGGGTCACCGAGCCGGTGCCGCCCGCCGAGCCGGTGCTGCACGTGAGCTTCCACGAGGCGCAGGCCTACGCCCGGTGGGCGGGCCGCCGCCTGCCCACCGAGGCGGAGTGGGAGAAGGCGGCCCGGTTCGATCCGGCCACCGGCCGGTCCCGCCGCTTCCCGTGGGGCGACGAGGAGCCCACCCCGGACCGGGCCAACCTGGGCCAGCGCCACCTGCAGCCCGCCGCGGCGGGCAGCTACCCGGCCGGCGCGGCGCCGTGCGGCGCGCGGCAGCTGATCGGCGATGTCTGGGAGTGGACAAGCAGCGACTTCCTGCCCTACCCGGGCTTCGCCGCCTGGCCCTACCGGGAGTACTCGGAGGTGTTCTTCGGCCCCGAGTACAAGGTGCTCCGCGGCGGTTCGTTCGCGGTCGGCCCGGTGGCCTGCCGGGGCACGTTCCGCAACTGGGACTACCCGATCCGGCGGCAGATCTTCGCCGGCTTCCGCACCGCCCGCGACGGCGCCGTGCTCGACAACACCGTGCACGACAGCACCGTGGCAGGCGGGTGACCGGGCCGGATGTGCCGCCATCTGGCCTATCTGGGCCCGCCGGCCACGCTGGCCGCGGTGCTTAGCGATCCGCCGTACGGGCTGGTCCGGCAGTCCTGGGCGCCGCGCCAGCAACGGCACGGCACGGTGAACGTGGACGGCTTCGGGGTCGGCTGGTACGCCGACGGCGACCCGGTGCCGGCCCGCTACCGGCGGGCCGGGCCGATCTGGGCGGACCCCTCGTTCGCCGACCTCGCCCGGGTCACCCGGACCCGGGCGCTGCTGGCCGCGGTCCGCTCGGCGACCGACGGCACGGCACCCGGGGAAGCCGCGGCGGCTCCGTTCGCCGCTGACCGCTGGCTGTTCAGCCACAACGGCAGGCTGAACGAATGGCCCCGGGCGACGGCCGAGCTGGCCGCGACGCTGCCGCCGGTGGAACTGCTCGACCTCGAGGCGCGCACCGACTCGGCGCTGGCCTGGGCGCTAGTGCTGCACCGGCTGCGGGCCGGGGCCGGCCTGGCCGACGCGCTGGCCGGCACGGTGGCCGACCTGGACACCCGCGGCGTGACCGGCCGGTTCAACTTCCTGCTCACCGACGGCGCGGAGATCGCGGCCACCGCGGCCGGGGACACGCTGTGCTACCGGGCCGGGGCCGGTCAGCTGACCGTCGGCTCCGAGCCCAGCGACGACGAGCCTGGCTGGATAACGGTGCCGGACCGGTCCGTGCTCACCGGGCGGCCCGGTGCGGTCGAAGTAAGCGTGCTGAAGACAGTCAGCGAAGACGACGGAAGGATCCCGAACCTGTGACCGACACCCGCAGCGAACTGCAGATCGACCGCATGCTGCCGGACGGCTTCCTGGCCGGGGCGCTGCGCGCGGACGTCCGCGCCGGCCTGTCCGCCCGCCCTAAGTTCCTGCCGCCCAAGTGGTTCTATGACGAGCGGGGCAGTGAGCTGTTCGAGAAGATCACCCTGCTGCCAGAGTACTACCCGACCCGGACGGAGCGGTCCATCCTGGCCGCCGCCGCGCCCGGCATCGCCGCC
The DNA here is from genome assembly GCA_036497945.1 of Streptosporangiaceae bacterium. Taxonomy (GTDB): domain Bacteria; phylum Actinomycetota; class Actinomycetes; order Streptosporangiales; family Streptosporangiaceae; genus RYN-230. Next base: position 68,828 of record DASXIN010000152.1, on the reverse strand, counting down.
GCCACCGGCGCCGCCGTCCTGGTGGAACTGGGCTCGGGCTCGTCGGAGAAGACCCGGCTGCTGCTCGACGCGCTGCGCGACGCCGGCACGCTGCGCAGCTACGTGCCGGTGGACGTCAGCGAGACCGCGCTGATCGCGGCCGCGCGCCGGGTGCAGGCCAGCTACCCGGGCCTGGGGGTGCGGGCGGTGGTCTCCGATTTCGAGGAGCAGCTGGGCGTGCCGGACACGTCCGGGCCGCGGCTGGTCGCGTTCCTGGGCAGCACCATCGGCAACCTGCTGCCGGGGCAGCGGGCCGCGTTCCTGGCCCGGCTGCGGGCCGGGCTGCACCCGGGTGACGCGCTGCTGCTCGGCACCGACCTGGTCAAGGACCCGGCCGTGCTGCTGGCCGCGTACGACGACGCGGCCGGGGTGACGGCGGCGTTCAACAAGAACGTGCTGTCCGTGCTGAACACCGAACTCGGCGCGGACTTCGACGCGGAACTGTTCGACCACATGGCGGTGTGGGACCCGCAGAACGAGTGGATCGAGATGCGGCTGCGCTCGGCCGAGGAGCAGACGGTGCGGCTGCCCGGCGTCGGGCTGACCGTCCAGTTCGCCGCGGGCGAGCAGTGGCGGACCGAGGTGTCGGCCAAGTTCCGCCGGGCCGGGGTCCAGGCCGAACTGGCCGCCGCGGGCTTCCGGCTGCACTCCTGGCAGACCGACCCCCTGGACCGCTTCGCGCTGTCCCTGGCCGTGCCGGGCTGAGCTCGCCCAGCCCGGTCAGCCAGCCCAGCTCAGCCGGGCAGGCCGCGGGGCACGGCACGGACCGAGACCCGGTCCAGCCGGAGCAGCCCGACCAGCTCGCTGATCACCCGGTCCGCGTCGATCGCGCCGCAGCTGAACAGGTCCACCGCGACCAGGTCTTCCTCCGGCCAGGTGTGGATGCTCAGGTGCGACTCGGCCAGGATGAGCACCAGGGTGATCGCGCCGTTGGGGAACACCACGTGGCTGGCATGCAGCACGTGACCCCGCCCGGCGGCCACCGCGCGGGTCGCCGCACTGGTCAGCTGGGGCAGGTCAGCCACGGGGGAAGCCGGTGAGCTGACCGCGTCGATGGCGTGCAGCACCTTGGCCGGCCGCGCTTGCTGCGGGCCCAGGGCCGGCGGCCGGCCGGCGGCCGGCTGCGCGCTCAGTGCTCCGTTGCCCAGCATGATGTGGGAGAATACCGTACCTGCAACCGGTCCAGCCGGGGCAGCCGTGACCGGCCTGACCGGGCAACGCCGCGGTGGGCAGCGAGCCAGAAAATATGCCGCATGGATGTTGACGCAGTGGTCACCGAGGTTGCCTCGGCGGTCGGGCTGGCTGAGGGCCGGTCAGGGGTGAGGGACGTGATGCGCGCCATCGCGCGCAGCGAGCCGGTGGCCACCCGTGAGGTGAGCCGGCTGGCCGAGCTGCCCATCCCGCTGGTCACCGCAGTCTGCAACGAGCTGCGCAAGCGGGGCGTCGTGGACCGGGGCCGCCCGGTCCGGCTGACCGAGGCGGGCCGCGCCGCACTGCACGCGCCCGGGCCAGCGGCCGGGCACAGCGCGCTGTCCGGGCGCTGCCCGGCCTGCGACGGGCGTGGCGTGGTCATCCCGGACGCGGCCGCCGCGCTGCAGGCCGAGCTGGCCCAGCGGTCCGCCGGGATCCCCGGGGCCAAGCTGGACCTGGACCAGACGCACTGCACGGTGGATACCAAGATCCGCCGGGTGCTGCGGATGCACGAGGCCGGGGCGGTGGACGGCAAGTCGATCATCCTGCTCGGCGACGACGACCTGACCTCGGTGGCGCTGGCCGCGTTCTGCGCACTGCCCGGCAGTGCGGCCCAGATCCGGCGGCTGGCCGTGCTGGACACCGACGCCGACCTGCTCGCGTTCATCGGCGGCCAGCTGGCCGGCGCCGCCTTCGAGGTGGAGCTGTGCCAGCACGACCTGCGTGACCCGCTGCCCGCCGGGCTGACCGGCCAGTTCGACGTGGTGTTCACCGACCCGCCGTACACGGTGGCCGGCGCCGAGCTGTTCCTGTCCCGCGCGGTCGCCGCGCTGAACACCGACCCGGGCCAGCATGTGTTCTTCTCCTTCGGCGCCCGCCGCCCGGAGGAGACCCTGCTCACCCAGGAGCTGATGGCCCAGCTCGGGCTGACCATCCGGGCGCTGCTGCCCGGCTTCAACGAGTACCTGGGGGCCGGCGTGCTGGGCAGCACCAGCCACCTGTTCCACCTGCGCAGCACGGCCGGGGCGGCCCCGCTGATCAGCGGCCGGTATGACGGCCCGCTGTACACCGCCGAGGGTCGGGTGATCACCCGCCGGTACCGGTGCGCCGGCTGCGCCGCGGTGCACCTGGTCGGCCCGGGCGCCGGCTGGCCGCAGATCGCCGCGCTCAAGGCGGCGGGCTGCCCGGACTGCGCCGGCACGGTGTTCCGGCCGATGGCGCTGGAGCGACGGTGACCGGGTACCTGATCCGCCCGGCCACCGAGACCGACCTGGACACGCTGGCCCAGTTCGAGGTGGAGATCGCCCAGGTCTCGTTCGGCGACGAGGCGATCACCGACCCGGCGCTGCACCGCAAGCGGGTGGCCGGGGCGCTGGGCAAGCCGGGCGAGGTCACCCTCGTCGCGGCGGCCGAAGACGAGCCGGCCGTGCCGGTCGGCTGGGCCTGGCTGTCCGGCCGGACCAACTCGCTGACCGGCGCCCGGTACGGGAACTTCCGCTCACTGGCGGTAGCTGACATACCGCAGCGCGCACAGGTGGCTGAAATCTTGATGACAGCCGTCCTGAGTGCGGCGGCGGACGCCGGTTTCAGTCAGCTCACCGGTAAGGTGCACGCCAGGAACCTCGGCATGCGCGCGGTGTACCGGAAGTTCGGATTCGAGGCGACGCACATCACCATGGAGAAACGGGACCTGTGCCGGGAACAGTCATGAGCACGTCCGGCCTGGTCAAGTGCGTGGTCTGGGACCTGGACAACACCCTGCTGCGGGGCACCTACCTGGAATCGCTGCCGGGCCGGCCGCCCGCCGACCCCGCCCTGGCCAGCTTGCTGGCCGAGCTGGGCCGCCGCGGCATCGTACACGCCATCGCCAGCCGCAACCCGCCGGAGGCGGCCGAGTACGCGGCCCAGGCCACCGGGTGCGTGTTCGTGGCCGCCGAGTGCGGCTGGGGCCGCAAGTCCGAGGCGCTGACCCGGATCGCGGCCGGGCTGGACATCGCAGTGGACGCGCTGGCTTTCGTGGACGACGACCCGTACGAGCGGGCCGAGGTCGGCGCCGCGCTGCCCGGGGTCCGGGTGCTGTCCCCGGAAGACGCGGCCGACGCGGCGGGCTGGCCCGAGTTCAGCCCGGCCGAGGTGACTGAGGAAGCCCGCCGCCGGGCCAGCCTGTACCAGCAGCGGCAGCGCCGCCAGGAGGCGGAGGCGGTTTTCGCCGGGTCGCACGAGGACTTCCTGCGCGCCTGCCAGACCCAGGTCACCATCGCCGCGGCCAGCCCGGACGACGTGCCGCGGCTGCGTGAGCTGTCCGAACGGACCAGCCAGTTCAACTCGGCCGGCCAGGCGCTGTCCGCGGCGTCCCTCGAGGCGCTGATCGGCGCCCCGGCGCAGGACGTGATGACGGTGCGGCTGCGGGACCGGTTCGCCGACGACGGCCTGGTCGGCGGGTGCGTGATCGACCGCCGGCAGGAACGGGTCTGGACGGTGCCGCTGTTGATGATGTCCTGCCGGGCCATCGGCCGCGGGGTGGTCGACAGCCTGCTGACCTGGCTGGCCGGCGGCGCGGCCCGGCACGGCGCGGCCGCGGTCCAGGTGCCGTGCCCGGTCACCGAGCGCAGCGTGCCGCTGCGGCTCGCGCTGACCAGGGCCGGCTTCCGGGCCCGGCCGGACCAGGCGGCCGGGCACGACCGGGTGGTGTTCCGCTGCGAGCTGGGCGCGCCCCGGCCGGCCCTGCCGGACTGGGTGACCGCGCCAGGTGAGACGTGACCGGCCTGCCGCGGCCCGCCGCCGGTACGGCCGAGGCGGACCGGGTCATCGCCGATGAACTGCGCCAGCTGCTGGCCACCGCCACCGGCCGTGCCGAGCTGGCCGGGATCACGCTGGACACCCCGCTGTTCGGCGCCGGGGTGGGGCTGGACTCGCTGACCGGGACGCTGTTGCTGCGCCAGGTCCGGCAGCGCTTCGGGGTGGACGTGGCGGCCGAGGACCTGAACCTGGACGCGCTGGCCACCCTGGGCACGCTGGCCTCATTTGTTGGCGACAGAGTCGCCGGCGCGCGGGCGGGGGGTGGGTGATGCTCCCGGTCCCGCCAGCGGGCTGCGCCGACGTGTGGTGGCTGGACATCGGCACGGTCACCGTGGGCCGCCCGGAGCTGGCCGAACTCAGCCTGGAGGAGCACAAGCGGGCCGCGTCGTTCGCGTTCCGGTCCGACCGGCGCCGGTACACCGCGGCGCACGTGATGCTGCGCCGGGTGCTGTCCGGCTACGTGGACAGCCCGCCGTCCAGCCTGATCTTCCGCCGCGAGCCGTGCCCGCGGTGCGGCAAGCCGACCGGGCGCCCGGCCCTCCCGTTCGGCTACGGGCTGCACTTCTCGCTGGCGCACAGCGGGGACGCGGTGGTCATCGCGGTGGCCGGCCAGCAGGTCGGCGTGGACGTGGAGCAGCAGCCGACCGGCTGCGTATGCGCGCTGTCCGCGGACATGAACGCCACGGACGCGGAGTGGGGCCGCCCGCTGGCCGAAGACGCCCGGCATGACCTGGTCATCCGGTGGTGGGTGCGGGCCGAGGCGGTGCTCAAGTGCACCGGCGAGGGCATCGGCCACGGCATCGGCGCGTTCCCGGTGCTGGGCAGCCCGGACGGGCCGGTCGGCCCGGCGGTGCCGGGCGGCCCGGACCAGCTGGTGGCAGCCACCCCGGCGCACGGCTGCTCGCTCATCTCGCTGCCCGCGCCGGACGGCTACCAGGCCGCGCTCGCGCTGGCCGGCTCGGTCAGCGGCATCCGGCTGGCCGTCCGGGCGCCCTGGACGGCGGCGGGCGCGCGGCGGCCCAGCCACGATTCTGTGCGGTAAATCACTTTCTGATAACACTGCGCGCTGTTAGCGGCTGTACGCACCGCAGGTAGCCTCGGGGCAGGCTAGGGCGGCCAGCAGGAGGCGGACATGACGGCGGTATTCGCGGTAGACGCATGCCGTACCCCAGTGGGCAAGATCAAGGGCGCGCTGGCCCAGGTCCGGCCGGATCACCTGACCGCCGAGGTGATCAAGGCGCTGCTGGCCCGCAACAGCTGGCTGGATCCCGGCCAGATCGACGACGTGTACTGGGGCGCGGCCAACCAGGCCGGCGAGGACAACCGGAACGTGGCCCGGATGGGCGTGCTGCTGGCCGGCCTGCCGGTGGAGGTGCCCGGCGCGACGGTGAACCGGCTCTGCGGCTCCGGGATGGAGGCCATCGCCAGCGCGGCCCGGGCCATCGCGGCGGGCGAGGCGGACATCATCCTGGCCGGCGGGGCCGAGTCGATGACCCGGGCGCCGTTCGTGCTGCCCCGGGCGGACGGCCCGTTCCCGCGGGAGGCGGGCGTGGCCGACACCCGGCTGGGCTGGCGGCTGGTCAGCCCGCTGATGCAGGAGCTCTACCCGCCGATCACGCTGGGTGAGACGGCGGAGAACGTGGCCGAGCGGTACGGCGTCAGCCGGCAGCGCCAGGACGAGTTCGCGCTGCGCAGCCACCAGCGGGCGGCCAGCGCCCAGCAGGCCGGCCGGTTCGACGCGGAGATCGTCCCGGTCGACGCGCCGCCCGGGCCGGTCACCCAGGACGAGGGCATCCGGGCCGACCTCACGCTGGCCGAACTGGCCGGCAAGCGGCCCGCGTTCCGCACCGGCGGCACGGTGACCGGGGGTAACTCCTCACCGCTCAACGACGGCGCGGCCGGCCTGCTGCTGCTGTCCGAGCGGGCGCTGGCGGCCGCCGGGGCGCGCCCACTAGCCCGCTACGCGGGCACCGCGGCCGCCGGGGTACATCCGGATTACATGGGCATCGGCCCCGTGCCGGCGTTGGGTAAATTGCTGCGCCGGGCCGGCTGGGACACCGACAGCCTGGAGCTCATCGAGGTCAATGAGGCGTTCGCGGCCCAGGCCGTGGCGGTGTGCGACGAGCTCAAGCTGGATCCGGAGCGGGTCAATGTGAACGGCGGCGCCATCGCGATCGGCCACCCGCTGGGCTGCTCCGGGGCGCGGATCACCACCACCCTGCTGCACGAGATGACCCGGCGCGGGGCGGCCCGCGGCGCGGCCAGCATGTGCATCGGGGTCGGCCAGGGCATCGCGACGCTGTGGCAGGCCGCCTGATGCCGGCCGAACGCAGGCACCTGATGGCGGCTTCGGACGGGCCGCCCGGAGTGAGCCGGGCCCGGCGGGTGCTGTGGCGGATCTGGCCGGACCGCAATCCGCTGCGCCGGGGCGCCGACCGGGCCGAGCGAGCCCTGCTGGTCGTGCTGTTCGCGCTGTTCGCAGCGGGAATCCCGGCGGCCGCGCTGGCCGTCGGGCACTGGGCCGGGCTGGGCGCCGCGCACGCCGCCCGGCTGGCGGCTGCGGCCCAGCGGCCGGTCAGCGCGCACCTGCTGCATGCCGCGCCGGCCCCGCCCGGGCCGGCCAACCCATCGGCCTACCTGGTCCAGGAGCCGGCCTGGTGGGCCGACGCGGAAGGGGTGCGGCACATCGACACCGTGCTGGTCGCCGCGGGCACCAGGGCGGGCACCGTGCTGCACGAGTGGACCGACGGGTCCGGCGGGCTGACCAGCGCCCGGTTCGACCCGGGTCAGCTGTCCAGCGGCGCAGTGCTGGCCGCGGTGGGCACGGTCACGCTGCTGATCGCCGTGCTGGTGGTGATCATCCTGCTGATCCGCCGCCGGCTGGACCGGCGGCGGCTGGCTGACTGGGAAGCTGGCTGGAGCTCGATCGGGCCGGAGTGGACCGGCCAGCACTGACCGCCCGCAGGCGGTAGCCCAGGCCGGCCCCCGGCCCGGCTCACATGGTCTGGTCGGCCAGCGTGAAGGCGACCGTGCCCTGGTCGTCCACCTGCGCGTCCAGTGACTTGTCGTCCAGCGCGACCGCGGCGCCGGGCTCGAGGAAGACGCGCGCCCCGGACGTCTCGATTACCTGGTCGCCGGCCACTGGGCTCTCGGCCAGCGTCACCTGGAACGCCGGGCCACCCTCGTCCTGCGACATGATCCGCAGGCCGGTGTCCTCGGGCAGCTCCGGCTGCGAGGTCAGGGTACGGATAGCCGTGACAGCGCTATCGGTCAAGGTGAGCATTGAGCTGCTCCTGTCCGTGTATCGGCATTGTTGCAGTTGGGCGGCCCCTACCCGATCTGAGCCGGCTCACTCCGTCGAAAATCGTTCGGCTGCTCCGACACCGGTCTGAAGGCGCTACCGAGGTGTCCTGTGACCAGGGAGGATGGAGCCATGCGATTCATGCTGCTGCAGAACTACGGGCCCGCCGAGGCGGGCTGCCCGCCGATGACCGAGTGGGCTCCGCAGGACGTCAAGGCGCACATCGAGTTCCAGCAGGCGCTCAATCAGGAGCTGGCCGACCGGGGCGAGCTGGTCGACGCGCAGGGGCTGGCCGGGCCGGACCAGGCCCGGTTCGTGGTGTCCGACGGCGTCACCGCGCCGGTGATCACCGACGGGCCCTACCCGGAGTCCAAGGAGCTGCTGGCCGGCTACCGGCTGGTGGACGTCGAGTCGGCCGGGCGGGCCATCGAGATCGCCGCGCAGGCCTCGGCCGCCCCCGGCCCGGCCGGCCGGCCGATCCAGCAGCCCATCGAGGTCCGCCAGGTGCTGAGCGCCCCCGATCCGGAGGTTTAGCTTGAGCCGAGCCAAAGGGGCGCGCCGCCGACTGGACAGTGAAGGGGACGGGGGAGGTGGGCGGGGAGGAGCGAGGAACGAGCGACGAGCGAGGAGGGAAGGAGGCGGGTTAAAGCGCCCCGGAGGCTCAAAGAAGACGAAGAGCTGCGTGACCTGGCGCCGCAGGTCCTCGGGGTGATCACCCGCCGGTACGGGGACTTCGCCAGCGCCGAGGACGCGGTGCAGGAGGCGCTGCTGGCCGCCGCGCTGAGCTGGCCCACCGAGGGGACGCCGGACAACCCGCTGGGCTGGCTGATCCGGGTGGCCGCCCGCCGGATGACCGACCAGTACCGCAGCGAGGACGCACGGCGCCGCCGCGAGCTGCTGGCCGCGTCCTGGTCGCTGGCTGACCCCGGCCCGGCCCCCGGCCAGGACGACACGCTGATCCTGATGTACCTGTGCTGCCACCCGGCGCTGGCCCCCGGCTCGGCCATCCCGCTCACGCTGCGCGCGGTGGGCGGCCTGACCACCCGGCAGATCGCCGCCGCGTTCCTGCTGCCCGAGCCGGCCATGGGCCAGCGGATCAGCCGGGCCAAGGCCACCCTCAAGGCCGCCGCCGAGCCGTTCCGGCTGCCCCCGCCGGGGCAGCGGGCGGACCGGCTGCGGTCCGTGCTGCACGTGCTCTACCTGCTGTTCAACGAGGGCTACACGACCAGCAGCGGCCCGGACCTGGCCCGCACCGACCTGTCCGGCGAGGCCATCCGGCTGGCCCGGATGCTGCGGGCCGGCCTGCCCGATGACCCCGAGGTGGCCGGGCTGCTGGCCCTGATGCTGCTCACCGAGGCCCGGCGGCCGGCCCGCACCGGGCCGGGCGGCGAGCTGATCCCGCTGGCCGAGCAGCACCGCGGCGGCTGGGACCGGGCGCTGATCACCGAGGGCCTGACCCTGGTCACCGAGGCGCTGCGGCGCGGCCCGGGGTCGGCCGGCGAGTACCAGCTGCAGGCGGCCATCGCGGCCGTGCACGATCAGGCGGCCCGGCCGGAGGACACCGACTGGGTGAAGATCCTGGCCCTGTACCGGGTGCTGGAGCGGATGACCGGCAACCCGATGGTGACGCTGAACCGCGCGGCCGCGGCGGCCATGGCGGACGGGCCCGCCGCCGGGCTGGCCATCCTGGATACCGTGGCCGGCCAGCTCGGCGACCATCACCGCTACCTGTCGGTACGCGCCCACCTGCTGGAGCAGGCCGGTGACCGGGCAGCGGCCCGGGCCGGGTTCCAGGCCGCGGCGGCCCGGGCCACCAACCTCCGGGAACAGCAGTACCTGATCACCAAGGCAGCCGGGCTCACCGGGTAGGGTCGGCGGCGGGTAGGTACCGCGAGCACGCGGGTGGGTACCGCGGGCACATTGGGTACCGCGAAGCACATATGGCGGGTGCGTACCGCGAGCAAGGGGGCCGCTCCGTTGGACACAGGCAGCAGCGCGCCGGATGCCGCCGCGGCCGTCCAGGGTCAGCGGGCTGAGCCCCGGCCGGCCGAAAGCGGTCTGCCGGACCGGATCTGGACGGTGCCCAACCTGCTCAGCATGGCCCGGCTGGCCGGCGTCCCGGTGTTCGTCTGGCTGGTGCTCGGCCCGCACGCGGACGCCTGGGCGGTCGGCCTGCTGTTCGGCGCGGCGGCCAGTGACTGGCTGGACGGGAAGATCGCCCGGGCCTGGCACCAGGAGAGCCGCCTGGGGCAGGTGCTCGACCCGGCGGCCGACCGGCTGTACATCGGGGCCATGCTCATCACGCTGGCCATCCGGGCCATCATCCCGTGGTGGCTGGTCGGCGTGCTGGTGGCCCGGGAACTGGTGCTCGGCGTCGCGCTGCTCTGGCTACGCCGGCACGGCTGGGAGCCGCTGCAGGTCAGCTTCGTCGGCAAGGCGGCGACACTGTGCCTGTTCTACGCCTTCCCGCTGCTGCTGCTGGGCACCTATGGCGGCACGGCCGCGGAGGTGGCCAAGGTGGTCGGCTGGGCGTTCGGGCTGTGGGGCACCGCGCTGTACTGGTGGGCGGCGGGTCTGTACCTGGCCCAGGCCCGGCAGCTCACCAGGAGTCCCGCACCACCTCACCACCTCGCCAGTCATGATGGAGACACCCGATAGCGAGTGCCCTGCCCGGCATCGGATCGGGGAGGATGGGCAGACGGCACGGATGACCTGGAAGGAGACCCGGCACCGGTGAAGGCCGTCGTAATGGCCGGCGGAGAGGGCACCCGGCTGCGGCCGATGACCGCCAACCAGCCCAAGCCGCTGCTGCCCGTCTGCAACAAACCGATCATGGAACACGTGCTGCGGCTGCTCAAGCGGCACGGCTTCGACGAGACCGTGGTCACCGTGCAGTTCCTGGCTTCGCTGGTGCGCAACTACTTCGGGGACGGCGAGGACGTGGGCATGCGCCTGCAGTACGCCACCGAGGAGGCGCCGCTCGGCACCGCGGGCAGTGTGAAGAACGCCGAGGACGAGCTGCGCGACGAGCCGTTCCTGGTCATCTCCGGGGACGCGCTGACCGACATCGACCTGACCGCCATGGTCCGGGCGCACAAGGAGGCCGGGGCGCTGGTCACCGTCGGGCTGACCCGGGTGCCCAACCCGCTGGAGTTCGGCATCATCATCGTCGGCGAGGACGGCCGGATCCAGCGCTTCCTGGAGAAGCCCACCTGGGGCCAGGTGTTCTCGGACACGGTCAATACCGGGATCTACGTGATGGAGCCCGAGGTGCTGGCCGAGGTGCCGCCGGGGGAGTCGGTGGACTGGTCCGGCGACGTGTTCCCGGCCCTGCTGAAGCGGGACGCGCCGCTGTTCGGCTACATCGCGGACGGCTACTGGGAAGACGTGGGCACCCACGAGAGCTACCTGAAGGCCCAGGCCGATGTGCTGTCCGGCCGGGTGGACACGGAGATCGACGGGTTCGAGGTATCGCCCGGGGTGTGGGTGGCCGAGGGGGCCGAGGTGGACCCGGAGGCGGTGCTGTCCGGGCCGGTGTGCGTCGGCGACTACGCCAAGGTCGAGGCGGGCGCCGAGCTGCGTGAGTTCACCGTGCTGGGCAGCAACGTGGTGGTCAAGGAGGGCGCGTTCCTGCACCGGGCGGTGGTGCACAACAACGTCTACGTCGGGCAGGGGGTCACCCTGCGCGGCTGTGTGATCGGCAAGAACACCGACGTGATGCCGTCCGCCCGGATCGAGGAAGGCGCGGTGGTCGGGGACGAGTGCGTCATTGAGCCGGAGGCCTACCTGTCCGCGGGGGTCAAGGTCTACCCGTTCAAGACCATCGAGGCGGGCGCGGTGGTGAACACCAGCGTCATCTGGGAATCCCGCGGGCAGCGCACCCTGTTCGGGCCGCGCGGGGTGTCCGGCCTGGTCAACGTCGAGATCACCCCCGAGCTGTGCGTCCGGCTGTCCAGCGCCTACGCGACCACGCTGCGGAAGGGGTCGGTCGTCACCACCTCCCGTGACGTATCCCGCGCCGCGCGGGCGCTCAAGCGCGCCGTGCAATGCGCACTCAACGCCAGTGCCATCAACGTGGTCGACCTGGAGGCCCAGCCGCTGCCGGTGGCCAGGTTCCAGACCTCGCGAAGTTCGTGCGCCGGCGGCATCGCGCTGCGCACCACGTCCGGCGACCCGCAGTCGATCGACATCGTGTTCCTGGACGACCGGGGCGCCGAGCTGTCCCAGACCGCCGCGCGCAAGCTGGAGCGGGTGTTCTCCCGGCAGGAGTACCGGCGGGCCTTCCCGGGCGAGATCGCCGAGCTGACCTACCCGTCCCGGGTGGTCGAGTCGTACGCCCAGGAACTGGTGCGCAGCGTGGACATGACCGGGGTGCGTGAGGCCGGGCTCAAGGTCGTGGTGGACTGCGCGGGCGGCACCGTCTCGCTGGTGCTGCCCAGCCTGCTCGGCCGGCTCGGGGTGGAGGCGCTGATCGTCAACAACGGGCTGGACGAGGCCAACCCCACCCAGGGGCTGGCCCAGGTCCGGGCGGGCATGCAGCGGCTGTCCGAGCTGGTCGCCTCGTCCCGCGCCGCGTTCGGCGTGCGCTTCGACCAGGTCGGCGAGCGGATCATGCTGGTGGACGACAAGGGCGCGATGATCAGCGACGACCGGGCGCTGCTGGTCGTGCTGGACCTGATCGCGGCGGAACGCCGGGCCGGGCGGGTGGCGCTGCCGGTGACCACGACCCGGGTGGCCGAGCAGGTCTGCCGGTTCCATGGCGTGCACGTGGACTGGACGCCGACCTCGCTGCACGGGCTGACCGAGGCCACCACGGCGGACGATGTAATTTTCGGCGGCGACGGCCGCGGCGGGTATGTGGTGCCCGAGTTCAGCCGGACCCTGGACGGCATCGCGGCGTTCGCCCGGCTGCTCGGCCTGGTCGCCCGGACCAGGCTGTCGCTGAGCCAGATCGACGCCCGGATCCCGGCCGCGCACCTGCTCAAGCGGTCCATGCCGACGCCGTGGGCGGCCAAGGGCAGCGTGATGCGCACCGTGGTGGAGGCGGCCGGCAACCGGACGGTGGATACCACCGACGGGGTGCGCATCGTGGAGCCGGACGGCGGCTGGGTGCTGGTACTGCCCGACCCGTCGGACGCGGTGACCCACCTGTGGGCCGAGGGCACTGACGCGGACACCGCCCAGGCGCTGCTCGACGAGTGGGCGGCAGTGGCGGAACGATCCGGTAGCTGAACCCGGTAGGCTGGCCAGCTCAGTGTCCAGCGGGGCAACCGCCCACCGTGAGACAATCCCATCCGGAGGGGTGCATGCGTCGGAGGTGCGGCCAGGATGTGGCGGCGGCGGGACGATAGCGCACCGGGCGGATCCCGGGGCGCGGATTCATCCCCTGGCCAGGGCCGACGCCGTGGCTGGTGGGCCAGGTTCAGCCCGGCCGGGCGCCGCGCGTGGCGCATGGACCGGTCGGGTGCAGCCCAGGTAGCGTGGGGTGCATCAGCCGACCAGGTACCTCCTGAGCACGGCTTCAGTGAGCACGGTTCCAGAGAGCACAGTTCTGCCAGACACGGGGAACGGGCTGCGTCCGACGTGGTTCCCGCCCAGAGCCCATGGCCAGCAGAGGAGAGGCTGGGCCAAGACATGCCGAGCATCTACTGCACCCGGTGCGGTCAGGCTAATCCTGACGACGCACGCTTCTGCCTGCACTGCGGGACGATGCTCGCGCGCCCGGGTGCTGACCGCCCGGGTGAGACGACGTCCATCATCTCGATGGGCGGGGACCCGGCGGCCGAGCCTGAGTTCGGCGACGATCCCTTCGTCGACCCGTCGCTGGAATCGCTGCCGCCCGGCGTAGCCCTGCTGGTGGTCAAGCGCGGCCCCAACGCGGGCAGCCGGTTCCTGCTGGACAGCGACATCACCACGGCCGGCCGGCACCGGGACAGTCACATCTTCCTCGATGACGTCACCGTGTCCCGGCGGCACGCCGAGTTCTACCGCCGCGGGGACCGGTTCACCGTGCGCGATGTCGGCAGCCTGAACGGCACCTACGTCAACCAGGAGCGGATCGAAGAGGCGCCCCTGATCGGCGGCGACGAGGTGCAGATCGGCAAGTTCCGGCTGGTCTTCCTCACCGGGCGGCGGCCCCAGGTAGAGCGTGGTGGCGGAGGCGCGCAGGTCGGGGCATGAGCGCTCAGCCCGCCCGGACCGGCTTCGGCATCAGTGAGGTGCTCGCCCAGCTCCGCGGCGAGTTCCCCGATGTGAGCGTGTCGAAGATCCGTTTCCTGGAGTCCGAGGGGCTGATCCAGCCTGCCCGGTCGCCGTCCAACTACCGCCGGTTCGGGGCCGCCGACGTGGCCCGGCTGCGCTACATCCTGAGCGCCCAGCGCGACGAGTACCTGCCGCTGCGGGTGATCAAGGACCGGCTGGCCGCCGCCGATGGGGACGCCGGGGCGGACCCGGACGACCCGGAGCGGCGGGCCGCCCGGCGCCCGCTGAGCCGGCGGGAACTGCTCGACGCGGCCGGGATCGACGAGAGCTACCTGGCCGAACTGGAAGATTTCGGTCTGGTCCGGGCGTCCGGCCGGCAGTACGGGCCGGACGCGGTGGCCGCGGCGCAGATCATCGCCGCGCTCGGCAAGTACGGCGTGCAGGCCCGGCATCTGCGCGCGGTGCGGGCCGCGGTGGAGCGGGAGACCGCGCTGATCGAACAGGTGGTGGCGCCCACCTTGCGGCAGCGCAGCCCGGGCTCACGGGACCGGGCCGCCCAGACGGCCCGGGAGGTCGCGGCGCTGTCCCTGCAGCTGCACGCGTCGCTGATGGGCGACGCCCTGGCCGAGGCCGGACTGGACGTGGCCGGGCTGCCTGCCGGCCACGTCTCCGGCGGCTCAGCCGGCCCGCTGGCCGAGCCGGACCGGGCCGGCCGCGGATACGGCGGGAACGGATTTGCCGGCCCAGCCGCCGCCAGGTCCGGTGCCTGATGGGGTGTACGTTGGCTAAGGAATGCCCAGCAGGTCCATGCCTGAGGCTGCGCGTCAGGCGCGTGTGAGGACGGAGCCGCCGTGAGGAAGATGGAGGTCGTCGGCGTCCGGGTCGAGATGCCCACGAACCAGCCCATCGTCCTGCTGAAGGAGACGCAGGGTGACAGGTATCTGCCGATCTGGATCGGGCCGGTTGAGGCTACCGCGATCGCGTTCGCGCAGCAGGGCATGGTGCCCGCCCGGCCGCTGACCCACGACCTCTTCCGTGACGTGCTGGAAGCGCTGGACGTGCAGCTGCAGACGGTGAACATCACCGCGCTCCGGGACGGCATCTTCTTCGCCGACCTGATCTTCTCCAACGGCAAGGAAGTCAGCGCCCGGCCGTCCGATTCGATCGCCCTCGCGCTGCGCACCGGCGCCAGCATCTTCGCCAGCGATGAGGTGCTCGACGAGGCGGGCGTGGCCATCCCCGACGAGCAGGAAGACGAGGTCGAAAAGTTCCGCGAGTTCCTGGACACGATCACCCCCGAGGATTTCGGCCGGGCCACCTGAGGTCCCCCCACGACGCGCCGTGGCCGATCGTTGACTCGGCCGGCGCTGGCGGCCTACCGTGCGAGACGAGTACCCAGGGTGGTCAGCTCCGGGTGGAGGCACAGTGGCGGTTACCAAGGGCAGCAAGCAGGCGCCAGGCACGCAGAGTACGGCGGCGGCTGGCGCCGCGGAGCGTGGCGCGGCCATGCAGCAAGCCGGTGAGCAGGGGCTGCTGTTCGGCGAGGATCTCGCCACCCGGCCGGAAGGCATCGGCTACCGCGGCCCGACGGCGTGCGCCGCGGCCGGCATCACCTACCGCCAGCTCGACTACTGGGCCCGGACCGGCCTGGTCGAGCCGAGCGTGCGGCCCGCGCAGGGCTCCGGCTCGGCCCGGCTGTATGGCTTCCGGGACATCCTGGTGCTCAAGGTGGTCAAGCGGCTGCTGGACACCGGGATCTCGCTGCAGCAGATCCGGGCCGCGGTCACCCACCTGCACAGCCGGGGCGCCAACGACCTGGCCCAGGTCACCCTGATGAGCGACGGGGTCAGCGTGTACGAGTGCACGTCACCGGGCGAGGTAGTGGACCTGCTGCAGGGCGGCCAGGGCGTGTTCGGCATCGCGCTCGGCCGGATCTGGCAGGAAGTGGACGGCAGCCTCGCTGAGCTGCCTGCGGAACAGGCCGAGGGCACCGCGGAGGGGACAGCCAGTACGCCGGGCCACGCCGACGAGCTATCCCGCCGGCGGGCCCGGCGCACTGGCTGAATTAGTCCGGGGGGACGACCCCCCCTGGACCCCCCGATCGCCGCTTCGCGCCGAACGTCGGCTCCGCGAGCACCCGCCTGCGGCGGGCCTCGCCTCGCCGGCGCTAGATCTTGCCCGATCGCGCAATCGCTGGCTCGGCGGGAACACGCCTGCGGCGCGCCCCGCCTCACCAGCGAGTAGGCTGAGCGGTAGCCGATCACACCGTCCGGGAGAGTCCCTGCACAGCCAGTGCGGGGCGCCGAAGGGGCAACCTCCCCGGAACCTCTCAGGCAACCAGGACCGGACGGGACAGGCATCTCTGAAGTCCGCGCGTCATCTGCTGGCGACAGAGGGGGAGGACCAGGCAGGCACGGCAGTGCCAGGCGGCTCCCCTCTGGAGGTTCCAATGGACTTCGCGGCACGGCACATTGGCCCCTCGGCCGACGAGCAGCAGCGCATGCTCGCGGTGACCGGGCACGCCTCGCTGGACGAGCTGACCGGCACGGCGCTGCCGCCCGGGTTGGCCGATCCGCGGCCGCTGCAGCTGCCGCCGGCGGCCACCGAGGCCGAGGCGCTGGCCGAGCTGCGCGGCCTGGCCGCGCGGAACACCGTCGCCCAGTCCATGATCGGCCTGGGCTACTACGGCACGATCACCCCGGCGGTGATCCGCCGCAACGTGCTGGAGAACCCGGCCTGGTACACCGCGTACACGCCGTACCAGCCGGAGATCTCGCAGGGCCGGCTCGAGGCGCTGATCACGTTCCAGACCCTGGTCGAGGACCTGACCGCGCTGCCGGTGGCCGGGGCGTCGCTGCTGGACGAGGCGACCGCGGCGGCCGAGGCGATGACGCTGGCCCGGCGGGCGGCCGGGAAGGGCCGGATCTTTCTGGCCGACCGCGACTGCCTGCCGCAGACGCTGGCCGTGCTGGCCACCCGGGCCGAGCCGCTCGGCATCGAGCTGGTCACCGGCCCGGTCAGCGCGGAGCTGATCGAGGCGCAGCCCGACGGCGAGCTGTTCGGCGTGCTGCTGCAGTACCCGGGGGCCAGTGGGCAGGTGCGCGACCTGGCCCCGGTCATCGCGGCCGCGCACGACCGCGGCGCGCTGGCCGCGGTGGCGGCCGACCTGCTCGCGCTGACCCTGCTGGTGCCGCCGGGGGAGCAGGGCGCGGACATCGCGGTGGGCAGCAGCCAGCGGTTCGGCGTGCCGATGGGCTACGGCGGCCCGCACGCGGCGTACATCGCGGTGCGCGACGAGCTGCGCCGCCAGCTGCCCGGGCGGCTGGTCGGCGTGTCCTTGGACGCCGACGGCAAGCCCGCCTACCGGCTCGCGCTGCAAGCCCGTGAGCAGCACATCCGCCGGGAGAAGGCGACCAGCAACATCTGTACCGCCCAGGTCCTGCTGGCCGTCATGGCCGCCATGTACGCGGTCTATCACGGCCCGGACGGGCTGGCCGAAATCGCCCGGGGCGTGCACGAGCGGGCCGCCCGGCTGGCCGCCACGCTGCGCGCGCACGGGGTGGCCGCCGCGGACGCCGGGTTCTTCGACACGGTCCAGGTCAGCCTGCCCGGCGGCGCCGCGGACGCGGTGCACCGGGCGCAGCAGGCCGGCTACAACCTGTACCTGGCCGGCCCGGACACGGTGCAGATCGCGGTGGACGAGACCACCACCGACGCGCACCTGCGCGCGGTCGTCGCCGCCGTGGCGGGGCTGGCCGAGGAACCGGCCGAGCTGGCTGAGCCGCCATCCCCGGTGCTGCCGGACGGGCTGCTGCGCCGCTCGGCCTACCTGGCCCACCCGGTGTTCCACGAGCACCGCAGCGAGACCGCCATGCTGCGCTACCTGCGCCGCCTGGCCGACTTCGACATCGCGCTGGACCGCTCTATGATCCCGCTCGGCTCGTGCACGATGAAGCTCAACGCGGCGGCCGAGATGGAGCCGGTCAGCTGGCCGGAGTTCGCCGGGCTGCACCCGTTCGCGCCGGCCGGGCAGGCCGCCGGGTACACCGAGCTGATCGGCGACCTGGAGCGCTGGCTGGCCGAGCTGACCGGGTATGACAGTGTGTCCGTGCAGCCGAACGCCGGCTCGCAGGGCGAGCTGGCCGGGCTGCTGGCCATCCGGGCCTACCACACCGCCCGGGGCGAGGCCGGCCGGGACATCTGCCTGATCCCGGAGTCCGCGCACGGCACCAACGCGGCCAGCGCCGTGCTGGCCGGGCTGCGGGTGGTGGTGGTCAAGTGCGCCGAGGACGGCGCCATCGACCAGGCCGACCTGGCCGCCAAGCTGGCTTCCCGCGGCGCCCAGGTGGCCGCGATCATGCTGACCTACCCGTCCACCAACGGCGTGTTCGAGGAGGGCGTGACCGCGGTGTCCGCGGCGGTGCACGACGCGGGCGGCCAGGTCTACGTGGATGGGGCCAACCTGAACGCGCTGGTCGGCCTGGCCCGGCCGGGCCGGTTCGGCGCCGACGTGTCGCACCTCAACCTGCACAAGACGTTCTGCATCCCGCACGGCGGCGGCGGTCCCGGCGTCGGCCCGGTGGCCGTCCGGTCCCATCTGGCGCCGTACCTGCCGGGCCGGGACGCGGGCCCCGTCGCGGCCGCCCCGTACGGCTCGGCGGGCATCCTGCCCATCTCCTGGGCCTACATCCGGATGATGGGCGCGCAGGGGCTGCGCCAGGCCACCCAGGTGGCCATCCTGGCCGCCAACTACGTGGCCGCCCGGCTGGCCCCGCACTACCCGGTGCTGTACACCGGCCGCGGCGGCCTGGTCGCGCACGAGTGCATCGTGGACATCCGGCCGCTCACCCGGCAGACCGGGGTAACCGTCGAGGACGTGGCCAAGCGGCTCATCGACTATGGATTTCATGCCCCGACGATGTCGTTCCCGGTAGCCGGCACGCTGATGATCGAGCCCACCGAGAGTGAGGATCTGGCCACCCTGGACCGGTTCTGCGCGGCCATGATCGCGATCCGGGAGGAGATCGGCCGGATCGGTTCCGGCGAGTACGACAGCCAGGACAACCCGCTGCGGAACGCCCCGCACACCGCGTCCGTGCTGCTCGCGGCCGACTGGAAGCACCCGTACGAGCGGGCAGAGGCGGCCTACCCGCTGGGCGGGGACCGGCGGGCCAAGTACTGGCCCCCGGTGCGCCGCATCGACCAGGCCTACGGCGACCGCAACCTGATCTGCGCCTGCCCGCCGGCATCAGCTTTTGAAGAGCGCTACGCTGCCAGCCAGTGAACTGGCGGGAAAGGCGCGGCATGGCATATTCGGCGCGGTCGGTCGTTGTCGGCATTGACAATGGCGGCACGATGAACAACGCCACCGTGCTGGATTCCGGCGGGCGTTTCCTGGTGCAGCAGATGCTGGAACTGCCCAGCCGGGTGCGCGAGGGGCCGGCCGTGGCCATCGCCGCGCTGACCAACTCGTTCGGCGAAGTCCTCAAGATCACCGGGATCGAACCAGCCGAGGTCCGTGCGGTGGGGCTGGACAGCCCCGGGCCGGCCAGCGCGGACGGCGTGCTGTCCTCCCGCGGCGCGACCAACTTCGGCCACCCGGACTGGGGCGGGTTCAACATCCGGGCTGCCCTGGAAGAACAGCTCGGCCTGCCCGTGGTGTACACCAACGACGCGAACGCGGCCGCGCTCTACGCGCACCATGCCCGGTTCGGCGCGGCGGCGGCCGAGCACTCCTCGGTGGCGGCCATCGTCGGCACCGGACTGGGCGGCGGCCTGGTCGAGGCGGGCCAGGTGGTCAGCGGCGCGGCCGGCATGGCCGGCGAACTGGGCCACGTGCAGATCCCGCTGGACGGGCTGCTGGCCGACGGCCAGCCGGTGCCAGCCTGCAATTGCGGCCTGGCGGGCGACGCGGAGAGCGTCGCGTCGCTCACCGGGATCGAGAAGAACCTGCTGCCGTACTGGCTGACCCAGTTCCCCGAGCACGCACTGGCCGCGGTGCAGCCGCTGGCCAAAGCGGCCAAGCTGGTCCGCGGTTTCGGCGCGGCGGGCGACCCGATGGCGCGGCGGATTTTCCAGCAGCAGGCGATGGCGCTGGGACGCACATTCTCCATTGCCGCGATGTTCACCGACCCCGGCACCTACTTCGTCGGGGGTGGCGTCGTCGAGGCCGGACCGGCGTTCAGCCAATGGTTCCTGGATGAGGTGCGGGCGCACACTACGCTGCGCCCCGAGCAGCACCGGGTGGTGCGGTTTGCGCTGGTGCCGGACCTGGACATGGCGGGTGCGCGGGGCGCGGCGCTCGCGGCCCGCGCCGCCGTCGCCGGGCGCGCATAGAGTTGCTGCGTGGCAGATCCGCAGTCCTACCGGCCGGCCCCGGGATCGATCCCGGAGTCGCCCGGTGTGTACCGGTTCCGGGACGGTCACGGCCGGGTTATCTACGTCGGCAAGGCCCGGAACCTCCGGTCCCGGCTGAACTCCTACTTCGCCGACTTCGCCAGCCTGCACCCGCGGACCCAGACCATGCTGCGGTCGGCCACCGAGGTCAGCTGGACCGTGGTGGCCACCGAGGTGGAGGCGCTGCAGCTCGAGTACTCCTGGATCAAGGAGTTCGACCCCAAGTTCAACGTGCGGTACCGGGACGACAAGAGCTACCCGTACCTGGCCGTCACGATGAACGAGGAATACCCCCGGGTCATGGTGATGCGCGGCGCCAAGCGGCGCGGGGTGCGGTATTTCGGTCCTTATTCGCACGCCTGGGCGATCCGGGAGACGGTGGACACGCTGCTCCGGGTGTTCCCGGTGCGCACCTGCTCGGCGGGCGTGTTCAAGCGGGCCGGCCAGATCGGGCGGCCGTGCCTGCTCGGCTACATCGGCAAGTGCTCGGCGCCCTGCGTGGAGCGGGTCAGCGCGGCCGAGCACCGGGTGCTGGCCGAGGAGTTCTGCGACTTCATGGCGGGCCAGACCGACCGGTTCATCCGGCGGCTGGAAGCCGAGATGCGCGAGTCGGCCCGGGCCGAGGAATACGAGCGGGCGGCCCGGCTGCGGGACGACATCAAGGCGCTGCAGCGGGCCCTGGAGAAGCAGACCGTGGTGCTCGGCGACGGCACCGACGCCGACGTGATCGCGCTGGCCGAGGACCAGCTGGAAGCCGCGGTGCAGGTGTTCTACGTGCGCGGCGGCCGGGTCCGCGGGCAGCGCGGCTGGGTGGTGGACAAGGTCGAGGACGTGACCCCGGGCGAGCTGGTGGAGCAGTTCCTTGGCCAGGTCTACGGCGACGACAGCGTGGCCAGCGACCAGCCCGTCGCCCCCGCCGGGCGCGGCCGCCGGGGCGACGCGGGCGGCCCGCTGGATCCCCGGCACCTGACCCACCCGCCCCAGCGGCAGAGCAGCGTGCCGCGGGAGGTGCTGGTACCGGAACTGCCGCCGGACGCCGACGCGGTCGAGGAGTGGCTCAGTGCCCGGCGGGGCAGCCGGGTCCGGCTCCGGGTACCGCGGCGCGGCGACAAGAAGGCGCTGCTGGACACCGTGACCCGGAACGCCGGGGAATCGCTGGCGCTGCACAAGACGCGCCGGGCCAGCGACCTGACCACGCGGAGCCGGGCGCTGCACGAGATCCAGGAGGCGCTCGGGCTGGGCGAAGCGCCGCTGCGCATCGAGTGCTACGACGTGTCCAATCTGATGGGCACGCACGTGGTCGCGTCCATGGTGGTGTTCGAGGACGGGCTGGCCCGGAAGTCGGAGTACCGCCGGTTCAGCATCAAGGGCGACGGGGGCACCGACGACGTCGCGTCCATTCACGAGGTCATCACCCGCCGGTTCCGGCGCTACCTGGAGGAGCGCGAGGAGACCGGTGAGCTGGACACGCTGGGCGACACCGACGTCACCAGCGAGGAGGGCACCGGCGAGGACATCATCGGCCGGCCGCGCAAGTTCGCCTACCCGCCCAACCTGGTGGTGATCGACGGCGGTCAGCCGCAGGTGGCCGCGGCCGCCCGGGCCCTGGCCGAGCTGGGCATCGACGACGTGGACGTGTGCGGCCTGGCCAAGCGGCTGGAGGAGATCTGGCTGCCGGGCGAGGACGCGCCGGTGATCATGCCGCGGAGCAGCGAGGGCCTGTACCTGCTGCAGCGGGTCCGGGACGAGGCACACCGCTTCGCGATCACCTACCACCGGGCAAAACGGGCAAAGGCCCAGACGGTCAGCGAGCTTGACTCGGTCCCGGGACTCGGCCCGGCCCGGCGGGCTACGCTGCTACGGCACTTCGGTTCGGTGCGCAAGCTGGCCGGTGCCACCGAGCCGGAGATCGCCGGGCTGCCTGGCATCGGCCCGCGTGTCGCGGCGGCGGTGCTCGCGGCACTCCGGCCGGACGCCGAGGTGGACCGGGCCGAGGTGGACCGGGCCGAGCCGGACCGGGCCGAGCCGGACCGGGCCGAGCCGGACCGGGCGGAGCTGGACCCGGGGGAGCTGGACCGGACAGAGCTGGACCGGACAGAGCTGGACCGGGGCGCCGGCGGCGCGGAGAATGGCACGGATAATGAGCAGGGCGGTGGCCACGGGGACGGCCGCGCCGCGGACAGGGGGGCGTCGTGAGTCGCGCACGGCCAGGCAGGCCCGGGCAGCTGGGGCGAAGCGGGCGGGGCCGCGGGTGACCGGGACCGACGCGCCGGACGTGGTGATCATCACCGGGATGTCCGGGGCCGGCCGGAGTACCGCGGCCAAGTCGCTGGAGGACCTGGACTGGTTCGTGGCCGACAACCTGCCGCCCGGGCTGCTGCCGACCATGATCGAGCTGGCCAGCCGGGCGATGGGCGCGGTGCCGCGGGTCGCGGCCGTGCTGGACGTGCGCAGCCGGGCGTTCTCCACCGACCTGCAGTCGGCCATCGGCGAGCTGGACGCGCGCGGCATGCGGCCCCGGGTGGTCTTCCTGGAGGCCAGCGACGACACCCTGGTCCGCCGGTTCGAGAGCGTGCGCCGCCCGCATCCGCTGCAGGAGGACGGCCGGGTGGTGGACGGCATCGCGGCCGAGCGGACCCTGCTCCGCGGCGTCCGGGAGGAAGCCGACCTGGTCATCGACACCTCGGCGCTGAACGTGCACGAGCTGCGGGCCCGGATGCACGACGCGTTCGGCGCCGAGGAGCCCGCCGCGCTGCGGGTCAACGTGGTGTCCTTCGGCTACAAGTACGGGCTGCCGGTGGACGCCGACATCGTGGCCGACTGCCGGTTCCTGCCCAACCCGCGCTGGGTGCCGGACCTGGCCCCGCTGACCGGGCAGGACGAGCGGGTCCGGGACTACGTGCTGCGCCAGCCGGGGGCGGCCGACTTCCTCGACTCCTACCTGGCCGCGCTGCGCGTGGTGCTGGCCGGGTACGAGCGGGAGGGAAAGCGGTTCGCCACGCTGGCCATCGGCTGCACCGGCGGCAAGCACCGCAGCGTCGCGATGGCCGAGCACATCGCCAGCCAGCTCCGGGTCAAGGGACCGGCGGTCCAGGTACTGCACCGGGACCTGGGGCGCGAGTGATGCCGGGAGAATCTCCTGGCCTGGTGCCCGCGGTACGGCCGCTCAACCCCAAGGTCGCCGCGCTCGGCGGCGGGCACGGGCTGTTCGCGTCGCTGTCCGCGCTGCGCCGGGTGACCCGGCAGCTCAGCGCGATCGTGACGGTGGCCGATGACGGCGGGTCCAGCGGCCGGCTGCGCCGCCAGTACGGCGTGCTGCCGCCCGGCGACCTGCGGATGGCCCTGGCCGCGCTGTGCGGCGACGACGCCTGGGGGACCACCTGGAGCCGGGTGGTGCAGCACCGGTTCACCGGCGACGAGGCCGAGGTGGGCGGGCACGCGGTCGGCAACCTGCTGATCGTGGCGCTCTGGGAGCTGCTCGGCGACACCGTGCAGGGGCTGGACTGGGTGGGCCGGCTGCTCGGCGCGTACGGCCGGGTGCTGCCGATGGCGTCGGTGCCGATCGACCTGCTGGCCGAGGTCGAGGGCGCGGACCCGGCCCGGCCCTACGCGGTGAGCACGGTGCGCGGTCAGGTCGCCTGCGCGTCCACCACCGGACGAGTACGATCGGTATCCCTGATTCCGGAGGATCCGCCTGCCTGCCCGGAGGCCGTCACGGCGATCCTGGACGCCGACTGGGTGGTGCTCGGACCCGGTTCCTGGTTCACCAGCGTCCTACCGCACCTGCTGGTGCCCGAGCTGGCCGCGGCGCTGGTCAGCACCCGCGCCCGGCGGATCGTGGCGCTGAACCTGGTCGCCCAGCCGGGCGAGACCGAGGGCTTCGCGCCACAGACCCATCTGGAAGTGCTGGCCGATCACGCACCGCAGCTCAAGGTGGACGTCGTGCTCGCGGACCGGGGTGCCGCGGGGGGCGCGGTCGCCGAGCTGGACAAGGCCGCGGGGCTGCTCGGCGGCCGGCTGGTGCTGGCCGACCTGGCGATGCGCGACGGGACGCCGCGGCACGATCCGCGGCAGCTGGCCGGGGCATTCGCGGAAATTTTCGAGGGGGAGTGATGCCAGTGGCGATGACCAGCCTGGTCAAGGACGAGCTGAGCCGGGTGACCGTGCTCAAGCCGTGCTGCCGCAAGGCCGAGGTGTCCGCGCTGCTGCGGTTCGCCGGGGGACTGCATCTGGCCAGCGGGCGCATCGTGGTGGAGGCCGAACTGGACACCGGGGCGGCGGCCCGGCGGCTGCGCAAGGACATCGCCGAGGTGTTCGGGCACTCCTCCGACCTGATCGTGCTGGCCCCCAGCGGGCTGCGCAAGGGCAACCGCTACGTGGTCCGGGTGCGTAAGGACGGCGACAGCCTGGCCCGGCAGACCGGCCTGGTGGACAACTACGGCCGGCCGGTCCGTGGCCTGCCCCGGCAGGTGGTGTCCGGCACCACCTGCGACTGCGAGGCCGCCTGGCGCGGCGCGTTCCTGGCCCACGGCTCGCTGACGGGGCCGGGCCGGTCGATGTCGCTGGAGATCACCTGCCCCGGCCCGGAGGCCGCGCTGGCCCTGGTCGGCGCGGCCCGGCGGCTGAAGATCCATGCCAAGGCGCGCGAGGTGCGCGGGGTGGACCGGGTGGTGGTCCGGGACGGCGACGCGATCAGCGCGCTGCTGACCCGGCTGGGGGCGCACGACAGCGTGCTGGCCTGGGAGGAGCGGCGGATGCGCCGGGAGGTCAGGGCCACCGCCAACCGGCTGGCCAACTTCGACGACGCCAACCTGCGGCGCAGCGCCCGGGCCGCGGTCGCGGCGGGCGCCCGGGTGGAGCGGGCACTGGAGATCCTGGGCAGCGACGCCCCCGAGCACCTCAGGGTGGCGGGCCGACTGCGCATCGAGCACCGGCAGGCCAGCCTGGAAGAACTCGGCCAGCTGGCCAGCCCGCCGCTGACCAAGGACGCGATCGCCGGGCGGATCCGGCGGCTACTGGCCATGGCCGACAAGCGGGCCCGGGACCTCGGCGTCCCGGATACCGAGTCCAGCCTCACCCCGGAGATGCTCACCCAGTAGCGGCTGGCCCCGACTGCAGGCTGGAGCCGCCTGGTCACGGCCCCGCCTGCCACCCGCGGCCTGTCCGGTGGCACTCATCAGATATTCACGACCGGGCGCGTCGCGCGCCACCTGTCGTTCATGGCCGGGCGGGACGGTGGCGCCATGGACGCTGTGCGCAACAACAACGACGAGAGCAACGTGGACAACACCGGGCTGTCCCGGCGCCAGGTGCTGGCCGGTGCGGGGGGCACCGGCCTGCTGGCGGCGGTCGCCCCGTCGGTCCTCCGCGCCCCAGCCGCTCGCACGGCCGCACGGGCCGGCGACGGCACGCCGGAGCAGGTGCATCTCACCTGGGGCCACGACCCGGCGACCAGCGTGGTGGTGTCCTGGGCCACGCCGGGCGAAGCGATCGCGCCGCGGGTGCTGCTGGACGGGCCGGGCGCCGGGCGGCGGGTCATCCCGGCGCGGGCCCGCCAGTACACCGACGGCCTCAACGGCGAAACCGTCTGGACCTACCACGCCGAGATCCGCGGGCTGCGCCCGGACACCAGTTATTCCTACGCGGTCACCGCGGGCAACGACTCGGCTGGCACGCCGCTGCGGGCCAGCGTGCGCACCGCCCCGGCGGGCCGGGTCCCGTTCCGCTTCACCAGCTTCGGCGACCTGGCCACGCCGAACACCAACTGGGTGCTCTCCTACGGCCAGAGCGCCTACGCGGTGCGCGCGGTGGAGTCCTTCCAGCCGCTGTTCCACCTGCTCAACGGCGACCTGTGCTACGCCGACCTGAATCCCACCGTGCAGCCCGAGGTGTGGCGTGACTTCGGCAGCAACAACCAGGCGTCGGCCGCGAACCGGCCCTGGATGCCCTGCCCGGGCAACCACGAGATCGAGTTCGACAACGGCCCGCAGGGCTTCACCTCGTACCTGACCCGGTACCTGCTGCCGGACAACGGCGTGCCCGGGTTCCGCGGCTACTGGTACTCGTTCCGGGTCGGCTCGGCCGTGTTCGTCTCGCTGGAGGCGGACGACGTGGTCTACCAGGACGCCGGCCCGCTGGTGTCCGGCCCGGCCGCGTTCACCCCGGCGGCCAGCACCGGCAACCCGGCCATCCCGGCGGGCACCTCGCTCTACATCCGCGGCTACAGCCGGGGCGCGCAGACCGGCTGGCTGCGGCGCACCCTGGCGGCGGCCCGGGCGGACCGCACGGTGGACTGGATCATCGTGCAGATGCACCAGGACTCGTGCTCGTCCTCGGCCACCGGCAACGGGTCCGACCTGGGCATCCGCCAGGAATGGCTGCCGCTGTTCGACGAATACCAGGTGGACCTGGTGCTGTGCGGGCACGACCACGACTACGAGCGGTCCTTCCCGGTCCGCGGCTACGACAGCATGGTCGGCAAGGAGGTCGCGACCGGCGCGCCGGTGCAGACCCGGCGGCCGCACCCGGTGACCACCACGCAGGCGCACCGGTTCGACACCTCGCAGGGCACCGTGCACCTCATCCTGGGCGGCGGGGGGACCAGCGCGCCGCTGGACGAGTACGGCGTGGACACCAGCGACGGGCTACGCCAGGCCAAGGTGTTCACCAAGCCGAACCGGCCCATCCCCGGCTCGGCCGCGGGCACGTTCACCCGGGCCGCGGCGGACGCGGTCGAGGACGCCACCTGGTCCGCGATGCGCGACCCGGCCACCGGCTACGGCATCGCCGTGTTCGACCTCGACCCGGGCGAGCCGGGCGGGGAGACCAGCATCACGGTCAGCTACTACCACGCGGTCGGCGCCGACCCCACCAACCCGAACACCGGGGTGCCCGGCACGCCCAACCCCAACTACACGAAATTCGAAACTTTCACTCTGGTCCGGCCCCGTTCCGACCGTTCCGGCGGTCACCCCCACGAGACCCCCAATACCTAACGCCGGTTGGGCCACCTCATCCCGGCACCTGCGCGGACCTACCGCGCTGGTCCGATAGGGTCGGAGCTGGGCAGAGAGAGATAGCAACGAGGAGACGGGCGGCCGTGACTATTCGCGTGGGCATCAACGGATTCGGGCGCATCGGGCGTAACTACTGGCGCGCGGTAAACGCGGGTGGCGCCGAGGGTATCGAGATCGTCGCCGCGAACGACCTGACCGACACGAAGACCCTGGCGCACCTGCTGAAGTACGACACCGTGCTGGGCACGCTCAGCGAGGACGTGGCCGTGGACGGCGAAGCGATCCGGGTCGGCGACCAGGCCATCAAGGTGCTGGCCGAGCGCGACCCAGCCGCGCTGCCGTGGCGGGACCTGGGCGTGAACGTGGTGATCGAGTCCACGGGGCGGTTCACCAAGGCCGCGGACGCGCGCAAGCACCTCGACGCCGGCGCGAAGAAGGTGATCATCTCCGCGCCCGCGTCCGGCGAGGACATCACGATCGTGATGGGCGTCAACGACGGGTCCTACGACCCGGCCAGCCACCACATCATCTCGAACGCCTCGTGCACCACGAACTGCGTGGCCCCGCTGGCCAAGGTGCTGCTGGACAGCTTCGGCATCGTCAAAGGCCTGATGACCACCATTCACGCGTACACCAACGACCAGGTGATCCTGGACTTCCCGCACAAGGACCTGCGCCGGGCCCGGGCCGCCGCGCAGAACATCATCCCGACCAGCACCGGCGCGGCCAAGGCCACGGCGCTGGTGCTGCCCGAGCTGAAGGGCAAGCTGGACGGGATGGCGATGCGGGTCCCGGTGGTGGACGGGTCGGTGACCGACCTGGTTGTGCAGCTGACCCGGGAGGTCAGTAAGGACGAGGTCAACGCGGCGTACCAGGCGGCGGCCGAGGGCACGCTCAAGGGGTACCTGCATTACACCGCGGACCCGATCGTGTCCTCGGACATCGTCGGCACCCCGTGGTCGTGCACCTTCGACTCCGCGCTGACCATGACGTTCGGCGACCAGGTCAAGGTCATCGGCTGGTACGACAACGAGTGGGGTTACTCCAACCGGCTGGCCGACCTGACCGCGCTCGTTGGCGCCCAGCTCGGATGAAGCGCATCGACGACCTGGACGTAGCCGGGCAGCGGGTGCTGCTGCGGGCCGACCTGAACGTCCCGCTGGACGGTGCGCGGATCACCGACGACAACCGGATCCAGGCCACGATGCCCACGATCCGGAAACTGATCGACCGGGGCGCGCGGGTGGTCATCTGCGCGCACCTGGGCCGGCCCAAGGGGGACGGCTATGCGGCCCGGGCTGCGGGCGGCCCGTCGCTGCGCCCGGTGGCCGCCCGGCTCGGCGAGCTGCTCGGCCAGCCGGTGGCGTTCGCCGCCGACGTGGCCGGGGAGTCGGCCGCGGCCGCCGCGGCCGGGCTGGCCGACGGCCAGGTCGCGCTGCTCGAGAACGTACGCTTCGAGCCCGCCGAGACCAGCAAGGACGACGCCGAGCGGGCCGGGCTGGCCGCCCGGCTGGCCGGGCTGGCCACGCTGTACGTGGGCGACGGGTTCGGTGCGCTGCACCGCAAGCACGCCAGCGTCTACGACGTGCCCGGGCTGCTGCCGCACGCCGCCGGGGACCTGGTCGTCGCCGAGATCGGGGTGCTCCGCCAGCTCACCACCGACCCGCCGCGGCCGTACGTGGTGGTGCTCGGCGGGGCCAAGCCGTCGGACAAGCTCGCGGTCATCGGCAACCTGCTGGGCAAGGCGGACCGTCTGATCATCGTGGGCGGCATGTCCTACACGTTCCTGGCCGCGCAGGGCTATGAGGTAGGCAAGTCGCTGCTCGAGGCGGACCAGATCCCGCAGGTCACCGACGTGCTGGCCGAGGCGGAGCGGCGCGGTGTGGACGTCGTGCTGCCGGTCGACCTGGTGGCCGCCGACCGGTTCGCCCCGGATGCCGACCACCGGGTGGTCCGGGTCGGCGAGTTCCCGGCGGACCGGGAAAGCCTGGACATGGGCCCGCAGACCCGGGCCCTGTTCACGCAGAAGCTGGCCGACGCCAAGACCGTGTTCTGGAACGGGCCGGCCGGCGTGTTCGAGTTCCCGGCGTTCGCGGCGGGCACTAGGGCGCTGGCCGAGGCGATCAGCGCGGTCAACGGGCTGACCGTGGTCGGCGGCGGTGACTCGGCCGCGGCCATCCGGCAGCTCGGCTTCCCGGCCGATGCGTTCACGCACATCTCCACCGGGGGCGGGGCCAGCCTGGAATACCTGGAGGGGCGCACCCTGCCCGGGCTGAGCGCGCTCGAGGCGGACTGATGGCCGCCGCCGCGCCCGCCCGCCAGCCGCTGATCGCCGGCAACTGGAAGATGCATAACACCCACTTCGAGGCGATGGCACTGGTCCAGAAGCTGGCCTTCACGCTGACCAACGAGGACTACGACGCGGCCGACGTCGTGGTGCTACCGCCGTTCACCGCGTTGCGCAGCGTGCAGACCCTGGTGGCCGGGGACAAGCTGCGCATCGAATACGGCGCGCAGGACCTGTCCCAGCACGACGAGGGCGCATACACCGGCGACGTGTCCGGGCCGATGCTGGCCAAGCTCGGCTGCGGCTACGTGCTGGCCGGGCACTCCGAGCGCCGCCAGTACCACCACGAGGACGACGCCCTGGTCAACGCCAAGGTGAAGGCCGCGCTGCGGAACGAGCTGACGCCGATCATGTGCGTCGGCGAGCACTTGGACGCCCGGCAGGCCGACGAGTACCTGCCGGTAGTGATCGGCCAGCTCGACGGCGGGCTGGCCAGGGTGCCCGCGGAGCAGGTGGCCGGCCTGGTGATCGCCTATGAGCCGATATGGGCCATCGGGACCGGTGAGGTGGCATCGCCGGAAGACGCGCAAGAGGTCTGCGGCGCGATCCGGGGCAGGATTTCCGAGGGTCGTGGCGACGAAGTGGCCGCAAGTGTGCGTATTCTGTATGGCGGGTCGGTGAAGGCCGACAACATCGCTGCGATAATGTCGCAGCCCGATATTGACGGCGCGCTGGTGGGTGGCGCGAGCCTGGATGCAGGCGAGTTTGCCACCATATGCCGGTACCGGAAACTGGCCGCGAGTGCCTGATCCGGTGCTGGGCCAGGTTCGCAGGGGCATCCGGAGGGTTAAGGCACAGCAGTGGTTATCGGTATTTCGGTCGTTCTCATCATCACCAGCTTGCTGATGGTGCTGCTGGTGCTGCTGCACAAGGGCAAGGGCGGCGGCCTGTCAGACCTGTTCGGCGGCGGGGTGTCCTCGTCGCTGGGCTCGTCCTCCGTGGTCGAGCGGAACCTGGACCGGCTGACGATCTTCACCGGCGTCGTCTGGTTCCTCTGCATCATCGCACTCAATCTGCTGCTGAATCGCTGATCTGACTGCCCATTCAGCAGACCACCATGCCATTGTGCGCACACAGCAAGGGGTGAGCAGTGAGTAGTGGCAATGCCATCAGGGGCAGCCGCGTCGGCGCCGGCCCGATGGGCGAGGCAGAGCGTGGCGAGGCAGCGCCCCGGATCCGGGTCTCGTTCTGGTGCTCGAACAAGCACGAGACCCGGCCGAGCTTTGCCAGCGACGCGGCGGTCCCGGAGACCTGGGATTGCCCCCGGTGCGGCTTCCCGGCCGGCCGGGACGAGAACAACCCCCCCGGCCCGCCGCACGCCGAGCCGTACAAGACCCACCTGGCCTACGTGAAGGAGCGCCGCACCGACACGGACGGCGCCGCGATCCTGGCCGAGGCGCTTGATCGGCTGCGCAAGACGTCTTAACTCAGTGCGCGAACGATGAGCGCTTGCCCGGCGGGGCCAGCGGGATGTGGCCGCCCGGATGGGTGGTCAGCGCCTTGACGTGGTGCTGCAGGTCGGAGACCAGCACGTCGGCCAGGTCCTTGCTGAACCCGTTGCGGACCACTATCCGGAGCACGGCCACGTCCTGCAGGTTGGCCGGGAATGTGTAGGCCGGCACCAGCCAGCCCCGGGCGCGCAGCCGCTCGGACAGGTCGAACACGGTGAAACCGGCCTGCTGGTCCTGCACCCGGAACGCGAACACCGGCAGGTCGCTGCCGTCGGTGAGCAGCTCGAACGGGCCCATCTGGGCGACCTTGCCGGACAGGTACAGCGCCACGTCCTGGCAGGTCTGCTGGACCTCGCGGTAGCCCTCGTGGCCGAGGCGCAGGAAGTTGTAGTACTGCGCGGCCACGTTGGCGCCGGACCGGGAGAAGTTCAGCGCGAACGTGGGCATCTCGCCGCCCAGGTAGTTCACCTTGAACACCAGGTCCTCGGGCAGCGCGCTGGCATCCCGCCAGACCACCCAGCCCACGCCGGGATAGACCAGCCCGTACTTGTGCCCGGAGGCGTTGATCGAGGCGACCCGTGCGACCCGGAAGTCCCAGGACAGCGCGGGCTGCAGGAACGGCGCGACGAACCCGCCGGAAGCCGCGTCCACGTGGATCGGGACGTCCGGCCCGCCGCCAGCCGCCAGCTTGTCCAGGTCGGCGCTGATCTCGGCCACCGGCTCGTAGCTGCCGTCCATGGTCGAGCCGAGGATGGCCACTACGCCGATGGTGTTGTCGTCGCAGTTCGACGCGGCCTGCGGCCCGCGCAGGTGCAGCCGGCCCTCCTCCATCGGCACCAGCCGCGGCTCGACCTGCCAGTACCGGCAGAACTTCTCCCAGCACACCTGGACGTTGGCCCCCATCACCAGGTTCGGCCGGGTGGCGTCCAGGCCGGCCTGCCGGCGGCGCTGCCGCCAGCGCCAGAGCAGCGCCATGCCGCCGAGCATGCACGCCTCGCTCGACCCGGTCGTCGAGGTGCCGGTGGCCGTCTGCTCCGGCGGCGCGTGCCACAGGTCGGCCAGGATGCTGACGCAGCGCGACTCGATCTCCGCGGTCTGCGGGTACTCGTCCTTGTCGATCATGTTCTTGGGCAGGCACTCGGTCATCAGCCGCGTCGCCTGCGGCTCCATCCAGGTGGTCACGAACGTGGCCAGGTTGAGCCGGGCGTTGCCGTCCAGCACCAGCTCGTCCCGCACCGCCTGCAGCGCGGTGTCCGGCAGCAGGCCGTGCTCGGCCAGCCGGTGCTTCGGTACCGAGAAATGCGCGGCGCGGACGTAGATCGGGTTGATCTCCAGTTCGGCGTCGTCGCCTTCGTCGTGAATTCCCCGCTGGATAGGCACGGGCTGCTCCCCAGGCTGCGGATGGCTGGCTGCCAGGCTATCCAGCCCAGGTGCGGGCAGCTGCGGCAGGCCACCGCGGCTGGACCCAAGAAGTGGCCAGCGCATTACCAACGTTTGCGTTCGGGCAGGATAGGGGCATGCAGCTGCCGGTCAACCCACCCGTCGCGCCGATGCTGGCCAAGCCGGTGCCGCGCATCCCGGACGGCCCGTTCAGCTTCGAGCCGAAGTGGGACGGCTTTCGGTCGATCATCTTCCGGGACCGGGATGAGGTGGAAATCGGCAGCCGGAACGAGCGGCCGATGACCCGGTACTTCCCGGAACTGGTCGAGGCGGTGCTGGCCCAGTTCCCGGAGCGCTGCGTCATCGACGGGGAGATCGTGATCCCGGACGCGGACGGCCGCCGGCTCGACTTCGAGGCCCTGCTGCAGCGGATCCACCCGGCGGCCAGCCGGGTGAACCTGCTGGCCGAGCAGACCCCGGCCCACTTCGTCGCGTTCGACCTGCTCGCGCTGGACGACACCGACCTGTGCGAGCAGCCGTTCAGCCAGCGCCGGGCCACGCTCGAGCAGGTCCTCGGGCACGCCAGGTCGCCGCTGCACCTGACCCCGGCGACCGTGGACCGGGACCTGGCCGGGCGGTGGTTCGGCCAGTTCGAGGGGGCCGGGCTGGACGGGCTGATCGCCAAGCCGCTGGACGGCAGTTACCAGCCGGACAAGCGGACCATGTTCAAGGTCAAACACGAGCGGACCGCGGACTGCGTGGTGGCCGGGTACCGGGTGCACAAGTCCGGCCCGGACGCGATCGGCTCGCTGCTGCTCGGCCTGTACACCGCGGAGGGCCGGCTGGCCAGCGTCGGGGTGGTCGGCGCGTTCCCGATGGCCCAGCGCAAGGAGCTGTTCACCGAGCTGCAGCCGCTGGTCACCACGTTCGAGTGGCACCCGTGGAACTGGGCCGCCGCATCCGGGGCCCAGGTGCGCAACCCGCGCTCGTCAGAGCACAGCCGGTGGAACGCGAACAAGGACCTGTCCTTCGTGCCGCTCCGCCCGGAACGGGTGCTGGAGGTGCGCTACGACCACATGGAGGGGACCAGGTTCCGGCACACCACCCAGTTCGTCCGCTGGCGGCCGGACCGCGAGCCGGCCTCCTGCACCTACGCCCAGCTGGAAGAGCCGGTCAACTTCGACCTGGCCGAGATCCTGGCCCTGGGCAGCACCAGCTAGCCCGGTCAGCCGCGATCGACCAGGTAGCGGCAGAACAGGTAGCTGTCGTCGGCTAGCAGGTGGGCCAGGTCCAGCCGGGCCGGGCCGGGGCCGCCCGCCGGGCCGTGGATGATCCGGCCGGCCGGGCCGCCGATCAGCACCGGGCTGACCGTGACGCACAGCTCGTCCAGCAGGCCGGCCGCGGCCAGCTGGCCGAGCAGGTGCGGGCCGCCTTCGGCCAGGATCCGCTGGTGGCCGCGGCCGGCCAGCGCGGCGACCGCGGCGGCCAGGTCCACCCGCCGCTCGCCCGCGACGATCACGTCGGCGTGCGCCGCGGCCGCCGCGCGGCGATCCGCGGCGCCCGCCCCGCCGGTGATCACGATGGTGCGGGCCTCCGGCGCCGGCCCAGTCAGCAGCGGGCCGTCCAGGTCCAGGTCCAGCCGGCCGGACAGCACCGCGATCGGCGGGGCCGCCGGGCGGCCCGCGCGCAGCCCGGCCCAGGCCGGCCGGACCCGGGCCGGCCCATACTTCTCGGCGCGGGCCGTGCCCGCGCCGACCAGGACCACGTCGGCCAGCGCGCGCAGCACGCCGAACACCTCCCGGTCGCCCGGCCCGGACAGGCCGCCGGACAGCCCGTCCACCGCGGCAGCGCCGTCGGCGCTGTGCACCATGTTGGCCCGCACCCAGGCCCGGTTCAGCCCGGCCGGGTAGGCGTACAGGGCGGCCAGGTCCGGCGGCTGGCCGTCGCGGCCCGGCGGGTAGAGCTGGCGCACGGCTAGCGTCCGGCCGGCTCGCTGCCCCGGCGCAGCACGGCCATGGCCCGCGGCGCCACCAGGACCTCGGCCCCGGCGCCGTATTCCCTGGGATCCGCCGGGGGAGCGGCGCCGGAATCCAGCACCACGGCCCAGCTGCCGCCGAACTTCGGGCCGGGCAGGGTGAACCGGACCGGCTGGCTGTCCGCGCTGAACAGCAGCAGGAACGAGTCGTCGCGCACCGGCTCGCCGCGCGGGTCCGGCTCGGTGATCGCGGCCCCGTTGAGGAACACCCCGAGGGCCTTGGCGTACCCGGTCTTCCAGTCCGCGTCCTTCATCTCCCGGCCGGACGGGGTGAACCAGGCGATGTCGCCCACGCCGTCCACGGCCGCGGTGTCTGGCCCGACGAAGAACCGGCGCCGCCGGAACACCGGGTGGGCGCGGCGCAGTTCGGCCACCACCCGGGCGAACTCGAGCAGGTCCGCCTGGTCGTCCAGCGTCGACCAGTCCACCCAGGACGTCTCGTTGTCCTGGCAGTACGCGTTGTTGTTGCCGCGCTGGGTGCGGCCCAGCTCGTCGCCGGCCAGCAGCATCGGCACGCCCTGCGAGCAGAGCAGGGTGGCCAGGAAGTTGCGCCGCTGCCGGGCGCGCAGCTCGTTGATGGCCGGGTCGCTGGTCGGCCCCTCGGTGCCGCAGTTCCAGGACCGGTTGTCGTTGCTGCCGTCCGCGTTGTCCTCGCCGTTGGCCTCGTTGTGCTTGCGGTTGTAGGACACCAGGTCCATCAGCGTGAACCCGTCGTGGCAGGTGACGAAGTTGACCGAGGCGACCGGCCGCCGGCCGCTGGTCTCGTACAGGTCGCTCGACCCGGTCAGCCGGGAGGCGAACTCGGGCAGCGTATCCGGCTGGCCGCGCCAGAAGTCGCGCACCGCGTCCCGGTACTTCCCGTTCCACTCCGACCACAACGGCGGGAACTGCCCCACCTGGTAGCCACCCTCGCCGACGTCCCACGGCTCGGCGATGAGCTTGACCTGGGACACCACCGGGTCCTGCTGGACCAGGTCGAAGAACGCGGACAGCCGGTCGACATCGTGCAGTTCCCGGGCCAGCGCCGAGGCCAGGTCGAAGCGGAACCCGTCGACGTGCATCTCCAGGATCCAGTACCGCAGCGAGTCCAGGATCAGCTGCAGCGCGTGCGGGTGCCGCACGTTGAGGCTGTTGCCGCAGCCGGTGTAGTCCACGTAGTACCGCTGGTCGTCGTCGCGCAGCCGGTAGTAGGCGGTGTTGTCGATGCCACGGAAGGACAGCGTCGGGCCGCGGTGGTCGGCTTCCGCGGTGTGGTTGTACACCACGTCGAGGATCACCTCGATGCCGGCCGCGTGCAGTTCCTTCACCATCGCCTTGAACTCGCCGACCTGCCCGCCGAGCTGGGTGGACGACGCGTAGGCGCGGTGCGGGGCGAGGAACCCGATCGTGTTGTAGCCCCAGTAGTTGGACAGCCCGCGGGCCTGCAGGCTGTGCTCGGGCACGAACTGGTGCACCGGCATCAGCTCCACCGCGGTCACGCCGAGCCGGGTCAGGTGCTCGATCACCGCCGGGTGGGCCAGCCCGGCGTAGCTGCCACGCTGGTCGGCGGGCACCTCGGGGTGGCGCAGGGTGAGGCCGCGGACGTGCGCCTCGTAGATCACCGTCTCGTGGTACGGGGTGCGCGGCGCCCGGTCGTCGGCCCAGTCGAAGAACGGGTTGATCACCACGTTCTTCGGCACGTACGGCGCGCTGTCCGCGGTGTTCACCTGGGCCGGGTCGGTGAACCGGTAGCCGAACACGGACTCGTGCCAGCGGACCTCGCCACTGACCGCCTTGCCGTACGGGTCGAGCAGCAGCTTGGCCGGGTTGCAGCGCAGCCCGCGGCCCGGGTCGTACGGCCCGTGCACCCGGTACCCGTAGCGCTGGCTGGGACCCACATCGGGCAGGTAGCCGTGCCAGACGAAACCGTCCACCTCGGTCAGCGGGATCCGGGTCTCGGTGAGCTCGGCATCCTCCTCGCCGGACAGCAGGCAGAGGTCAACCTGCTCGGCGACCTCGGAGAACAACGCGAAGTTGGTCCCCGTGCCGTCCCATGTTGCACCCAGTGGGTAGGGCGCTCCTGGCCACACACGCACCATGAGACCTTACCTGGGCGCAAGCCGCGCCCGGTCCAGAATCTCGGTCACCGCCACTCCGTCGGGCAGCGTGCCGAACGGGACACCCGGCCCGCCCGGCCCGGTCGCGGCGCCGGCGCCGAGCCGGGAAGCGCAGAAACCGTCCGCCACCGCGGCTGGCGCGTGCCGGACCAGCAGCGCGGCCTGCAGCGCGAGAGTGATCTGCCCGGCCAGCCGCCGGGCCGCGTACTCGGCGTCCGGGCCCGCCGTGTCAGCCCGGGGGGACGACCCCCCGCTCTGCTTCCCCAGGGGACTACCCCCGGAACCCCCGGCCCCCGATCGCCGCTCCGCGCCGAGGCCGGCCAAGCCGGCCGTGAGCCGGCCGATCGCCTCGTCCAGTCGCCGGTCACCGCCGACCGCCAGGGCCAGTTCCGCGGTCAGCGCCTCGGCGGCCGCGGGCTGCCGCCGCAGCGCGCGGAGCAGGTCCAGCGCGGTCACGTTGCCCGAGCCCTCCCAGATGGAGTTCAGCGGGCTGTCCCGGTACAGCCGGGGCATCCCGGACTCCTCGACGTACCCGTTGCCGCCCAGGCACTCCAGCGCCTCGGCCGCGTGCAGCGGGGCACGCTTGCAGACCCAGTGCTTGGCCGCGGGCAGCGCCACCCGGAGCAGCGCCGCCTCGGCGGCGTCCCCGCGGGCGGCCCGGTCCGCCGCGCCGGCCAGCCGGATGGCCAGCGTCGTGGCCGCCTCCGATTCCAGGATGAGGTCGGCCAGCACCGATCCCATCAGTGGCCAGGCGATGAGATCTTTGCCAAACGCCTGCCGGTGCGTACTGTAGTAGGCCGCTGCGACGGCGCCGCGGCGCATCCCCGCCGCGCTGCCCAGCACGCAGTCCAGCCGGGTGGCGCTGACCATCTCGATGATGGTCGGCACGCCGCGCCCGGCCGGGCCGACCGGCCAGGCCAGCGCGCCGTCGAACTCCACCTCGGCGGACGCGTTGGACCGGTTGCCCAGCTTGTCCTTGAGCCGCTGCAGCCGCATCGCGTTCCGGCTGCCGTCGGGCAGCACCCGGGGCAGCAGGAAGCAGCTCAGCCCGCCCGGGCCCTGGGCCAGGACCAGGAACAGGTCGCTCATCGGTGCCGAGCAGAACCACTTGTGCCCAGTGATCAGGTGCGCGCCGGCCCGGTCGGGGCCGGCCGGCTCGGCCCGGGTGGTGCCGGCCCGGACGTCCGAGCCGCCCTGCTTCTCGGTCATCGCCATGCCCGCCAGCAGCCCGGCCTTCCCGCCAGGCGGCCGCAGACCCGGCTGGTAGACCGGCGCGGTGAGCAGCGGCTCGAACTGGCCGGCCAGTTCCGGGGCGTGCCGCAGCGCCGGGACCACCGCGTAGGTCATCGAGACCGGGCAGCCGTGCCCCGCCTCGGCCTGCGCCCACACGTAGAACGCGGCGGCCCGGGCCACGTGCGCGCCGGGCTGCTGCTCGGCCCACGGCGTGGCGTGCAGGCCGTGCCGCACCGCGGTGCCGAGCAGCACGTGCCAGGACGGGTGGAACTCGACCTCGTCGATCCGGTTTCCGCGGGCATCGTGCGTGCGCAGCACCGGTGGGTGCTCGTTGGCCAGCCGGGCGTGCTCCTGGGTGGCCGCCGCCCCGGCCAGCCGGCCGAGCTCGCGCAGCCGGTCCCCGGCCCAGCCCGCGCCTTCCCGGCCGGCCGCGGCCAGCAGCGCCGGGTCATCGGCCACGTCGTAGTCGGCCAGCGGCGGGACCTGGTTCAGCACCTGGTGGGTGGCGTGCGGCCGGGCCGCCGGGGCAGTCGTCATACCGCGACGATATCCGCTAAGTTACCGGGCGGAAACTTGCCGCTCCGGCGGCTGCAGCGCGGCGCCCAGCAGCGCCTGCCGATAGCGGTCCAGCAGCACGTCGGCGACCTCCGGGGCCGCGCCGAGCGGGGCGGACACGGCCGCCGCCCCGGCGGCCAGCGAGGCGTCCCGGACCCGGTCCGCGAACCGCCCGGGGGCGAGCAGGTAGCTGGCCACCACGACGCGCCGCGCGCCGCCGCGGATCAGCTCGGCCACCGCCTGCTCCGGGGTGGGTGCGGCGGCGGACGCGAACGCGGGCCGGACCGCCTGCCAGCCGCGGGCCGCCTGCCAGTCCGCGGCCAGCCGGGCGATCACCGCGTTGGCCGCCGGGTGGCTGGAGCCGGCTGAGGCGAGCACCACCGCGGTCTGCCCGGCCTGATCCGGGTCCTGGCCGGCCTCGGCCAGCCGCCGGTCCAGCGCCCGGAGCAGGCCTGGGTGCGGGCCGAGCGGCGCCCCGTACCGGATCCGCAGCGCGGGCAGCTCCGCCTGGGCCTCGTCCAGCAGCCCGGGGATGTCGGTGCCGCTGTGGTAGGCCGCGGTGAGCAGCACCGGCAGCACGATGACCGGCGTCATGCCCCCGCTCTCAGCACACAGCGTCTCAGAACACAGGGTCTCGGAACACAGTGCGGAGAGCACCTGGCGCGGGGCCGGCGGGGCATGGTCGAGGAATGCGGCCCGGGTGTCCAGCCCGGCCAGGCCGTAGCTGGCCGCCCGCTCGCGCGCCACGCCGAGCAGCTCGGTGATCGTGGCCCCGGCGCGGGGGTCACGGCTGCCATGCGCGATCGCGACGAGCGGGGGATGGGTCAGGTGTGGATACCGCATTCGGTCTTGCCCGTGCCGGTCCACCGGCCGCTGCGCGGGTCAGCCCCGGCTTCCACCTTCATCGTGCAGGTGGCGCAGCCGATCGACGGGTACCCGTCGTAGACCAGCGGGTTGACCAGCACACCGTTGTCCGCGATGTACGCGTCCACCTGCTCCTGGGTCCAGGCCACGATGGGGTTGACCTTGACCATCTGGCGGCGCGGGTCCCACTGCACCGCCTTGGTGTCGCTGCGCGCCGCGGTCTCCTCGCGGCGCACCCCGGTGATCCACGCGTCGTACGGGTCCAGCGCCCGCTCCAGCGGCACCACCTTGCGCAGGTAGCAGCACAGGTCAGGGTTGCGCCCGTAGAGCCGGGGGCCGAGCGCGGCCTCCTGCTCCTCGACCGTCCGGGACGGGGTGACGTTGATCACGTTCACCGGGTAGATGGCCTGCACCGCGTCCCGGGTGCCGATCGTCTCCGGGAAGTGGTAGCCGGTGTCCAGGAAGATCACGTCCAGGCCCTCGTGCACCTGCGACGCGAGGTGCACGAGGACCGCGTCGGTCATCGAGGACGTGATGCACAGCCGGTCACCGAACGTCTGCACCGCCCACCGGATGATCTCTTCAGCGGGTGCGTCGGCCAGATCGTCCGCCGCCTGGGCAGCCAACCTCTCCATTTGTGCTGCCTGTGCTGGGAGCCTCTCCATAAGGGACGTGTCCTCCATGGGTTGCGGCGCATCGGGGGGCGGGCTCACGCGGTGGGTCACAGTGCTGCTCACGGGTTGACTCCCGATCCAGCAAATCGTAGCTGGAAGGCCCGGGCACAGCTACGGCAGTGCCACGAGCCGTCCTGTTCCTGGGGAACTAGGTCTTCTTCCCCACAATAGGGGCAATAAAACGGGATTGCCCGCTGTGTGGGAGATGCCGGGATCGTCACAGAAAGTCCTCCTCGCTGGCCCGGCTGGCCCACGCGGCGAACGTCTCCTCCGGGCCACGCCCGGCATGGAACCGGCGCAGCACCCGCTCCAGGTAGTCCGGCAGCTCGTCGGCCGTGGTCTTCAGCCCGCGGATCTTCCGGCCGAACCCGGAACTTGACCCGTCGCCACCGGCCAGGCTGCCGCCCAGATGGATCTGGAAGCCCTCGGTCTGCGTCCCGTCGGCCGTGGTGACCAGCGAGCCCTTCAGGCCGATGTCGGCCGTCTGGATCCGGGCGCAGGAGTTCGGGCAGCCGTTCACGTTGATGGTGACCGGCTCGGTGAAGTCAGGCAGCCGGCGTTCCAGTTCGGCGATCACCTGGCCGGCCCGTGCCTTGGTCTCCACGATGGCCAGCTTGCAGAACTCGATGCCGGTGCAGGCCATGGTGTGCCGCCGGAACACGCTGGGGGAGGCGGGCAGGTCCGCCGCGTCCAGCGCCGCGGTGAGTTCCGCGACGTTGCCCTCGGGCACGTCGAGGATCACCATCTTCTGCTCGGTGGTGGTGCGCACCCGGCCGCTGCCGTACCGGGCGGCCAGGTCGGCCACCTGGGCCAGCGCGGCGCCGGACATCCGGCCGACCCGGGGCGCGAAGCCGACGTAGTACCGGCCGTCGCGCTGCTCGTGCACGCCGACGTGGTCCCGGCGGCCGTCCCGGGGCGGGGGCGGCGGCGGGCCGTCCGGCAGCGCGTAGCCCAGGTAATCCTTCTCCAGCACCTCGAGGAACTTCTCCGGGCCCCAGTCCGCGATGAGGAACTTGAGCCGGGCCCGGTGCCGTAGCCGCCGGTAGCCGTAGTCGCGGAACACCGACGTGACCCCGGCCCACACCTCGGGCACCTGGTCCGGCTGGACGAACGCGCCCAGCCGCTTGGCGATCATGGGGTTGGTGGACAGCCCGCCGCCGACCCACAGGTCGTAGCCGGGCTCGCCGTACGGGCCGGTGACGCCGACGAACGCGATGTCGTTGATCTCATGCACGGTGCACTGCGCGGTGCACCCGCTCATCACCGACTTGAACTTGCGCGGCAGGTTGGAGAACGTCGGGTCGCCCACCCAGCGCGCCGTGGTCGTCTCGATCTGCGGTGTGGCGTCGATCACCTCACCAGCATCGATGCCCGCCAGCGGGCAGCCCAGCACCACCCGGGGCGTGTCGCCGCAGGCCTCGGTGCTGGACAGGCCGACCGCGTCCAGGGTGTCCCAGATGGCCGGCACGTCCTCGATCCGGATCCAGTGGTACTGGACGTTCTGCCGGTCGGTGAGGTCGGCGGTGCCCCGGGCGTAGCGGTCCGAGATGTCCGCCACGGCGCGCAACTGGTCGTTGCTCAGCTGGCCGCCGTCGATCCGCACCCGGAGCATGAAGTACCGGTCGTCGAGCTCTTCCGGCTCGAGAGACCCGGTCTTCCCGCCGTCGATGCCGGGGCGGCGCTGCGTGTACAGGCCGTACCAGCGGAACCGGCCGCGCAGGTCGGCCGGGTCGATGGAGTCGAAGCCCTGCTTGGCGTAGACGTCGATGATCCGCTGACGGACGTTCAGCCCGTCGTCGTTCTTCTTGTTTTCCTCGTTCTTGTTCAGCGGCTCGCGATATCCGAGGGCCCACTGGCCCTGGCCTTTACGGCCCTGCCCTCTCAATCGGGGGGCTGGCGGCATCTGGCGCGTCCCTTCTCGGTCCGGGGGTGCGCGCCGCGAGCAGCACAGCCGTTACCGGCTGCACCGGTTGTCCTGCTGGCTCACGGCACACTGGGGTTGCCGCCAGGCATCAGGCACCGGCCGCGGCACGCACCCGTCTTTCGGGCGGTGGTTAGCGGCCGTGCCGACAGATTGCGCTGCGCACCCGGAGCAGGTCGACATGCCTGCGGGCGACGAGGAGAGGATCAGCAGCGCTCACGTATCGAGGATCACACGAGATGGCGCTTGCTGTCGAGACAGGTTCGCGTACCGAAGTAGTTTTCCGCCTCCGGCCGCTGATCTGCGCCAAGCTCACAGTGCCCACGAAACCGGGCAACCGCCCGGGTGGCGCATCTATTCCGGTCCGCAACGCTAACTCCGCTCAGCCCTGCCGCACCCAGCTCAGCGACTCGTGGCCAGGCGGCTGCGGGAGGGCGGACAGGGGGAGGTGCTGGCAGTCGCACCACGTGCCACCCGGGCACTCGGTGTGCTCTTGCTGGCGGCAGGGCAAGCAGATCATCTGCTCATTCTGCCTGGCATGACGCACTGTGAGTGCCCGGGTTGGCGGGGATATCCGTAGGGGTGGGGGCTGCGGGGGGCGGGGTGTGTAGCGGCGGTGGTCAGGCGGCGTTGGCGCGGCGCATCCGGCGGCGGCGCTCAGAGGCGCGCTCGTCCTCGTTCAGGCCGCCCCAGGTGCCGTACTTCTCCGGCCGGGAAATGGCGTAGTCCAGGCACTCCGTGCGCACCGGGCAAGACGCGCACAGCGCCTTGGCCTTCCGCTCGCGGATGTCCCGCTCCGGCTGCCGTTCCCCGTCCGGGCCGAAAAAGAGCACGACATCCGTGCCGCGGCACGCGGCGGCATCTTGCCAGCCCCAGTTCGGCCGGGGAGGCAGGGTAACCTGCCGCCGTACCTCAGACATGACTAGATCTCCTCAACAGGCTCAGTGGTGATACGTTTCCATCTAGCCGACCCTCTGGTTGTGTCGGACTTCATGGTTCCGCGCGATGCGGCGTATGCCCCGTCGTAGGTATTGAACGTACTGCGGCACCTGCGTGTTCCCGGGGCAATGGGCAGCCGCATGCACCCGTAACCGCCGTGACGGTGCACGAGTGGAGCAACCCTGCCGGATGGGTGGCCAGCCGAGTGGCAGCCGCCCTGGCGAAACCAGTCCTGTCCAGCGGACCGATGATCAATGATGCCATCAGCCGGGCCGGTTCCGCAGGCCGGATGGCGAATCCGAGGCAGAGATGTTCAGCGTCCGTTGCCCGCCCGGACCGGCCCTGGTCACAGCGCTAATTGGACAAACCCAT
The DNA here is from genome assembly GCA_036497945.1 of Streptosporangiaceae bacterium. Classification (GTDB taxonomy): domain Bacteria; phylum Actinomycetota; class Actinomycetes; order Streptosporangiales; family Streptosporangiaceae; genus RYN-230. Next base: position 26,018 of record DASXIN010000152.1, on the reverse strand, counting down.
TAGTTCAGCGCCACCATGGGCAGCATGTCAGCGTCGGACGCAGCCCCGTTGCCCCGGCTCGGTGAGGTGTTCTTCGACGTACGGGGCAACTCCCGAAGTATGCGGCTGAGCTGGTACGCCGACACCGGCGTAGCGGTGTTCAGCATCTGGCAGGGTGGCACCTGCACTGGGACCTTCCGGCTGCCCATGGACGACCTCGAGCGGATGATCGAGGCGCTGCGCCGTGGCCCGCAGGGCAAGGCCCAGCGGGCCAGCCGTGACGCCCCGCCGGCCCGCGACGCGGCGCCGGGTGGCGGCAGCCAGGAACCGGGCCAGGCGACCGCGGCCATGCGGATGCCGGAGCGGGACAGTACCCGCGGCTACCGCCGGGACCCGGCTGGCTACCCGGACCCGCTCAGCCCGGACTACCCGGCCGAGCAGCTGGACGACTACCGTATCGGCGCGGGCACCGGCGAGTTCCGGGCCGCCGCCGACGCGGGCTACCCGGACGTGCCGGGCACCGGGGACTACCGGCGGACCAGCCCGGAGTCGGCCGGCTACCCGGAGCAGGCGTCCAGCGGGTCGTACCACCGCCCCAGCCGGTCCGGCGGCTACCCGGCTGAGCCCGGCTACCCGGCGGGCGCGGACTACCCGGAGGACTACCGCGGCGGGTCGTCCGGCAATCACCACCGGGACGCGGGAAGGGACGCCTCCCGGAATGCTGGGGGGTATCCCGCGGCGCCCGCGGATTACCGGGGCGGATCGTCGGGCAGCCACCGGCGGGACACGCCGGGTTACCCTGCCGATCCGGCTTACCCGGCGGACCGGGACTTCCACGGCTATCCCGGCCAGCCGGACATTGCGGATTATCCTGGCGAGCCGGCCACCGGCGGATCCGGCGCATATCCAGCCGACCCTGATTATGGCCAGCACGGGGCGGACTGGGGGGAAGACACCGCTGACCAGTCGGTAGGCAGCTACGGCAACGAGCCACCAGAGGAATCGTTCCGCTATGGCCGCCGCGGCGATAATCGCGAGCCCCCGGAACGGGGCCGCTATCCCGGCCGTCATTGACGGTAGCCGTCACCCGTCTTTGGGTGTCGTTATGGTTGGGCCGCCCCTGGGAGGATATATTTGCCTCCAGAGGAAGGGGGGCCTCAAGTGGCACAGAAGGTTTCCGTCACCTTTGCCTGTGACTACGACCAGAGAGCGATTCCTGAGGGCCAGCATGAGACCCGGCGCTTCAGCCTGGATGGCCGGGATTATGAGATTGACCTGTGCACCAAGCACAGCCAAAAGTTTGACGATGTGCTCGGGCAATACGCCGACCGCGCCCGGCGGGCCCCGGCCCGGGCCGGGAGAACCAAACGGCGCACCACGGCGCACCGCCAGCACAGCGCGGCCATCCGTAGCTGGGCCAAGGAAACCGGCATAGCGGTCAGCGACCGTGGCCGCATTCCGGCCGACGTGGTGGCCCGGTACGAGGCGAAGCACGCCTGAGGCCGGGCCTCACGACGGCGCGGACGGCGCGGACGGCGGTTCGCCACGCGGCCGGTCGTCATGACCCGGCTCCGGCTCGGCGGCGGCCGCGACCTGATCCGGTGGCGGCTGGTCCGGCGGCGGCTGAGCGGGCAGCGCCTGGGCCGGGGCGCCCTGGCCGACCACGGCCGGGGACGGCGCACCCTCCGGCCGGGGAATGGGCCCGGTCGCAGCGGCCAGCACCTGGGAATTGGGCAGGTTCAGCGGGCCGTCTTCGGTTTCCAGCCGCAGGTAGGTGATACCGATCTCGGTGACCAGGCCATCGGTCACCCCGCCTAGCGCACCGGATTTGACCCGGACGTAGTCCCCCACCACGAACGGCCGGGACAGCAGCAGCACCAGGCCCGCGAAGGTGTTGGCCAGCGCCTGCTGCCCGGCGATGCCGAGCAGGATCGTGGTGACCGCGCCGCCGACCAGCAACTGCCCGATCGGCACCTTGCACAGGCTGACCGTAAACACCAGCAGGGTCACGCCGCCGACCAGCAGGATGGCGTAGCGGACCACGGCGGCGTGCGACGAGCCGACCGCGGGGGTGAGCATCTCCCGGGACTTGCCCGCCAGCCCGAGCACGGCGCTCGCGCCGAACACGCAGAACGCGGCGATGGACACGGCAGCAATGATCTTGGGGGTGTAGTTGGCTGGCCCGGTCCAGTACTTGAACTGCGTGCCCGCGAGCGCGCCCACCGAGCCGGCCGCGACGGCCAGCACCAGCGAGATGATGAACCGCCACGGCCGGGCCCGCGTCCGGGCCTTGGTCACGTGCTGGTTCACCCGCGCCATGTGCTCGGCCAGGTCGAGCTGGCGCTTCTCGTGTAGGTCCACCGCTCAATCCTGCCCGGCAGCTAAAACGCGTGATCCCGGGGGGCCAGGAACGGCCCCCCGGGATCAGAATGGTCAGCTCAGGCCCGCGGCGCGAGCAGCGGTCTGCCGACCGGCACCCTGAGCCGGCCGCCCATTCCGTTGGCCACCCCGGCCGCCGACGCGTACCAGGCCACCAGCGCGGTGAGCACACCCACGTAACCGCCGGCCTTCACGATGTTGGCGTTGCCTGCGAAGTTCCCGGCGAACAGGACGATCTCGGTGGCCTCCAGGGTCAGGAAGACCCCGAACACGGCCAGGTTCACCTGGGTGCTCCACAGCAGCATGTAGGTGTTGAAGATGGCGAAGGCGAGCAGGATCCAGCCCACGTCCTTGGCGAACAGGCCGGCTGTGAGCACGTGGGTGGCCAGCTTGGCCCCGTAGAGCTGGAAGTAGAGGAACAGGCCGATCCAGAAGCCGCCGTAGCTGGCGAACGCGGTCGCGCCGAACACGTTCCGGTTGCGGAACTCCCACATGCCGGCCAGCAGCTGGACCAGGCCGCCATAGGCGAGCGCGTAGCTGACCCAGGCCAGGCCGCTGGAGTGAGTCATCCAGCCGGCGTTGAACGCCGAAAGCAGGAATGTGGTCAGCGCGAACGCGGCCAGCCCGAGTGGCGCTGGATCGGCTATACCGGGCACTTCGGTAACGGCCACTGACGTGGGCGCTGTGATTCGGTCCTCGTTGACGCTCAAGTGATTCCTCCTGATGAGGCAGTGCGCTGCCCGGGCGTGGGATCCCCCTGGGCCGGGTCGACGTGCAGGCTGATTGAAGGCCCTCTTCACGGTGGCTCAGCAGAACCACATGGAAGATCTGCCCTGAGCGTAACGCTGGAGGCCCGCTTGGGGGAGACCCAGGTTTTCCTTATGCTGACGCTGTCATCAGCTGCCGCTGGCCTGGCTGCGTGCCAGCACCTCGCTCAGCCCGGTGCGGGTGGCCAGCACGTAGATCCGGTCCAGCGGGCTGATCTGGTAGCCCGGCCCGGGCGACCAGTCCACCTGGTTGGCGGCCGCCCGGCGCACCGCGATCACCCGGACCGCCCCGGGCCGGTGCACGCTCTGCACCGGCTGCCCGGCCAGCTCCGACCCGGCGCTCACCTCCACATCGGCGATCAGCAGCACGTGCCGGCCGACCGGGATGGTGCGCAGCACGTGCTGTTCCAGCATGGCCGCGGCGAACGCGGGCGCGGCCAGAGAGGGCACGCTACGGGAGATCGTGTTGCCCACCGTCTTCTGCACCCGCTCGGCCAGATCATCGTCGGACAGCCGGAGCACCAGGCGCAGGTCCGGGGCGAGCGCCCGGGCATGCAGCGCGGTTTCCAGGTTCACGATGTCGCTGTCGGTCACCGAGACCAGGGCCTGGCTGGTGCTGATGCCGGCCGCGCGGAGCGTTTCCTCCCGGTGCGTCTCGCCGATCACCACGCGCAGCCCCAGCCGCCGGGCCAGCCGGACGCCCGCCGCGTGCTCGTTCTTGTCCACGCAGACCACGTCGACGCCCAGGTCGTGCAGCTGGCCGAAGATCCTGGTGCCCATGTTGCCCAGGCCAGCCACGATCACATGGCCGCTGAGCGGGCGCTCGCGGCCGCGCAGTGAGCCGGTGAGCCGGGCGCCGACCACGGCCGCGGTCACCACCGGCAGGAAGGCCATCCCGGTGAACGTGAGCAGGAACTGGGCGACCTTCTCCGCGCCGCCCAGCCGTGCGTTGGCCACCGCGGCCCCCGCGGCGTCCAGGGCGGTCAGGTACAGGGCATTCGGCAGCGAGTACCCGCCCACCGAGGCCAGCAGCACGAAACCGCACAGCAGCAGCGTGAACAGGCCGACGAAGACCAGGCCGAGCTTGCTGCGCAGCAGCAGGTGGGTCATGTCGGCGAGAAACCGGAGCGGTCGCCGGCGCTGCCGGGTCAGCGGGTTGCGCGGGGTGCCGTCGGCCACCGCGAGGACCAGGTCGGCCGCGGCCGGGGCGGGCGGCAGCAGCCCCGCGGCCGTGCGGTCGCCGGGGCTGGCCAGCCCGCAGAGCACCTGGGTGGCATCGGCCTGCCCGGCGCGGGCCACGTACAAGGTGCGGCCGGCCAGCCGGACATGGCTGGGCGTGGGCTCGCCTAATGCGGCGGCCACGAACGACGGAGCGGCCATCGCCGAGCTGGACAGCACCGCGCAGTCGGGAAAGAACGCGCGCATCCGCTCGCCCAGCCCGGTGTTGAAGATGCGCATCACCATGCGCAGGTCCGGGTTGAGGTCCTGGGCCCGCAGCCCGGCGTGGAAGTTGGCCAGGTCGTCCCGGCCCATCAGGGCCATCGCCCGGGCCGAGTGCACCTGGGCCGCGGTGAAGGCGGCGCTGTCCAGGTCCAGCCGCTCGATGACCCGGACGCCGGGCAGTTGCGCGATGCGCGGGCCGTGGCCGCGGCTGACCGAACCGAGCAGCACGGTGACCCGCTCGCGGTAATTGGTGGCCAGTTCCTCGACCACCCGGTAGGCCAGCGCGTCGTCCCCACACACGATCAGGTGATCCGTATCCTCGATGACCGGGCGGGGTACGGGGGGCACGGCGAGATCTAACCATAGCCGGGTAAGTCCGGCCAACGTGGGTTGCGGGTGACCAGGCCGGCGACCTAGCCGGCCGACCGGGGTATTCTCCGGATGAAAGGGGCTAATAAGTCCAGGAGGTCCGGCCATGACCAACGACGGCGGTATCCGCGCGTCGGACTCCGATCGCGAAAACGTCGTCGAGATCCTGCGGGACGGCTACAGCACCGGCCGGCTGACCATGGCCGAGTTCGACGAGCGGACCACCTCGGCGTTTGCCGCCAAGACCTGGGGCGAACTGCGCCTGCTGACCGCCGACCTGCCGCAGCAGGCCAAGCTCGAGCTGAGCCAGCCCGAGCCGGACCGCAGCGCGGCGGCCACCAAGCCGCGCCCGCTGCCGGCCGGCCGGCAGCGGCGCCGGCTCAGCCCGATGCTGCCGATCCTGATGATCTGGCTCACCGTCGCGCTGACCACCCGGGACCCGTCCGCGTTCGTCCCGGTGCTCATCGTGCTGCTGGTCCTGGTCCGGCTGACCAGCGGCGGCAACCGGCGGCGTTAGGCGTTAGCCGGGTTCAGGGCGACGCGAGCCGGCTGAGCCCTGGCGGCAGGTGACTGGCGGCCGCCTTGTCCAGCAGGTACAGCGTGCGCTGCTGGCCGCAGGCCCCGGCGGCGGGCACCTGGACCGGCCCGGCGCCGGACAGCGCGAGCTGGACCGCGCCGGCCTTCTCCGGCCCGGCGGCCAGGATCCACACCTCGCGGGCCTGCCGGATGGACGGCAGGGTCAGCGACAGCCGGGTCGGCGGCGGCTTCGGCGCGCCGCGCACCGCGACCACCGGCCGCTCGTCATAGAGCGCGGGCATGCCCGGGAACAGCGACGCGACGTGCCCCTCCGGCCCGATGCCGAGCAGCAGGACGTCGAACGCGGGCACCGGGCCATGGTCCTCGGGCCGGGCCGCCTTGCGCAGCTCCGCCGCGTACCGCTCGGCGGCCGCCTCCGGGTTGGGCCCGTCCGGCCCGTCGCTCGCGGGCATCCGGTGCACCCGGGCCGGGTCAGTGTCCACGTGCCGGAGCAGCGCCTGCTCGGCCTGGACCTCGTTGCGCTCCGGGTCGCCGGCGGGCAGGAAGCGCTCGTCACCCCACCAGATGTCCAGCCGCTGCCAGTCCACCGCGCCGAGGGCCGACGCCGCGGCCAGCCCGGCCAGCACCGCGGTGCCGACGCCGCCGCCGGTCAGCACCAGATCCGCGGTCCCGCCGCTGGCCTGGGCATCGGCCAGCTTGGTGGCCAGCCGGCCGGCCGCCGCCTTGGCCAGCTGGTCCGCGTCCTGGTGCACCAGCACCTCAGGCGTGCTCACGGCGTGCTGCCGCTGCCATCCAGGCTGGTCCGGGCGGCCGCGGCGGGCGCCATGCTCAGGAACGGCGCGATGGTCTCGCCGTAGACCTCGTCCGGGTCCAGCCGGCGCAGCTCCTCGGCCAGCAGCTCGGAGGTGTCCCGGCGGTGCAGGGCCACCTTGCGCTCCGGCTGCCCGGGCCGCCGCAGCATGGCCACCCGGCCGTCCGGGCGGGTCACCGACACCTCGCCCTCGCTGGTGTCGAACGTCACCGCGGTGATCCCGGGGCCGCCGGACACCGTGGTCGTGAACGGGAGGCCGAGCCGGACGGACAGCCAGGACGCGATCAGGTCGGCGCTCGGGTTGCCCGCTTCGGCTTCCACCTGGCCGCCGCTGATCGTGCCGTGCGGCTGGTCCAGGGTGGCGGCCAGCAGGGTCCGCCACGGGGTGGCCCGGGTCCAGCTCAGGTCGGTGTCCCCGGGCCGGTAGTGCGCGGCCAGGCTGGTCAGGCAGTCGTGTGGCTCGCTGGCCGCGGCCGCGTCGGTGATCCGGCGCTGGGCCAGCGCGCCGAGCGGGCTGGCCGACGGGACCTCCGGCGGGATGCCCGGCCACCACGTCACCACCGGCGTGTCCGGCATCAGCAGCGGGGTGACCACCGAGTCGGCGTGCTCGCCGAGCGGCCCGTACATGCGCAGCAGCACCACCTCGCCCGGGCCGGTCTCACCCACCCGGATCTCGGCGTCCAGCCGGGAGCCGGCCTGCGGCCGCCGGGTGATCACCGCGAGCACCCGCATCGGGTGCTCCCGGGCCGCCTCACTGGCCGCCCGGACCGCGTCGTACTGAGCGGCCTCGTCGGTCACGATGACCAGGGTCAGCACCATGCCGCTGGCCGGGCCGCCGAGCCGCTGCCGGGCCTGCCGGATGGCCTCGTGGATCCGGCCAGTGGTCGTCTCGGCCAAGTCGATCATCATGCGGAGCTGTCCTTTCCCGCTGCGCCGTGCCAAACCACCCCGTGCGCTACAGCGCTTCCCTGGACGTTCGCGCCGTCCGGGATGGCCCGCACACCGGCCGCTCGCACGGGGCCCTGCGGGCCCGTGCTCACTAGCCGGTACCGGACGGCGCTCACAGGCGCCGCCACGCCCGGCCGTCCCGCCGCATCAGTTCGTCCGCGGACGGCGGCCCGTCCGATCCGGCCGGGTAGGGCTCCGGCTTGCCGTACTCGGCCCAGAACTCCTCGATGGGGTCGAGCACCTTCCAGGACAGCTCGACCTCACGGTGCCGCGGGAACAGCGGGGGATCGCCGATCAGCACGTCGAGCAGCAGCCGCTCGTAGGCCTCCGGGCTGTTCTCGGTGAACGACTCGCCGTAGGCGAAGTCCATGTTCACGTCGCGCACTTCCATCGCCGTGTCGGGCACCTTGGAGCCGAACCGCACGGTCACGCCCTCGTCCGGCTGGACCCGGATGACCAGGGCGTTCTGCCCGAGTTCCTTGGTGTCGGTGGCGGCGAACGGCAGGTGCGGGGCGCGCTGGAACATCATCGCGATCTCCGACATCCGGCGCGGCAGCCGCTTGCCGCTACGCAGGTAGAACGGGACCCCGGCCCACCGGCGGGTCTCCACGTTCACCTTGATCGCGGCGTAGGTCTCGGTGCGCGAGTCCGGCGCGATGCCGTCCTCCTCCAGGAAGCCGCGCACCGGGATGCCGCCCTGCCAGCCCGCCGCGTACTGGCCACGGGCCGTGCTCAGGGCCAGATCCTCGGGCAGCCGTACCGCGGACAGCACCTTCTCCTTCTCGGCCCGCAGCGAGTCCGCGTCGAAGGAGACCGGCTCCTCCATCGCGGTCAGCGCGAGCAGCTGCATCAGGTGGTTCTGGATCACATCCCGGGCCGCGCCGATGCCGTCGTAGTAGCCGGCCCGGCCGCCGATGCCGATGTCCTCGGCCATGGTGATCTGCACGTGGTCCACGTAGCCGCGGTTCCAGATCGGCTCGTACAGCGTGTTGGCGAAGCGCAGCGCCAGGATGTTCTGGACCGTCTCCTTGCCCAGGTAGTGATCGATGCGGAACACCGATTCGGGCGGGAATACCTCGCTCAGCGTCTCGTTCAGCGCCCGGGCACTGGCCAGGTCGTGGCCGAACGGCTTCTCGATCACTACCCGGCGCCAGGGCACCGGATGGCCCGGGGCCGGCGGCGGCGGGTCGGCCAGCCCGGACCGCTTGAGCTGCTTGACGACCAGCGGGAAGAACTTGGGCGGCACGGACAGGTAGAACGCGTAGTTGCCGCCGGTGCCGCGCTCCTCGTCCAGGATGGCCACGCAATCGGCCAGCTTGTCGAACGCGCCGTCGTCGGTGAACTCGCCGGGCACGAAGCGGACGCCCTCGGACAGCTGCTCCCACACCGTGTCCCGGAACGGGGTGCGCGCGTGCTCCTTGACCGCCTCGTACGTCACCTGGGCGAAGTCCTCGTCCTCCCAGTCCCGCCGGGCGAAGCCGACCAGCGAGAAACCCGGTGGCAGCAGGCCCCGGTTGGCCAGGTCGTAGATGGCCGGCATCAGCTTCTTGCGGGCCAGGTCGCCGGTCACCCCGAAGATGACCAGGACGCACGGGCCGGCCACCCGCGGGATGCGCCGGTCCCGCGGGTCGCGCAGCGGGTTGGCCACCGGCCCGGTGATCACCGGGGCTAGCGAACCTGGCAGCGCAGAATTTTGCTGCACAGCGGTGTCCCCCCCGGCTTCAGCGGATGGCGCGGCCTCGGTATCGGCACTCGTCATGGCTTCTCCACTGCCCCCATGTTGGCTTCGATGGTGCCGAGGAACTCGTTCCAGGACACGGCGAACTTGTCCACGCCTTCGTCTTCCAGCACCTTGACCACATCGTCGTAGCTGATGCCCAGCTCGGCCAGCTCCGCGAACACCTGCCGGGACTGGTCGTAGGTGCCGCGCACGGTGTCCCCGCGCAGCTTGGCGTGGTCCGCGGTGGCGCGCAGGGTGGCCTCGGGCATGGTGTTCACCGTGTCCGGCGCGACCAGTTCGACCACGTACATGGTGTCGTCGTAGGCCGGGTCCTTGGTGCTGGTCGAGGCCCACAGCGGGCGCTGCACCTTGGCCCCGGCGGCCAGCAGCGCCTGCCAGCGCGGCGTGGCGATGCGCTCCTCGTACAGCTCGTAGGCCAGCCGGGCGTTGGCGATCGCGGCCTTGCCGCGCAGCGCGGCCGCCTCCGGCGTGCCGATCTTGTCCAGCCTGCGGTCCACCTCGGTGTCCACCCGGCTGACGAAGAAGGACGCCACCGAGGCGAGCCGGGAGATGTCCCGGCCGGCTTCCACGGCCCGCTCCAGACCGGTCATGAAACTGTCGATGACCTGGCCGTACCGTTCCAGGGAGAAGATCAGCGTGACGTTCACACTGATCCCTTCGGCCAGGCACGCGGCGATGGCAGGCAGGCCTTCCAGGGTGGCCGGGATCTTGATGAACAGGTTGGGCCGGTCCACCATCCACCACAGCCCGCGGGCCTCGGCGATGGTCTTGGCCGTTTCCCGGGCCAGCCGCGGGTCCACCTCCAGGGACACCCGGCCATCCACCCCGTCGCTCTCGTCATACACCGGCCGGAGCACGTCGCAGCCCCAGCGGATGTCATAGGTGGCGATCAGCCGGGATGCCTCCCCGGTGCTCACCCCGCGTACCGCCAGGTCGGCCAGCTGCTGGTCATAGGCGTTACCCTGGCTCAGCGCGTGCGCGAAGATCGTGGGGTTCGAGGTGACCCCGCGGACCTCCCAGTTGGTCATCAGGTCGGCGAGGTTGCCGGTGCGCAGCCGGTCCCGGTTAATGTCGTCGAGCCAGATGGACACGCCTTCCGCGGTCAACTGGCGGAGGATGGCGTTGCTCTGTTGCTGGGCGGTCATGACGTCTCGCTCCTTGCCCTCGGTCAGGCCAGCCGGGCCAGGCTGGCCCGGGCGGCCGCGGCCACGCGCTCCGCGGTGAACCCGAACTCCTCGTACAGCTTCTGATAGGAGGCTGATGCCCCGAAATGCTCCAGGCTCACGCATTCCCCGGCATCTCCGGTGAACGACCGCCAGGGCTGGGCCACGCCCGCCTCGACGCTGACCCGGGCCCGGACACGCGGCGGCAGCACCTCCTCCTGATAGGAAGCATCCTGGCTGGTGAACCATTCCACGCACGGCATGGAAACAACACGTGTCGACATGCCCGCACCCTGCAGGATGTCCCGGGCGGCCAGCGCGAGCTGCACCTCACTGCCGGTGCCGATGATGATCACAGCCGGGTCGCCGCCGGCCCCCTCGGCCAGCACGTAGCCGCCGCGGGCGGTGCCCTCGGCGCTGGTGATGCCCTGCGGGTTACCCGCCGACCGGTCCAGCACCGGCATGTTCTGCCTGCTCAGGCACAGCCCGGTGGGCCGGTCGGTGTGCTCCAGGATGGTCCGCCAGGCCACGCTGGTCTCGTTGGCGTCGCCCGGCCGGACCACGTCCAGGCCGGGAATGGCGCGCAGCGCGGCCAGGTGCTCCACCGGCTGGTGGGTGGGCCCGTCCTCGCCCAGCCCGATCGAGTCGTGTGTCCACACGTAGGTGACCGGCAGGCCCATCAGCGCGGCCAGCCGCACCGACCCCCGCATGTAGTCGCTGAACACCAGGAACGTGCCGCCGTAGGGCCGGGTCAGCCCGTGCAGCGCGATGCCGTTCATGATGCCGCCCATGGCGTGCTCGCGGATGCCGAAGTGCAGCGTGCGGCCGTACCAGGTGCCGGGGAACATCGCGGTCTGGCGGTCCGGCGGAAGGAACGACGGCTCGCCCTTCATCGTCGTGTCGTTGCTGCCGGCCAGGTCGGCCGACCCGCCCCAGAGCTCGGGCAGCACGGCGGCAAGGACGTTAAGCACCTGTCCTGACGCGCGGCGGGTGGCCAGGCCCTTGGCGTCAGGCGGGAACGTGGGCAGCGCGCTGGCCCAGCCGCCGGGCAGCCGGCGCGCGGCCAGCCGGTCCAGCAGCGCGGCGCGGTCCGGGCTGGCCGCGGCCCAGGTGGCGAACGCCGCATCCCACTCGGCGTGCAGTTGCTTGCCCCGGTCGGCCACCTGGCGGGCGTGCGTCACGGCTTCTTCCTCGGCCGGGAACTTCACCTCGGGGTCGAAGCCGAGGATCCGCTTGGTCTTGGCCACCTCTTCCTCGCCCAGCGCGGCGCCGTGCGCCTCGCCGGTGTTCTGCGCGTCCGGGGCGGGCCAGGCGATGATGGTGCGCAGCACGATCAGCGACGGCCGCCCGGTCTCCGCCTGGGCGCTGCGGTAGGCCTGATACAGCGCCTGCGGGTCCTCGCGGTAGCCGTCCGGGTGCTGCCAGGCCACCCGCTGCACGTGCCAGCCGTACGCCTCATACCGGGCGGCCACGTCCTCCGACTTGGCGATCTTGGTGTCGTCCTCGATCGAGATGTGGTTGTCGTCGTAGAGCACGATGAGGTTGCCCAGTTCCTGGACCCCGGCCAGCGCGGAGGCCTCGTGGCTGATCCCCTCCTCGATGTCCCCGTCCGAGCAGAAACAGTAGATGTGCTGGTCGAACGGGCTGGTCCCGGGGGCCGCGTCCGGGTCGAGCAGGCCACGCTCGCGGCGCGCGGCCATGGCCATGCCGACCGCGTTGGACAGACCCTGGCCGAGCGGCCCGGTGGTGGTCTCCACCCCCGGGGTCAGGCCGTGCTCGGGGTGGCCCGGGGTGATGCTGTCCCACACCCGGTAGTGCTTGAGGTCGTCCAGGGTCAGCCCATATCCGGACAGGTAGAGCTGGATGTACAGGGTCAGGCTGGAATGCCCGCACGACAGCACGAACCGGTCCCGGCCGCGCCAGTCCGGGTCGGCCGGGTCATGCCGCAGGATGTGCTGGTAGAGGAGGTAGGCGGCGGGCGCCAGGCTCATCGCCGTGCCCGGGTGGCCATTGCCGACCTGCTGCACCGCGTCCATGGCCAGAACCCGGACCAGATCGACGGCCCGCTGGTCGGCCGCCGTCCAGTCCAAGGTGCTTGTCGGTGGGCTGCTCACGGTGGGATCAGGGCTCCTCTCTGGCCCGCGTCGCCCGGCTGGCCAGGCGCGGGAACTGGATCACGTGCATGACCCTATCTTCAGTTTCGCCTACTCCCGGGGGCACCCCCGAAGCGGGGCAACAGCGGGCGGATTACGGTCCCGCCGGTACGCTCCCAGGCATGGCGAGCAACCCCGGTTTCGACCCGCGCGCCGTGATCGAGGGCCGGCCGGCCGGCCGCCCCCGGGTTGGCGTCATCCTCGCCATCCTCGCCGCCATCGGCTGCGCGATCGTGGTGCTCGGCGCGGACGCCTTGCAGAGCGTGAACTCGGCCGGGCACAGCGTGGCGCCGTTCCTCATCGCGCTGCCGCTGGCCCTGCTCCCGGTGCCGCTGCTGGTCGGCTGCGTCCTGCTGGTGGACCGGCTGGAACCGGAGCCGCGGGTCAACCTGGTGCTCGCGTTCGTCTGGGGCGCCGGGGTGGCCGCGCTGCTGGCCGCCGTGATCAACACCGCCGGGCTGGTCTTCATCACCCAGCCCGCGCTGGGCAACACCGGCGGGGAGTACGTGTCGGCCACGTTCGGCGCGCCGGTGGTCGAGGAGTCGCTCAAGGGCCTGATCCTGATCATCCTGCTCTGGCGGCGGCGGCAGGAACTGGACGGCCCGACCGACGGGATCATCTACGCGGCCATGGTCGGGCTGGGCTTCGCCATGATGGAGAACATCGGCTACTACATCGGCGCCCTGGTCAGGCCCAAGGTCGGCGGGGCCGAGCTGCTCGGCGTCACGTTCGTGTTGCGCGGCGTGCTGTCCCCGCTGGCCCATCCCATCTTCACCTCGATGACCGGGCTCGGCGTGGCCTACGCGGCCACGCACAAGAACGGCCGCTGGGCGGTGCCGGTCGGCCTGGTCGCCGCCATGCTGCTGCACGGGCTGTGGAACGGGCTGAGCGCGCACGGCATCGACGGGCTCGCGCTGGCCTACGCGATCCTGGCCTGTGTGCTGGCCGGCCTGATCGGCGTGATCATCGCGGACCGGCGCCGGATCGTCCGGCTGATCTGGCGGTTCCTGCCCGCCTACGAGCCCACCGGCCTGGTCACCGAGGCGGATCTGCGGATGCTGAGCACGCTGCGGGAGCGGCACGCGGCGCGGCGCTGGGCCCGGATGACCGGCGGGTGGGCGGCCGGGCGGGCCATGGAGGACTACCAGCTGGCCGCGACCGAGCTGGCCCTGGTGCACCTGCGGATGCAGCGCGGCATCATCAACGCGGCGCACTTCGACGAGCGCCGCCGCGACCTGCTCCGGCTGATGGCCATGGCGCGCAGCGCGTTCTTCCAGCACCAGCCGGAACCGCCGCAGCCGCCGTGGGCCGGCCCGCGCTCGTCAGGATTCGGCCGGTACCGGCTCAGCTAGCGGCGGTCCCGGGACACCGGCCGCGGCGGCCACCGGGCCACGGTCCCGGGTGGCGAACATGAGCAGCAGCGCGGCGATCCAGATCAGCATCGACCCGGTCACGTGCACCCAGACCAGGCCGGCCGGCAGCCCGCTGAAGTACTGGCTGTAGCCGATGACGCCCTGCAGGCCGACCAGGCCGAGCAGCACCCAGCCGAGCCGCCGGGCCCGGGCCGGCGCCCCGGTGAGCTGCAGGCTGATGGCCGCCGCGGCGACCAGGGTGCCGAGCACCCAGCCGATGTCGGCGTGCAGCTGGGTGACGCCTTCCAGCGGCAGGTGGTAGCGCGGCACGTAGGCCGGGCCGCGGCCGGCCCGCGGCACGAACGTGGCCCCGGCCAGCGGCCCGGTGCCGGTCACCACGGTGCCCGCGGCCAGCATCAGCGCGGTCACGCCGACCACGGCCACCGCGAACACCCGCACCTCGCGGCGGACCAGCCGGGTGGGCTTGCCGTCGCCCTCGGCGCACCGCACGTAGAGCGTGACGGCCAGCGCCAGGATGGCGCTGGACAGCAGGAAGTGCACCGACACCGCGGCCGGGTTGAGGTCGGTGAGCACCACGATGCCGCCCAGCACGGCCTGGGCCACCACGCCGAGCGGCTGGGCCGCGGCCAGCCAGACGATGTTGCGCCGGATGGACCCGCCCGGGCGGAACCGCCACGCGGTGATCAGCACCAGCACGGCCACCACCATCAGCACGCCGGTGAGCATCCGGTTGGTGAACTCGATCCAGGTGTGCAGGATCGGGTCACCGCGGGTCCGCGCGGCGATCAGGCTGCTCGCGGTGCAGGTCGGCCAGTCCGGGCAGCCCAGCCCGGACGCGCTGAGCCGGACCGCGGCGCCGGTCATGATCAGCCCGGCGTTGGCCACCACGCCGGCCAGGGCGATCCGGCGCATCGTGGTCACCGTGGGGAACAGCACCGGTGCCACCAGGCGGCGGGCAGATCGGGTCAGGTCGGCGAGCACGGACCTATCGTAGACTCCGGGCCGCGCGTCAGTTCCCTGTCCGGGCCGCGCCTGCGCTGGCCAGCACCACGCAGCCGACCGCGGCCCACTCGTACCAGCGCAGCCCCTGGCCCAGCAGGACCAGCCCGACCAGCGTGGCGACGCCCGGCTCCAGGCTCATCCAGATGCCGAACACCTTGGCCGGGGTGCGGCGCAGCGCCTCCAGCTCCAGCGAGTACGGGATGACCGAGGAGAGCAGCCCGATGGCCAGCCCGGCGCCGAGCACCGCGGGCCGGAGCAGGGCCCGGCCGCCGGCCAGCAGCCCAGCCGGGGTGATCACCAGCGCGGCCACGCACATCGCGATGGTCAGTCCCGAGGTGCCCGGGAAGCGCCGCCCGGTGGCTGCGCTGAGCAGGATGTAGGCCGCCCAGCAGGCCGCGGCGAGCACGGCGAAGGCCAGCCCGGCCGGGTCCAGGTGGCTGCCCGGGGCCCGGGTCAGCAGCGCGACCCCGGCCGCGGCCAGCAGCACCCAGACCGCGTCCAGCCAGCGCCGTGAGGTGGCCACCGCCACGCCCAGCGGGCCGAGGAACTCCACGGTCACCGCGATACCCAGCGGGATCCGCGCGAAGGCCTGGTAGATGGAGTAATTCATCACCGCGAGGATGACGCCGAACATGACCACCACGGCGGCGTCCGCCCAGGCCCGGCGGCGCACTATGGCGCGCACCTCGCGGCCCAGCCCGCGGGCCCCGGCCACGGCGAGCAGCACGGCGGCCGTCCACAGCCGCAGCCCGGTCACCGCGGCCGGCGGCACCTGGGTGAACAGCCGGGCGGCCAGGCCCGCGCCGACCTGGACCGCGACGATGCCGGTGAGCACCAGGGCCGGCGGCGGCACCGCGCCGAGCAGTGCGTCGAGCCGGGCCGGCGGGTGCCGGAGCGCTACTCCCAGCGGAACACCCGGGTGGTCAGGCCGATCCCGAGCACCGCCCAGACCAGCAGCACGAGCAGGTCCTTGACCGGCAGCCCGGAGCCGTACTGCAGCACCGAGTGCAGCCCGTCGGACAGCGCCCCGGTGGGCAGCAGCCGCAGCACCGGCCGGGCGCTGGCCGGGAACTTGTTCAGCGAGAAGACCACCCCGCCCACCCCGAGCAGCACCAGGTAGACCAGGTTGGCCGCGGCCAGCGTGGCCTCCGGCCGCAGCGTGCCGGCCAGCAGCAGGGCCAGCCCGCTGAACGCCGCGGTGCCCGCCAGGATGAGCAGCGGCACCCACAGCACGGCGGCCGGCCGGGCGTTTGGCGACCAGCCGAGCAGCAGGCCGACCACGATGATCACCGCGGTCTGGCCCAGCTCAACGACGACGACCATGCTGGTTTTGGCCGCGATCAGGCCGCCGCGCCGCAGCGGCGTCGCGCCGAGGCGCTTCAGCACGCCGTACTGGCGTTCAAATCCGGTGGCAATGGCCTGGCTGGTGAACGCCGTGGACATGATCCCCAGGGCGATGATGCCGGGGACCAGGAAGTCGACCTTCGTCCCGCTGATCAGGTGCTCCAGGCTGAAGCCGACCAGCAGGACCACCGGGATGATCAGGGTGAGCAGCAGCTGCTCGCCGTTGCGGAGCAGCGCGCGCAGCTCCAGCCAGGCCTGCGCGGCGACCATCCGGGGCAGCCGGCCAGACCCGGGCGCGGGGGAGAGCCAGGTGGTCACGGCCGGCGCCGCTACCTGCTCGCTCACGAGCGCAGCTCCCGTCCGGTCAGCTCGAGGAACACGTCCTCGAGGGTACGGCTCTCGATGCGCAGCTCCTGGGCCAGCACCCCGCGTTCCGCGCACCACGCGGTGACCGCGGCCAGCAACTGCGGGTCCACCTGGTCGGGCACCTCGACGATGTAGTGCCCGGCGGGCGACTCCTTGGCCGCGCTGCCTGGCGGCAGCGCGGAGATCAGCCCGTCGGTGTCCAGCCCCGGTTCGGCGCGGAAGCGGAGCTGCCCGGCGGTCCCGGTCAGCTCGGCCGGGCTGCCCTCGGCGACCAGCTGCCCGTGGTCCACCACGCAGACGTAGTCGGCCAGCCGCTGCGCCTCGTCCATGTAGTGCGTGGTCAGGATGACCGCCGCGCCGGACGCGCGCAGGCCGCGGATCAGGTCCCAGGTGGCGTGCCGGGCCTGCGGGTCCATGCCCGCGGTGGGCTCGTCCAGGAACAGCAGCTCGGGCCGGCCGATCAGCGCGGCGGCCAGGGACAGCCGCTGCTGCTGGCCGCCGGATAGCCGGCGGAACGGGGTGCGCAGGCTGCCCGCCAGGCCGAGCCGGTCCAGCAGCACCGCGGGGTCGATCGGGGCCGCGTAGAACGCGGCCAGCGTGCGCAGGTACTCTCCGGGCCGGGCGGCGGGCGGGATGCCGCCGGACTGCAGCATGACGCCGACCCGCGGGCGCAGCTGCCGCGCGTCCCGCCCGGGGTCGAGGCCGAGCACCCGCACCGTGCCGCCGTCGGGCCGCCGGTACCCCTCGCAGATCTCGATGGTGGTCGTCTTCCCGGCCCCGTTCGGGCCCAGGATCGCGGTCACCGCGGCCCGCCGGGCCAGCAGCGAGAGGCCGTTCACCGCCATGGTCCGGCCGTAGCTCTTGACCAGTTGGTGGATCTCGACCGCGGGTCCGCTGCTCACGCAGGCGAGTCTAGAGGCTCGGCCGGCACCGGCTTCCAGTCCGCCCGTTCCCGGGCAAAGCGGATCAGCGCGCGGAACAGCCGCGGGTCGGTGCCCTGCTCCGGATGCCACTGCACCGCGATGAGAAATTCCGCACGGGCGGCCGGGGCCGGCTCGACCGCTTCGATGGTGCCGTCCGCGGCCCAGGCGGTGGCCACCAGCCCGGCGCCGAGCCGGCCGATGGCCTGGTGATGCGCTGTCGGCACGTCGAGCCGCAGTTCACCGCCGTCGTCCGGCGGCCCGAGCAGGCTGGCCAGCCGGCTGCCTGGTGCGACCCGCACCTGGTGCGTGCCGAACGTGCCCGGCCCGGCCCGGTGCCCGCCGCTGTCCGGCAGGTGCTGCTGCAGCGTGCCGCCGCGGGACACGTTGAGGATCTGCAGGCCGCGGCAGATGCCCAGCACCGGCACCCGGGCGGCCAGCGCGGCGGCCAGCAGGTCCAGCTCGGCCCGGTCCCGTTCCGGGTACACCCGGCTGGTCTCCGGGTCCGGCTGCGCGCCGTAGCCGGCCGGGTCGAGGTCGCCGCCGCCGGACAGGATCAGCGCGTCCAGCCGGCCCACCGCGGCGGTCACCCCGGGCAGCGGCGGCAGCAGCACCGGCACGCCGCCCGCCGCGGCCACCTGCTCGGCGTAGCTGAGTGGGAGCAGCGCGCAGGGCAGCTGCCATGGCCCCCACCGCGCCTCTTCCGCGTAGCTGCTGATGCCAACGAGCACTGGGCCGCCCGTTACAGCGGAGTCACGTAGGCGCCGGAGATCCCGCCGTCCACCAGGAACTGGGCTGCGGTGATGAAAGATGCGTCGTCGCTGGCCAGGAACGCGATCGCGGCGGCGATCTCGGCCGGCTCGGCGAACCGGCCCATCGGCACGTGCACCAGCCGCCGCGCGGCGCGCTCCGGGTCGGTGGCGAACAGTTCCTGGAGCAGCGGCGTGTTCACCGGGCCGGGGCATAGCGCGTTCACCCGGATGCCTTCCCGGGCGAACTGCACGCCCAGCTCCCGGCTCATGGCCAGCACGCCGCCCTTGGACGCGGTGTAGGAGATCTGCGAGGTGGCCGCGCCCATCACCGCGACGAACGAGGCGATGTTGATGATCGACCCGCCGGGCTGGCCCGCCGCGACCTGGCGCTGCATGTGCGGGATCACGTACTTGCAGCACAGGTACACAGAGGTGAGGTTCACCTCCTGGACGCGGCGCCACGCGTCGATGCCGGTGGTCAGGATGGAGTCGTCGTCGGGCGGTGAGATGCCTGCGTTGTTGACCGCGATGTGCACGCCGCCGCACTCGCCGGCCACCTGCTGGTACAGGTCCCGGACGGCGTCCTCGCTGGTCACGTCCGCCTGGATGAACAGGCCGCCGACCTCGTCCGCGGCCGGCTTGCCGGTGCCCGCGTCGATGTCGGCCACCACCACGGTGGCGCCTTCGGCGGCCAGCCGCCGGGCGCTGGCCAGCCCGATGCCGCTGCCCGCGCCGGTGATCACGGCGACCCGGCCCGCCAGCCGCTGCGGGTTTGTAGTCACTCAGGCTCCTCGTCGTCGGTGGCGATGAAGACGTTCTTCACCTCGGTGAAACTGTCCAGCGCGTCCGGCCCGAGCTCGCGGCCCAGCCCGGAGGCCTTGAACCCGCCGAACGGCGTCCAGTACCGGACCGAGCTGTGCGAGTTGACCGACAGGTTCCCGGTCTCCACCGCTCGGGCCACCCGCAGCGCCCGGCCCACGTTCCGCGTCCAGATCGAGCCGGACAGGCCGTACGGGGTGTCGTTGGCGATCCGGATCGCGTCCGCCTCGCTGCCGAACGGCAGCACGGTGACCACCGGCCCGAACACCTCGTCGGTGAACGCCGGGTCGTCCGCGCGCACCGGGGCCAGCACGGTGGGCGGGAACCAGTAGCCGGGCCCGTCCGGGGCGCTGCCGCGGAACGCCACCGGCGCGCTGTCCGGCACGTAGGACGCGACCTTGGCCCGGTGCTCGGCCGAGATCAGCGGGCCCATCTCGGTGCCCGGGTCGGCCGGGTCACCGACCGCCACCCCCTTGACGGCCGGCTCGAGCAGCTCCATGAACCGGTCGAACACGCTGGCCTGGACCAGGATCCGGGACCGGGCGCAGCAGTCCTGGCCCGCGTTGTCGAACACCGCGTACGGCGCGGTGGCCGCCGCCTTGGCCAGATCGGCGTTGGCGAACACGATGTTCGCGCTCTTGCCGCCGAGCTCCAGGGTGACCCGCTTGATCTGGCGCGCGCAGTCGGCCATCAGCTGGCTGCCCACCTCGGTCGACCCGGTGAAGACGATCTTGCGCACCGCCGGGTGCTCGACCAGCCGCTGGCCGACCATCGAGCCCTTGCCCGGCAGCACCTGGAACACGCCCTCGGGCAGCCCGGCTTCCAGGGCCAGCTGGCCGATCCGGATCGCGGTCAGCGGGGTCCGCTCGGCCGGCTTGGCGATCACCGGGTTGCCCGCGGCCAGCGCCGGGCCAAGCCCCCAGCCCAGGATGGGCATCGGGAAGTTCCACGGCACGATCAGCCCGACGATGCCGACCGGCTCCTTGAACGTCACGTTCAGCCCGCCGGGCACCGGGATCTGCTGGCCGAGCAGCCGCTCCGGCGCCGCCGAGTAGTAGCGCAGCACGTCGCGGACGTTGCCCGCCTCCCAGCGGGCCTGCCCGATGGGGTGCCCGGAGCCGGTGACCTCCAGCTCGGCCAGCTCCTCGAGGTGCGCGTCCACCACGTCGGCGAACCGGCGCAGCAGCGCGGCCCGGTCGCCGGGTGACACCGCCCGCCAGGCCGGCTGCGCGGCGGCGGCCCGCGCGACCGCCGCGTCGGCCTGTTCTGCACTGGCCTGCGGCACCGTGGCCGCGGGTTCCCCGGTGGCCGGGTTCAGCACCGTGAACGAAGACATGCCGGTACTCGCTCTCAACTCGCCCTAGCTACATCCGCTCGAAGCTACGGTGCAGCTCCCAGTCGGTGACCGCGGCATCGAACGCCTCGATCTCCACTCGCGCGGCGTTCGCGTAATGCTCGACGACATCGTTACCGAACGCCTCTCGGGCCAGCTCGGACTTGCGCCACAACTCGAGTGCGTCGCGCAACGTGGTCGGCACCCGGCCGCCCGGATCGGTATAGGCGTTGCCGGTGCAGGCGGGCTCCAGCGGCAGTTCGTGGTCCACCCCGTACAGTCCAGCCGCGATCATCGCCGCGACGGCCAGGTACGGGTTGACGTCGCCGCCCGGTACCCGGTTCTCCACCCGGAGCGACGGGCCGTGCCCGACCAGCCGCAGCGCGCAGGTGCGGTTGTCCACCCCCCAGCGCACCGCGGTGGGCGCGAAACTGCCTGGCACGTACCGCTTGTACGAGTTGATGTTCGGCGCGAAGCACAGCGACAGCTCGGGCAGCGCGGCCAGCTGCCCGGCGATGAAGTGCTCGCCGAACGGGGACAGCCCGTGCGGCCCGTCGCCGGCCATGGTCATTTTGCCGTCTGCCCCGCGGACCGAGAGATGGATGTGGCATGAGTTGCCCTCACGGGCGTTGGGCTTGGCCATGAACGTGATGCTCATGCCCTCCTGGTCCGCGATCTCCTTCGCGCCTGTCTTGTAGATGGAGTGGTTGTCGCAGGTGATCACCGCGTCCGCGTAGCGGAACGCGATCTCCTGCTGGCCCAGGTTGCACTCGCCCTTGGCCGACTCCACCTGCAGGCCGGCCCCGGCCATGCCGTTGCGCAACCGGCGCAGCAGCGGCTCGATCCGGGCGGTGCCCAGGATCGAGTAGTCCACGTTGTAGGCGTTGGCCGGGGTCAGCTCGCGGTAGCTGGTCGCCTGGGCCCGAGCGTAGCTGTCGGTGTACACGATGAACTCGAGCTCGGTGCCGGCCAGCGCGACCAGCCTGCGCTCGGCCAGCCGGCCGGTCTGCGCCTTGAGGATCTGCCGCGGCGAGGCCACCACGGGCGCGCGGTCGTGCCAGGTCAGATCGGCCAGCACCAGGGCGGTGGCCTCCTGCCACGGCACCCGGCGCAGCGTGCCCATGTCCGGCACCAGGACGAAGTCGCCGTAGCCGCTCTCCCAGGAGGACATCGCGTACCCCGGCACGGTGTTCATCTCCACGTCCACCGCGAGCAGGTAGTTGCACCCCTCGATGAAGTGCCCGACCACGTCGTCCAGGAAGTAGTCGGCCGCGAGCCGCTTGCCGGCCAGCCGGCCCTGCATGTCGGTGAAGGCGACCACCACGGTGTCGATGTTGCCCTCACTGACCTCCACGCGGAGCTGCTCCAGGGTGAGCATCCCGCGCCGTCGGCTATGCGGGGTCACTCCGCGCTGCTTGTCCATGGGCCTCCAGTCCGCGCCGCTGTCGTGCCGTGCCTACCAGGCTGCCTACCCAGCCAGCTCTTCCTCGATCGCGGCCAGCTCTTCCGGCGTGCCCTGCACCCGCGGCCCTTTGAACCAGTTGCGGGCCGAGACCAGCCAGTAGATGCCGGCGAAGCCGATGACCGCGGCCACCGCGAACACCGCGTAGTTGAACGTGAGCCAGCCGATCGGGCCGACCTGCGGCAGCATGAACAGGATCGTGATGATCACGACCCAGGTCACCGCGATGATGCCGATCGGCTTGCTCCACCGGCCCAGGTGCCACGGGCCGCGCTGGAAGTTGTCGCCCTGGCGCAGCCGCAGGAAGGTCGGTATCACGTAGGCGATGTACAGGCCGATGACCGCGATCGAGGTGACCGCCGCGTAGGCGGTGCTGTTCCACAGGTAGGGCAGGCCGAGGATGAGCGCGCCCGCCGCGGCCAGCCAGATCGCGTTGGTCGGGGTCCGGGTCCGCTTGTTGACCCGGTGCCAGACGCCGGAGGCGGGCAGCGCGCCGTCCCGGGAGAACGCGTAGATCATCCGGGAGTTGGCGGTGACCGAGGACATGCCGCAGAACAGCTGGGCGCCGATGACCACCAGCAGCAGGAACTTGGCCCAGGCCGTCCCGGCGGCGTCGATGAAGATCTGCGCGGGCGGCACCCCGGTGGGCGAGGTACGCGTCGCTTCGTAGTGCTGGATGGCGAACGTGATCCCGATCAGCAGCACCCAGCCGGCGACCAGCGAGACCAGGATTGACATCACGATGCCGCGCGGGCCGCTGGTGGCGGCGCTGTGCGTCTCCTCGGTCATGTGCGCGGACGCGTCGTAGCCGGTGAACGTGTACTGGGCCAGCAGCAGGCCGATCAGCACGATGTAGATCGGGGCGACGTGCAGCCCGGTGTCGTTGACGAAGTGCCCGAACACGAAGCTGGCCGACTGGTGATGCGACGGAACGAAGACGAGCACCCCCACGATGAGCAGCACGCCGATGATGTGCCACCACACGCTGACGTCGTTCAGCAGCGCGACCAGCCGGATGCCGAACTGGTTCAGCAGGCCGTGCACCATCAGCACGATCGCGTAGATCAGGATCGTCACCCAGTGCGCGGTGCTCCAGCCCCACGTCAGCGCGCCGAACGCGTTGATGAAGAACGCCGCGCCGAAGTCGATGCCCGCGGTCACCGCGACCTGGCCGAGGAAGTTGAACCAGCCGGTGAACCAGGACCAGGCCGGGCCGTGCTTCGGCGCCAGCTTGGCCGACCAGTAGTACAGGCCCCCTGCGGTCGGGAAACTGGAACAGACCTCGGCCATGGCCAGGCCGACGAACAGGGTCATCACCCCGACGCCGACCCAGCCCCAGACGATGACGGCCGGGCCGCCGGTGGTCATGCCGAACCCGTACAGCGTGAGGCAGCCGGACAGGATCGAGATGATCGTGAACGAGACGGCGAAGTTGGAGAACCCGGACATGCGCCGGCGCAGCTCCTGGGCGTAGCCCATCTGGTGCAGGGTCTGCTCGTCTTGGCTGAGCGGTGCCGCTTGCTCGTTGACCGCCATCACTGCTCCTTGCGAGTGAAGGGCCTGCTGGCCCTGGGAATGAGCTGTCCAGGGGGCCTGAGGAATTGAGGGCTGCGGGTAGGAGAGCCGGGAAGCGGAGCAGGCGCTGGTCTGCCACCGGAGAGTGAATGGGTTATTATCCGACCATTGATGGATAGAGCGCCGGAGATGTCAAGACCCCCAGCCACATTTCCCCAGACCACTGGGCCGTCATCTGGGCTGGAGCTGACGGCTGTGCTCGGTCCGGTCCGGGCGCAGAACGCGTTCGAGGAAACCGTCGAGCGGCTGCTGACCGTGATCAAACTGGGCGTGGTGGCCCCCGGTGACCGGTTCCCGCCGGAACGCCAGCTGTCCGCGCTGCTCGGCGTCAGCCGCATCACGCTGCGCGAGGCCATCCGGGCTCTGCAGCTGGCCGGCTATGTGGAATCCCGCCGCGGCCGGTTCGGCGGCACGTTCGTCATCGCCACCCCGCCCACGCCCAGCGCGGCCGAACTGCGCCGGATCGCGGTCGAGGACGCGGACAAGATCAACGACGCGCTGACCTTCCGGATGGCGGTGGAGACCGGCGCAGCGCACGTGCTGGCGCAGGCGGTGGGAGCCGGCCGCGCCAGCGGCCTCGGCGCGGAGTGGCGATCGGGGGGCTCCGGGGGGTCGCCCCCCCGGGTCAGCACCGTACTGACGACCCGGCTGGCCGCGCTCAACGAGGCCAGCCCGGAGGACTACCGCCGGATGGACACCCTGTTCCACCTGTCCATCGCGGAACTCACTGGGTCCAGCCTGCTGGCCGCGGCCTGCGCGGACGCCCGGATGCGGCTCAACGACCTGCTGAACGCGATCCCGGTGCTGCAGCGCAACATCGACCACACCACCGCGCAGCACACCGCGATCGTGCAGGCGATCCTGGCCGGTGACCCGGGCGCCGCACAGCGCGCGACCGCCGAGCATCTGGACGGCACCGCGGCCCTGCTGCGCGGCTTCCTGGAGTAGCGGCTTCCCGGGTTGCCCGCCGGTCAGCCGGCGGTGACCTGGCCCGTGGTGACTTGAAACGTGCGCCGGTAGGCGTGCGGGCTGGTGCGCAACGTCCGGCCGAAGTGCTTGCGCAGGTTGCTGGCGGTGCGCAGGCCGCTCTTTTCGGCCACCGAGTCGATGGGCAGGTCGCTGGTCTCCAGCAGCCGCTGGGCCAGCCGGATCCGCTCGCGCAAGAGCCACTGGTAGGGCGTGGTCCCGGTGCTGGCCAGGAACTGCCGGGCGAACGTGCGCGGGCTCATCGCCGAGCGCGTGGCCAGATCGTTGACGGTCACCGTCTGGTCCAGATGGGCCTGCAGCCAGGTAACCGTGTCGGCGAACAGGTTGGCGCTGTCCAGTTCGGGCAGCGGTGTGTCGATGTACTGGGCCTGGCCGCCCTCGCGGTGCAGCGGGACGACCAGATCCCGGGCGACCTGGGTGGCGATCTCCGTGCCGTAGTCGCGCTGCACCACGTGCAGGCACAGGTCCAGGCTCGCGGCGCTGCCCGCCGAGGTGAGCAGGTCGGTCTCGTCGGTGTACAGCACCCCGGGGTCGACCGAGACCCGCGGATAGCGCCGGGCCAGTTCGGCGCACTCCGACCAGTGCGTGGTCGCCGTGTGCCCGTCCAGGATCCCGGCCTCGGCCAGCACGAACGCGCCGGTGCACAGGGAGAGCAGGCGGCAGTGCCGGGCCCGGGCCTGGCGCAGCGCGTCGAGCACGGCCGCGGGCACCTGGCCGGGCCGGTCAGTGGGCGGCACGATCACGGTCCGCGCGGTGTCCAGTGCGTCCAGCCGGCGCGGGACCTGGATGGCGAACCCGGCATCGGTGCTGACCGACGGCTCGGTGCCGCAGACGGTCAGCTGGTACAGCGGCGTCCCGCCGGCGGTAGTGGCCTCGCCGCCGAAGATGTCGCAGGCCACGCCCAACTCCATGAGCGCCACCCGGTCATAGACGACGACCGCGACGGGGTGCGGCGACTGGGTGCCAGGAAGATTGGCAGTTTTGTCCTGCACTGTGTCAATGATGCCACTTCCGGTGCGGGCCGGCCAGGCGGATGCTGGAGATATGCGACACGCCGAGATGACCCTCACGCCATCCGCGGCGGCGCCGGTGAGCGCGGCCGACCGGGTGCTGGCCCGGATGTTCGGCGCGTCCCTGGACCGGCTGCTGGCCGCCGGCCAGGCCGCCGAATCGGACCGGCTGCTGGCCGCCCGGGCGCAGCACATCGTGTCGCTGCCCCGGCGCCGCGCGCTGGCCCGAGACTGGGAGCATCTGCTGGACGTGGCCCGGCGCGCGCCGGTGCCCGCGGTGCCGCTGTGCCGGGACCGCATCGCCGCGGCCGAGCCCAGCATCCGCGAGCTGGTGGCCTGCCTGCACGTCCCGCTGCCGGTGCCGGCCCAAGGCGTGGCCGCGGCCAGCGTGCTGCTGACCGACGCCACCGGGCCGCTGTACCACCGGCCCAGCCGCGCCGCCCTGGACGGCCTGCTGCGCGAGGCGATAGCGCAGCTCGACCCGGCCCGCCCGTTGCTGCCCTAGGTATCTCACGGACGAGGCGATTTGACCGGAGCCGTTTCATGCCGGAGGGGACGGGCAGGCGATTCCCCAGGAGGCATCGATGAGCGATTCCAGGACACCCCGGCACGTCGAAATCAAGGACGGTGATCAAACGGTCGCGGCTGCGGAGGTGACAACTTCGCAGGAACCCGGCGGAACGGCCCAGGCGTCGCTGCATGCGGCATCGGGGCATATTGCCCCGGGCAGGCGGGCGAGCCTGGTCGATGCCGTGCTGGATCTGCCCGAGGTGCAGGCGAGCGAA